>JALCBJ010000004.1:49934-178457 GCA_028066595.1 Thermoanaerobaculia bacterium
GCGTCGTCGACGGCCCGTTCCCATGTCTTGCGATCCGACGTCGCAGCTCTCGGTGGGAACAACAAGCCACGCGATGAGTTGACGAGTCCGCCTTCGAGACCCGACGGACCGGGGACGAAGCCATGAACCGCACCCACGGCGCTGCCGCCCTGGGTACCGTAGCCGGGGACGAGAAAGAGCGACGTCGGCAAGATCCCACGGACCTCCTCCGCCTCGTCCGGGCGGGTTGCGCCGACCACGACGCCGACGTTCGACCAACCTTCGGCACCCTCGGATTCATCAGCGACCTCGCGGAGCCTGTGAGCCACGCGATGATGCAGAGGCTCGGCCGGAGTCTGCTGTGAGTCCTCCTGCAGCTTCACGACGCGCACATCTTGGAAGTCGCTGCCACCCGGATTGGAGGTCCGCACCAGCACGAAGAGCCCCGCTCCTCTTGCCGCGCGCTGAAGGAACGGCTGCAAGCTGTCGAGTCCGAGATAGGGATTGAGGGTGATGGCATCGGCTGCCACCGGTGACGACTCGTCGAGGTAGGCGCTGGCGTACCCCTCGGCCGTCGAGCCGATGTCGCCGCGCTTGGCGTCCAGCAAGACCAGGAGCTCGAGCTCACGGCACCTGGCCACCACATGTTCCAATACTCGGATCCCGCGCCAGCCGAGGGGCTCGAAAAACCCGATCTGGGGCTTCACCACAGCCACCTTGCCCGCAAGCCGCTCGACGAAAGCCAACAACATGGACTCGATGGCGGAAGCACGGTCGGCCAGAGTGCGCGATTTCGGCGAGAAGAGATCAGGAAGGAGGTGATCATGGGGATCGAGTCCCGCGCAGAGCGGGTGTCCCAGATCCCGGACACGGCGGATCACTTCGTCGGCGAAGTGCTTCATCTCGGGCCTCCCCGAGTCGCTCGCTGCCGCAACATGTGATCGGCGAGAACGATGGCGACCATCGCCTCGGCCATAGGCACGAAGCGCGGCAACAGACACGGATCGTGGCGCCCTTTGGTGGAGATTGTCGTCTCCTCACCGGTCCGGGTCACGGTGGGTTGAGCCTGGGGAATGGAGCTCGTGGGCTTGACCGCGCAGCGCAGCACGATCGGCAGCCCGGTGCTGATGCCCCCGAGAATTCCCCCGTGACGATTGCCGCGGGTGGTGATGCTCCCGTCGTCGAGCACGAACGGATCGTTGTTCTCAGACCCGCGCGCCGTCGCGACACCGAACCCTGCGCCGTATTCCACCCCCAACACCGCGGGCAAGCTGAAGAGAGCCTTGCCGAAATCGGCCTTCAGCTTGTCGAAGACCGGCTCGCCCCAACCCGCCGGTACTCCGCTGGCGACGATCTCGGCCACGCCGCCGATAGAGTCACGTTCCGCCCGCACCGCCTCGATACGTTCGATCATCCGCTCCGCCACCGCCCGATCCGGACACCGGACCGGCGTAGCCTCCACCTGCTCCAAAGTCACGGCGGACGGATCGTCGATCTCCGCTACCAGATCACCCACCTGGCAGACCCAGCCGAGGACTCGCACGCCCTCCTCAGCCAGGAGCTTCTTCGCCACCGCACCGGCCGCGACACGCACACCGGTCTCTCGGGCACTCGATCGGCCACCGCCGCGGTAGTCACGAAAGCCGTACTTGGCATCGAAGGTGAAGTCCGCGTGACCCGGTCGATATTTCTCGGCGATGTCCGAATAGTCGCGGGAACGCTGATCGACGTTCTCGATCAGGATCGCGATCGAGGTGCCCGTCGTCTTGCCCTCGAATACCCCCGAGAGGATGCGAGGCCGATCGGGCTCCTGTCGTTGTGTGACGATCTTCGACTGACCCGGACGGCGACGCGCCAGATCTGGCAGCAGATCGTCCTCCGACAGCTCCAGCCCTGGCGGTACGCCGTCGAGGATCACCACGTTGGCCGGGCCGTGACTCTCGCCTGCGGTCGTGATCCGCAGCGCCTGACCGAAGGAGTTGCCTGCCATGGCGATGTTCTATCAGAGTCCGACTCCTACGAAGTGATCCAATCCGGTGAGCCGTTTCGCCTTGGTCAGGTGAGCGCGAACCGCCTGCCGGCTTTGTCGAACTTTCACGTCGGCGTGAAATACCTGTGCCTCGACATACTCCGTATCGTCCATCGACCCCCAACTCGACCCCAAGCGAACACGAACCATGAAAACAAAACGACGCCCGTTCGGCCGGTCGGCCTTTCCGCTCTGCTCAGTTCTCTTGCTCTTGTTGTGTCTCACGGCCACGGCGTCGCCGGCTCAGAACTTCGAAGTCTTCGACGTTTTGCAGTTTCCCGCAGCACCACCGGCCCGCATCGCGATCAGCTCCGACGGCCTCTTCGTCTACGGTGCGACCCGCGACGAGACACAGGTTTGGCAGCGAGATCCTGAGACCGGTGCGGTGGAATACCTGGAATCAGACTACGAACCAGGTGACCTGGGGATCGTCTCTTCGGAAGAGTTCGCACCCCGACCTGATCTCTCGTTCTCACCCGACGAGGAGCACCTCTACACACTACGGATCGCCGAAGATGCTGCGCTGGTGATCTTCCACCGGGATCGAACCACCGGAAAGCTGGCGGTGGCGCAGCGAATTCTGTTCACCGAAGACTCCGCGGTACCGCGAGCTCTGACCATCAGCCCAGATGGACGGCACGTCTACGTCGGCGGGCCGAAGATCTACCGGTACCACCGGGACTTCTTCACGGGCACCTTGAGTCTCCTGGGCGACCAGGATGTGGGACGCACGTCGGGGCTGGCGGTGTCCGCCGACGGCTCCACTGTCCTTCAGGCGGGGGCCACCATTCGTTCGTTCTTGCGCGACGAACAGACCGGCGCTCTCTCGACGGCACAGGAGATCGACACGTACAACGGAGACCCCATCACGAATGCAGGAGCGGCGCGGTGGGCAGTGACTGGCTCGGACCGATTCTATGTGCGACTCACGACGCAGGATCCGCAAGGGTTCTCCCAGCAGTACATTGTCGTGGCACGGGTGGAAGACGACGGATCGATCGTGTTCGAGGGCGGGACCGACCTCGTCGGCGATGGATTCGAAACCGACTGGGCAGTCGACCCGACCACTGGCGACGTGGTGGTGGCCTACATCGAAACCAATGACTTTCAGGCGTTCGTGGAGCTGTTCGAGACCGTCCTGGACGGAGCCGAGCTGGAGTCGATCGCTACCGCCGGCCGATTCGACTTCGAGTCGGATTCCATCCCTCGCGGCGTGGCATTGGCGCCAGGTGGCGGGACCGCCTACGCGGCGAACTTCATGGGGCACCCTTTGGCTGCGCTGCCGCTCGACGGAATACCGCGAGACTTCGCCGACCCGTTGCCCAGCGACGAGCTCGCCGGCCCTCGAGACCTCTTCCTGTCAGACGATGGACCTCTGTGGGTACTTTCCGAGAGACAGCTCGTCGCGGTCGAACGTGGTGCCGATGGACTGGCTATCCCGAGCTTGGTGACGAGTCCCTTTCGTCCTGCATGGAATTCCGTGGCGGCCACGGGTGACGGCGAGTTCGTCTACACCGGGACCTCCTTCCTACCCGGTGCCGTGTTCCAGCGGGGTGAGGATGGGTACGAGCTGGTGGAAAGACTGGGGGAGATCACCCTTGCGTTAAGCCCGGATGAGAAGCTCTTCGTGGGCCACGAGTACGACAAGGGTCTGCGGGTAGCGTTTCTCGACCCGGTGACGGGTCTGCCCGATTGGTGGAACGAAGAGGGTCCGGACCTCGGTTTCGTCAAGCCCCCCGTTGTCTCTCCCGACGGCCAACGCGTCTATGTCGCCGCGCAGAGCATTTCAGGGCCCGGACACGGCTCGGCGTTCCGTCTCGACGAGGAGAGCTTTATGCCCGTCCCCCTGAGTGGCGAGATCCGGATCGGTCGGGAGATCACAGAGAGCGAGGCCTTCGCCTGGTCCAGCGACGGAGAACATCTCTATGCCACCGAGCGGACCGCTCCCGACGAGCTCTCTCTCGTCGTCCTGGAGTGGACCGGTTCTGGCCACGAAAGAGTCGACAACGCCGAGTTGGGACCGGCTCCCCTCGACCGGTCGTCCCGCGTGGAACTGGCGGTCGATCGAGATGGGCGTTTCGTCGCAGCCGTCGATGACAGCGGCGTGCTTCGGATCTTCTCGCGCGATCCCGCGAGCGGAACACTCGATACACCTCAGGTTTTCCAGCAAGGCACGAACGGTGTGGACTGGCTGCACCGCAAGGGAATCGCCGTGCCGGTTCTGGAGGCGGGCCACGGCGAGCTCTACGTCGCCAGCCCGGACGGCGGGACGGTCGTCGGGCTGCGGCCGAGCTGTCAGAGCGAGCCGGACCGTAGCCTGTGCTTGCAACAGGAGCGATTCCGCGTCGAAGTGGACTGGCATCTCGACACCGATGAGACCGGAACGGGCCGCGCGGTCGAGGGTGGAACCGGCGATTCGGGCCTCTTTTGGTTCTTCGGCGAAGACAACTGGGAACTCCTGGTCAAAGTCCTCGACGGATGCGCCCTCAACGACCGGGTGTGGGTCTTCGCAGCCGCCACCACCAACGTCGGCTACACCCTCAGGGTGACAGACACCTGGACGGGGGCACGGTCGATCCACGAGAACCCAACCGGTCGTCTGGCTCCGGCCACGGTCGATACCGACGCTCTGGCGGTCTGCGACGCCGGCCAATCCTCGACCAGCTCTGTACGGACCAAATCCGGCCTGCCGCCCCAGACCGCCAGCGAGGTTCTCGATCTGGTCGGTGGACGCTTCGAGGCCCGTGTGGACTGGCGCGATTTTCAGGGAGAACGTGGAGTTGGCCGCGCCGCCGATCTACGGTCCAACAACTCAGGCCTCTTCTGGTTCTTCGGTCCGGCGAACTACGAGATCCTGCTCAAAGTCCTCGACGGATGCGGGTTCAACGACCAGTTCTGGGTCCTGGCAGCCGCGACGACCAACGTCGGCTACACCCTGGAAATCTCCGACACGACCAACGGCTCGTCATGGACCTACGAGAACCCGTTGGGCGTGGCATCGCCCGCGGTCGTAGACGTCGCCGCCTTCGATTGCCCGTAGAGGGAGTCCAAGCGCAGATGTGGCGTGAGGTTTATCGGATTCGACCCTGCAACCTGATCCAATCTGGTCAGCAGCTACGCCTTACTGGGTGAGAGCACGCGCTACGCACGCCAGAGTGTCGAGTCACTCGACTCGCCTCGAGATGTCGTGGATTCTGAAGATCCTGTTGAGTGGAACGTTCACGGGCCTTTTGTCTCTGCCCAAGTCCCCGGTATCTGCGCCGGATGCGTGGAGGAAACCTGTCATGACAGTCTCATTCCTGAATCGAATTCTTCCAGGTCTCCTGGTCCTGGTCCTCGGCCTGCTCCTGACCCCGGATCATGCTCCGGCACGGGTCCTCGAGCTCGTCGACCAGGAAGAGGACGTGCGGATGAGGAACATCCGCGACCTAGAGGTCAGTCCGGACGGACGGTACGTCTACCTAACCGGCCTGTACAACAGAGTTCGTTTTCTCCGAGACGAAGCCACGGGAACCCTGACCTTCGTCGCAACCGGCGACCCCGCCCTTTCTTTCGCTCTCAGCCCGGACGGCAGAACAACCTACTCCACACACAGTGCCACCTTGCGGGCCCACACCCGCAATGTGCAGGACGGTACCCTGTCTCTGGTCGAGGAATGGTCGGGGCCACTGACTCTGGGCCCCTACGAGGACGGTGCTCGTGCGGTTTGGCTCAGTCCCGATGGCCGGCATGCTTATGTAGCGATCGCCGGCGGCATCTCCGTTTTCCAACGCGATCCTCACAGCGGATTTCTCACTTGGGTTCAGACCCTCTTCGACGGAGTGGGCGACGTCGAGGAGCTCGAGCCTACAGATCTGACCTTCAGTGCGGATGGACAAGAGGTCTATGTCACGTCAGCTAGCCACGTCGACTTCGACGGAATCGTGGTCTTCACCCGCGACATATTCGAGGGTTCACTGACATGGAAACAGTACATTTCGAACGAGACTTTCGCGGCGCTCAAGAACGCCAGACGGCTGCAGGCAAGCTCAGACGGAAGGAACGTGTACCTTCTCGGCGTGGATGGCGTGGTGTCTCTGGAGCGCGATTCCTCGAGCGGAACTCTGACCTTCATGGAGGTCGATGGGGGCCCAGCCCCCAAGACTCTGGTTCTCGGACCGAAAGATCGCTTTGTCTACGTTTTCCGTAACCACTTCATAGAGATCTACTCTCGGCGTTCCGGAACCGGGGCTCTCGATCTGAAGGAAACCGTCGAGTTGCCAATGAACCAGCTGACGAGCGTCGTGTCGGCCAAGTTCTCGCCGGACGGTCGCCACCTGTACCTCGCCACCTCGTACTCCAGCCCAAGGAGTGGCGGTATCGCTGTATTGGCCCGTGATTCTGGCTCCGGTGGCCTGTCCCTCATAGAGTCGATGCTTGGCGATGTCGTGGGAGACGCCGACGGAATCCACACGCCGGAAGCAGCCATCGTTTCACCGGATGGCCTACACCTCTACATCGGTTCCGAGGAGCTCGAGCTCGAGCTTGCGGCTTTCTCCCGGTCCAACGCGACAGGCCTGCTGAGCTATACGGGGTCCTATTCCGGTTGGAACAGTGAAGGACTCGCCACCGCGGAGGATCTGGCGATGAGTCCCGACAGCCGGCACCTCTACATGTTCTCCAGGCGTCCTACCGGAAGAACGTTGGCCGTGCTCGCACGCGAAGAGTCCACCGGCGCGCTCACGTTGGTCGAGTCTCACGAGTCCGACAGCGGGCTATCGCTGAGGAGCTCCGTCGTTGTCAGCCCGGATGGTCGCAACCTCTACATCCCAGGCAGAGCCAACGGCACAGATGCTCTGGTGATCTTCGACAGAGATACGGTTAGCGGCAGGATCGAATACCGGGGAGCGATCGACGGGATTCCGGCACTCGACGGCGTCAAGACTGTTGGAATCGACAAAGACGGGAAGAACATCTATGCGGAAGCGCGGACCGTGGATCGCGGTCAGCTGGCGGTATTTCGACGCGACACTGTCACCGGCGATCTCAGCTTCCTAGAGGCCCACGATGTGACGCCCGCATTCCATTCTGAAATCGATATCAGTCCCGACGGGCGAAACCTGTATCTAGGCGGTGAGAATCTATCGATCTTCGCCCGCGGACCTCTGGATGGGCGACTCGCGTTCCTCGAGGAACACGAAGGTTCTCCAACCCTGAGCCATGTCGGCCTGCATGTGAGCCCGAACGGAGCATACGTCTACTCATTCAATGACGACGACGTATCCGTGTACGGTCGTGATCGTTCGACCGGGGGACTGACATTGCTCGAATCCGAAGGAATACCTGCCGGTGCATCGGCTGTGAGCCCGGCGGGCGACTTCGCATACTTTAGTAGGTCGTCACGCCATCGGGATGCCATTCACATCTACCGCATCGAGGAAGGTCCTTGCCGAGCGAACTGGGATGGTCTCTGCCTCGCTGACGACCGCTTCCAGGTCGGGCTCGAATGGCGCGACTTCGAAGGCAACACCGGAACCGCGCACCCTGTTCATGGCGGCTCCGACGATTCCGGGATCCTCTGGTTCTTTGGGCCCAACAACTGGGAGATGCAGATCAAAGTACTCGACGCCTGCAACCTGAACGATCGTTTCTGGGTCTTCGCTGCAGCCACGACGAACGTGGAGTACACGCTCAGCGTGACCGATGTCGTGGCCGGCCTCACCAAGAGCTACTACAACCCCCTAGGAAACGCCGCTGGTGCCATCACCGACACCGACGCCTTCGCATCCTGTTCCGGCTCGAACTCGACGACCGCTTCCGCGTCCCGGTCGGTCGATCTATCGACGTCCAGTGGCACACCCGCGGTTCGCCGTGCGTACAAAGACAACGCCAAGTTGTATTTCGAGACGTTTGACTATCCGGGGCAAGTCGTCGGGCTCGGAGACAAGTGTCTCGATGTCGAAGGTGGCGATCCTACCGACGGTGCTCCGATCATCCTGAACGACTGCCACGGCGGCGAGAACCAACGTTGGGAATGGGTACTCGATGATCCCTGCCCTGTCCCATACGGAGTCAGAGACTTCGAGCTGAGGGTCTTTGGGCACAAGTGCCTTCAACCAGGCGACGACGTAGGTTCCGGGACTCGTCAGCTCGAAATCGGATCCTGTACCGGTAGTGACGACCTCTGGTACGAAATAGGGTATTACCCCAACGAATTCTCTCTCCGCCACATTGAAACCGGTCTCTGTGCCGATGTCTTGGGAGCCAACACCGACAATCGGACGCCCGTCGTCCTGTACGAATGCCACGAAGGCGACAATCAACGCTGGACTTTCGACGAGTTTCGCTGCAAGCCGAGTCCGACGAGGGCGTGTAAGAACCGCGGTCGTTTTCTTGTCGAGGTCGAATGGCGCGACTTCGAAGGCAATTCTGGCGGCGGACGGGTCGTACCCCAGGCGTCCAACGATTCCGGCTTGTTCTGGTTCTTCGGGCCCGACAACTGGGAAATGCTGGTGAAGGTACTCGACGGCTGTGGACTCAATGAACATTTCTGGGTGTTCGCAGCCGCGACCACCAATGTGGAGTACACGTTGCGGGTCACCGACACTCAAACGCGCGAGGTGCGTGAATACTTCAACCCCCTAGATAACGCCGCTCCAGCGATCACCGATACCGCAGCGTTCGAATGCACGGCACCGTAGTTGATCCCTGTCGATGAATAGAGTCTTCGGCGCCACCGTACGCCGAAGACCATGAGACGGGACTCCTTCGCGCGTCCCTCGGCCTCGCGGCCGCGTCCCTCCTTCTGATCTGCCTCGGCGTGGGCTTCAAGATCCACGGCGAGCAGCGGGTCGATGGGATACAGACCAAATTCCTCCGCGAGGTGGCACCGATCCCGGACCTCGAAGGCGTCGACCCTGCGGAGCGTGCCGAGCATTCCGAGGAGGCGATGCACAACCTGACAGAGAGCCTGCGCGCGACGCGCGATGCTGGAGATGAGGCGCTCGCCGCGCTCGAGGCCGGCGAACGAGATCGTGCCTTGTCGCTTCTCCGCGAGGTTTCCGCGGCTCGCGACGAGCTGCTCAGTGGGACCGACCTGCTGTCGCAGATCGTCGCGGTGGGCCTGGGCAAGAACGTCTTGGAAGTGAGCCAGGCCTTTCTCGACACGGGCGTGATCGACGACGAAGAACGGTTCGCCCTGTCGGAAGCCTTGCGGGAGGATCAGTTGGAGGGCTGGAGCCAGGCACTCGCTCACGAGGCAGCAGTGGCAATGCGCTGGACGGAGGACGTCGAGATGAGCGGTGTGGAGTGGCTCATCTCGCAGCTTCAGGAGCCATACATGACAGCCTCGCTTCTCGGTATCTACCTGGGAATGCACCAAGCCGTCCGCGATGGCATACCCGACGTTTCCGAGCACATTCGCGATGCATACGAAGAGGTGGGCCCCACGCCGTGGATGTACCCGGTAGCAGACTTCATGATCCCAAACCTGGTGTCCGTAGCGGAGAAACGTCGCGACTATCGACGCAACCTCGACGAGATGCGCACCCGACTGGAAGAGCTGACGGAAGCTTCCGACACGATCTGAGCTAACCTCGCCTCAGGAATCTCTCCATGAGGCAACGCTTCTACACCTCACCTGTCGATCACGAGACCCTGGACGACTGGGCCGATCTCGCGACTCGGCTACGACGTGCCGGTGAGTCGGCATGCGCGGCCGGAGCGCGGATCGAAACGCCGGACGAGCCCGTCTTCGGCTACGGCACCGACATCGAGGAAACGCTCCTCGGCCTCGAAGACTTCAGGATCGAGCCTCGGACGGTGCGCATCGAGCTTTGGTGCGCCATCGTTCGCTATGGTGCCATCTGCATCACAGCAGGGGATGGCATCGTACGGAAGGAACGTCGAGCTTTGGAGAAAGGCCTACAGAAGGTCTTGCGCGGTGAAACAGTGATCCACGAGAGTGACGGACCGTTCGACCGCGATGAACGGCGCATCTACGGATATCGGCTCGATCCCAACGATGATCGCGACCGGTCTACGCTGTCGAGCCTGACGATGAGCTTCGATCCGCCGCTCTACCTCGCCGAACGTTGGCTACTCCAAGGCGACGACGAGTCGATCGACGAAGGTTGGTACACGGTTGGCCCCGGCGCACCGGGTCCTTACGTTCAGTTCCTCGCCGAGCACGACGAGGCGGAAGAGCGGGTGTGGCAACGAGCCGCGTTGGGTGAAGGCCTGTTCGTGATCTACGACGACGATCCGTGCCTCGGAGAGCTCCTACGGAGTTTCTCTCGTACCGACGATCTACGACGTTTGTCCCGACGTCACGAACATCGCGTCGCCATCGGTCGTTGCCGCCGAGATGACCGCCTCGTCGTGGTCTACGATTCCCAGGCTCTGCCGAGCGAAGATGCCGAATGGGTCTTCGTAATCTGAGCCAAGATCGCTACGAAGTCATGAGGCCTCGGAGAACAGGAACCGTAGCCCGTTGGTGAATGCGCGGCCGAAGATCGTGCGATGGGTCTCGTCTTCCAGGACTTCGGAACGGATCGTCAAGTTGACGAGCTGCCCAGGTCGCGACTGCGCAGACGGTAGAAGTCGTCGTAGTCCACATCGTAGGCGACTCCGACGACCAGGATCTCGGGGATCAACCCGTCCTTGATCAACCGCTGCACGATGTAGCTCACGCCGCCGAAATTGGTTTCGGCGTCCGTGACGTAAAGGACAGGATAGCGAGCGTCATTCCCCCCATAGCCACGCGGAAGCTTCACCTTGTACTTCTGACCGTTGATCGCGGATTCGAGCACCCGGGTCTGTGTGCCCTGAAGTATGACCTCGCCGAGACTCGGTGCTTCGGATTCCAGGCCCGCCAACGGTGCTCGAGCTTCTTCGAGCTCCGCACGCAATCGTTCGTTTTCGGCGAGAGCTTCTTCGTGGGCCCGTTGCGGCGTGCAGGCCGCGAGACCGAGAATGGCGGCAAGGAGTGTCAGAAAGCGAATCATGAGCAGAATCTAGCGGAATACAGCTCGACCCGCTCTACGACGGCCTGGCCTTCGCGACCCGCTGACTGTCACCTCCAACTCAGCAACGATCGTTCGCACGGTCTTTGTCGGCGCAGGAAACGAAGAAACGTTCAGCTGGATCGTATGATTGCCTTGAGCTCACTCTGTGAACGTACGAATGGGAGCATCCGATGATCGAGGGCCTGCTTATCGGGGCAGCGGCGACGGCCGTAGCGGCCGCAGCCCAGATGTTCACTAAGGGGAAGTGGAAGGCTGTCGCCTCGGATCTCGGCCTCGAGCTCTCGAGCTCGTTTTTCTCCGGCCAACGGATCCAAGGAAGACTGCGAGATTTCGGTGTCGAGATCAGGCAAACGAGCGACGAGAGCGGCACCGGGCGGATCGTCATCGAGGTGGATGGTGTCGATCCGGGCTTCACCCTCGGCCGCGACAACGCCCTGATCCGCATGATGAAGACCGACATCCAAACCGGGGACCAACTCTTCGACCAGCGCACCCGCATCGAAGGAAACGAAGCGTGTGCGCTAGCTCTGCTCGGTCACGAAGCTCGGCGGCTGACGGACATCGTGGTCAGCAAATCCAAAGGCAAGCTTGCAGAGCGCAAGCTCCAGGCATCGGTCGCCGAGGTTCGCAAGGCACCGGCGGTCCTGGCAAGGATGCTGGACTTGGCGCACCTGCTCCGGCGACCTCTGCCGGACGAGATCCCGGGCCTCCTGGCTGAGCGAGCCCAGAACGATCTATCGAACGGAGTGCGGCTCCATGCTTTCCGGCTGCTGGCTTCGTCGTTCCATCGCAGCAGCGAGGTGCGCTCCACGGCGACCGAGCTGCTCACCTCACCGAATACAGAGCTCCGGCTGGAGGCCTGTCGCGCCCTGCTACGCGGCGAGGAAAGTGAGCGTACCCTTGCCGCGCAGGAGCTGGCACAACTGGCACTACACCGTCACCTCGACTCGGCCACTCGCCGCGTCGCCCTCGAATCACTGTCCCCCGAAGAATTTCGAGAGATCGCGGTGCCCACCATGGCGCAACTCCTCGAGAAAGTAGAAGACCATCCTGCGGAGATCCGACGAGTGGCTCTCGATGGCTTGATTCGCGCACGAGCGACGGCCGAGCTGCTGGCCGTCGAGCCGAGCGACGATCCCGCGGAAGCAGAAAGACTCGCCCGCGGGCTCGGGCATCTCGGAGACTCCGCGGTGCAACCACGCCTGCTCCTGCTCCTGAATCATCCAGAGGACAGCGTCCGCACGGCTGCGGCTCAAGCGCTCGGTGCTGTCGGTGATCCGGGCGCTGTAGGGGCTCTCCGAAAGATCGCGAGCGCCAGCTCCCTCTTCAAGTCGGCGTTGGCCCGAGCGGCCGAAACCGCCATCCAAGAGATCAAGAGCCGGGCCGGAGGTACGCAGGCAGGAGAAATCTCCATCGCAACCACGGCGGAAGTAGACGGCGCATTGAGCCATGCGGACGAGGTTTCGAGGTCCGAAGGCGGGGAGGTTTCGCTGACCTCATGACGTGGGCCATCGACCTCGGAAACAGCCATACCCGAATCGCCCGCTGGAACGAGCAACGCGAGCTACCCGAGCTGGTGGAGCTTCCCGGCATCTGTCGACAGCCGGGCGGCAACGAGCCCTTGGCAGCGCCCCGGCTGGTTCCCACGGCCACGGAGGTGCTCGAGTCGGACGACTGGCGCACTCGCGTCGGACGTTGGCCCTTCGTGCGCGACCTCGCCTTTCTGGGTCAGCGCGCAATCATCGGCCGACCGGCGATCGAACGCAATCTGACTCTAGAACAACCCGACTTCGTGCCCAACTTCAAGAGCTGGTTGGGCCGCAGATCACGCGAGGTCTTGGCTCGGACCGCCAGCCGTACATGGACCGCAAGAGAGGTCGCAGAGGCCTTTCTCTGGGAGCTCCTCGCCACTGTTGACCGACAAATGGGAGAGCGAATCCGTGATCTGGTGATTACCACGCCGGTCCACGCGTTCGAGTCTTATCGCGCGGAGCTGCAGACGATCGCCAAGCGCCTAGGGGTTCGACGCTTGCGCTTTGCCGACGAGCCCGTGGCGGCGGCCCTCGGCTACGGCCTGTCTGTCGGAGGCGAACGGCGCGTGCTGGTGATCGACTTCGGCGCGGGCACCCTGGATCTTGCCCTCGTCGCGCTCGATCCCAGAGGTGTAGAAATGGGTCAGTGTCGTGTGCTCGCCAAGGACGGTCAGGAGCTTGGCGGCAACGACGTGGACGCCTGGTTCCTCGAAGAGCTGGTGAAACCGTTTGATGTAGACCCAAGCCATGTTCGAGGCCTGCGTGAATCGGCCTTCTGGCGACGCGAGATGCTGGCCGAGGCGCGGCGGGTCAAAGAAGCGCTGTTCTTCGACGAATGGACTTTCTTCCTCTTTCACCATCCTGATGGCACCGGCAGACCCCGGCCCGGTCGAGACCGAAGTGACCCTACCGAGATTCACCGCCAACGGCTGCTCGAGGTGCTAGAGCGCCACAGGGTGGCAGAGCGGGTCGAAGAAGCCATCCTCCGCGTGTTGGTCGAGGAACCCGAAGGCGTGGGCTTCGACGGAGTCGACGAGGTGTTGCTGGTGGGCGGCTCGACGCTTCTTCCCGGCGTCTATTCGCGCGCCGAAGAGCTGTTCGGCCGATCGCGGGTACGAGCATGGGAGCCCTTCGAAGCAGTGGCACTCGGCGCCTGTGTACTGTCGGCTCAGCGCTTTGCGCAGAGCGACGTGATCTTTCACGACTACGCCTTCGTCACCCACGACACGAAGACCCACGAGCCTCAGACCACGGTGATCGTGCCTGCAGGGACCCGGGTGCCGACTTCCGAACGATTCTGGACCGGAAGAGTGGTACCTACCTGTGCTCTCGGTGATCTCGAGAAGCTGTTCAAGCTGGTGATCTGTGAGGTCGCCCGCCCGCGGGAGGGAACCCGCTTCGTGCGTGATCGCCAGGGCGGCCTGTACCGCGGCGACGAGAGCGGGTCGCTGGTCGTGGTGCCGCTCAACGAATCCGATCCGCTTCTCGGTCGTCTCGATCCACCCCACGAGCCGAGCGACCGCAAGCCGCGCCTGGAGCTGTCGTTCTCTGTCGACACTGACCGCTGGCTACGGGCGACTGTGGATGATTTGAAAACAGGAAAGCGTCTACTCGAATCACGCCAGGTCGTGCGGCTCGTTTGATGGGCGCGAATTCAGACCCGAATGCATGACGCCAGACTTATCCGATCAACTGTACGCCCTGTTCTCGACAGGGGACACGAGCCTCTGCGAATGGGAGAAACGAAGTGCTCGAGGTGACCCTTTGCAGCTTGTGATGTGGGTGACGGCCGTCGGTGCCTGTGTCGCGATGGCCGCCGAAGCACGGATCCAGTACGCTCGCTCCGTCTGGAGTCGCATCAGTGGCCGCCTCGGCTTGTCGCTCGATACGCCGAAACTCTTGCCTCCGAGGCTTCGCGGGCAATGTCGAGACTTCGAAGTCGTAGTGTTTCAGTCGAAGTCCGGCGTCTCGATCGAGATTCGCGAGGTCGGCCGATGGTTCACGCTCGGACGCGACAGCGCGAAGGCACGCTCGGTCAAGCCCGACATCGAGACCGGGGATCTGGAATTCGATGAGTTCGTTAGGGTCGAAGGCGATCGTGGCTTCGCACTCGGACTGCTCGACCACGAGACACGTCGTGCGGCCAAGAGAGTCGTCGCCAAATACGGCGGCAGCGTTGCGAACGGCTCCATCTTGGCTTCGGCTCACCACATTCGAGCCGTACCCAAGATCATCGACCCGATGCTCGACCTCGCCGAGCGCCTCCGGCAACCCATCCAATTGGACCTTGCGGCATGTCTAGCGATGAACGCACTCGACGATCCCTCGCCCGGATTCCGTCTCCAAGCGTTCCGGCAACTGGTGGGGAGTTTTCCCGAAGCCGAGCAAGTTCAGCCAACCGCCAGGCACCTGCTCCGCGAAGCCCATGATGAGCTCCGGCTGGAGGCTGCCCGGTGGCTGATCCAGAAGAGTGACCCCGAAAACCGGAAGCTCGCCGCGGAGGCTCTCGCCGAATTGGCGGTTCAGTCCGACCTAGAGACCTGGATACGCCGCTTGGCACTCGACCACCTGGTTCTTTCCGACATGTCGGAGATCGCCAAGCGCGTCAGTTGGAGCCTACTCGAACGTCGCGACCTGCCGCGTGAACTTTCTATGTCCGTGAAGGCGGCACTCGAAGAAACCGGAGCGCTCAGAAACACCATAGGCCTAGACTCTTCTGCCTCGGCATTGGCCCGTATCAACTATCCGGAGGCACAGTCTCGACTGTTGGCGGCATTGGCTGATTCTGATCATGATGGTGATCGTCTCCGGTTGGCGGAAGCGCTCGGTGAGGTAGGCGACGTGCGAGCGATTCCAGCACTGCGCGAAGCCGCCCTAAGGCTCGACCCTCCCGAACTGGGGTCGAAGATGGAAGATGCGATCGAAAAAATCAAGCGACGCGCGGGCGGGTCGCAGGCGGGTGAGGTCTCGCTCCATGCACCGGCACCGCTGGAGGGAGCCGTGAGCTCCGCCGACGACTCGCCCGGCGGTGAGATCTCTTTGACCCGAGATTCGGAATAATGTCCGGTTACAGAATGCAGGTCGCGTATCTACCGCCAACTGGCGCCCCGCAGGATCAATAGCAGTGCTTACTCGACCAGATGGGGCTAGGAGCCACCGGGGTAGCGATACCCCTACCGCGCTGGTCGTGGCGGATTCAGGCCCCGACGAACGCAAGGGCGAGGTGCTCGAGGTGACCCGTTGCTACTCGTGAGCTGGACGACCCTGATCGGGGTATGTGTCGTCATGGCTCTGGAAGCGCATATCCAATACGCACGCTCCACCTGGAGCAAGATCGGCAAAGGAATCGGCCTGTCGCTCGATTCGCCGAGACTCTTGCCCCCGAAGCTTCGCGGGTCACGCCGAGATCTCGAAGTCGTGGTGTCCGGGGCGAATCCTGGAGTTTCGATCGAGGTTCGCGACGTCGACCCGTGGTTCACGCTCGGGCGCGACAGCGCGATGGCACGCTCGATCAAACCCGATATCGAGACCGGGGATCCGGATTTCGACGAGCTCATTCGGGTCGAGGGTGATCGCGACTTCGCTCTTGGACTGCTGGACTATGAAACACGCCAGGCGGTCGAGAGAGTCGTCCTCGACTATGAGGGCACCGTCGCGGACGGCTCGGTCTCGGCCACAGCCCCGCACATTGAGCGGTCCCGTACATCCTCGAACCGATACTCGACCTCGCCGAACGGCTCCGACGGGCCGTCGCCCTGGAACTTCCAGTCCGCCTGGCGAGAAGTGCGCTCACGGACCGTTCGCCCGGGTTCTGTCTACAGGCCTTCCGCCAGCTGGCCAGGGAGTTCTACGGCACCCCGGAAGTTCAGCCGACCGCCAGGCAACTCCTGCTCGAGGCGCATGACGAGCTACGCCTAGAGGCGGCGCGGTGCCTGATCCGGAGAGACGATGCGGAGGACCGCCAGGTGGCGGCGGAGTCTCTCGCCGAGTTGGCGGCTCAGCCCGACCGAGAGAGCTGGATACGCCGCTTTGCTCTCGACGACGTGGCTCGCTCGGAGCTGCCGGAGCTCGCAATCCGGGTCAGCAAGAGACTTCTTGCGCGGAGCGATGAGCTACCAGAGATGCGCCGCTCGGCCATCGTGGCCCTTGCCTACGCGGGTGCGCTCGAAGAACTCCTTGCGGTGGAGCCGGGCGAGACGCTGGAAGCGGAAGCATTGGCCTGGGCATTGGGCCGATGCGGCGATCCGCTGGCGCAACCCAGGCTGCTGGATCTAATGACCGTCGCAGACGATGAGGTGCGCCTCGCCGCGGCCAAGGCGCTCGGCGCCTTTGGCGACATACGCGCGGTGCCGGCGCTACGCGAGGCAGCGGGTTCCCAAGGGCTCCTCAAGTCGCGGCTCGCGCGGGCGGCGGAAGATGCCATTGCCAAGATCCAGCAACGTGCGGGCGGATCACAGGCAGGCGAGATCTCGATCGCCGTACCCGAGCCCCTGGAGGGAGCCGTGAGCTCCGCCGACGACTCCGCAGGTGGCGAGGTGTCACTGACCTGAGATTCGCGGTAGCGGTCGGCTGCAGAGCTGCGTCGTAGCAATACCGTCGCACGATCGCCGGAACATGTGAGCCCAGATTCGATCTTGGCGCGGGTGGCGCGACGGATCGTGGAAACGGTTTTGCCTAGGCCATGCCTGGCGAGAGTCACAACTCCTGGTGCCGCTCGATGGCGGATCAGGATCCCTCGTCTTCATCAGGACGTGGCGACATCAATCGTTCGATCCCGACCAGCCGGCCAATGCGTCGAACGGCGAAGGATTTCGGTCGCTGAGACGACAGTCACGTCAGCGGAGGGGTTTGCCCTCCGGCTCTCGAGTCGCAACACCCGTTCAAGGAGCCCCCATGTCTGACCTCACTAGTCGCCCATCCTCGACCGATCGATGCGTTCGGCGATCTGCTCCCAGCATCCTCGTCGTCCAGATATCGTTCCTTTTCGCGTTCGCTGCACAAGGTCTCCTGGCGGATGACATCCGCGAGATTCCTCTCGGCAACAGCTCGGCCCACGAGCTCATAGACCAGTTCGGACAACCGCTGACGGCGCTCGCCGGCGGTGGTTTCGGTGTGATCTGGGTGAGTGGCCTCCCCGAGTCCTATCTCCACATACAATGGCTCGATCCCGCGGGCGAGATTCTCTTCGAGAGCGGTGGGCGAGTCATCGCTGGGCCGGGCGTCAGGTTTGCTTCCATGGCTGCGCACCCGAGCGGTGGCGCGTTCGTGGCCTTTGGCGAGCCTGCCGACCAAGGCTTCCAACTCCTGGTTCAGTTTTTCGACGCAACGGGTGCGCCACAGTGGCCGGGCACAGGGGTTCCCGTCTCGAACCTGGCTGAGGATCAGAGCCCTCCGGCTCTGGTAGCTGATCTCGACGGCGGTGTGTTCGCTTGTTTCTCGGCGGCTGGTGTCAGGTGCCAGCGTCTGAATGCCGCAGGCGAACAGCAATGGTCGCCTGCGGCAAACTTGGCAGGCGCCTCCGAAGAGTTCACCAGCGAACCTCAAGGGGTGTTGGACGACGAAGGCCGTCTGATGATCTTCTGGATAAACCTGCGCAACGCGTTCGACGAAACACTGGAGTTCGTTCGAATCGAGGGGCAACGGTTCGACGACGATGGCCAGATTGTGTGGGACTCGGATGGCTTGCTGGTACACCAAACAAGCCTCGCCGAAACCGACCGGTTCGGACCAACCATGTTCGAGGTCGCGAGCGACTGCACCGGTGGCGCCGTCGTGGCATTCAACGATTGGATCGACCAATCCGAACCCAACTTCGACGTGGCAGCACAACGGGTGTCGCCTGTCGGCGAACTCCTTTGGGGGGACGGCGCGGCGGTGGTTGCGAGCCCCTCTCACTTTCAGCACGAAACAACGATCTCGGCACCGGGAGGAGGTGCTTTTGTAGTAACCACGGAGGACGTCAATGAGTCGGAGTCGCGACTTTGGCTGTACCGCCTCGACGGCAGTGGCCAGCATCTCTTCACACCGCCCCTCGAGCTCTCCGATCCAAGCTCGCCCGGTCTCCACTACTCGACTCACGGCTCGTTCGACGAAGGTCTCTTACGGCTGGCGTGGACGAAGGAAGTCGTACCGTTTTCGTTGGAGATGAATGTGGAACTGGCTACGCTGACTCTCGACGGAGAGCGTCGAGAGGAGACAGTGACTTCAGCGGTCGGTGCGCAGTTCTGTCACGGCTTGGCCTACTCACCGGACACTGGCGAGACGTTGGTTCTCTGGGAGGACTATCGTAGCGGCGACTGGGATGATCCCGACGTTTATTCCGCGATGGTGTCGGGAGACGGTTCGATCTTCCAGAACGGCTTCGAATCGGGTTCGCTCGATGCCTGGTCAGCCACGGTTGGTGATCGATAGCAACAGCCTACTCGAGCCTGGAGGAGCCCCGTCCATCTCGACGGGGCGGTCCGTGCTTTCCGAGTCCGTGGGGGGTCGTTTCGATCCCATCGCAAGGAAACGGCTGCGAGAACGCAGCCCTCGCGATTCGTACCTTCGATCGCTGAATATGGAATCGAGGCTCGATTCCACACGGGTCGACGATCCTGGATAATCGGCCCATGCGAACCGAGCCACGACGTTCAGTCGTCCGCGGCGGTCGAGCAGCGATTCTCCTGTCGGTGGCCGCTTGCCTGATCGGGCCAACATTCGCCAGGTCTGAGGCCGGCATGACGCTGGAAGCGGCCCTCGAGGAGCTGCGCGCACAAGGCATCGAAACGCTCTACACCAGCCGATTGATCCGAGGAGAGATGCAGGTCGCGCATCTACCACCGGCTGGCACTGCGGCGGATCGACTACGGAATCCACTGGGCCAATATGGCCTAGAGGCCCGCGCAACGGAGGACGGCCGCTGGGTGGTGGTACCCCAACGCACCGCTACGCTGGAGGGCACCGTGATCTCCCGTCCCGGTGGAGATCCAATCTCGGGAAGCCGGCTGGAAATCGTCGGCAGCGACACGAACGTTCATACCGATGCCGCCGGGCGATTCCGTTGGCTCCGTGTGCCCGCCGGGCTCCAGACGATCCAGGTGACCCGTCCTGGCTACGTGGATCGCGAGATCGAGGTGTTGGTTACGCCCGGCATCCGCCGGCTCGAGGTGGCCATGGTCGTCGACTCACGAGCCAGTGACGAGATCTTCGTATCGACGACGCCACAGGTGCCGCCACTCGGTGTGTGGCATATGAGGGCGGCCCGACAGGAGAGCACGTCCCTCGTGGAACAGGATCTGCTCACGGGTATCTCTCGACTTCCCGGAGTTCGATCCGAGCGGGAAGCGGCCTTCGGCATCCGAGGCGGCGAGTCGAACCGCGTGACGCTGGTCGTCGATGGCCTGGAGATCGTGGAGCCATATCACTTCCGAGATCTCGGGAGCCTCAGCGGAACGGTGACCCCGAGCGCAGTGGCCGAAGTTCGACTGTATCGCGGAGCACCACCACTGGAGTTTGGCGACCGAGCGGGCGGTGTCATCGAAATGGTGACGGAGTCCGCTGCCAGTCGTTTCTCTGGTCGGTTGACCGTGGGCAGCGAAGCAGCACACGCAGCCCTCGATGGCTCGCTACTGGGAGATCGTTGGCGATGGCTTGTCGCCTATAGGGAGGACGAGCCCGACTTGCCCACGGAGATCGGGGAGGTCGATTCCCTCCCGTTCTACTGGGACGGAGTGATCAAGATCTCCGCAGTCCTGAGTCCGCGCCACGATGCCTCGCTCCGAGTTTTGAAGGTCTACGACGAGTTCTCCTTCCTGGACCAGCTAACGTTCCCGCACCTCGTCGCATCGGGGCAGACACTCGTAGCCAACCAGGACAGTCATCACGCCGGGCTTCGGTACGTGGCATCTCTTGGCCGACGCCACGTAGTCGAAGCCCTCCTGTCCGACATCGAGGTCGACCGTACCCGGCGAGGATACGAAGCCGATGCCGAGATTCCGATGCCTCGGGACGCACCGCCGCATCGCGACCTTTATCTCATCGAGGATCTACGTCATACCGAGCGGCAAGGGCAGCGGGTGCAGGTAATCAGTAGCCTTTCGGAGCACCTGGATATCAGATGGGGTCTCGATTCGAGCCGTGAGAGTACGGCACACGACTACACCGACGACGTCGGCTTTCTATCGGACCCACAAGATTCGTCCTCCCGCCAGACCCGCTACACCCAGCTCTTGCGGCAGCAGCGGAAGAGCGCGTTCGCTCTGGCGAAATGGCGACCGCGCGCCGATCTAACGTTCGAGGCTGGTCTGCGGTGGGACGACGAGGATCTGGATGGCCATTCGACATCGGCACCACGAGTTGCGGTCAGCCATCGCCTCGGAGACGGCGTGCTGCGAGCTGCGTGGGCTCGCGTACGGACATCCTCACGTACCCACGAGCTGCTGCTCGCCGACGGCGAAGATACCCTTCCGGGCTCCGAGCTCATCGACTATTCCGCCGTCGGCTATGAACTGGATCGTTCCCGCCACCGGCTGTCGATCGAGATCTACGATCAGCAGATCGACGATCCAAGGCTGAGGTTCGACAACCTCTACAAGCCCATAAGCCGATTCCCAGAAATCGAAATCGACCGGCGAAAGGTACAGGCGGAATCGGCACGCAATCAGGGTGTGGAGGTGCGTTGGCAGTTCTCGGCTCGGCGCTGGCAGGCCGCGACGACCTACGAGCTGAGCCGATCCGAGGATCGCCTCGAGGGTCGGTGGGTGCCGAAACGCAGCGACCACCGACATCGGCTGCACGTCGATCTAGCGTTTCAGCTGCCCCTCGATCTGCAGGCCAACGTGCTCTGGTGGGGCCATTCAGGCAATCCCACGACGCCCTTCTACATCGATCGCATCGGCTCCGGATTCGGATCAGCTGTCGGTGAGGTGAACTCTGCTCGGCAACCGCCAGAACATCGGCTGGACTTACGCCTGCGGCGTCCGTGGCAATGCCGTGGAATCCGTTGGACGGCGGAGATCGGAGTCGACAACCTCTACGATCGCAAGCCGATTCGAGGGTATGACCTCCTCGCACTTCAGGATCCTCAAGCTCTGCCTACCGAGTTGCCGGTAGAGCTCGGTCTCGGCCGTCGCTTCCGCTGGGGCCTCGAGCTCCGCTGGTAGGGCATCATTCGGGCCCGTCAAAGACCCGGAGGTGTTCGCCACTCCTGCGCGCTTCCAGCCCAGCGCCATCCAGGACCTGCTGTAGCGCTTCGAGCGGTTCCAAGCCCTCGATCGAGCCATAGATCCGCACCGGCTGACCTCCTTCGTCCGTCACGAGCTGAGGATCGAATTCGATGTGTCGACCGGTTTCTCCAGCGACCCAATCGAGGAGCTCCTCCAGAGTCGCTCCGTCGGAAGCAAACGCTGGCGCCGCGTGGCGCGTCCAGTCCCACGAGGCTCCGAACGGAGGGCTCTCGGCCACCGTGATCTCGGCGGCCGGTGAGACGACCAAGCGTTGTCCACGCTCGATGTCCATAGATCCGCTCGACAAGGATGCCCTGACCCGGCCTTCGCGGACACGGACCTCGGACGAACCGTCTTCGTGCACACGCACCTCATACCGCGTACCGAGGTGCTCGGTCTCCAGGTTGGAGGCATGGACGATCAGCGGAGCTTCGGAAGCCACGACGTAGACAGCACCCTGGAGCAGATCGATACGTCGGTCCGAGGGCAGGTCGATCTCGGTGGCAGCATCGATTCGGATCTCGTGCCCCACGCTGAGTCGGAGAGTGATCCATTCCGCGGGTTCGGATCCAGTGGCGACGCGGGCGTTCTCGGCCAGCTTCGTGCCCACTTCGAAATGCGACCCGCCCCCGGCTGCGACCACCGTGGGCACCGTCTGCGAAGGCGAGAACAGGCGCCAAAGAACCAGGGTACCCAGCGCGAGTAACGCCGCAGCGGCAAGCAACGCAAGACGCCGCTTGCGACGCCGCGACCGGACCTTCGTATTCCAAGCGGCCAGCGCCGGAGCCGCCAGTTCTTCGAGGGCGAAGTCCGGTAGTGCGGTTGTCGGCCCTGCCTGGCGAATGAGGTCAGCGACCGGATCGTTCGCTTCATCGTGTTCGTGGGTATTCGGCACCGCTACCTCCTCAGGGAAGTCTTTCCGGGTCGTAGACACGCCGGAACGCCTCACGAGCTCGCGTCAGCAACGATTCAGCTGCCTTGGGGCTGACCTCGAGGCGCTCGGCGATCGCTTTCACCGGCAAGTCGTCCAGGTACTTCCATTGCAAGATCTGCCGATAGCGCGACGACAACGTCTCCAAAGTGCCGTGCACGGTGGCGCGCAGCTCGCGGCTTTCCAGCTCAGATGACAGGGATTCGTCAGACTCCACCCGGTCTAGATCGACCGGACCGTCGGCCGCCCACCGGTCGCGGACCCGGCGATGGCGATGGTAGCTGGCAACCTGAAAGCGGCAGATGCTGATCAGCCAGGCACCCAGCGCTCCGTCGCCACGAAACCTGTCGATCGTCTCCACCGCTGCGACCAGGGTGCTTTGCACCAAGTCGGACGCGGTTTCCGGCTAGCCAGCGAGGTGGGTGTGGGCGTACCGCACCAAAGCTGGAGTGTAGCGCGCCACGAAGTCGTCGAAGGCGGCTCGGTCACCGGCGACCATGCGCTTGACCAGTCGCTGCTCCTGGAGACGTTCGAATGGCAGATCTGGGTCCATCGTGTTCTTTGTCGCGCGACGGCTCCGGATCCTTCGATCGCGACGATCCGGCCGATGAATTCAACACCGCAGCGAAGGGATTTCTCCCACTGAAACGACAGTCAGGTCAAGCGGAGGGTAGCCAGCATCTCGAGACCATGGGGGAAGCCACTACGGCTGCCGGAAACGGTTTCACCGATGCATCTGAGGAAGCGACCGCCGAACCCCTGGGATTGCCGGACGACGAAGGGAGCCTGACGGTCTTCTGGATGAACCTAGAGTGCCCGCCCATCGCGGACGGGGTGGTCCGTATACTCTGGTTCCGTGGCACCCCGCTTCGATCCAGTCGCTCGTACCCTCGATCTCGCTGTAGCAGACCTACTCGACGCTCAGCTGCTGAGATCCCTGGGCTTCGCCAACCGCGGAGGCTACGAGCGCATGTGGCTGGGTCAAGCGATCCACAGCCGCTATCAGGAGCAAGCGATGGAGGACGATCCCACCTACCGCTCCGAGGTGGTCGTACGCCACGACTTCGACTTTCGCGGTTGGCGGGTATCGATCCACGGGCGGGTGGACGGTCTACGACGCGTGCTCGGCGATTCCTCCGGTGGCGAGTCCGAGGAAGCGCTCCTGGTGGAGGAAATCAAATCGATACGTCGGGGCGCGGAGCTGTCGCCGGCACAGCGCGACCTCTATACCCGCCAAGCTCAGCTCTACGTCTGGATGTTGCGAGCCTCGCGTCCCGAAGAGGCCGACGTGCGCGCCGCCTTGGTGCTGATCGAAATAGGTGGTGATCAAGTTCGTCGCATCGAGGTAGAGACTTCTCTGCGGGTAGTCGAGGCAGCGGTCAAGCGGCGTCTCAACGGCCTCCTCCGCGCCCACAAAGCTTCCGCCGAGGCTCGAGAGTTACGCCGTAGCGCGGCGACCACGTTGGACTTCCCGTACGAGCAACTCCGCCCCGGCCAGGAACGCATCACCGAAGCGACGGCCCGCGCCCTCGATCAGCACGAGCATCTGCTGGTAGAAGCTCCCACAGGCCTCGGCAAGACCGTGGCGGCCATATATCCGGCAGTCAAGGATGCTCTCCGTCACGATCGTCGCGTTTTCGTCCTCACCGCCAAGACCTTGCAGCAAGACATGGCGATGGCGGTCGTGTCGCTACTCAACGATGGCGCCTTTCGGTCCCTGCGCCTGCGGGCCAAGTCGAAGATGTGCGCCAACGACCAGGTCCTTTGCCACGAGGAGTACTGTCCCTACGCCAAGGACTACTACTTCAAGCTACAACGCAGCCGCGTGGTGGGGTCGCTCCTGGAGCACCACCCCAACCTATTCCCGGACGACGTCTTCTCTCAGGCCCGTCAGGCCGAGGTCTGCCCCTTCGAGGTGTCGCTGGAGCTGGGTCACAAGGCCCAAGTGATGGTGTGCGATTACAACTATGCATTCGATCCGTACGTGGCGTTGAACCAGTTCGGCCAGGAAGAAGACCTATCGGAAGTCGTCCTCGTGATCGACGAGATCCACAACCTCGTCGACCGCGGACGGCGCTACTACAGTCCCCACCTTTCGTCGCAGCGAGCCCGGCGAGCCGCCGAGATCGTCGCCTTGGGCGGCGCGCCCATTCATCACGAGCTCGCGGGACTCTGCCTGGAGCTCGAACGGCTCATCCTGGAGAACGTCGAGGACTTTCAGCCCCCCGGAGGTGAGGTCTCGTGGGCCCAGGAGCAGGCGTTCCCCGAAGACGAGCTGTGGCGTTTTCGGTCCAAGCTGGATCGCGCCTTCGTCGACTACCTCGAGTTTCGCCGCGAGACCAGGAGTCTCACCGCCGACGACCTGTTCGTCGATCTCTACTTCGACGTCCTCAAGTTCCTGAACGCACTCGTGGTTTCGGACCACGCCTTCAGCCACTACCTGGAGCGCGAGGACGACGACTATCGGTTCAAGGTTCTGTGCAAGGATCCGAGTCGGTTTCTCGGTCAGGTGATCAACCGATGTCACTCGGTCGTCGGACTGTCGGCAACCCTCTCGCCCTTCGAGTTCTACCGCGATCTGCTGGGATTCGACCCCGAGCGAACGTCGGATCTCCGGGTCGACAATCCGTTTCCCGCGGAGAACCGCGAGATCGTCATCGACTCGTCCGTGGCCACCGCCTACAAAGAGCGCCCCCGGAACTACCCTCGCATCGCCGAGCGGCTGGCGGAATTCGCCGACGCCGTGCCCGGGAATACCTTGGCGCTGTTTCCGAGCTATCGGTTCTTGGCGGAGATCTCGTCTCAGCTTCGCACCGCCAAGAAGCGCGTGCTGGTACAGAACCCAGGGTCGGGCGACGACGAACGGGAAGAGATCCTCGACACCCTACGTTCGGCCATCTTCGGCGATGTGCTGCTGCTGGCGGTGGCCGGTGGAGTCTTCGCCGAGGGCGTCGACTATCCGGGCGACGTGCTCAAGGCGGTAGCGGTGGTCGGGCCATGTCTCCCAGCCCTGACCCTCGAGCAACAGCTCCTCCAGCAGTACTATGACGAACGCTTCGACCGCGGTTTCGAGTACGCCTTCGTCGTCCCGGGCATGACTCGGGTGGTACAGGCTGCTGGCAGGCTGATCCGCTCGCCGGAAGATCGCGGAGTCATCGCGCTGTTCGACAAGCGCTTTCTCTGGTCAACCTACCGCAAACACCTACCCACCGAGTGGCTATCAGAAAACGGCAGCGCCCGTGGCCTGGAAGGCCATCCCGTAGACGCAGCCAAGCGCTTCTTCTCCCAGACGTACGCCGAGTCCCACGCCCTCTGATGTTCGATCGACCCGCTCGCCCAACGGTTTCTCTCGCCTTCGCAGTAACGCTGTCGATCCTGGTCGCGACCGTGTCGGCCGAAGCCCGGTCCGCCCCGACAGCCCCGACCCGCGATCAACGGGCTCTCAAGGTGCTGGCGGAAGCTCGAGATCTCGTCGCTGCCGGGCGATCGAACGAGTCGATCCCGTTCTACGGTCATGCCCTCGATATGGCAGAAGCAGAGACAAACGAGCCTTCGGTAGCGCTGGCGAACCTGCTCGCCGAGTACGGCGACGTCCTGCGTCGCTCGGGCCACGCGAACCGTGCGCGCAGCTCGCTGCAACGCAGTCTCGAGATGCTCGAAAGCCTGCTGGAACCTGGTGATTCCCAGCTCGCTCAGCCGCTCTTGGCCCTCGGAAGACTCGATGCAGGCGAAGGCAAGTGTCTCGAAGCGGAGGAACGGCTTACCCGCGGCCTCGAACTCTTGGGCGATGGCCCGCGCGAGGCCGTGTCGGCACGTGTCGCGCTCGGAAGCTGCTCCGAGATGAGCGGTGGGACGGCGGGCCTAGACACCGCATTCGGGCACTATCGCACCGCGGTCTTGGCCGCCCGCGAGGCCTCGTTGGAGACCGCCGAGGTGGCCACCGCATTGCACCGCGGCGCATCCATCCTCCTCACGCGGAACGAAGCGGGGCGTGCCGTCGTCTACTTCGAGCAGGCACTGAGCCTGCGCCGAAGCCTGCTGGGTGAATCTCATTGGCACACCGCCGAGACCGCGCACCGGCTGGCGCTCGCGCTGGACCGCCAGGGCCGCACCGACGATGCGCGAAGTAGGGCCGACGAGGCGGTCGGGGCTTTGGGACGAGCTTGCGCGCCTTCCAACCAGTCGCCCTCCGAGATCCGTCAGCTCTGTAGCGACCTGGCAGCGCTACGGCGCAGGTTGAGCGAGAGCACGTCGCGGCAGGCCCCGCCTCCCGAGGCGCGGGCGACGGCTCCGGCTCCGGCCGAGCCCCAGACCCGCTTTCGCGCCCAGACCGAGGCAGCGCCCTCGGGCCAGGTCTGGCGCGTCCAGGTTTCTTCGCGACAAAGTCCCGCTGCAGCCGAGAGATTTGCCGAGCAGGTCCGGAACCGATTCGATTCTCTCCTGCGCGGTCACCAGCTGACGATCGAACGAGCTGACCTGCCGAGCGGGGTGTGGCATCGCGTGCTGTTCGGCGCGTTCCGAGAGCGCAGCGGCGCGGTCGCGCTGTGTGAGTCGCTCAAACGGAACGGCATGGATGAGTGTCTCCCGTCGCCCTCGGAATAGGTGGAGCCGGTGAGCGAGCTCATCCTCCACCATCTGCTCCGCCACGCCGAGAGGATCCCCGATCGGGTTGCATATACCGCACCGCGCGACGGCCGACGCATCTCGGTCACGTGGGCCGAGCACGTCGCGGCCATCCGGCAAACCGCTCGAGCCTTCGTTGCCCTGGGGCTTCAGCCCGGCGAGACCGTCGGCATCTTGGGCGTCACGCGGCCGGAGTGGACCATGGGCTGCCTGGCCGCACAACTGGCCGGGGGCCTACCGTCGGGCATCTACCAAACCTGTTCGGCGGAGCAGATCGCCTACATCGCGGCCCATGCTCGCAATCGCTTGATGGTGATCGAGAACGAGGAGCAGTGGCGGAAAGTGGACGCTGTCCGCGATCGGCTTACAGAGCTACGTCGGGTGATCATCATGAAGTCGTCGGAGACGCCGGACGACGAGCTGGCTCTGTCCTGGAACGACTTCCTCGAGCTCGGCGGCGACGAGAACAACCCAAGGGAAAGCGAGGTGCAGAGTCGATTGGACGCCCTCGATCCCGAGGATCTCGGGACACTCATCTACACCTCAGGCACCACGGGTCACCCCAAGGCCGTGATGTTGACCCATGCCAATCTCGCCGAGACCGGACGTATCTGCGTGGAATTGTTGAAGTTCACCTACGACGACTCCCTGGTCTCCTACTTGCCCCTCGCCCACGTGGCCGAGCAGAACGTCAGTATCCATTTGCCGGCCCGCGTTGGACTGACGGTGCACTACGCCGAGGCGCCGGAGCTGCTCCTTCAGACACTCCAGGAAGTGGAACCGACGTTCTTCTTCGGTGTGCCGCGCGTGTGGGAACGCTTCCATGCCGCGCTCACCGGACGACTCGCCACGGCCCCGGGTCGTCAACGGGCACTCGTCGACTGGGCGATGGGCGCAGTCCGTGATCTACACGTCGAAATCGACGCGGGCCGACGACCGAGACTCGGCTTGCGTCTCAGACACACCATTGCCGACCGCCTGCTGGCCAAGATCCGTAAGAAGATCGGCTTCGGCCGCATCCGCCTGGCTACCTCGGGTGCCGCACCTATCGCGCGGGACGTGCTCGATTTCTTCGCAGGCTTGGGAACACCGATCTACGAGGTCTGGGGGCTCTCGGAGACGACCGGACCCGCCACCTGGAACAGTCCGGGACGAGCTAAACAGGGAACGGTCGGCCCCGCGATCCCCGACGTCGAAGTGGAGCTCGCGGAAGACGGCGAGCTCCTGGTCCGCGGACCCAACGTCTTCGCCGGCTACTACCGGGACGAAGCCGGCACGTCTGAAGTATTGCGCGACGACGGTTTCTTCCACACCGGTGACCTGGGCTCGATCGACGAGGATGGTTTCGTCACCATCACCGGCCGCAAGAAAGAGATCTTGATCACCTCCGGTGGCAAGAACATCGCCCCGGCACCGATCGAACGTCGGTTGAAGCGTATCGAGCTGGTGGGTGATGCCATGGTCGTGGGCGATGACCGGCGCTTTCTGGGCGCCCTGCTCAGCCTCGAGGAGGAGGCCGCCGCCCGCTTCGCAAATCGGCATGGCCTAGAACCCGCCGACCTGCACCACGACCCGACGGTGCTGGCGAAGCTTGAGAAGGAGATCGACAGCGTCAATCAGCAGCTGGCGCGCGTCGAGTCGATCCGCGCGTTTCGTGTCTTGCCGCGGCGACTCAGTCAGCAGGAAGGTGAGCTCACGCCGACTCTGAAGGTGAAGCGCGGAGTGGTGATGGAGCGGTTCCGCGACCTCGTCGAGGAGATGTACTCATAGCAAGGACCGGGCTCAGGTCAGGCCCAGCGAATAGCGGAGCTTGGGTTTCGCCTCGGCGCCCATCGCCTCGTAGAACCCCGCGGCGCGCTCGTTCCAGGGTGGAGTCTGCCATTCCATCCAGCCACAGCCGACATCCCTACCGTGCTGTGCAGCCACTGACAGCAGTTCTCGGCCCCACCCCCGGCCCCGGATCTGCGGACGCAGA
The DNA here is from genome assembly GCA_028066595.1 of Thermoanaerobaculia bacterium. Taxonomy (GTDB): domain Bacteria; phylum Acidobacteriota; class Thermoanaerobaculia; order Multivoradales; family J023; genus JAUIJL01. The sequence goes on from JALCBJ010000004.1 coordinate 79,215, forward strand.
TAAAGGCAGTCGAGGTGGAGATATTCCATCGCTCGCCAAGCCGAGTATTCGCGGCTCACGGCTGCGAAACCCTCGAGGCGGCCGGCAAGCTCCACGACCCACACCTGAAGGCGACCGTCTTCCAGAACCACCGGAAGTCGATGTTCCTGTCCGTCGAGAGTGAATGGCGCTCGCTCGTAGGTGGCGTGCTCCCGGCACAGGCGCACGAGATCTCGCAATTCGTCGGGATCGGCCCGCAGGTCCCGGACGCTCATACCGTGCCCTCCAGCCGTTCGGCAAGGTAGCCCTCGAGGTCCGGGGATCGCGGCAGCAGGACATGGCGGCACCAGGCGTCTCGTTCAAAGGACAAGACGGCCATCTCCCAAACACAAGCGCACACACCGCGCGGATCGCCGTAGCGCAGGTCTCCGTCGTGGGGACGCTGCGCGCCGAACAGGTGATGGTGAAGCAGGTCCTCCTCCCACCAATCGATCAACAGATAGTCGCCCGTTTCGCCGACATGTAGGGTTGCGAAGGCCGCTCGTTCCCGCTGCGACGAAGGTACTGGTGTCGGTAGAGTGGCATGCAATAAATCCAGAGCGTGATCGACCAGCGCCTGGGGCGCGGCTCGGTCTCCGCAGGTCATGACGTAGAACTTGACGCGCCAGCCGTCGTCGGTGGTCAGCAACTCGCGCAACGAAACGGACCGACGCCCGGTGTCCAGATTCGGCGCGTTCCTACCCACTCGGGACACGGTCAGCTCCCTGCGAGCGGCGCATCGTTGCCCTCGTGCCCTTCCACCGGGTGTCCCTCGCGACGCCAGTACTCCAGCCCTCCGATCATCTCTCGTACACGAAATCCGAGGGCCGAGAGCTTGGCCGCCGCCTTGGTAGCGGCGTTGCACCCCGGTCCCCAGCAATAGGTGACGATGAGCTGACCGCGATCGAAGTCTCGGGTCGTCGACTGTCGAATCCGGCCATGGGGCATGTGGATCGCTCCCGGAACGCGGCAGGCTTCGAAGGCCTCCACTTGCCGGGCATCGAGCACCACGAAGTCGGCCACGCCGTGAGATTGGTCGTGATGGACATCGCTCGGATCGGTCTCGAACGCCAGCCGGTGGTGGAAGAACGACGCGGCGCGATCCGGGGTCTGGTCGGGTGATGCCGTGACGAGTTGCTTGGAACGAACGCGGGGTGAGGCGGTTTGAGCCATGGTGTCTCCTGCACGAATCGTCCGAGGTGTTCCGACGTCCCCTTGCGTCGGGGCCCGTTCAGGCTAGACTGAGATTGGCTATCGTGAAATATCCAGTTTGGATCCGTTTCACCAAACCATTAACGAGGTTCCCTGACCGAGGATGTCGCACGTCAATCTTCCGGTTCATCTAGAACGCGGCTTGAGTGGCGCTTCGCTGACCCGCCAGCTGGTAGATGAGCTACGGCGCCGGATTCTGCGCGACGAGCTGAAAGCCGGGCTCCGCCTACCGTCCACCCGACGTTTCGCGCTGGAGCTGGAGGTCAGCCGGACGGTGGTCAGCGAGGCTTACTCGATCCTCGTGGCCGACGGATTCCTGGAAGGACGAGTAGGTTCGGGGACGTTCGTTTGCCGGGCGCCGAAGCACCGTCCGACGCCTCGCCGCCACGCGCAGTCGAGTCGCTGGCTGCGCAACCATCCGGAACCTGACATCGATCCTCCGATCGGCACCGCACCGGAGACGTTTCGCGTCTGCGAACCCGACGGCACCACGTTTCCCGACGCTGCATGGCGCACCTGCGCTCGTGCAGCCATCAGGGAGAGTCTGCCTCTCGGCTACGGGGACGCCGCCGGCGACCCGGATCTCCGCCGATCCATTGCCACATTGCTCTTGCAAGAGCGGGGATTCTCCTGTTCGCCGGAGGACGTCATCGTTACCACCGGCACCACGCAGTCTCTAGACCTGGTCGCGCGCGCCGTACTCCGGGCGGGAGACCCCGTAGCGTTCGAGGATCCGGGATATCGGCTCGGCCGTCAGATCCTCGCCGAATCCGGGGCGGAGCTCCGGCCTGTGGCGGTCGACACCGAGGGACTCAGAGTCTCCGAGCTGTCCCGTGGATCGGCGCCCCTGGCGGTCTACGTGACCCCTTCGCACCAGTTTCCGACCGGTGTACCCCTATCGTACCGGCGGCGCGTCGAGCTACTGGACTGGGCGCGACAACACGATGCACTCCTGTTGGAAGACGACTACGACAGTGAATTCCGCCTGGACGGACCGGCATTGCCGACTCTGGCATCACAGGACGCCAGCGGTCGCGTGGTCTACTTGGGGACGTTTTCCAAGTCGCTGGCTCCCTCTCTCCGCCTGGGCTTTCTGGTTGCGCCGGAGGCGCTGCGCACCCAACTGCTGCGACTCAAACTGCGGCGCGATCATCACACCAGCTGGCCCCTGCAGCGTACGGTTGCGCGCTTCATTCGCTGCGGGGCGTTTGGTCGGCACCTGCGGCGAATGCGCCGAATGTACCGAAGCCGCCGCGATCGGCTGGTTCACGAGCTCACACCGCTTCCGAGGGGCGCGGCGTGGATCGGCTTGGCCGCGGGTCTGCACGCGACCTTGCGGTTGCCAGACGACTTGCCGGCCCGGCTTGTGGCGGCCGACTGCTCCGCGCACGGGATCAGGATCCGAACCCTCGCCGACGACTCGGTGTCCGCGAGCCCGTCGAATGGGCTCGTGCTGGGATATGGGTCGGCTGACGAAGCAGATCTCGCACGCGGAGGGGCAACCCTTCGCCGATCTCTGGCGCGGGTCGCGGCCGGAAAGGTCAGCCTTGCTTCAGAACCTTGACCCGTACCACTTCCTGGGTCGCCGGGCGTACCGTGACCCTGAGCCGCTGGCCGACTTTGAGATCTTCGATGCCGAGCCTCTTCCGGCCGTCGAATTCCTTCTTCTTCTGTGCCACGAACCGAGTGTCTTCGGAATACGAAAGCAGCCGCTCCGGCTGCCCCTCGCCGTCACGAATGTAAACGGAGCCGTTCTCGGCAATCCGCGTCACGGTGCACTTCATCACTTCCGTGACTGCGAGCGGATCTGCGCCGAACGTGCCGACCGCAGGTGAAGGGCCAGAAGATCCCGAAGCGTAGGCCAAGCCGGTGCCGAGCATCGCGAACAGCAGGGTCAAGAGAAGCGTCTTTCGCATGGTGGTTCTCCTTGGGTGATTGGGCGCAGCGCCATGTTCGACGTCATGGCCTCAGGGCCGATTACGGGAGATCTCCGTAGAGAGTTCAATGAAGGGCAGATCTCGGGACCAATGGACGTCAGCCAGCCACCGCGTTCGGCGGGCGCTTCCGCTGGTCGGTACCGGGCTACTCAGCTGTCTCGGATATTGGATCCTGTCGTTCGGCATTCGAGCTGACGGTGAAGCCCGCGACGTCTGGACCTTCCTCGGTGTGCTCAGCGGTCTCTTCGGGCTCTACTTCGCCACGGTGGTATGGATCCACCGATCGCAGATTCCCCCGCGAGCCACCACAATCCTCGCCTGGGCCATCGCCTTCCGCATCCTCTTGTTGCCGGCGGGCCTCACTCCGGAGTCGTGGACCGCGGACCTCCACGATGACGTGACGTCAGCGAGTGTGGGCTACCGCCCGTTCCTTCTCTACGACAACGACGTTTGGCGCTACCTCTGGGATGGGCACGTGTCGGCCCACGGTTTCGATCCGTTTGCCGACACACCGCGGGAGCTGGAGCTACTCTCAGACGAGGGCGATCCTGCGGCCGAGATGTTGTTCGAAGAGGAGCTCTGGCAAGACATCTTCGACCGCACGTCGTTCCACGCCTATCGCTCCGTCTATCCACCGGCCGCACAGCTGCTCTTTCGCGGTTTGCACTGGGTCGCGCCCGGCAGCGTTCTGGCGCTGAAGCTCATCCTCGTCGCCTTCGACCTCGGTACCTGCTTCCTGGTGGTGGCGTTGCTGCGCCGCTTCCAACGGCCGACTTCCGCAGTGCTCCTCTACGCCTGGAATCCTCTCGCCATCAAGGAGATCGCCGGGTCGGGCCACCTCGACGCCATGATGATCTTCTTCCTCGTGCTCGCCGTCTACTGGCTGGTCCATCGCCGAACGAGGCTAAGCTTGGTGGCCTTCGGCTTGAGCGTCTTGTCGAAGCTGACACCTATCTTGGTGGTCGGGCTCTTCCTGCGGCGCAGCTCGTGGCGGCACTGGCCTTGGTTCGGCACTACCCTGCTCGCTGGGTTCTTGCCCTACGTCTATTCATGGGCCGAGATTCTCCGCGGTATCGCAGCGTTCTCCAGAGAATGGATGTTCAACCCGGGGCTTTGGGCGCTTTGGAAGTGGACTGCCGAGGCGCTGAACCTGCCGGGTCGTCCGATCGCTTCGGCAGTCTCCGGTGCCCTCACGTTGGCAGTGATCGCGTGGACACTCCGCCGGGACTCGGGTCAGCACGAGGCGCTCGTCCGCGGCATCTTTCTGATTCTCGGCGCCTACCTCGTTCTCAGCGCCACCGTGATGCCCTGGTATCTGCTCTGGGCCCTGCCGTTCGTCGCCATCCGGCCCGGGTTCTCGTGGCTCGTCCTCACCTGGCTCAGCCTCCTCTCCTACCTGATCTACATAGACCAGGTGGAGCATCCGGTCTGGCTTTGGATCGAGTTCTCCGTGTATTTCGCGGTGTTGGGATGGGAAGTTCTCCGCGCTCCATCGCATCCAAAACAAGCCTCTTCGCCTTGACCTCCGTACTTTCGGACGATGCGTGCCGAGCGGCTCGGCAGAAACTCAATCTGCGAAGGAACGAGGGATGAAGCTCGAACACTGGTTGTTAGCGGCAGGGACGGCACTAGCTCTAGGTGGCGCGGCCGTGGCGGTGGACGGCCCCGCCAGCTCACTCGAAACCGCCACCTTCTCGATGTACTGCTACTGGACCGGCGAAGCGACTCTCGGCAAGGTCGAGGGCATCGTCGCCAGCCGCATCGGCCACTGGCAAGGTCGCGAGATCGTGCAAGTGGACTACGACGCGTCCAAGACGGATCTGGAAGAGCTGGTGGCGGCGCTGAAACGTCAGCGCTCGTTCTACTCCGTGGTGACATCGGACGCCGAATCCCACGTTACCCTCGCCCATCGAGTGGGTGACGACGAGGTCACTCTTGTTGACGGCAAGCCACGTTTCATCGAGAGCAAGCACTCGCTGCGCGTCACGAAACCGCAGATCTACGCTCTCGACCTCACCGAGCAGCAGGCCATCAAGCTCAACAGCTGGGCCTACTTCGGTGGCTCGATGCCCGACGTCTTGACCGAAGAGCAACGGGTGCAGCTCGGAAGCGGCAAACCATGAGTCGCCCGATTCTGTTCATCTTCGTGGCTCTCGCGCTACTGCTTTACACCGACTTGCGCTGGTCAAAGGTCCGCGCTACGAGCGCCGACCCGGCCGAGCTCGGGTCGTCCGTCCACTACGACGATTGGACCCGTACCCTGGAGCGCTTCGTCGACCACGAGGGTTTGGTCGACTATGAAGGCCTCCGCGAAGATCGGGCGGCTCTCGACCGCTTCGTCGATCGGGTCCACCGTGTCAGTCCACGCAGCCACCCGCAGCTCTTCGACTCACAAGAGGAAGCCCTCGCCTTCTACATCAACGCGTACAACGCGCTCGTCTTCGCCGAGGTGCTCGATCTGTCGCCGGATGTCGACACGGTGTGGGGGCGCAGTGGCACGGGACTCAAGTTCTTCGTCCGCAACAAGGTGGTCGTCGGAGGCGAGAAGCTGAGTCTGAAGAAGCTCGAGGATGACTGGATCCGAGCCGAGTTCGGCGATCCGCGCATTCACGCGGCCCTCAACTGTGCCTCGGTGGGCTGCCCGCGGCTACCGCGGGAGCCGTTCTTGCCCGAGACCCTCGATGCCCAGCTCGACGCCGCCATGCGCGAGTTCGTGGCCAATCCGCGAAACGCCAATGTTTCCAGTGACGGATCGAAGGTCTCGCTGTCGAAGATCTTCGATTGGTTCCGGGGCGACTTTCTCGATTTCGAACGCGCCCAGGGTCGCCCCGACTCGACTCTGGTCGACTACATCAACCGCTACCGCGTCGAGTCAGAGCAGATCCCGACAGGAGCCGACGTTTCGTTTCCGGCCTACGACAAGCGCCTCAATCGGCAGGAGTGAAGGCCGAGCTCACCGATCCGCGAGGCGATAGACGAACTTGTGGCCCGACCACACTTCATCGACAGCGCAGACCTTCACGTCGACGAGGCCCGTGGCGAGCCCTGCTGCACGAATCTGGCCACCGTCGAGATCAGTCTCCACCCCCAGTTTCTTCGCCGCCTGCTTGGGCCAAGAGATCCACAAGGTGGCGTCTTTGGCGAGGGCTGATTTGGCGGCAGGAAGACTACGGTCCAGTGTCTCCCGGTCCGCAGCGAAGAGATGGATGAACTGCGCGCCTTCGCGTAGGCGGTCGGAATCCGACACGGTTTCGATCTGCGTGCCCTCCGGCAAGGGCTCGACGAGCTCGGCGTAGTTCGCCGGCCCGTTGATCAAGTACACGGTCGATCCGGGCTTGATTCCCAGCTTGCGCGCCAACGGTGTCTTGGAGTACCCGGCCATCTGACCTCGCGTTTTCGACGTTTCCCGACAGAAGGTAGCGAGGGTATCAGCGCCGTCGTCAGAGGGTGTCGAGCTTCGCCCTGGATCTCGGACGTCCAGCCGACCGCGTCACCGCATCGAGCTGCGAAACGTTGCCGATCAGGCGAAGGTCGAGTGCGGCGGACTACGATACAGTCAGGCGGTTTCAGATCATGCCTGCAATGGATCGCTGACGTGAAGCTACTTCGCCAAAGCCGGCTCTTCTACCAGGGAGGCCACTCCGACAAGGTCTATGAAGTGGACTTGGCGGAGCTCGACGACGACCGTTGTGTGGTCAACTTTCGCTACGGTCGTCGAGGTACCACCCTACGCGAGGGTACGAAGACGACGGCGCCAGTTTCGAGGGACAAGGCGGAACAGGTCTTCGACCGCTTGGTGGAGGCGAAGCGCAAGAAAGGATACCGGAGCGAAGGCGAACCGGCGCCCGAGGCCGAGCAGCAGGAGCCAGCAGACGCGGGGGCAAACTCGGACGCCATCCCCGTATTGCTGAAACGCCTCGAATCTACCCAGCCGGCCGGAGATCGGAAGAAGAAACGCTGGCGACGAAAGGCCGCCGAACCGCCGCTAGAACGTACGGTGTGGCGGCTCGGTGAGCGCCGGGCGAGAGCTGCCGTGGCGCCTTTGGCACGCTTGGCACGCGACGTTCTCGCCGCGGGCCAGGACGATGCATCCACCAACCTCCGCTACTGCCTGGCCTGGGCTCTAGGACGCATCGGTGATCCCGCGGCCGCGGACGTGGTGGATCAGCTGTCGCGAGACGAGGAGGAGGCGGTACGCCGCATCGCCTCCGAAGCCATGCGCGCCCTGCTACCCACCGAGGCGCGCTCGAAGTACGTGGACAGCGTCGTCGACCACCTGCCGAGCGAGCTGGCTGCGGCCGTGCGCTCGGGCGACACCGACGGTACCTGGCACGCGCTCGAAGAAGTCGTCTCCGCCGCCGGGAGAGATCCAGCGCCGCTCGTGGTGATCGAGCAGCTCTACCTGGTCGACTCCTACCCCGCCGCACGCTCCGCAGTGCTCCGTTGGAGTCGCGTCGCACCCTTCACACCGCCGTTCTTCCGGCGGCTTCGCCATCTCTACAAGGCCGCGGAGTTTCGCCGCGATCCGGAGCTCTTCGGCTTGCTCGCCCATCGGATCGAGACCGAGGACTACGGTGTGTACAACCACGGATACTCCAACTCGACCTACTTCGATGGTCGTTGGATCCAGGTCTCCGAGGAGCTGGCGAAGGATCGCCCACGGCGTGCCTTCTCGAGCCGCACCAAGGACTACCTGCGGTTGCGGTCGGCCCGCACCCTACGCCGGCTCGGAGAGTTGGGAGATCCGGACTTCGTCGACATGGCGGTGGGTGTGCTGCTGGAGTTTCGCGACGAGCACGCTCAGCGGGTGCGGGAGTCGGAACGCTACTACTGGAGTCAGCGAAGTACGATCCGGGTCGTCTACCCGGCCTGGTCGGCTTACCTGGCGTTCAATCTCGTGCTCCACCGCCACAGCCCACGCTTCGAGCTGCGACCACCCGGGCGCTACTGGTCGCTACGCGAAGGACAGACAGTCGACGCCACAGTTCCGGCGATACGCGAGGAGGCGTTTCCGTCCCTCTGGGATCGACGTCCCGAAGCCCTCGTCCACCTGCTGCTCCACAGCTGCTGCGCGCCCGTGCACGACTTCGCGGCCCGAGCCTTGAGATCCCACGAAGACGCGCTAGGTCGGCTCGAGCTCGGTCAGCTCCTCGGCCTCCTTCAGGCGCCCTACGAGCCGACCCAACGGCTCGGCCTCGACGAAGCCCGTCGGCGTCACCAGCCCGACGAACCGGATCTCGACCTGGTCCGCGCACTTTTCGACTGTGGCCTCGCCGAGGCGCGCGGCGTCGCCGCTGAATGGATCGCCGCCCGCCCACAGAGCTACCTCGTCGAGCTCGACTTCATCATCCACCTGCTATTCCATCCCCACGCCGATGTGCGCGCGGCGGGACGCTCCTCGGTCCTCGACAACACGTTGCCACCCCAGGTATCGCGGCAAGCACTCTTCGGGCGGCTGGTGGCCGAGCTGTTGGCACTGAAACCGGACGAGGCCGAGCCCTCCGAGCCTGTTGTGGATCGTTCGGAGGATGTCGCGCGGGAGGTCGTGGCCTTCGTTGCGCAGGCCTTTCACGAGTTGCTGCACGTGGTCGGTCTCGACGTCGTACGCGAGCTCCTCGCCCATTCCGTGACGGAAGTCCAGGAGCTAGGTGCCCGGGCTCTCGTGGATCACGAGATTCCCGCAGAAGAGCTCCCGGCCGAGCTATTCGAGACTTTGCTGGATTCGCCCGCAGAGCCCATTCGTGCATTGGCGGTACAACTCATCGGCCGGTTGCCCGAGGAGCGGATCACCGAGCGCGAGGAGTTGATCCTGTCGTTCTGTGTTGCCGAATCGGCGGCGGTCCGGCAGGCGGCGCGTCCGATTCTCGCGCGCCTGGCACCCGCCCATCCTAGCTTTGCGTCGGCTGTCGCAGCTGCGTTGGCAGTACGGTTGATGCGTAAGGAGCGCCACGATGGGCTCTATGCCGACCTCGTGGCCATGGTGTCGGAAGACCTGCGACCGGCCATGGACTCTCTCAGCGCCGAGCTGACGTACCGGCTACTTCGCTCCGGCTCCTCCGGAGCCCACCGTCTCGGCGCACGCTTGCTGGCGCACTCGGTTTCCCTCAGCGACCTGTCGGTCCGCAAGATGGCTCTCTTGGCCCGACATGAGATGAAAGACGTACGCGACGCAGTCTGGCAGCGTCTCGGCGCCGACCTGGAGCGCACGCGCAGCCACCTCGCGGACGCCCTCTTGGCCCTCGACGGTCCTTGGCCCGACAGCAGGGAGCAGGGTTTTGTCTTCTTTCGCGAGCACTTCGATGCCGAGGATTGGACGCCGCAGCTCCTCGTTTCGCTGTGCGACAGCGTGCGCGACGACGTGCGGCAGTTCGGTCGCGATCTGATCCAACGCTTCTTCGTGGCGGACAACGGGCCCGAGTACCTACTGAAACTGAGCCAACACCCTGCCGCCGACGTCCAGCTGTTCGCCACCCACTACCTCGAGCGCTTCGCCGCGGGTCGTCCGGATCGCATCGCCGAGCTGACCACTTACTTCACGACGGTTCTTTCCGCCGTTTACCGCGGACGTGTGGCCAAGGACCGTATCTTTGGTTTTCTGCGCGAGCAGGCCGTCGATCGCGACACAGCGGAGATCGTGCTACCGCTCCTCGAACGGATCTCGCTGACGGTCGCGCTGGGCGATCGCTCGACCGTCGTCGAGATACTGAACGAGATTCGCCGCACCCATCTCGATCTGCCCAGCCTGCTGCGTCCTCGGCCCGCCGAGCTCCGGCCACCGCGCCGACAGACCAACGCCGCGGCCCCGGGTGCCGCGTGATGCGCTTCGAGTACCGATACCACGGCTCGTCGGCGGTCGCCGCGACGCCCGGCGCCACATCGATGTCGTTCGTCCCCGACGCGTACCGCGAGCCTACGTATTTCGACGGCAAGCTGAACCTCAAGGTTCCGTTCCGCGAAGCGATCTCGGCACTTCATGCGGTGGTCGTCTCCGACCACCGCTTCCAAGCCCGCGACACGACAGCCTACAAGGAGTGGGCGGCGCAGCGGGAGTTGGAGGAGCTCGGCGAGCTGGCGGCCGGACAGGCAGAGGCCGCGGAACGCTACTCCGAGCTGGCCGCGGAGTTACGCACCCTTCGGGGACAGCGAAACGCGATCATGGGTCCGTTCTACAAGGCTCAGCGCGAGTACTTCCAGTACCTCTATCGCAAGAACCGTGACTTCTGGTGGGTGCTCGACCCGGTGATCACCGTGCATCCCGATCAGGTCTTTTTCGAGTGCTTCAGCCGCGACGAGTCGAGCTACGGTCGCCTCGGATGTGGCTATGAAGTCTTCGACCATCTCGGCGATCACGCCTGCGGTACCACCAACGTCGACTACTCGATGGCGCTCTACCAAGAGTTCCAGAAGATCCGCGGGTACAAGGAAACACGGCTGCAGGTCGACCCGAGCGGATTCGAGGTGGAGACCACCGGCGATGAGGCCTATAAAGAGGTCAAGATCGACCTGCCGGAGAGCTGGGTTCGGGGCTTCCTCCAGGTGAGCTCCGCCATGACCCTGCCCATGCGACGCCTCGAGTTGCACCCCATGGACGTGCACAACCTCTGCTTCCTGCTGCGCCGCAAGAAGGAGCGCAACGGCCCGAGATCGCTCCGCTTCCTGCTGACGGACGGCGAACCGGTACGTGTGCTCGTGGAACCCTGGAATCACGAGCTGATCTGTCCGCGCTCCATATACCAGGGGCAAGACGACGAGATCCGCCTGTGGGGTCGGCGAAGACTCCATATCCTGGAACGCTTGATCCCGGTCGCGCGACGTTTCGTCGTCCACCTCCTCGGTACAGGCATGCCCTCCTTCTTCGTCGCGGATTTGGGGGACATGAGCTTCACACTCGGACTGTCGGGATGGACGCGGAACGATTGGTCGCGCGTCGGCAACTTCGACCTGATGGCCGCGCGTACGGAAGTGGACAGCGTCACCCAGCGGCGTGTCTTTGACGCCTTGCGCGAGACCTGGGTCGAAGACACGGACGATCTGGCCCTTCGCCTGCGACTCGATCGAAGCGTTGTTCTCGGTGCACTCCAGGCCTATGCCCAGGCCGGCCGCGCCATCTACGATCTGGAACACCAGGCCTATCGCGTGCGGGAGCTGACCCGCGAGCCACTGCCAGTGGAGTCCCTGCGCTTTGCCAACGAGCGGGAAGCCGAGGCCTCGAAGTTGGTCGCGACCGTCGAGCCGCGGGTCGTCGAGGAAGCACACGGCCGGCGCACGCTGGAAGCTGTGGTCGCAGACGGCCATCGCCAGCATCAGGTGCGAGTCCAGATCGATGCCGATGAGCGTCTGGTAGACGCCACCTGCGAATGCTCCTTCTTTTTCCGCAACAAGCTCTTCCAGGGCCCCTGCTGCCATATCTTGGCGCTGCGCATGGCCGACGCGCGCCGGCAGGGGTCCAGGACATGACTCGACTCTGGAACAGGTTTCGGCCGATGCGGCGGGGCGCCGCGCCTCCAGGCGCCTTCCCTTGCAACCCGGTCGGCGGATCGCCGTCCATGCACGCTGCCCCTCCCTGCCTCACTGGTGTGCTCTCGACTATGCGGGGGCAGACCACCGGTGCGCATTGCGGTTTCAATGCCGTACATTCAATGGCGCACCGGTGGTCGCCCCCGCGGGGAGTTGAGCACCCCAGTCCCAAGAGGTCTTCGAAGGGTGGCGCCCCGCCGCATCGCCGTATCTCTCCGCCGGATTCGGACGGCACGTCATGAGCGACGACACCGCCACCGGCGTCCTGGATCTCGACGAACCGCCGAAAGATCGCAAGGAGCTCTGGGAGCGCATCCGAACCACCTCGCGGGACGAGGTGATCGCCGTCGAGATGATGCGCCTCGGCTTCTGGGACGAGCCGAAGAAGCCCAGTGCACCCACCAGACTCATCCGCCGCATGGGGGAGCTGCAGCGGGAGATGCGCGAGCTGGCCGATGTGGCGGCCGGTGTCGCCGACCACGAAGCAGCACTCCGGCGCATCCGCGAGAAACGGATGGCCGAAGCACGGCGGAAACGAGTCGAGACGAGGGAGCGTCAGGAGCGCGAGCGCCGGGAGCGTGCCGAGGCCTGGAGGCAGCGCAGGCAGCGCGAGATCCTCTATCTCGGAGCCGGTGTCTCCGCCGGGCTCAGCCAGGCCGGTGACGATGAACGACGACGCGGAAACGACGCACGTCTCCGCGAGCACGGTCTTCCGATCCTGCACTCCGCAGGCGACGTCGCTGCAGCGATGGAGATCGACCTCGGCGAGTTGCGATTTCTTTCGTTCCATCGAAGAGTCTCCGAGACCTCCCACTATCGTCGCTTCGAGATTCCCAAGAAGACCGGTGGGCGGCGCCTCATTTCGGCGCCCATGCCACGGCTGAAAGATGCTCAGCGCTGGTTGCTCGTCGAGGTCCTAGGCAAGGTAGAAGTGCACCGGGCGGCTCACGGCTTCCTGCCGGGACGCTCCATCGTCACCAACGCCGAACCCCATGTAGGCCGGGACGTGGTGATCAATTTAGACCTGAAGGATTTCTTCCCCTCCATCACGTACCGGCGGGTGAAAGGAGTCTTTCGCGCCCTCGGTTACTGCGAGGAGGTGTCGACGATCTTCGGTTTGCTCGCTACCGAGCCCGATGTCGATACCTTGGAGCTCGATGGCCGCGTTCTCCACGTCCACCGCGGCGAACGACATCTGCCCCAGGGCTCGCCAGCCAGCCCTGCGATCACCAACGTCCTCTGCCGCCGATTCGACCACCATCTCTCGGGTACCGCCTCGGTCCACGGCTTCGCCTACAGTCGCTATGCCGACGACCTGACCTTCTCCGGCTCGGGCGAGGCTGCCGCCAAGGTCGGCAACCTGCTACGGGACGTCCGGCGGGTGATCGACTTCCACGACCTCCGGATTCACGAAGGCAAGACCCGAGTCATGCGCAAGGGCCGACGTCAAGAAGTAACCGGCCTGACTGTGAATCGCGCGATCGGCGTCGATCGCAAGAGCCTGCGCAGGCTGCGCGCGGTTCTCTTTCAGATCGAGAAGGACGGTCCCGAGGGCAAGATCTGGAACGGTGTCGGCGGAGAGAGCGGAGGCGACGTGTTCTCGTCGCTCCTCGGATATGCCAACTTCGTACGCATGGTGGACCGTGCAAAGGGCGGCGTTCTGGTGGAACGGATCCAGTCGCTGCGCCGAAAGTACGATCATCAGATGCCGGTGACACCTCGCTATCCGAAGAAGACACCGAGCTGGAAGCTGTCCCCAGACGGCGAGGGAACGGTAGTAGACACCAAGAAAGAAGAACGACGGCCGTGGTGGATGTTCTGGAAACGCTGAAGCGAATCGAGCTTCGAGCCCGAAACCCGATGCACGCAGAACCTCAGCTCGGAGCAGTCGTCGACAGAGACAACAGACGCTCCAGGCCGTGGACCAGGGCACCGGCGAAGCAACAGTAGATGCTCATTCGCACGATCGGCCGCTCGACCTCGCCTGCTGCCGTCTCGACGTAGAAACCGAAGAGGAAACCTGCAAACGCAGCGAACAGCAGGCCGGAACCAAGCCACTGGATCGCTCGGCCCGCGAGCCCGCTCGATCGGCCCAGGTGCAAACCGAGCACGAAGTGCAGCAGTGCGCAGAACAGCAGGTAGATATGAGCGGAGCGAAACAGCGCCCGAGGTCCATCAGCCATGCCGACGAGATGATCCAGCTGGTGGTGCATGAACTGACCCGTCGCGGCGAAGGCCAGGAGACCCGCAATTCCTACGAAGAGGTGCGCGACTTGTAGCAGGTATCGTGGTTCCGTCGTCGACTCGCTCATCGTTGGAGGACTCGGAGATCAGCCTCCCAGGGGCCGACGGCTTCGCTGTATCGCTTCGCCATCACCCGTGTGATCTGAGCCAGATGGTCGAGATCGTGTGCTATGAAGCGTTCAGCCATCCGTAAGACCCCCGAGCAGGGCGCGCAGCACCACAGGGGTCCTTTCGAGAACGGCGAGACTCTTGCCGAGATCGAACTGCATGCGCGCCATTATCCCTCGACGAATCCGCGCAGTCGCTCGATCGCCGTGTCCCACTGCGCCGAGATCATCTCCAGGTAGCGCTGCGCCTCGTCGAGCCGGGGTGGCTCGATCTGCCAAAGGCGCTCACGCCCGCGGCGGCGACTCCGCACGAGCCCGGCACCTTCGAGTCGCAGCAGGTGTTTGGTGACGGCCTGCCGGGAGATCGACAGGCCGCTGGTCAGCCGGCTGGCCGACATGGGACCGCCTTCGCACAGCTGATCGACGAGACGCAATCGGTTCTCATCGCCAAGGGCAGCGAACAGGCGCGCCGGATTTTCCGGCGCTTGCGGAGCTGCTTCAGTCGCGCGCAACATAGATCTCGATGTTGTGGATCTGATGAGTCCAGCCTTCGTCGTTGGCGCTGAACGCCTTGGCTCGACGTTCGACGGGAATCTGATCAAAGCCAGACTCTGTGATCGTGAGTAGCACGCCGTCCGCCTGCTCCTCCAGCTCGAACGTGACGAGCGTGGTCAGTTCGTTCTCGGGGTCCGCGTCCTCATCGACGCTATAGGGAATCCAACGGAAAGAGAGCCGTCGCTTGGGCAGGATCTCCTCCACCCAGACGTCGAACTCGACTCCCGCGTACTCGTTGTGCTCCCCGGCGAGCTCCGAATCGTCGTCGGTCGGCACGATGGTGCAGCGCAACTTCTCGCCCGCCACGAACGGTCCATCGGCCCGCAGGCAAAACCACTCTCCAAACTGGGAGGAGTCGGCAATTGCTTGCCACACCCGGTCTAGCGGGGCCCGCAGCAGTGTCTTCTTCTCGATACGGTCTGTCGTCATATGCAACCTCCTGGTTGCAGTTTAGATCGAGAATTCCCGAAACGCAACCCAAAGGTTGCTCATCGTCGAAGATCCCCAAGATTCCTTGCGTCAGATTCTCTACCGGCCTGTGAACTCTGCGTGACCTTTGCCCCGTACCTTGCGTGTATGGAAACGAAGCGGGTACTCATCGTCGAAGACGAACGTGAACTGGCCGAGCTGGTGCGGCTCCACCTCGAAGATCTGGGCTGCGACGTGTCGCTGGCTCACGACGGAGCAGAGGGGCTGGATCTCGCATTGTCCGGCACCTTCGATCTGGTGGTGCTGGACCTGATGCTGCCGAGACTCGACGGCCTCGAGATCTGCCGCAGGTTGCGCCAGGCTCCGTCCTACACGCCGATCCTCATGCTCACGGCCAAGTCGACCGAGCTCGATCGTGTTCTGGGTCTCGAAGTCGGTGCAGACGACTACTTGACCAAACCTTTCAGCATCCGTGAGCTGACGGCACGTGTGAAGGCGATCTTCCGCCGCGTGGAAGCCCTGGGAGTCGCCCGCGAAGAAGACGGCAGATCTCTCATCGAAGTCGGCGGGTTCTGCATCGACAAATCACGGCGCACCGCCACCCTCACGGGCCGAGAGCTCCAGCTCACCGCCAAGGAGTTCGATCTCCTCGCTCACTTTGCCCGCCACCCGGGACGGGTGTATCGACGCGCCGAGCTCCTGGATCGGGTATGGGGCTATGGCCACGACGGCTATGAGCACACGGTCAACTCCCACATCAATCGACTGCGCGCGAAGATCGAAGACGATCCTTCGGAACCTCGCTACGTGCTCACGGTGTGGGGCGTGGGCTACAAATTCTTCGACGGACGGAGCTTCGCGTCGGGTGGCAACGGAGCGCAGGCGCAGGGTCTCCGATGAAACGGCTGCCCCTCCACATTCGCCTGGCACTCGTGCTACTCCTCCTGCTCTTGGCGGTCGGCGCGGTCAATGTAGCCTCGACCCTCGTCACGACGCGCTGGCACTTGGAAGAAGCCAACCAACGGGCCAACCTGGACCTCGCCTCGACCATCGCCTCGATGAAGGAGAGCCGCCTCCTCGGCCCGAGTGGTGACATCGAGAGCTCTGGTTTGGAGGAGATATTCCACTGGATGATGGTGGTCAACCCGGCTGTCCAGTTCTACCTCCTCGACCTGCAAGGGAACGTCCTGGCCTACGATCCGACACCGGGCCCCGCCCAGCTGTCGCACGTATCGTTGTCACCCATCCACGATCTGCTGACAGAGCCGGACCATCTGCCCATCCTCGGCGACGATCCGCGAGCTCCGGATCAGCCGAAGATCTTCTCCGTGGCTCCGATTCCCTTGAACGGCGATCCCGCGGGTTATCTCTACGTGATCCTCGACGATCCGGCTGCTGCGTCTCCCGGCGGGCGCCTCGAGAGCAGCTACGTCTTGCGCCTCAGCCTGTGGACGGGCCTCGGTGCCGTGGCTTTGGCTATCGTCTTCGGGCTATTGCTCTTCGGTCGCTTGACCCGACCTCTGCGTCAACTGACGCGTCGGATGCAAGCGCTACAGCTCTGGAGCCGAAACCCAGAACCCGGCCCAGACCGCAGCCCAGACGTCGAGATCACCGACTCACCCACGGGCGATGAGGTCACCGTATTGACCCGCACGTTCGACGAGATGATCGGACAGATCGGACGCCAGGTGCAGCAGATCGAGCGGATGGCGGCACTTCGCAACGAGCTCGTGGCCAACGTCTCTCACGACCTTCGCACACCGATCGCCATGCTCCAGGGGTACCTGGAGACACTGGCGATCAAGGACCTGACGCCGTCGCAACGAACCGAATATCTGCGCATCGCACTCGGCCAGAGCCAACGGCTCGGCAAGTTGGTCGGCGATCTATTCGAGCTGACGAAGCTGGAATCCGACGACGCGGAGGCGACGATGGAGCCCTTCGTCCTGCCGGAGCTGGTGCAGGACAACGTCCACCATTTCCAGTTGCAGGCCGAGGAACGAGGGGTGGTCCTCGAGGCCACCTTCGACCGAGACCTACCGACGGCGCGAGGAGACATCGGTCTCGTAGAACGGGCACTGCAGAATCTGATCGGCAACGCCTTACGCTTCACCCCGAGTGGAGGCAGGGTCTCCGTCGGTCTGCGGGCCGACGAAGCCGGCCGGCTCGAGGTACGCGTTGCCGACACGGGTTGCGGTATCTCAAAGAGCGATCTGCCGCACGTTTTCGACCGTTCCTATCGCTGCCGATTCACCTCGGGCGACAGCGGCACCGCAACGACCTCCGACGACAAGGGCTCGGGCTTGGGTCTGGCCATCACGCAGCGCATCGCACGTCTCCACGGAGGAGATATCGAGGCGATGAGTCAGCTCGGCAAGGGGACTGAGTTCGCCTTCACTGTGCCGGCGGCTTAGGCTGTCAGCGCGGTCGCGGAACGGAGGGACCAGGTGCAGGTCAGACGATACCTGCGCCGTAAGGCGGGCCGGCGGGACGCCGGCGGTCCCAGCAGGTATCGTCTTCAGGTCAGTACCTACAACCGCGAACCGCCGCTGCCGGTCTGGAACTGGAGCTGCTACTTCCGAGAGTGGCGTCCAGAACCCGGTGGAACCGAAGGTAGTTTCCAGCCGTTGGAGACGGCACCTGCTGGGACCGCAGGCATCTTGCCTGCTGCCTTGGCAACGCTTCCAGCCCTGCAGTGTGGCGTGTTGGGTGGTGGCTTTTGTCTTACTCGTCCTGTTCACCCCAGCCGACCCGGAGCGAGACGATGGATTCGAGACCTGAACCGGCGTCAGGACTCACGTCACGGGTGACCAAGCCGTAAGGCGGGCCGGCGGGACGCCGGCGGTCCCAGCAGGTATCGTCTTCAGGTCAGTACCTACAACCGCAAGCCTCCGCTGCCGGTCCCTGGAACTGGAGCTGCCGCTTCCGAGAGAGTGGCGTTCAAGACCCGATGGAGCGTGGCCATCGTCCGAGACAAATCAGCGTCGACATTCACACGTCGAGCTCCGGCGGCGCTTGTACGCGATGAGATGGCCGAATACAAAGAGCCCTCCTCGATCGAGGAGGGCTCGGCGGTCGAGACCTGTCGCCGGCGGGTGCCGGTCAGATCAGGGGCACGTTGCGAATGCGTCGGAGTCCAAGATCGGCGGAAAAGCGGTTCCACCGTCGCTGGCGAAAGTACGGCTCTCACCGCTTTCAAGGTCCTCCACGAGGATTTCGACGGGCACATCCGTCAACCCGCTGGAAAAGACCCAGAAACGGTCGTTGAAGGTGCAGGCGTCGAGTACCTTGAGCACCAGCTCCACGTTCTCATCGCCGAAGAACGTGAAGGTCGCACTCTCGTCGGTCAATGCCTTGCCGAGCGCACGATCAGACTCGCCGTCGACTTCGAAGGTCGCGCTGACCCGGAACCGACCGTTCTGGAGATAGACCGAGGGCTGGCCGCTGGTCGTCACCCGCACCCGTGCGACTCGATAGCCTCGGGTCTGGAAATCGCCCGCCGAGAACATATCGTCGTCCAAGATTCCGCCGGAACCCGGCGGGAGGAATCCCGGATGCGCACGGACGAGACCGTCTTCCTCGACGCCGGTGTCGGGAGCACTCTGTCCGAAGAATGCCGTATTGACCGGAGATTCGTCGTTGACCTCGGTACCAGTGTCGTAGACCCGGTCTCCCACGACGAGATATTCGCCTTCGAGGAACCGTCCCTGGCCGTCGAAGACCGGAATCGCGGTCGGATTACTGTTGCCCACGAAGGCATCGTTGGACGGGATCACCATCGACGTGAAGCTGACGTAGCGAGAGTCACCCCGTACGGTGAAGGTAGCCGTGGCGGTCTCACCCGGAGCGATCGGACCGTTGGGCCCGGGAATCGTGCCGTCGACCGTGCCATTCCCACTAGCGGCGAAATCCTCGGAGAGGGGTCCGGTGTTGCCGTCTTCCGCCAGCCTCTCGAGGGCCGCCGATGCGGCGTCCCCGGTGTTGAAGACATCGAAGCCACCGTCGTGGAAACCGACCCAGACCGGGGTCAAGAACGTGCCGGCGGCGGGCGCAAGGTTCTCGATGGACACCCTGACGTCGGTTGCCGCCGTGACGGTGATGCGGGCCACTCGATAGCCCTGGGCGGTGAAGTCGCCGGCAACGAACTGGGGATCGGCCAGAATGCCGCCGGAAAGTGGCCCCAGGAAGCCGGGATGCGTCGAGACGACGCCTCCCTCCACGACGCCGGTGTCCGGCGCGGCCTGACCGAAGAACGCAGTGTTGGTGGGTACTTCGTCGTTGACCTCTGTACCGGCGTCGCGCACCTGACCGCCGTAGACCACCGAGCTGCCGCCCACGAACGTACCGAAGACGTCGAAGATCGGAATGGCTCTCGGATTTCCGTTGGCCACGAACGCATCGTTCGACGGAATCACCATCGAGGCATAGCTGAGATAGGTGGCCTCGCCTGTTGCGCTTGGGTCCAGGTCGAATGTCACGGTGGCCGACTGTCCGGGCGCGATCGGCCCGTTGGGACCGAAGGCGACGGCGTCGGCGAATCCAAGCGCCGTAAACGCGTCAGAAAGCGGAGCGGCGTTGCCGTCCTCGGCGATCCGCTCCAGCTCGGGCGACGATGGTGAACCGAGGTCGTAGAGGTCAAAGCTGCCGTCGTGGACGCCGAGCCACGTCGGAGTGAGAAAGCTACCGTTCTCGGGCGCCAGGTTCTCGATGGTCACGGTGACCTCGAGCGCCGAGCCGGGTAAGGCCATCAGGGCGAGCAGCAGCGCGGCGACCGCCAAGATGCCGTTGAGTCGAGTATTGTGAGATGGAAGCACGAGCTGTTCTCCACGGTAGTTCTGGTTGTGGGGAGACCACTGGCTCGCGGCCTCCCGAACCTAGCGTGAAGAACTGGTCTCTCTTCGCCGTCACGAACGCTTCACAAAGTGATCCGGGAAGATCACAAGAATCTCACGGCCAATCGATCTCAGATTTGATTTCCTCCAGGATTCGCTCCATGGCTGCTTCTGAGATCTCGTGTTCTCGGTGACTGAGGTCACGCATTACCTCGAACTCTCCTTCGCCCAACTGCTCGAGACGTCGAGCGACGAACTCCTCATACTCCTGAGATCGGATTCCGGAAAAGCAGCATGGATCGAAGTGATTCAATATCTGGAGCTGCTTTCTGCCACGGCCGTATCCTCCCATCAGATAGAGCTCGAGATAGTTCGCGACGGTATAGATCTCCGGAACCGTCTGCTCCCAATCGCCCCAATCCCACGGAGCGTCAGTACGAATATGGATCGGATACGAACCTGCGACAGGGAAGCTCCTGGCGATTCTGGGATCGATAGCCGCTGCTAGAGTCGTTGTCCAGCCTCCACCGGAGCGACCTGTCATCGCGATGCTGGCGTCAGGAAGAAGCTCACGAAGATAGTTCACCACTACGATGACCGGTTCGATGAAGAACTTGAAAGGATGGCCGTCCTCGAGATCTAGCAGAGCCATCTCATCATGACGCGTCAGTTTGAGCCGACCGAAACGCGGCGAGACGAACACTGGCTTCGGATTCGGACCCCGAAGCGGCATACTGATCACTGCCACATGACACCCTACGCTGAGGAACTGGCCGACGTGCCGCTTCATTCTTTGTGACGGGTCGTGGTCGCCGTGGTAGATCACTGCACAATCGTCTGCTTCTGTCGGCGTGAGGACGGCTACGATCGACTCCAGACCGAGGTCCATGGAGATCACCAGGGTCTGGACGTTCGCCAAACTGGCGACATCTTGAAAGAAGCTTTCCATCCTGGGATCGGCTTTCTCAGTTGGAAGTGCCTCGGGAAGCTCCAGCTTTCCCCATATGGTTGCAAGCAAGGCACGGCGAGCGATCCGAACCTGATCAGGCCGCCGGATCGAGATGAGTGCATCTACGTCGGTCTCCCCAGGTCGTTCCGATGTCTCAAGGTAACCGCCGGAACTCTCCACAGCCGCGAGCCACGCATCCACCTCGTCGTCCCACTTCTTCGCTTCGTCACTGCGTTCCCGAGGGATCTCGCAGCCACCAATGCAGAGCAAGACGAGAAGGCCTCCCATCAGTTTTCTCACATCACCGTCCTCCTCGCCGTTCGACAACGCGGAAACGAGGGCCGGCTTTCGCCGGCCCTTTTCCGTTCGCTGGTTCCGGATCAGAAACTGAAACGCAGACCGAACTGGATACGGTACGCCGAAGGCAGGCGTGCGATCGTCGGATCGGGCACGATGGTGTCGGGCGTACCGGCGTACGACGGGTTGGGTGTCAACACGTACTGAGATCCGTCGCCGGAGATCGCTACGTTGGCGGGGGCGACGTTCGACGGCGCCGTGTAGCTCTCGACGCGCCCCCAGTCGTCGTTCAGCAGGTTGCCGAGATTCTCGATGTCGAGGATGAAATCGAGGCTCGTGTCACCTCCGGTCCGGATCTCTTGCTGGAACCGCAAGCTGACGATGCTGACCCAGCCCGTCTCGCAGCTGTTGCGCTGCGCTACGGAACCACGCTGACCACTCAGACAGCTGTCGTTCGAGATGAAGGTATCGAGGTCGGCGAGGAAACCCGGATCGCCTGTGATGATGGGATCGGTCGGCCCGGTGGGAACGTAGAAGAGCTGCGGCCCGGGATTGTCACCTTCGCTGCCGAAGTCGGCAAGAAAGGTACCGCCGAAGGTCGGCGCACCGTTGCTGCCGAAGACGTAGGAGAAATGGCGGCCGGAGCGTCCCGAGTACGTCAAGCCCACCATGGTGGTGTTCTCGCCGAAGATCTGATCCTGCCAGGTCACCGTGGCGGTGATCCTGTCTTCCACCTCGAAACGGGAGGTTGCCACGCTGGCGTTGTTGAGGTCGGTCTGCGGATCGAACGCATAGGTTTCGAAACCGACGAAGCGGTTGTAGGAACGCGCCTCTTCGACGTCCTGGTTGGTATAGCCGAGGTTCAGATCCCAGCGACCGTCTCCGAGATAGAAGGACTTGTCGAGCGACAGGGTCAATACCGTGCTCTCGCCTTCGCCCGTGTTGGTGACGATGTAGTCACCGCCGGCCGGCGTGTCGTAGATCGGGCGGCCGTCGGGCGCCGTGCCCACCACCTGACGACGACCCTCGTAGATGTCGTAGCCGTCCTTGACGTCGGAGAAGATCAAATCGGCGGTCAGCAACCAGTCGTCGCCGAACACCCAGTTGGCGCCGAGGCTGTACTTCCAGGTGCTCAAGATCTCGAAATCGGGATCGATGGCGTCGACGTCGCCCTCCGGATTGATACCGATGAAGGGCTGGAAGTTGCGGAACGCAGCCGTGATGTCCGGTAGCTCACCGACCGCATTGGCGATGGCATCGGACACCGGCGGACCGAAGGACGGCGCCAAGAACTGGGCAAAGGTACGGGTGATGCCGTTGCCAGAGTAGCTGTTGGACAGCATGATCAACGGGGTTCCACCACCGAACAGGCCCGCACCACCACGGATCGTCAGGTTCTCCTTCGCCTGCCAGCTGAAGCCGAAGCGCGGCAACAAGAGATCCTTGCCGTCGAGATTCTCTTGGTTTGAAAAGCCATTGCGATCTGTAAAGAACTCGTTGAACGGAATCGCGTCGGAATTCTCGTACCAGTCATAGCGCAGGCCGAACTTCAGCGTCAGGTTGTCGGTGGGCGTCCACTCGTCCTGAATGTAAGCGCTATTGGCCGCCAGGTCGAAGTTGGCCTCCGCGTCTTGGTCGATTCCGGTATTGGAGTTGCCGTACAGCACGAAGCCGGGCTGGCGGTTGCGCAGGTCGTCGAGCGAGAAAAAGATGTAGTTGCCGTTGGAGAAAGGCAGGAAAAGGTTGCGAACCGTGTACTCCTCCTGCTCCAGACCGCCGGTGATGATGTGTTGGCCAACCTGATAGTCGCCGCGCAGCCGGATCACTTGCGACTCGTTGTCGAGCTCGTTGGTGTGACGGAAGCGATCGCCGCCGGCTGCGATCCGCGTCGGGCCGAAGGGCTCGAACGCAATCGAGAAGTCGGGCGTCGAGGGATCTACGCTGGTCTGCCGGTTCTCGACGTCCTTGATGCCGAACTTGAATTCGGAGGTGAAGCTGTCGGACCAGGTCGAGAAGAGCTGAGCCGAAGTCGACGTCAGCTTCTCGTTGATGTTGTAGCGGTTCGATTGCAAGACGGCGACTTCCGGGAAGTCGTCGAACAGCACGTCGCCGTCGGCGATCTGATAGGCAGCCTCGAGGCGATGACTGTCGTTCAGATTCCAGGACAGCTTGGCCAAGACCTTTTCGTCCTCGTCGTCGTCGGTGGCTGCGAAACCGCCCGGATCGAACCCATAGACATTCCGGAAGATGTCGATCGCCTCGTTGACTTCGGCTTGCGTGACGCCCGCGATCTTGTCGATGGTCTGCGAGTTCGATGGCGTCGTCGTCTGGAAGAGCTCGTAGTTCAGAAAGAAGAATGCCTTGTCCTGCTTCAAGGCTCCGCCGAGGGTCAGACCGTAGGTCTCCTCCTCGAAATCGCCGATGCCGAGATCGACGCCGTCGGACTCGCCGCCCGTCAGACCGTCATCCGTCGTGACGCCGAAGATGCTGCCGCCGAAATTGTTGCTTCCCGACTTCGTGACGATATTGATGTTGCCGCCCACGAAGTTGCCGTACGTCACGTCGTAGGGTGCGAGGTTGACGCTGATCGCCTGGACGGCGTCGATGGAAATCGGCGAACGCTGGGTAGCAGAAGCATTCTTCGACAGACCGAAGTTGTCGTTCTGAGCCACGCCGTCGATCGTCACGCTGTTGAAGCGGAAGTTCTGCCCGGCCATGGACACTGCCGGACCACGGGCGACGCTATTGTCGACCACGATCTGAGGCTCCGTGGCGATGGTGCTCACGAAGTCACGGGCCACCGACGGTACGGCAGCGATGGTGTCGCCACCGAAGTCACGTCCGACGCCCAGCACCAGCTCACTGCCCACATCGCTGGCCGTCACGGTGATCTCTTCGAAGCTCGCAGGACGAACGGTCAACTGGATGGCGATGGTCTCGCCCAGCTCGAGGAAAATACCGTCGACGGTGTCGGCAGCGAACTCGCCCCCTTCGGGGACCGACACCTGGTACGGCCCACCCACCGCCAGGCCACGCGCCGTGATGACGCCGATCTCGTTGGAGACCAAGGCCTGAATCCGACCTGTGGGCACGTGGATCACTGTGATCGCGACGCCGCCGACCGCATTGCCGTCGGTATCGACAACATCGACGCGCAGCGATGACGTGGTGTTCTGCGCCCAGGCGCCGCTCACCGCGAGGCAGGCGGCCAAAAAGACCAATAAGACGGATCGAATCCAGGGTTTCAGATGGGTACGCATAGGAGCCCCTCTCGTTTCGGGTTCGGGACCTGTTGACTCACAGGTCGGATATCTGCGGAGACTAAGGCCGGACCGCGGCCTGGGTTGGGATAGGCCGGAAGGGGATACTCTCCACGGCATTTCAATACAGCTTCTCGGAAGCTTGATCATGGCCAAGTATACGCGTATACGCTGCATGGCCGGCCGGGTTCAGAATGAGCGACTCATGGCTCGGCCTCTCGGTACCTGGCAGTCCGGACAAAGCATTGACGCCTCGCCGACAGCGCCGTACACTGAGGTCCCGGTGGCCGTCTTGGTCAGGTCGCTAGGCCGTGACCTTCCCCTCTCACCGGGTTTCCCTCTCGGGCTTTCCCACAGCAGCCAGGAGAATCCAGCATGTCGCAGTCCGACGGCATCGTCGGAGCGATTCCCGCACGCTATGGGTCGACACGCCTGCCCGGCAAACCTCTGCTCGAGCTGGCGGGAAAACCCATGGTGCAGCATGTGGTGGAGCGGGTGTCTCGCGTACCCGAGATAGACCGAGTGGTCGTTCTGACCGACGATGAGCGCATCTTCCGCGCCGTCGAATCGTTCGGCGGCGAGGCGGAGATGACACCGGCTGACTGCGCCTCGGGTACGGACCGCATCGCCTACGCCGCCGAGGCCTGGTCCGCCCGTGCCGTGATCAACGTCCAGGGTGACGAACCTCTGATCGATCCCCAGGCGGTAAGTCGACTGGCACATCGCCTGACCACGGATCCCGAATGCGAGATGGTCACCCTCGCGGCTCCCTTGCCGGCAGATCGGCTACCCGACCCGAACGCCGTCAAGGTAGTCCACAGTCGCGACGGCCGGGCTCTCTATTTCAGCCGCGCGCCCATCCCCCACGCCCGGCACGAGGGCGAGTTCGACCCTCTCCTCCACATCGGTATCTACGGGTACCGCCGCGACGTTCTGCTCCGCCTCGCCAAGCTCGATCCAACGCCTCTCGAGCGGGCCGAGTCGTTGGAGCAACTACGTGCTCTGGAGCACGGTATCTCGATTCATGTGCTGCGCCTCGACCATATGTCGACCGGAGGCGTCGACACGGCCGAGGACCTCGCCGAGATGAAACGGGCTCTCCGCGAGCAGCGCCTTTCGTCAGACATCCAACATCCCGCCACCACCCCTACCGACCCGTGACCCCGCAGGAGCCATAGTCGTCATGAGCACCACCAAGTACATTTTCGTCACGGGCGGCGTGGTGTCGTCGCTCGGAAAAGGGGTGACCGCCGCGTCTCTTGGCGCCCTCCTGGAGTCACGCGGCTTCCAGGTCACGCTGATGAAGCTGGACCCCTACGTCAACGTCGATCCAGGCACCATGTCGCCCTATCAGCACGGCGAGGTCTACGTCACGGACGATGGTGCCGAGACCGATCTCGACCTGGGACACTACGAGCGCTTTACCCACACCGTCACCAGCAAACGCCACAACTACACGACCGGCAAGATCTACGAGTCGGTGATCAACAAGGAGCGGCGAGGCGACTACCTGGGAAAGACAGTTCAGGTGATTCCCCATGTCACCGACGAGATCAAAGACGCCATGCGCCGTTTGGCGGACGGTCACGACGTAGTCATCGTCGAGATCGGCGGTACGGTCGGAGACATCGAGTCGCTACCTTTCATGGAAGCTATCCGTCAGTTCCGTCAGGAGCTCGGACGCCACAACGCCATCGACGTTCACGTCACGCTGGTTCCCTACATCGCCGCGGCTGACGAGCTGAAAACCAAGCCGACACAGCACTCGGTCCGCGAGCTACGGGCCATCGGCATCACCCCCGACATCCTCGTCTGCCGGACCGATCGTCCTCTACCGGACGACGTGCGACAGAAGATCGCTTTGTTCTGTAACGTGAACGCCGAGGCGGTGGTCGCCGCTCGTGACGTGGAGACGATCTACGAGCTACCTCTTCTCTTTGCCCGCGAGGGCCTCGACGAGACCCTCCTCGACATGCTCAAGCTACCCCACGATCGGCGCGAACTGTCGAAGTGGGAGGATCTGGTGGCGAAGATCAAGCATCCGGATCGCAAGGTGTGCATCGGCATCGTGGGCAAGTACGTAGAGCTGGCCGACGCCTACAAGAGTCTGAACGAGGCACTGATCCACGGCGGCATCGCCAACAACGCGCGCACCGAGCTGATCTACATCAGCGCCGAGGACATCGAGCAGAACCAGTGGCCGTCGGACATCACGAAGGTGGATGGCATCGTGGTGCCAATCGGGTTCGGCAAGCGGGGCTCGGAGGGAAAGATCGCCGCCATCCGCTACGCCCGCGAGCAGAAGGTGCCGTGCTTCGGGATCTGCTGGGGCATGCAGATGATGGTCGTCGAGTACGCACGTCACGTTTGCGGAATCGAGCATGCGGCGTCGACGGAATTCGTCGCCGATACGCCGGATCCGGTGATCTACAAACTGCGCGACCTCTTGGGCGTCGAGAACCTCGGTGGCACCATGCGCCTCGGCGCCTACCCCTGCGTTCTGCAGCCCGGAACGCGCGCCCGAAAAGTGTACGGAGTCGATGAGATCTCCGAGCGCCACCGTCATCGGTTCGAGGTGAACCAGAGATATCTGCCTTCTCTCGAGGAGCACGGCCTGGTCGTGGCAGGAAAGAGTCCGGATGGCAAGTTCGTCGAAATGGTGGAGCTGCCCGAGAGCGTCCATCCTTGGTTCCTCGGCAGCCAGTTCCACCCGGAATACAAGAGTAGGCCCATCGAGCCTCATCCTCTCTTCGTCTCGTTCATCCGCGCCGCTCTGGAAGAGCAAACACGGCGCCAGGAATCGCCCGAGCGGGCCCAGCAACGTCGGAGCACTCCGCCGGTGGAGGCCGTGGCTTGAGCTCGGAGGAGCAGCCCGAGTTGCATTCGCCCGAGGAGGGCATTTCGCGAAAGGTGCAACCGGTTGAGATCGCGCCGGGCATCGTCCTCGGCGGACGCCAGCTGCCGGTGATCGCAGGGCCTTGCGCCGTGGAGGGCGAGGACGAAGTGATGGCTGCAGCGGAGGCGGTTGCCAGCCTCGCCGAGGCGTTGGATCTGCCGGTCGTCTTCAAGGCGTCCTACGACAAGGCCAATCGTTCCTCCGGGAGCAGCTTCCGGTCGATCGGCATGGAGCCGGCACTCGAAGCCTTGGCGGAGGTGAAGCGTGCCACCGGGATGCCGATCCTAACCGACGTACACGAGCCCGGCCAGTGTGAACGGGCCGCAGAGGTGGCGGACATCCTCCAGATCCCTGCGTTTCTCTGCCGCCAAACCGATCTTCTCCACGCCGCCGCCGCGACCGGACGTACGGTGAATGTGAAGAAGGGCCAGTTCATGGCACCCAGCGACATGGCCAAAGCCGTTGCGAAGATTACCGACGGCGGTCAGGATCGTGGCTCCGGCAGGCGTGTCTTCGTGACGGAGCGCGGTTACTCCTTCGGCTACAACAACCTCGTGGTCGACATGCGCGCGATCGCACGGATGCAGTCCGACGGTCTACCGGTAGTATTTGATGTCACTCACAGCCTGCAGCTGCCGGGCGGTGGTCGGGAAACCGGTGGCGCGCGCCGCTACGCCGAGCCGCTCGCTCGTGCAGCCGTGGCCGCAGGTGCCGACGGACTCTTCGTGGAAATACATCCCGATCCATCCCACGCGAAGTCTGACTCGACCACCCAGTTGCCACCCGACCGGGCTCACCGGCTGCTCGAGTCGCTGGTCGCGGTGCGCCAGGCGATCGAGCCATGGCGGGAGGCGGGTACCGGAACCGAGGCATGAGCGAGAGACGATCTCCCAGGGACGTAGCCCGCTCGGTGATCGAGATCGAGTCGGCGGCGATTCGAGGTTTGCTCGATCAGATCGACGACGGCTTCGATCACGCAGTAAAGGCCATCGCGTCGATCCGCGGCCGCGTGGTCTGTACCGGCATGGGCAAGAGTGGTCTCGTGTTGAAGAAAGTCGCGGCGACGCTGGCTTCCACCGGTACTCCATCGTTCTTCCTCCATCCCGCAGAGGCGATCCACGGCGATCTCGGAATGATCACCGCCGACGACGTAGTGCTGGCAGCATCGTATTCGGGCACCACCGAGGAGCTGATCCGGCTGGTGGAAATCGTTCGCCGGTTAAGCGTGCCTTTGATCGTGATGACGGGCAACGCGGAAAGCCCCCTCGCCCGTCACGCCGACATCCATCTGCGAACGGAGATCGACAAGGAAGCATGCCCACTCAACCTGGCCCCTACCGCGTCGACCTCGGTGACCCTGGCTCTGGGTGACGCGCTGGCCATGGCGCTCCTCGAGGCCAAGGGATTCACCACCGAAGACTTCGCCAAGCTGCATCCTGGCGGGAGGTTGGGAAAGCGCCTGCTGGAAGTCAGGGAGCTGATGCACCAGGGTGACTCGCTCCCCTGGGTGGACCGGCGCTCCGACCTGCGTTCCGCGATCGTCGAGATCTCCGGTAAAGGCCTGGGCATCACCGCCGTGGTAGAGACCGAGGGAGATCGCGCGGGTCGGCTCCTGGGCTGCGTGTCGGATGGCGATCTGCGCCGTTTACTGGCTCGGGACGAGGAGAGCTTGCTGGACCTACCGGTGGAGTCCTATATGACTCAGGATCCGCACACCTTGCCGGCCGCCGCTTTGGCGCCGACAGCGCTGCAGCAGATGGAGGAGAATCGCATCACCGCGATCTTCGTGGTCGACGATCAGCATCGACTGTTGGGTGCCGTGCACATCCACGACCTGTGGAGGCTGGAACTCTTCTGAGTAGCTGCGACGCATTCCGCTGGCGAGCGCGACAGGGAAGGGAAACTACACAGCCGAAAAAAACCATGGGACCCGCGTGCGGGTCCCGTTGCGACTTCGATGGCGGCAGGCGGCCGTCTATCGGCGGAGCAGGAACATTCCCGTCAAACCGAGCATCAGCGCGAGCGCAAGCATGCCGATCTCGCTCATCGTCGGGATGTCCTCGAGGCTGCCGGTCCCACCGCCCAGGTTGACGGCTGCCGTGTTCCTGAGGAACGTCTGAACATATCCGTACACCGAGTAGGTCGGAGTCTGCGCGGTCGTGGTCGTGCCCGTGAATACGATGGCCGGACTGATGCCTCCGGTAAAGTGGCTGTTGATTCTCACGTCATAGTTGCCCGCAGCCCCATAGGTGTGGGAGAAGGCCATCCGGTAGGCCCGGACCGGACCGGGAGCACCTGGAGGGGTCGACACCTGATCGAAGGGAATGCCGTTTCCCGTTGGCCAGTAGGGCGCGATCGACGAGCCGTCGCCCCACGAGATCGCGGGAGCGATCTGGCCGAAGCCGGAGTCCACACCGACGAACGCTGTGCCGAAGGTGACACCTGTGGTGTAAAAGATCGATCCGGTGACATCGACCTGCAACAGACCGGGGTCCACATTGTCGACCGTCAACGAGGCGCCAGCTATCCACTGTGCGGAAACTGGGCCTGCAAAGATCATCGCCAATCCCAAGACACAAAGGATATGGGGGGATCTCTTAAGCGAGACTTGCATGGGGCGTCCTTTCTCTACTTGCTGACCAAGGTCGAAGCTACTGCTCCTCACCGATCAAGCCGCCATATGAAGACGTGAGTTTCCGAGACTCTAGACCAGCCCGCGGCTCAGGTCAATCCCGTGAACAACAAATCAGGACGCCGGGTTCGACCGTCCGATCCGACTCTTCACAGCGCTACTCCGAGGGTCGTCAGGTGCATAGCGAAGGAAGGCATTGAAATGCGTCGCGGCGCGCTCCGGATCCGCAAGCGGGCCCTCGTAGAGCTCACCCAATTGAAAGTGGGCCTCCGCCAGGCTAGGCACCTGATTCAGTACCTCCGTGAAGGTCTCTGCGGCCCGCTCCGCCTCCCCGGACCGGGCCAACAAGACCCCAAGGTTGAAGCGGGCCTGCCAGTAGTCCGGGTCGAGCGCGATGGCCCGGGCATAGGCGTCGCGCGACTCCTCTCTTCGCCCTAGCTCCTCCAAGGCAACCGCCAGGTTGTTCCAGGCCTGGACCAATTCCGGATTGATCTCGAGTGCCCGCTTTCCGTGGATCTCCACTTTCTGCCACTGCTCTTTCTGCACGGCGATGGCGGCCAGGTTGTTGTGCACGTCGGCCATCCCGGGCGCATCAGTGACGAGCTGCGTCAGGATCTCTTCTGCCTCGTCGGTGCGACCCGAATGAAAGAGCGCGATCGCTTGATTGTTGCGCGCCCGCGGATGATTCGGTTGCACCTCCAAGACCTTCGCATACTCCTGCTGGGCTTCCTCTACTCGTCCCGACTCGGCCAACAGGGCCCCGAGTGCAACGTGGAGATCGGGCCGGAACCTCCGGGTCAAGCGGATCGCCTCCCGTAGATGGGGCTCTGCCTCCTGCCTCAGACCGCGCCGCGCCAAGAGAAGGCCGAGAGGGGAATGGAGCTCAGCTGCGTCGACTCGCCGTTCCAGTCCTTGGCGATAGCTGTCCACGGCCTCGTCGAGACGCTTCTGCCCTTCGAGGATCTGCCCGAGCAACACCCAACCCTCGGTGAGGAACGGATCCCGCCCCAGGGCTCGGCCGACCCTGGCCTCCGCTTCCTCGAGGTTCCCAGCCGGCATTTCGATCAGGCGGGCACGGGTGAGGTTCAGCCTCGGATGCTCGGGGAACGTCTGCAAGGCCGACTCCAAGACAGTCACTACGTCCTGGCTACGTCCCAAACGGGAAAGGATGGCTGACATCTGCACCAGGGCGTCCGGATTGTTCGGATCCTTGTCGACGGCCAGTTGAACGAGCTCGAGCGCCTTGTCGAGCCGCCCGAGATTCGCTTCGAGGCGAGCCAAGAGCAAATACAGCCGATCGTAGTCGGGATCGATGCTCAGGGCTCGATCCAACACTTCGAGGGCAGCCTCCGACTCGCCCTTGCCCTCCAACGCTGTAGCCAGATCCACCAACGCCGCCAGATTCTTCGGATCACGCCTCAACACCCGGCTCAACTGCTCTTCGGCCTGGTCGAAAAGCTGATCACGGAGCAACATCCGTGCGCGTTCCAGTCCGACGTGGAGATCGATCACCTCCTTGGGATCCAGCCGCTCGTCGCTGCCTCGGCCTGCCGTACTCCCGGTCGCCAGATAGCCGAGGCTCCGCAGCTTCTCTACCGACTCGGAGTCGAGCTCTAGACTCGTCTCACGATCGCCGCCGCCAGCAGCCTCCAGGCGCTCCCTCAGATCGCGGGCTAGATCGTGAGCGACTCCCGGCTGGCCTTCGTGCACATTGCTGAGCTCCCTCGGGTCCCCCGATAGATCGTAGAGCTCCGGTGTCGGCGCATCTATGAACTTCCAACCACCGCGGCGGAACGCTCTCAATTTGGACCAACCGTAGGTATAGAACGGCAGGTAGGTTTCCGAGTAGTACGCGTGCTGCGAGCTCGCTGCGTCCGCCGCTCCCTCGATGACCGGCACCAAGTCCCGACCCTCCATTCCATCTGCCGACAGTCCCAAGATCGACAGCATCGTGGGCATCCAATCGACCTGACCCACGTTCTGCTGCACCCGGCGCGCCGAATCCATGCCCGGCACTCGAAGAATCCAAGGTATGCGGAGAGTCGAGTCGTAGGCAAGAATCGCGTGCGTTTGCTCACCATGCTCGCCCAGGCTTTCGCCGTGGTCGCCGATCACGGTCACGATCGGCTCGTCGTCACCCACCCCCCGAAGTCGGGGATGACGGAGCAACGTGCCGATCTGACTGTCGAGATATGCGATCTCACCGTCGTACAGGCGTTCCCGGTAGTCATCACGGAAAGGGGCCGGAGGTGAATAGGGTGCATGAGGGTCGTAGAAATGGACCCACAGGAAATACTTCTCGTTCTCTTCGAGAGTGTCCAGCCACGAAAAGACCGACTCGATCGTCGCTTCGGCCGGCCGGTCGGGTACTTGACGGGGGCTGCGGTTGCGTCCGGCTGAAAGGTCGTCGTCGTACACCTCGAAGCCCTGGTCCAGACCGTAGCGGCTTTCCAGGACCGCAGCGGAAACGAAAGCACCAGTCCTATATCCGTGGTCTCGAAGCCGCTCTGCCAGCGTCGTCATCTCGTCAGGCACGTATTGGATGCCGTTGTTGCGGACGCCGTGCTCGAATGGATAGGTTCCCGTCAGGATCGTGGTGTGCGCGACGAGTGTGATGGGTGCCACGGCGATCGCGTTCTCGAAGACCACGGCGCGATCGGCCAGACGTTGGAGCACCGGCGTGGCGACGTTCTCCGCCCCGTAGGGCTCGAATCGATCCGCCCGAGATGTGTCGACTGTGATCAGCACGACTGGCCTCTTGCCGCGTTCGACGGACCACTCGCCGACCGGGCCGGCCGGAGAGCTGCGCCGCATCAGCACGAATGCGACCAACGCGACGGATATGAGCAGGAGGACAGCGGCAACGACTCGGCGCATTTGGCAACTCGTTTCAGGTCGTGAGAATCTCGGTAGCCCGATCAGTCGGCGCTGTGTCTACCACAACACCGCCGCGTGTCAGTGCAGGAGGAAAGTAGGATGAATTCCAACCGGAAGAGGTTCGGACATCGAGTCGGACGAGGGTTGATCTTCGTTTCACTCGTGGTCGCAGGCTACTTGATCTTCGCCCGTTTCGATCCGCGGCGGGCCGCCGAGCCCGCTGCGGAGCCAGGCAAGGTCGAGCAAACGTCGGTCGACGATCGGAGATCCGGCGCGACGGAAGGGGGCTCGAAGGAGAGCTACGAAGTCGCGGTAGCGGAACGAATGCAGGCGACGATCGACCGGATGTGGTGGAACCGGGAGAAGCATTACGTGAGGGTGGGTCTCGAACCACATCAACGCGAAAAGATGAACGAGCGCGTGACGGAATATCTACTCGAGCAGCGGCAGAGTACCCACAGGAGCGATGCATTCGACGAGTTTCGAACCGCGCTGATTCAACGCCAGTACGACACGGCACGCCAACGGGCCGAAGCGCTGGGCCATGCCTATTCGGTACCGGTGGAGGCGCAGGCACGGATGATGGTCGACGTGCTCGAAATACTGACCCCGGAACAACACCGCCGCCTGGTGGACAACAAAGCGGGGCTGCTCTCCGGACCGTGGCTGCTGAATCGCAGCCTGCGAGCCGAGGCCAAGCAGGGACCAGCCGAATCTCCGACATCAGCTGCCGCTGCCGAGACGCTCCAACCGTAGTCGCAGCACTCGGGGTGCTTCCGCGACCAACAGCGCAGCTCTCAACGTAGCCTTCGCCTTCTCTGTCTCGCCGAGTTCGACTTGGATCTCCGACAGCTCGAGAGCCAGACTCTCGGAGCTCGGCAACAGCTCGAATGCCCGACGATAGAGGGCTTCCGCCGAATCGAGGTCTCCCCGGGAACGTCGCAGCCGGGCGAGCTCTTGCAGTGCGCCGATAGAGTCCGGGTGAAGTTCCAGGGCTCGGAGAAAGGAGGCCTCGGCTCGTTCGATCTCCGCGGGTTGGAACAGACGACCGAGCAGTACAAGCCCCTGGGGATCCTGGGGAAACTGTTCGACCAGCCGTCCGGCTGCACGCAGTGCTTCCCCCCGCCGGCCCAAGGCAGACAGAGCCCGTACCTCCCCGTACCTGGGAGCCACACGCCGAGGATCGGCAGTTTGGCTGCGCCGAAACAAATCGAGTGCCGCATGGTGCCTACCCGACGCCATGGCTCGTCGCGCCCGTCGAAGTAGGCCCAGGCAGCTGACATCCAGTTCTTCGACTTCGCGGATCCACGGATCGGGCATCTTCAACGGTTCGGGCTCCGCCGTCGGCTCTCCCTGTGCCAGCTCGACGGCCGCACGATCCGTTCGACCCGATCTTTCGAGCCAAACACCCATCTCGTAGCGAAGGTGCGACGCGCTGGGCTGTAGCTCCAAAGCGCGCTCGAACAGGTGGATCGCAGAGTCGAGCTCGCCGTGCCGAGCCCGCGTTCGCGCCAACGCCACCGTCGCGCGGACGTTGGCTGTCGCGGGCTTGGCAACGCGCGCCGTCGACAGCTCCTCGAGTCTGAGGAGCGCGGGGGTCTCTCGACCGAGCGCCGTTTCCACTTCGGCAAGGCGGGTAGCAGCAGCAACCGACCCAGCATCGACGGCCACGGCCAGGTCGGCTACAGCCTCCTCGAGCCGATGGTCCTGGGCTCGAAGCACACCCCGAAGATAGGACCATTTGGGTGTCCCGGGTGCAAGGTCGAGCGCATTGTCATACGAGATCTCCGCCCCTTCCGACAAGCGGTAGGCCTGGTACCACATTCCGAGACGTCCGTACGCCTCGGCCGAAGATCCGCGAGACCCGGCCAACTCGACGGCATTCCGGGCCACCTCGTATTGCCGCTGTACCGGCTCGTCCGCCGATTCCAGATCCGCAGGCTGGGGTACGGGTCGCACGGAAGGAGCGCAGCCAGCTGCCAGAGCCAGGAGCAGACCGAAAAGCAAGCCTCCGGGCGCCCGGACCCGCACCCGGTTCATGTCGCTCCCTTCGAGTCGTCGGACGGCCGCGCCAAGAGGTGGTACCGCTCGGTCTCCGGAGACTCGAGAACGACTCGCCAGCCATCCGGCCAGGTGGCTTCGAGGCGAACCGGACCGGCCTGCCCGAGCCCGAAGATTCTGCGCGGATCATTGGCCACAGCGTAGCTGCCGTCGCGTCCGATACGACGGATCAGGAGCCTGCCGTCGTCGAGTTGCAGCCGGACCATGGCGCCGGTGGCCACCCGATCATATCGATCGTCCCGAACCTCGACCCCGAGCCATCGTCCGCCGGCTCCCGCGGCGAGAAGTATCCGCATGGGTCCAAGATTGTTGAACAGCACGAGGTCGACGTCGCCGTCTTCGTCCAGATCTCCAGACGCCAGTCCACGCCCTACCTCCGACCGCTGGAAGTGCCCGCCACCCGCGGAGGCAAGCTCGGCAAAACCCATCCCCTCGCCGTTGAGGAACAGTTGATCAGGTTCGTGCAACGGGTAGGGATCGCCTTCCCTGGCCAACGCCTCGACGGCGGTGACAGAACCGTTGGAGACGGCTAGATCTAGCCAGCCGTCTGACCATAGATCAACGAAAGCCAGACCGAATCCAGTGGTCGGGCGCGAAGGTGCCTCGAGGCCGAACCGACGCGTCGCGTCGACAAACAGACCGTTCTCTTCCTGCAGGTAGAGCGTATTGGACTCGCCGCGAAGATGACTGACGATCAGGTCTTCATCTCCATCTTCGTCGATATCGCCGACGACCACTCCCATGGAAGCCTCCGCCTTACCCACGGCGTTCGCTGCCAGCCCACTGGACAAGCCGCGATCCACGAAGGTGCCGTCCCCTTGGTTGATCCAGAGATGGTTCGGAGTCATGTCGTTGGCCACGAAGAGATCCATCAAGCCGTCGGAGTTCGCATCAAAGGCCACCACGCCCAAACCGTTTCGGGGACGACGCAGGATTCCCGCGGCGAGGGACACGTCCTCGAAGGTTCCGTCACCCCGATTTCGATACAACGAATCCGCGGCAGGACGGTAGACCAGAGGACTGCAATAGTCGGGAGCACCGAGAGGACGAAAGCACTTCACAGCGCGATCGACCTCGTAGTCCACGTAGTTGGCTACGTAGAGATCGAGCCAGCCATCTCCGTCGAAGTCCAGAAAGCTGGCGCTGACACTCCAGGACTCGTCATCGATGCCCGCGGCGTTTGCCCGTTCCTCGAAGGTGCCGTCCGGCAGGTTCCGCCACAACTGATTCGCGCCCCACTGCGTAACGAAGAGATCCACTCGACCGTCGTTGTCCACATCACCGACGGCAGCACCCATCCCGTACCCGCCGGCTTGCAGCAGCACGTCCTCGGTGACGTCATGGAACGACAGCAGACCGCTCTCCCGAAGTTGGTTCTGATAGAGACGATCCGAGAGTGGTGGAGACTTGGGCTCGGTTCCCGGAAGTGCTGCTCCCTGGACTGCGTAGAGGTCTAGATCCCCATCGCCGTCGTAGTCGAACAGTGCACCTCCTCCTCCCATGACTTCGGGGAACAGGAAACGGCCACTACCACCGTGATCGTGGACGAAGTCAGGAGCCGGCTCCAGATCGACGAAGTGTGGACCCTCCGATCGGTGCCCCGGCTCTAGTTCACCGAGACCGCAGGACCACAGCAAACCCGCAAGGACCATGACCGTGGTGGGCGTCTTGAGCATCGTGCTGGGACCAGGTGCTGACAGCGAGAACAACGGACGACCCGGTTCTCATGACTGAAAGGTCATTCACGGACAGGAAAAAGCTCGCGCTGCGCCATGTGACCGGGTTCGAAGCGACAAGTATAGAGTCGACGATACGCGGCGCTACGCTTGCCCCCGAAATTCCAGGACACGTTCGATCCATCGACCCTGCAGGAAACCCGATGCAACGCCACTCACCCCGCCCGTCCTTTGCCCTCCTCACCGTCCTCGCTGTCCTCGTCTTGACCGTGCCTCCGATGTTCGCGCAGAACGGACAGGAGTCACCCGAGCCTCGGCCCGCTCTAGAACGCATCTGGTGGAACAAGCCGGCGCTGGCCTCCGAGCTCGGTTTGAGTCCCGAGCTCAGGAAGCAGATGGATGCCCTGTTGATCGCGGAGCTCGAAGAGCGTGGAACCCCTGGCGTCAACCGAGACCTGCGACAAGCCATCGTAGACGCGATCGTGGCGGGAGATTTTGAGCTGGCAACCAAAAAGTCCGAAGAACTGAGGACTGCGGTCGTCGAGCTCGGAAAGCGTGAGATCGAGTTGAAGATCGAGGTGGCCAAACTGCTCGGCGATGCCAAGAGAAAGGCCCTCTACGAGATGCGTCCGCGGCTGTTCTCCGAATCCTGGCTCCGACTCGGCGTGGGTAGCAGCCGCACTCGACCAGGTGGCGACGTTCCCAAGCGCGACCAGTAGATCGACCCTACCGCCGCCGCGGACGAACAACGCTCGCTTACCGGGGCCACAGGCGGCGGGTTCTGCGGACGACAGCTGCGACGCGGTCTCGCTGCCGCGTAGAAGGAGGCCCCGTCGCGGCGCCCTACCGGTCGCCGACAGGTTTCTTCTGCCCGTGGGAAGTAGGTTCTGCCCGGCTTGGACAGAGCGCCACCTTGACGAAATCTCTGTCCCGCACCGTCCCGCAGAGATGTCCTTGCACGGATCTGGGAAGCATGAGAAATTCCAGTCCGCCCATTACCAGAGGTGGCTCGGCGGCGGCGGCGCGCGTGGCGTTTCCGTGCCAGGCACCCGCTTACCCAGGGACCCCCCATGCACTCCAGATTTCTGATCTTCTCGGTCGTTCTTTTCCTTCTGCCATCCGCTCTCCTCGCGTCAGCCGAACGTCAACGCTCCGACGTCGCCGAACCCATTCCGATCGTCAAAGGTGTCGCTCCCATAGACACCATCGATGATGGGAGCTTCGAGGACGGATCGCCCAACTCCTTCTGGACGGAAGCTTCGAGCAACTTCGGAACCCCTCTTTGTGATGCCATTTCTTGCGGCGGTACCGGGGGAGGTACCGGCCCCAACACCGGCCTGTTCTGGGCCTGGTTCGGTGGAATCGCCGCCGCGGAGACGGGAAGCGTCTCGCAAGACATCCAGATGACCGACGGTGGGACCGCGACCCTCGACTTCTTTCTCGAGATCCCAGCCGCAAGCGGCAACGGCGTCGACTTCCTCGAGTTGCGCGTCGACGGAAACGTCGAGTGGTCAGTGCTCGAGAACGCTGCGGGTTTTGCCACGTACGCTCCGGTCAGCGTAGATCTCAGCGCCTACGCCGATGGTGCCGTGCACACCCTGGAGTTCACCAGCACGATTACCGGTGCTCCTGCCCTCTCCAATTTCTTCCTCGACGACGTGTCACTCTCGGTGACGCCGCCGTCGACGACCACCGCAGCCGACATCCCGACACTCGATCAAATCGGACTCGGGGCGTTGCTGCTTCTCATCGCGTTCGCTGGTGTCGCGGTGATGCGCCACTCCTGATCTGACTTCAGGCGTGAGCAAACGAGCCGCCCCGAGAGCCGGGGCGGCTCGTTTGCGTTTCTGCCAATTCCTCACTCGGCAACGGTATGCTTGGCCCGTCGCGCAACCACCTAGAGCCACCCCTCGTGGACGCAGCTCCGACCAAGAATTCCATCGCTCCGGCCCGTAACGCTCCCCGTCGTCGCAAGTCGCGCGAAGGGCTCGGCGCCGATCTCTCCGCCCTCACCAAACCACGCATCACGATGATGGTGGTTCTGACGACGGCGGTGGGTTACGTCGTGGCTTCACCAGATTTCGACTGGCGAATTTTCCTACACACGCTGGCCGGAACGGCGGCGCTGGCAAGCGGTTCTTCGGTCTACAACCAATGGGTCGAACGGCGGAACGACGCCCGCATGCAACGTACCGCCCAGCGTCCTCTACCCGCGGGACGGATGCACCCAGCGGTAGCCTTTCTTCTGGCCTCGACGCTGTCGGTGGTGGGCTTTGTCTGGCTCTGGCTCTGGGTCAACGCACTCACCGCGTGGGTGGGAGCGGCCACCTTGGCGCTCTACGTCATCGTCTATACGCCGATGAAGCGCTGGACGTCCCTCAACACAGTGGTGGGCGCCGTGCCGGGTGCCATGCCGCCGATGATGGGGTGTACGGCAGCCACGGAGACCCTGAGTCCCATCGCCTGGGCGCTGTTCGGCATTCTGTTCCTGTGGCAAATGCCCCACTTTCTCGCCATTGCCTGGCTCTACCGCACCGACTACGAAGCCGGTGGCCTGCCCATGTTGCCGGTCGGAGATCCCGACGGGCGACGGACCTCGCTCCAGATGGCGCTCTACTCGATCGCACTGGCTCCGGTGAGTATTCTGCCGACCGTGCTCGGCTTTACCGGTCTCCTGTATCTGATCGGCGCATTGCTCGCCGGTGCCGGCTATTCTTTCCTCGCTCTGCGCTTCGGCCGATCTCTGGACGCACGCGACGCACGCAAGCTTCTGCTGGCTTCGGTGGCATACCTTCCGGCTGTCCTGATCTTGATGGTCGTCGATCGCGCTGCTCTGTGATTCGAAGTAGCAACACCGCACCCGACCGCGAACAAGGACTCACGACGTCGAATCGACGTGCCGAAGCACGATGACCGAAGAACGACTCCGACTGATTCGAACTCTGGTATGGGCACTGTGGGGCATGCTCCTGGTGATGTCGATCCTGCTCTTCGGCTGGTTCTATCTGCGCGGCCGAGCGACGAGCCAAGCAGTCGATCTGCCGGTCTACAAGTCGGTGGGCGACTTCTCTCTCACCAACCGCGACGGCACCACGGTCACGCCCGGCGAGCTGTCGGGCAAGCCCTACGTGGCCGACTTCATCTTCACCACGTGTCCAGGCGTATGTCCGGTGCTATCGCGACGAATGCAGGAGCTCGCCGCGTTGGTTCCGCCCGGCGAAATCAACTTCGTCTCGATCTCGGTGGACCCGGAAACCGACTCGCCCGAGGTCCTCCAGGCGTATGCTGCGCGACACGAAGCGAAAGCCAACTGGTTTTTCCTCACGGGCGGCCGAGACGAGGTCCACCGGCTGGTGAAGGACGGATTCCAGCTGGTACTCGACGACTCCGCAAAACAGGGTACCAATCCGGACATCCCCGAGGGGCGGGAACCCATCGTCCACTCCAACCGCTTCGTCTTGGTGGACGGAGACGGGCGGATCCGCGGCTACTACAATGCCTTCGACGAAGAAGAGCTGGAACAGCTGCTAGTCGACCTGAGCCAGCTATTGTGAGTTCGGCGCCGGCCCGCGGCGAAGGGTGGAGCAACCGAACGCTCGCCGGCCCTAGGACACCGACACGCTGGGTCTAGTGTCCTTAGCGGAAACGCGTCGGAGCGTCGGATGAGGACTTCGTTGGACTGCCAAGCCGCAACGACGGGAATAGCAGAGCTATTTCGAAGAGAAGTAACGCCGGAGGGTCAACGAACTTTGCAACAGGAAACTAGGGACTGGCAAGGCCCAGCGACGAGTCGTCCACGAGCTCCAGGATGCGTCCCGCGACCTCGACTTTCACGTGTCCGAGCATGGCGATGCCCTTCAGCTCCGGATATCGGGTCAGCAGCTCTTCTGCGCGCTCCGAGCCAAGCAAGACCAGCTCGGCCTCGGCGTCAACTTCCAGGCCGTCCTCCACCCAAAGAACGCCGCGATGTTGGCCTTCGTGGCGTCGGAAAAGTGCACCTCCCACCACGACCTGCAGTGCCGTGGTGAGATCCGCGTCTTCCAGCTTGGACGGATCTTCGAATACAACTGGGATCAGTGAGTCCTGCGACCTCTGAAGCCCCTGGCTGAACAGAAGGATGATCACCGCCAAGGCGACCACCAAGGCGAACAGGAAGAACAGGTTGCCCTGTTTGGCGCGGCTCATGCCCCCCATGCCGTCTTCGATCCGGTCCAAGAGGCTGCGATGCTCGCCTTCCAGAGCGACTCGGCGGGCGACGGCCATGTCGAGTGTTTGAGGCGGTGCCATGCGCTCCACGTGGCGTAGATGACCGACGACGCGACGCATGCCTTCGAGCTGCTCACGTGCCGCCGGCTCCTGTTCGAGCAGATCTTCAACGCCCTTCTCTTCGTCGGGACGCAGCTCGCCGTCCAGGTACGCCGAGAGCAGCTCCTGGCGAGCTTCCGGGCTGCTGGCAGGCTTGCTCATGTCGTGAGTTCCTTCTCCAAGACCTGGCGCAGGCGTTCGCGACCGCGAGCGATGCGCGAACGCACGGTGCCGATCCGTATCCTCAGCACGTCGGCGATTTCATCGTAGCTCATGCCCTCGAGATCTCGGAGTACCAGCGCTTCGCGGAACCTCGGCTTGACCTGAAGCAAGGCTCTCATCACAGTGCGGGCGTCGTCGTTTGCCAACGTCCGATCTTCCGGGCTGCGTGCTCTGTCCTCGAGCTGGACACCACCCTCTTCGTCCTCCTCCTTGATCGAGCGCATGAACCAGCGCTTTCTGCTGAGCTTGGAGCGGCAGTGGTTGATGGTCACTCTGTAGATCCAGGTCTTGAGTGCTGAGCGGCCGTTGAAGCGTCCGAGATGGCGATGAATGCGAAGGAAGACTTCCTGAGCCAGGTCCTCCGCCTCCTCGCGGCGACCCACCATGCGCAGACACAGGTTGAAGACCATCTGCACATATTGCCGGTAGACCTCCTCGAAGGCCGACGAATCACCGTAGCGATGCCGTCGGGCTAGGTCCAGATCCGGGGTCGAGCTCAGCGCTCGGGGATCCGCCGCGGGGCCACTGTTGCTCTCGGCCGTCGAATCAGCACTCAGGGCTTCTTGTTCCACGACTCCTCTCGAACAATGTCAAGAAACTGGAGGGCGGCGACTCTCTTCGATTGGACTCCGCCCGGTGGATTCTGGTTCCCGCCGCCTACGAACCAAGTGGCAGGCGGACTCGTTGGCCTTCCTCACTCGAAACGCGCCCGACTCCACGAGCTGTCCGAATGCGATGTCCTCGAGGCCACGCGTCGCGTGGGGTGGGGGCGCCAGTAGCCAGACCTCGTCATAGGGCTGCACCAACTCCTCGATAACATCCAAGTCACCGACTTCGTCGAGCACGACGACGGGAGTGTCCGGTTCCAGCTCGGACACTACCTGGCCGGAGAAACCGTCGAATCCCGCTCCCGCTCCGACCAAGCTGACCGAAGACACGGGCCCCCCAACTGCAATCGTGGCGGCCAGCTGCGACGGCATCGTGCCCCTGGTTGCAACTTGGCTCAGCGCGATGAGTTGGAGCGCAAAAAAG
This sequence comes from Thermoanaerobaculia bacterium, assembly GCA_028066595.1. GTDB lineage: Bacteria > Acidobacteriota > Thermoanaerobaculia > Multivoradales > J023 > JAUIJL01. The sequence continues at coordinate 121,273 of JALCBJ010000004.1, forward strand.
GGTACACCCAGGAATCCGAGCTTCGGAAAGCGACCGAGAGAATAGCCGAGCAGCCCCGCGATCCCAGGTGCGGCGAGATGAAAGTAGCGAGGCTCGGCCAGGTGTTTGTCAAACGAGAGGTTCAAGACGACTACACCTATCGTCGGAATCAGGGTCCAGGACAGGAGCATCCAAAGTAGCGCCGCATCACCCGGTCGACGCAATCGAACACAGGCCAGGACCAGAACGCATGCCAGTACGCCAACTAGGAGCGATCGTAGTGGATGATACGTGACCCACAGCAGGGTCTCATGGGCGCGCCAAAGGTCGACGAACTGCGTTGCCCAGCCTTGAAACCCCTCGTCTTGCCCTGGGCGTGAGCGCGACTGTTGAACGACGAACCGCGCCCAAGGTAGCCACGACAGAGCGATCAAGCTGGGAATGACCAGGACCCACAGCTTGGAACGGCGCCAAGACACCCACACGAGAGCTGCTAGAAGGGCACCGACCGGAAAAAGCGCGAGATAGGACGTGAGAAACGCAAGAGCGCAGCACAGCACACAACCCAGGATATGGTGCCAGGTTCCAGTTTCGGCGGCAGCGGAGACCAAGAACCAAGTCGCAAGGCACACCAAGCAGAACGCTAGCCCGTAAGGCCGTGCAGCTTGGCCCACCACCGCTACCCCGGACAGGCTCACTAGAAGCAAGCTCGTACCGACTGGAGCTGGATGCCGAGCTCGGCGGAGCATGGATTGAAACACGATCGCCGCGACAACCATCGTGAACACGGAAAACAACCGCAAGACGATCAGAGATCGGCCGAAGATCGAGCTCCAAGCCGAGACCACCAAGAAGTAGACCGGCGGATGAACATCGAACCGTCGCAGATCGCTTACCAGTTGACGAGGCCTCGCGGAACTGCCGAAGACTTGCGACTCCAGCTGACCAGCTGGCACGACACTCCGAGGCCATGCCGGGTCTGGATTCCCGGCCGTCAATAAGCGTGTGATCACCTCGTCATGGTAGATCGCCGGATCGATGAGCCCCGGAAGGTGCGCCAGCAGCCCCAGGAGCGCGACCCCGAGATATGCGGCCCACCGGGTTCTGATCCAGTGTCGGGACGATCTCCGAATGGTGGCGTCGGCGCTCACCGTCCCTATTCGGTCTCCAGCTGCCGACGCATCTCGTCGAAGTGCGCCCGCTCGTCAGGATCGGGCTCGGGATATCGGAGCCCCAGGGAGCGCAGCGTACCGGCGACGATCTGCGCCACGGTGAGGCGCAGAAATGGCTTGTTGTCGGCAGGAACCGCGTACCAAGGCGCCCAAGGTCGTGAGGTGGCCCGAAGCGCGTCCTGATACGCCTGTTGATAGGCGTCCCAGAATCCACGCTCGTGTACGTCTCCTGTGGCGAATTTCCAATTCTTCTCGGGCTCGTCGAGCCGCGAAAGAAACCTCCGACGCTGTGCTTCCTTCGACACGTGTAGGAAGAACTTCACGACCGCGGTGCCGTTTCTCACGAGATGTTGCTCGTGATCGCGAATGGACTCGTAGCGGTGCTCCCATATCGCATCCCGATCGACGTCGGCAGGTAACCGCTGGCCGTCGAGGTACTCGGGATGCACTTTCACCACCAAGGTCTCTTCGTAGTACGAACGGTTGAAGACACCGATCCGCCCACGCTCGGGCAGTCGCCTCGCCGTGCGCCAGAGAAAGTCATGGTCCAGCTCCTCGGCCGACGGCTTCTTGAAAGAAGCCACTTGGAATCCGGTGGGGTTGACGCCGGAGAAGACATTGCGGATGGTGCTGTCCTTGCCGGCGGCGTCCATGGCCTGGAAGATCAGCAGCACGGCGTGATGGTCGTGGGCATAGAGCACGCGTTGGAGGTCCGACAGCTCGTCGACTACCTCTCTGAGCTCAGCCTTCAGGTGCTTCTTGTCGGGCACCCCGGTAGGTGGCACCGTAGGCGCCTCGGCGATACGGAAACCGCCGTCGAAGGAAACTAGGTAGGGGCTGGGAAACGGTTCTCTGATGGAAGTCACAGCCGAAGCGTATCGCGCTCGGCTACGGATCGTACGCTGCCTCATGCCTGCGCGCGCTCAGGAAGTCACACGGCGGCCTCAGACGGGATCTCCTGGTGCCTCCGTGCAGGCACGAGCTGACGCATTCGCGCGTTGAGACAGACCTGCGAGGTATGCTGCGTCGGTCGTGAACGAACCGCATTCCCAGTCTTCTGCCCCTTCATCCTCCGCCGCCGCGGACGCGATCCGGGTCCTCTTCGTGGGCGATGTCGTCGGCCGGCCCGGCCGTCGCTGCGTCCAACGGATGCTCCGCGATCTCATCGCCGAGCGCCACATCGACTACGTGATCGTCAACGTGGAGAACGCCGCCGGCGGTATGGGCGTGACACCGGACGTGGTCCGGGAGTTCGACGCGCTCCCCATCGACTGCTACTCGTCGGGCAATCACATCTGGGACAAGAAGGAAGGTCTGCCACTTCTCGACAAGCATCCGAAACTGCTGCGTCCCGCCAACTATCCGGAAGGCAACCCAGGGCGAGGCCTACACGTGGGCGAGACGACATCGGGCGTGAAGGTGGCGACGATCAATCTCGAAGGTCGCGTCTTCATGAAGGATCTCGACAGCCCCTTCGAGATCGCCGACCGGCTGATCGAGTCCCTCGATGACGATGTGAAGATCGTCCTCGTCGACCTCCACGCGGAAGCCACGTCGGAGAAGCAGGCCATGGCCTACTACCTCGACGGCCGCGCCACGGCGGTCCTCGGCACTCACACTCACGTACCGACCGCAGACGAACGGGTCCTGCGAGGCGGCACCGCCCTGATCACCGACGTAGGCATGACCGGCCCGTACGACGGAATCATCGGTTTCCAACATGCGGAAGTCCTGGAGCGCTTCAAGACACAGCTCAACGTCCGCCTCAACGTCGCCAAGAGAGACGTCCGGCTGGCAGGGGCCGTCGTCACCGCAGGCCTGGACGGAAAAGCGCGTTCGATCGAGCGGTTGCTACTCCCGATGCCGGAGTGAGATCACCGCGACGCGGCAGAACCTTCCGAAGCGCTCGCCGTTTGGCCGATGGCGTAAAGGTGCTCGCGCCCACGCAGGTAGATGCGGTCACCGACGAGGACGGGCGTCGCGTCGAATCGGTCGTCGAGCTCGTTGGTGGCCAGGAGCTCGTACTCTCCTCCCGCCTTCAGCACCGCGGTCTTGCCCTCACGGCTGAGAATGTAGATCCGTCCGGCGGCTGCCACCGGAGACGACCAGACGTTGTCCAGTGGCTCGATTCGAGTCTGGTAGACCTCTCCGCCGGTGTGGGCGTCCACGCAAGTCCAGATGTTCTTGTAGTGCTTAAGGAAGCAGACCTGACTGCTCGCGAGAACCAGCGACGGCACGTAGGGCGTGTCGCGGTCACGGCTCCAGAGCACGGCGGCGCTCCTTTTGCCTCCCTCTTCCGAGCCGTCCTGTAACGCGCCCTTCGCCTTTGCCAGGTCCACTGCCTGGAGCTTGTTGCCGCGGAATCCGCTGGCCAAAAAAGCTACGCCGTCCTGCACCGGCGGCGATGGAATGATGTTGGTGGTCATTCCAGCGAGGCTCCACAGTTCCTCACCCGTCGCCAAATCGTAGCCGCGGCTCCTGCCGGTTCCCGGCAGGACGATCTGCGCCTTGTCACCGACCTCCACCACGGTCGGCGTGGCCCACGACGTCGGCTCGCCGGGACGCTCCACGCGCCAGATCTCCTCGCCGGAGGCAGCGTCGAGCACGACGAGGAAGCTGTCACCTTCGTGATCCCAAGGCACCACGAGCTTGCCCTCGTGAAGAGCTGGGGAGGCTCCTTCGCCGAAGGCGTTGCGTGTGGTTTGGTCGCCCAAGTCCACTTCCCAGATCAGCTCGCCGTCGATCGTGGTGGCATAGGTACCGTTGGATCCGAAGTGAGCATAGATCCGTTCGCCGTCGGTGACGGGTGAGGCCGACGCCCACGACGAGTCGATGTAGTGAGCCTCGTGTGGGACCGCTGTGCGCACGGCACGCCGCCACAGCTCGGAGCCGTCGTCCGTCGACAGCGCCATCACCACGAACGACTGTCCCACGGGTTCCACTGCCGGAGGCCATTCACTGTTATCCCGCTTCTCCTGGGCAGCTCGCTGGCTGGAGGCCATGGCAGCCTCGTCTTCGGCGACCGTCGTCATCAGGAAGATTCGATCGCCCCAGACCGCGGGCGTAGCGAGAGCATTGCCCGGAACCTTGACCTTCCACAGCACATTCTTCGTTTCACTCCACTCCGCCGGCGGATCGGCGTGGGGCGCCACCGCTGTCGACAGCGGCCCACGCCAAGTCGGCCAGTTCTGCATCGCCTCGTCGTCGCAGACTGCGGGACGTCCAGTCGCGATACCGAGTACGGTGAACAGCACGAATCCTGCGAGGCAAGGCGATCGACGGGACATATCGGCCTCCGGGGGGTTCTGGTGACTCGAGCTCGCTCGGGGAGGAGCTGGTCTAGAAGCGTGCTCGAGAAAGGGACGCTGGTGGGACGAAACGGATGCGTCTCTCATTGTAGACGTCCGAGCTGAGACTACGCGGGAGCAGGCTGCTCTCGGGTTACGGGCCACCCCACCGGTACGGTTCAGCCCCAAGTACGAAGCACTGGGTCGCAGATGGCAGTCCCGGGCCGACGACCGGCGTCGTCCACCGCGCGTGACGTCCCTTTCGCCTCACTGCGAATCTCGAGGACGGTATCCTAGGAACATCCACAGCCCAGCGGAGAAAAAAATGGTCGCTACACGATCCTTCCTACGTTCGTCGTGCACCCATCGCGCTGTCCGTTCCCTGGCGTTTCTCGCTGTCGTCGCGATCGGGACATGTCTCACCTTCGATGCCAGCCTCGCCCAGGATGGAGACACGCCGACACCGGAGATCCACTCCCTAGATCTCTCCGAGGCCATCGAGGTCGTAGAGATCCAGCTGGAGGTCCTGGTGACGGATCGGCGAGGCCGCGTGGTCGACGGTCTATCGTCGGAAGACTTCGACGTCAGGATCGGCGGCGGCGAGGCCGAGGTGTTGGCCGTCGATCGGGTTGGAGGCCCCACGGCCGACTCCCCGCGTCGGTCGTCCCGCCGCACGGTTTCTCGCTCGGCAAGGTCGGGGGACGGTGGGTTGGCACTCGCCGTGTTCGTCGACCAACTGCATATCAGCCCGGCCTCGAGCTGGCGCGTCCTGAGTCAGGTCGTCGAGTTTTTGAAAGACGAGCTGCGGACGGGCGATCGCGTGATGGTCGCTACCTACGACGGGTCCACCAAGGTGAAGCTGCCCTTCACGGACGATCTGCGCCATGTCAAGGAATCTCTGGTAGAGATCGGCCAGATCCAGTCGCGGCGTCTGGCCGTCGACGAAGAGGTCCGCACCATGCAGCAGATTCAAGAGCTGCAGGAGATGAACTTCCAGGGCAACCGTGGTCAGCCGTGCGTCAACCTGGAACCGGTCGCCATCGGCTATGCCACGGCGGCTCACCGTCAGACTCTGGCCGCGATCTCCTCGCTCGAGTACTTTGTCGACTCGTTGGCCGGCCTTCCCGGACGCAAGGCCGTCCTCCACGTCAGCGATGGTCTGCCACTGATCCCGGGCCGCGGACCCTACGAGTACATCATCGAGCTATGCGGCGGTCTCGAAGGTGCCGCCCGCGGCGTAGAGAACCGATTCGACTACGGGACCGATGTCTACGACCACACTGACATCAACAAGATGCGTCTCGACATGATGCGCTACGACACCACCGAGCAGTGGTACCAGCTGGCGGCCCGGGCCAATCGCAACAACGTGACCTTCTATCCTCTCCAGGCATCGGGTCTGCGCGACTCCTCGTTCGGCGGCGTCACCACCCAGACCCGGGGCGCGTCGAGTGTGGTGGACCTCGGCCGTGGTCTGAATCAACAAGACTCTCTGGTACTGCTGGCCACGGAAACCGGCGGTCGCGCTATTCTTCACCAGAACCGTGTGGGCGACGCTTTGGGACGCATGTCAGGCGAGCTACGCGACTACTATCTACTCTCCGTTCGTGGCCAGGGCGGCCGGGCGGGTGACGTACGGAAGGTCTCGGTGGAGGTAGATCGACCCGGGGTCGAGGTCCGTCATCGCCGTAGCCTGCGCATCCAAAGCCGACATCAGCAAGTAGCCGACCGCGTCCTCACGACGACCCTGCACGTCGCCACCGACAACTCCATGGGGCTGTCGGCTGAATTCGCCGGCCAGGAGCAGACTTCCGGCGATCGTCGCAGCGTGCGCCTCAAGCTCCAGATCCCGCTTTCTTCACTGACCCTCTTGCCGGCCGCACCGGACCAACCGTCACAAGGCCGGTTCACCGTCTTCCTCGCCGCCGCCGATCTCGAAGGACGCACCACTCCGGTGCGGACTTCGACTGTGCCAGTCACCGTTCGCCCGGGAGACGAGACGCTCGAGACCTACACGTTCGAGGTGGAGATGGAGATGCGGGACGGCCAACACGTCGTGGGCTTCGGCGTGCTGGACGAAATCGGCGGCGAGACTTCGTACCTGCGTCAGGTGGTCGGAGGCTGAACGCGGATTCGATCCACCACCGTTTTCAAAGCCGCGACGAGCTACAGCAGACCATCCCCTGACGCTTCGGGAGCTCGCTCCCTGGCCGGTGTGGATAGGGATCCCCCAGCCCGCCGTCCGCATCGACCGTCACACGCTCGGGGCTCCAGCTGGAAGGGGGCCTCGCCGGTCCCCGTATCCGTATCATTTCATCGTGCATCGAGTCGTCGCACGCCGAGCTCACACGGTATCCTGGGCGCCATGTACCCTTGCATCGCGCTCTTCCTCCGGCCCGCCATGCTGCTCGTCCGCAGCCCCTTGCGGCCCACAGCATGCATGAAATCGACTCCGGACACGGCACTGTGGAGCCCGGGGTTTTGGTGTGCGACCGTGCCCGGGCCCGCGGAGTGGAGCGGTGACAGCACCTCCGGCGCGGAGGGCAAGCTGAGGCAGTGACAGCACCACGGCCACAGCGAAGATACCGGCTGGACTTTCGCCGCCTCCTCGTGGCGGAGCGCCCGCGTTCGGTGCTCGACGTCGGCTGCGGCACGGGTTCACTCATTCGCTGGCTGCAAGAGGGTGGTATCGCGGCCGAAGGCGTCGAGGCCGATGCCGGTTTCGTCGAGCAACTGCGCGCGGACGGCTACGTCGCGCACCAGGTCGACGGCGAAAGGCTACCGTTTGCCGATGATGCGTTCGACATCGTTGCGTCGGAGTTCACGGCGCATCACTTTGCGCACCCCACCGTGCACCTCGCGGAGGCGTTGCGCGTTGCGAAGCTCGCAGTGTGGTTGCTCGACGCTTGGTATGACACGAGTGTCGAGTCGCAGCGACGCACGCTGCGTTGGGACAGCTGGTGCAAGCGAATCGATCGGCGGCAGGGCAAGGTGCACAACGAGGTGCTCTCCGCGGCGGACTTCCTCGCAGCGCTGCCGGGGGTCGCGCCGGAACGTGTCGAGTTTCGCCACTGGCTGCATCTCGCGCCGATCGATCTGGCGTGGTTCGATGACGAGACCGCGGCGCACCTCGACGCGGCGGCGCCGGCAGAACGCGACGAGCTCGTCGAGATCCGGCGTGAGCTCATCGAGCACGGCATGACCGACGACGGAGCGATCGTGGTGCGAATCGACTGCGGCTAGTCCGAATGCAGGTCGAGACTCGCACTCCGGGTCGGAGGGCGAACGTGAACTCGATCCACACCGTCGTCGAAGCCTCGGTGGGCGACAGCGAAACCAGCCACTGACGATCCGAGAGCCCGCTGCCCTTCCAATCCGTGGTCCGAGCTCGCCAGCAGATGGACGGTTCGCTGCAACCGCGACCCTGGTCAGCCGGCTTCGCGTCCAGATGGCAACCGAAGCACGGCCATTTCCTGGGCATTCCGCAGCAGCAGTAAATCGCCCACCAGCACTGGATGGTTCCAGGTCTTGCCTTCGAGAAGCGGCTGTCGGGCGAGCTCCACAAAGGCCTCCGGAGTTGCAGATACCAGAATCGCGTCGCCGCCCTCCGACACCACGAGGAGGAGATCCTGATCGGCGAGTAGCAACAGTTGACCATGTCCGTAGCGGCCGCCTTTCCATGATCGCGAGCCGTCGGCCAGGTCGACGCTTGCGAGAATCCGACCATCGAAACCATACGCATGACCGTGATGGATCACAAAGTCGTTGAAATTGGGCTTGAGACGATGAGAGGTCCATACCTCCTTCACGTTCCAGCGGCCTGACCTTTTCGACACCGAAAGGCGGCGAACTCCCTTGCCCTCACCCGCGCTGATCAGTAGGTGCCGGGAATCGATCGCCGCCGGCTGCACGAGAGCTGCGCCTTTCCAGGGGTGGTGCCAGACCTCCGCTCCGTCGTCGGGGGACAGGCCGCTGACCCCCGTGTGGTTCAGGTGCACGATCTGAGGCACGCCGCCAAGCCGCAGAAGGTGCGGTGAGCTGTAGCTCATGCCACGATCTGGGCCTTTCCAGAGCACCGCGCCAGACGCCGAATCGTAGACGAGAACGCGACCCGACGCAGCGACGACCACCCGGTCTTCCAGCAAGAGCGGCGACGCTGCGAACCCCCAGAAGGGAACCGGCTCGTCGGCATCGGTCGTCAGATCACGACTCCACAGAAGCTCGCCGGTATCAGCGTCCAGCGTGTTCAGTATGCCGGTCGCACCCAATGCAACGACACGTCCCGAATGAACTGCCGGTGTCGAACGCGGGCCCGGACCACCCATTGACTCCTCGAAGCGCGCCTCATCGGCGTGCCGCCAGACGATGTCACCCGTCGTCAAGTGATAGCAGGTCACGACCTCGTCGGAGCCGAGCTGCTCCTGGGTGAAGAAGCGATCAGCCGCCACGGCGAAGGATGACCAACCCGGTCCGACCGATCGGCGCCAAACCACCTCGGGTGGCGACGTCCGCCAATCCGTCGCGATCCTCGAGCCGAAGACCACTCCGTCGCGTCGAGGCCCTCGAAAGCCTGGCCAGTCGATCTGATCGCCTCCCTGGCATACCAGGGGTGCCGCCACCGGATCCGCCGTCGGTCCACCCTCTAGAAGCTGCTCTTCGGGTGAGTCCCACCACCGCCAGGAGAACTGGAAGGCATGGTCACCGCGGAGTCCGTCCATACGCAAGAGACTCCAGCCGCCCACCGTGGCCGCGATCAGCGCGACCAGAACGCCCCCTCGCCAAGCCACCGGTCGACGGTGGGTGACCACAGCCCACACGACCCACGAGATGCCGGCAACCGGTACGGCGCAGGCCAGGAACCACATCATGGACATCGAGGGGTGAGCTAGCCACCAAGTGGTCACCAACGCTCCGGCCATTACACCCGTCACCAGAACGCGCTCGAACCTCGACGCCGTGGAGAATCCGACCCACCACACGACGATCGCCAGGGAGCCCACCAAGCCGGCGAGGAACGTAATGCGGAATCCTTCGAATCTGGGCAGAACGACGGAGATCGACAGCTTCAAGACGACCATGAGGCCTGCGACGCCGACACCCGGCCAGAGTCTCAACTCACGAGATCAAGAATTCAAAGCTCCGGTAGGTGTATTCGTATTCATCGGATGTGCCGCGCCAGCTCCTCGATGAATCCTAGGTCTGCCCACCGCCGAAGCACCATGACTCGCCCATCCAATTCTCGTGACTTTGGCATCCACAGCCGACCGGCCACGGATCGATTCGCAGAGCCGCGGCGTCCCGCTCGCCCCGTTCCTGTCGGTCGAACGGTTGCGGCGGGGATCCCTCGAGCACTCCTAGATTTCGCTGTCAGCCGAGGAGGCGAGCGCCAACTACTCCTGGAGAACAGTGGGCTGTCGCCATCGGACCTGGAGATTCAGGAGAGCCGAGTCCCGTTGAAGAAGTACCTGCAGCTCATGGCGGAAGCCAAGCGAGCCTGTGACGACCCGGCACTCGCATTGCACTTTGGCGAATCCGTCGATCTCGCGGAGATGTCGATCGTCGCACAACTCTGTCAGGTCGGCACCGACACGCGGGAGGCCCTGGCGCTGCTCAACCGATTCTCCCGCCTGATGGTCGACGACCAGGATCCGGAGGCCGCAGATCGGATTCGACTCGTCCGAAGGGGTCATGACCTCTGGGTTCATCTAGATCCACATCCATCGGTCGACTTTCCGGAGTTGACGGAAAGCGGCCTCGCACGCATGGCCGGCGGCTTCCGTCGCATCTTTGGCGACCGTCGATTCGCCAGGGAAGTTCATGTGACTCACCCCGCACCGAGCTATCGGCACGAGTACGAACGCATCTTCCGGGCACCCGTGATCTTCGACTGCGACTGGAATGCCATTCGAGTGGACGAGCCGATCGTCGACTTCGAGCTCCCGTCCCCGAAGCCCTATGTCTTCGACCTGCTGCGAGATCACGCCGAACAACTACTGGACCAGATGGAGCACTCCAAGACCCTCGGGGACCAAGTCCAGAGCCGGCTGGCCTCTCGGCTGGCAGGCGGGGATCTAGGGATGGCGAGCGTCGCAACGGATCTCGGCATATCCAGGCAGACCCTCTATCGCCGCTTGCGAGGGGAGGGTCTTTCCTATGCCCAGATCCTCGACGATCTCCGCCGCGAAATCGCGCTACGGGCCATCCACGAGCAAAGAATTCCGGTCCACCGTGTCGCGCGCCGGCTCGGGTACTCGGAATCCAGTGCCTTCTGTCGAGCCTTCAAGCGATGGACCGGCAAACCGCCTAGCTCCGGCTTCTCATAGCCGCTCCAACGCCTCGGCGGCGAAGATCGCCGATCGGTCGGTCGTTTGGGGGCTGCCCTGGCGCAGGCAGCACCCCCAAAAGACCTCATCAAGGATCACGCCTGCCGTGCGCCCCCTAGGAGGCTGGTATCGGCACTCTTGATCGAACGACGAGCCAAACAAGTCCTACAGATGCCGCTGTGAATAGCATCCAGCCCAAGACGAATCCCTTGGGTACGTAGCGCAACATGAGGTTGCTCACGCCAGCAGGCAACACCACGCCGACATAGCCACCGTGGATCGTCACGACCGACAGATCCTCGCCGTCAGCTCGGGCCCGCCAACCAGGGGCGTGGGGAATGGAGGTGGCCAGGACTGCGCAGGGAGGTATGCCCTCCGGCAGCTCGAGCTCCACGAGACCGGGTCGTGCTCGCTTTGCCGCCACTGCACCGGTCGTGGGCGCGACGCGATGACAATCGGACGCTGCGAGCGCCCCGGGCTCGAGGGCAGCGCGGCGGGGATCCGTCATGGCGGCGATCCAGCCCTTCAACTCGTGCTCCGCGACCTCGTCGGCACCGGAGGCGAGGAACCACCGCGGCAACGCGTCAGGATTCCGCCAAAGTACATATGGAGGAAGCTCCTCGAGCCGATCGAAGCCATGAAGTGGTGGAAAGTGAGCGGCTGAGAGCACCACGCGAACGTTCAGGAAATCGAGAAACGGGTGCTCCAGATTGCTCATCGGCGCGAAGTACTGCACTCGCGAGGGCGCGAAACCGAATGCCGCGTCCAGGGCCGCGATTTGTGCTGCCGACGCCATGGGGTTGTGGGGGCGCGGATCGGCGAGATCGTAGACTGCTGGGATGTCCGGATAGAGGAGGTAGTCGTCTCCCACCACGCGCCATGGTGTGTTGGAAACGCCTCCGGTCACTTCCGCCGCAATCCTCTCCAGGACCGGCGTTCGCGGATAGAAATGCGCTGGCTCACCCGCTGGCAGCCCGGCGCGTGCCCATGGCAGCAAGTCGAGCAAGGCGATGGCCATCCAACCCATGGCCAGCAGATGCTGCCGCGAGCGCAGCCGCACCATGGCCACGGCCAGGGTCATGACACCCGCCCAGAGCACCCAGTTGAAGGGGCTCGGACTCGCGGCGAGTGAGAGTGCACCGGCGAGCCCACATGCACACCAACCCCACCACCCCCGGCGCGCGGAAGCCAGAGTTTGTAGTCCGAGGGCACCCGCGACGGCGAGCGCCGGACTCGCCACCAGCAACAGGCGAGCATAGGCCGGGGTACGGAGAGGAGGTATCTCGAAAAGAACTCGCATCAGCGGCAGCGGCTCCGAGGCGAGCACATAGCAGGCCACCGCCATGCCCAAGAACGGTAGAGCCAGCCGCCGACGCCGTCGAGATGCGAGGGCGACGAAGCCGGTCGCCAAGGCGACGATGCCGGCGTAACCGGTGAGGCTGTCCGGCCAGGAAATGGCGCCGCCGCTTTGCTGCGTGGAGTAAGGAAAGCGAAACACGTCGCGAGAGAGAGGAGACAGGAGCAGTTTCCCTCTCATGTAGTAGAACCACGACATCGGCTCGTTCCAAGTCATCGCAGCATCGCGATCGAGATCCTCCAGGGTCTCTACCGCTCTCGCGCTTTCCGGAAGAACCCCGAGGAAGGGCAGCACGTGGGGTGCGGACAACGCCAGGCCCAGAACCGCCGCCAACGCTGCCCGCGCAACCCCAGCTCCCGTCTCGCGCAGTGCCCCCGGAGACGAATAGCGCGCCAGGGAAAGCGCCACGACGGCAGCGCCGAGGCCTGCCGCCAACGCCGTCTCCGGGTGCCCTCCGAGCAGGATCGCCGCAAAGATCAAGGCGGTCGCCACGATCGCCCGCGGCCTCTTGGTGCGTACACATGCCAAAGACCCCAGGGCGAGCCAGGGAAACCACGCCCCTACCTGAGTCGCGGGAAAGAGACTCCAGGCCTGGATGCCACCTCCGAGAGAGAACGCCACTCCTGCCAGGAGCGCCCAGCGCACGCGTGCACCGCAGGCGTTGGCCAGGAGGGCCGCGCCCTCCAGGGCCACCATCATCTTGAACGCCAAAACCGCGAGCAGAAAATACTGGATCGGCAGAACACGCGAGAGCATGGCCAGAGGCGACATCGCGCCTGCTTGAGGATTCGACCACGGCGAGCTACCACCTCCGATCACGTCGGACCACAACGGCAGCCGGCCGTCGGCGAAGGCATGTCGTACGTCGAGCTCCCACGGGATCAGCAACAGGGCAGCGTCGTTGAGATCGGCGTGCATCGCCTGTTCCACGGCTTGGGGAGCGCCGGGAATCCCGAGTGTCGCGGTAGGAGCGAGCACGCGCTCCGGCATGAGCCAAGGCAGCAAGAGTCCGAGAGGCAGCACGCATCCGGCCACCATCACGCTTGGATGCAGGCGGCGTCCCAGCCCGTAGGCCAGGATCCACAAGAGTCCCTGCAGGAGGAGCAGGAGGGCGAGGAGCGCCGCTGCGAGAACGAGAGGGTGCATTCAATCAGCCGTCAACGAAAGCTGAATCCGGCGACGTGGCAGTCTAGGGCGCCGCCGGAGATGGGGACGGAGCCGAGGTGGGATCACTCTCTTTCAGGTAGCGATCGAGGAACTCACGAATACCACGGTAACCCGCTTCCTGGTTCTCGCGCTTGACGAATCCGTGGCCCTCGTCCTCGAACACGAGATATTCCACCGGCACGCCGTTCGCACGCGCCGCAGCGACGATTTCGTCCGACTCCGCCTGGAGTACCCGAGGGTCGTTGGCGCCCTGGAGCACCATCAAGGGTCGAATGATGTTCTCGGCATGGAAAAGAGGCGAGAAGGAGCGCAGGAACTCTTCGTCGTCGGCCTTGCCCATCTCCTGTTCGAACATCTTGCGCGCCGCCTCCCACCAAGGCGGAATGTTCTGCAACGTCCGAACCCAGTTGGAGACACCGAAAATATCGACGCCCACGTCGAACGCCTCTGGCTCGAACGTGAGCGCTGCGAGCACCATGAATCCGCCGTAGCTGCCACCGATGATGCCGATGCGCTCAGGATCGACATAGCCGGTGTCGATCAACATCTGCTTCGACGCAACGCAATCCTGGAGATCGCCACCGCCATGGTCGAGGTCATCCATGTGGAAGAAGGTCTTGCCGTAGCCCGAGCTGCCGCGGTTGTTGATGGCGTAGACGACATAGCCGTGGTTCACCAGATACTGGGTCAGATCGCGATAGCCAACGCGACTCTGCCCGCCGGGTCCGCCGTGCACCGACACCAGTGCCGGTAGCTTGGCGCCGTCGGCATTGGCCTGGTGTGGCTTGTAGAGGACACCCGGAATCTCGACGCCGTCGAAGCTCTCGAACCGCACGACCTCGCCACTCACCAGGTGCTCCGGATCGATCTCCGCCGACAGCGAGCGGGTGAGGCGACGCGGAGCCTCGCCGCCGCGCAGCTCCGCCACGTACAGGTCTCCCGGCGTGCGGTCGGTGGAGGCGAAGAGGCTGATCTTCGTCTCGTCGCGAGAGAATCCGACGCTCGTGACCTGGGCATCCGACAGCTCCGGCAGGGCCAGCTCATCCAAGGTGGTGGCGTCGTAGAGGTGAAGTCGAGTTCGAGCGTCCTCATTGACAGCCACCACTAGATGCTTGCCGCTACGCGACAGATAGGCCCACATCACATCCCAGTCGAATCGTGCGACCTCCTGGCGATCGGTGCCGTCGGGTCGCACTTTCGCCAGATAGCTGAATTCGGAGTCGCGGTCGGTGGTGTAGTAGACCCACTCGCCATCGGCCGAGAAGCTGAGAGGACGGTCGCTGCTCTCGCCCTCCAGACTCAAAGTGGTCCGCTCGCCACTTGCCAGATCTTGCACCAGGACATCGGTATCCGCGTTGCCGAGGGTCTGCGCTAGAAGCACCCTGGACTTGTCGGGCGACAGGTCAGAGAACTGGTAGCCCTGATTCTCGAAAACCAGCTCGCGGGAGTAGTCGCTCGGATCCACGAGGTAGGCGTCCATGAACTTGGGATCACGCTCGTTGGTGAGCACGATCATCGCGCTCTCGTCCCACGTCCAACCTCCGAACGTGGCACGATGTTCGTCGCCGGGCGTCAGATCGGTGACGCTGCCGTCCGTCTCTTGCACGAAGACGTGGTAGAGCTCGTTTCCGCCCGAGTCGGAGACGTAGACGAACCGCTCGTCCTCGGGAAAGTAACCGGAGACGAAAATCGATTCATCGGTCTGCTGGGTGAGCTGCGTCTCACCACTACCGTCGACCGCCAGAGCGTAGGCGTTGTAGATGCCGCTGCGGTCGTGGTGCACGAGGAGCTTCGTGCCGTCCGGCGAGAAGCCGCCTCCACCGTAGGCCGTGACATCGAGAAACGCACCGATGGGGTATCTGGGCACGTCGGTGAGCACCGTCTCAGCTTCCGCAGACGAGTCCACGTCGGAGGCGGAGTCGCCACCAGGACAGCCCGTCAACAAAAGGCTGGCAAGAATCAGTGGTAGGTAGAAGTGGCGAACGTCACGGCGGGTTATAGCGGCCATGGGGATCCCCTGGGTCTGTGAAAGGCCGACGACGAGCACGCAGGAACGCGCGTATTCTACGGGCCGACCGGCTCGGTCGTTGATCTATCCGTTTCCGACGGTCGCGCATGGAATGCGCTCACCGCGAGGCCAGGAACCCTACACTTGGCGGTGGAGTCATGCCAAGCACGAGATGCGCCTCAGTGAGCTCGACTCGATCGGTAGCGGCGTCCACCTCCACGGATCCGCCGAGGCGGGCCGCTCCCAGTAGACTGCGGAGCCGTGGCAACGAGCGGCATTCTCATCTTCATCGGGCTCTTCGGCTCGCTCCAGGCATGGCTTCTGGCCGCTGCCACCTGGTGGGGCGGGCGACGCGACGAGGTCCAGCGCGGCCAGGCGCGGCTGCTGGCGCTGCTCTTCGTCATCTTGGGGCTGGTGGTGGCGATCGTCAGCGTCGACCATGCCGGCTGGCTCGACCGCACAGTGCCTCTCGACTGGATCGAGTACAGCCTCTCTCTGCTCGCACCCACAATGTTCCTGGGCTATGCACATCGCATCGTCGGACGCGACACCTCGCCGACCTGGTGGTGTGTCCACTTCATCCCGCTGGCTGTTTGGTTCGCTTGGACTCTTCAAGAGCACCGAGTCTGGCCGAACCAAGACTGGCCTCCGATCGCGTTGATCGTCGCCTACCAGATCGCCTATACCCTGCGCGGCGCCATGCTGGCTTTCCCTGGTCCCAAGACCGGAGGAACCTCGAACGCGACCGGGCTGACCTTGTTGCGCGCCTGGATCGTCGGCTTCTCGATGGTGCACGTCGCGCAGCTGGTGCGACTGGCATTTCGTCACGTCGACGCACTCGAACAGGTGGTCCCGGTGACGGCGACAGTGGCACTCTACGGACTGGTGCTCTTCGCACTGCGCAGCGCGCGACTTCTCCAACCGTCGCCGCCGCCCTATGCGGGCTCTGGTCTCGCGCCGGACGCCGTCCGCGACGCCGCAGCGCACATCGAGACGATACTGGCCGACGAGCGGCTTTTTCTCGATCCGGATCTCGATCTCGGCGCGCTCGCGGCACGCGCCGGACTGTCCCGTGCCCATGCCTCCCAAGCGATCAACCAGAGCCTCGGTCTCTCATTCCACGACCTCGTGAATCGCCATCGCGTGAATACGGCTCGAGACCTGCTCGACGATCCGGACCATGATCACGTGACCATCGACGCGGTGGGCCAGCGCGCGGGCTTCGCCTCGCGCTCCAGCTACTACGAGGCGTTCCGGCGGCACGCCGGGAGTACGCCCGGCCGCTATCGCGCCGATCGCGGCAACTGAACGTCGTATCCGTGTCCGAAAGGGTCCGGAAAGACGTTTCCGGACGTCCTCGAACGCCTTCTCGGACCACTGCGACGCGGTCATCTCCTAGGTTGGTCTAGCCCGGACACGGGCGCACCATGATCCATACCGCGGAGATACCAAGATGCAATTCCCTCTCTTGAAAGTCCTTTCCGGCGCACGCCGGCCGGGCACCGTCCTCCTTTTCTCGATTTTGACCTCGCTCGTCCTGGCCACGGGATCGAGCGCGCAAGCGGCCCCCGCCTGGACCGATGTCCAGCGCGAGTCCATATACATCCCAACCCGCGACGACACCCTCCTTGCCGCCGATATCTTTCGCCCGGTACGCGACGGGGAGGTAGCCACGGGCCAGCTACCGGTGATCTGGACTCTCCAGCGCTACCATCGGGCCTACCCGCGACAAGGCCGGACCGTCACGATCATCGAAAGCCGATATCCCTGGTTGCGCGAGGTCGTCCTCAGCGGCTACATCGCGGTCATCGTCGACGCCCGGGGCACCGGGGCGTCTCAAGGGGTGCGCGTTGCGGAATTGGGTGAGCTCGACGCCCGAGATGCCTATGACGTCACCGAGTGGCTCGCAGCTCGAGAATGGAGTCGCGAGGAGATCGGCATGTACGGTCGCTCCTTCCGTGGCATGACCCAATACCTCGCGGCGGGCATGAATCCTCCTCACTTACGCGCGATCTTCCCCGAGATGGCCATGTTCGATCCCTTCGACACAGCGTACCGACAGGGCGTTCCGCTGCGCATGTTCTCCTCGTGGGGGCAGGTCATCCGGCGACTCGACGGACTCCGCGGATTGCCTCCCGACGAAGATCCGGAAGGTCGAATGCTCGAAGGCTGGATGGAGCGGCGTGCGGCCGAGAACATGGACGTCGCGGGATTCGCCGATCGCGTGAACCGCCGCGACATGGTGGACTCGGTGACCGGGATCGGCTGGGATGACGTCGCTCCGTCGCGTTTCGCACCGTCCATTCGCGAGGGAGACGTCGCCGTCCACCATCTGGTGGGCTGGCTCGACACGTGGGTCGACGACGCCATTGCGTGGTTCCTGGCACTGGACGGCGCACAACAGAAGCTGACGATCGGTCCGTGGTCGCACTCGGGTCGCGACGGATTCGACTTCGCAGCCGAGCACCTGCGCTGGTACGAGCACTGGCTTGTGGGCGTCGACAACGGCGTGATGGACGAGCCACCGATCCAATACGCCACGTCCGACCTGGCCGGCCGTGTCGACTGGTCGACCACCGAGTCCTGGCCGCCGTCCGACATCGACCTGTCGACCTTCCACCTCACGGGCGATGCTGCAACCGGTGCCGGCGAGCTCCGGACTCGCCCGCTCCGCGAGGCGCGGGTGACAGCTCGCGCAGCCGACTACGCCGCGACCACCGGACAGACCTCGCGCTGGGCAAACTCCACCGGTCGTTCCTTCGCCTACGACGACATGTCGGTCAACGACGCACGCGGATTCGTCTGGCAAACCGCCCCACTGGAGGAGCGAACGGTGATCACCGGACAGGCCGAGGCTTCGTTGTGGGTGTCCAGCAGCGCACCCGATGCCGACCTCTTCGTGTATCTAGAAGAAGTCGATGCCCAAGGCGTCTCTCACTACGTCACCGAAGGCATGGCACGCGCCAGCGATCGATCAACTCGTGAGGATCCCGAAACGGCTCGCCTCGACCAGCAGCGCGTGGAAGTACGAGTCCGGCTCATGAACACGTCGTGGGCGTTCACTCCGGGTCACCGCATCCGTCTGAGCGTCACGCTGGCGGATACCGACAACGCCCGAGGTCTCACCTACGATCCTCCGCCCGAGGTCCGTTTCCACGCGGGACCCGACACTCCGTCTCGGCTGACACTCCCCCTCGAGACGGGTCAGCGATCCGCGGCACCATCTCCCTCCAGCTAGGCGTCGAGGAGGCCATGGAGCCGCGGTAGCGTCGAATCCGCGGGTAGGCCACTGGAGTAGGACGAGCCGAACAGGACCCATGTCGACCTCGTACGCATGTTGTCCTGGTTCATACGAAGGGCCGGTGAAGTTACGGAAGAACGCGGAGTCTAGGGACACAGGTGAGCCGCGCGCTGCGCTAAGATTCGACCCACGGCCGCACGTCGAACCGCCCTCCTTCCGCCGCGCTGCACGCGGCACCAGTGTGCGACCGTCCTCCTTTTCGAGGCCCACCATCATGGTGGTCGTATCGACCTACCGAGCGTCATCGTCTCCGTTCGTCGCCGCGATCCGGGCCGCGCCGGCTTCACTCCGTCACCTCTGAGGTGAGCTATGCACGTCCTTTTCGTCGAGCCTTGTTTCCCCTACAACCAGCGTCAGTTCGTTCGAGCACTACGCGAAGTGGGTGCCACCGTCACGGGCATTGGCGAGATTCCCAAGGACTCTCTGCCGAACGAGATTCAGGGCTGGTTGCACCACTACGAACAAGTGCCCAGCGTGGTCCACCAACCCTCCTTGGAGGCTGCCGTCTCCAAAGTGCAACGAATGGCGTGGGTCGACCGTCTCGAGGGAACCGTCGAAGCTCACATGATGGCCATCGCCCAGACGCGAGAAGCCCGTGGTATTCCCGGCACCAGTGTCGAAACGACGTATCTATGCCGCGACAAACCGGCGATGAAGGAGGCCTTGCGCGAGGCCGGCATCCCCTGCGCTCAGTCCACCGGCACCGATCGAGCCGACGAGGTAAGAGACTTCGCCCGACAGGTGGGCTACCCGATCATCATCAAGCCACGGGATGCGGCCGGCGCCTCCGGTACCTGGAAGGTGTCGAGCGACGAGGAGCTCGAGCCGGTGCTCGAAGAGTGCGGCGTCGTGCACGGCCGGTCCGTGGCGGTGGAGGAGTTCATCGAGGGCCACGAAGGCTTCTTCGACACCATCACCATCGGTGGCCAGATCGTGCACCACTTCATCACCCACTACTACCCTGGCGTGCTCGAGGCCATGCGCACCCGCTGGATCTCACCTCAGTTCATCGCCACCAACCGGGTCGGTGCCGACAGCTACGACGAGGTGAAGATCATGGGGAAGAAGGTGATCGACGTCCTGGGCATCGGCACCTCGGCAACCCATCAGGAGTGGTTCTTCGGCCCCAAGGGCCTGAAGTTCTCCGAGATCGGCTGTCGGCCGCCCGGCGTCGGTGCGTGGGATCTCTACTGTGCCGCCAACGACCTGGACGTCTACAAAGAATGGGCCGCAGCCATCGTCCACGGCCGGCCTCTTCAGCAGCCCAGCCGTCGCTACTCTGCCGGCATCGTCAATCTACGCCCCGATCGCGACGGGCGCATCGCCGGCTACGAAGGAATGCACGTCCTCGAACAGATCTCCGAGTGGATCATCGACCATCACCTGCCGCCGGTGGGTGCACCCACCCAGCCCGTCGAGGCCGGCTACATGGCCAATGCCTGGATCCGCGTCAAACACCCCGACTACGACGACCTACGCCACATCCTCAATACCATCGGGGAGACGGTGAAGATCCGAGCTCGGTAACCCTCTCTCGGCTCGGAGTGGACTGGCCGCGGGCTGGCTCAATCGCGCTCGTAGAGGGCGATCATGGTCACCGCCGACACGGCGGGCTCGAAGAACTCGTTGCGAATCTTCAGATACTCCTCGTTGGCGAAGAACGATTCCATCGTCGCCCGATCCGGGAACCGCAGAGTGAACACGCGATTGATGGGCTCCTCGGTCTCCGACTTCAGCACCTTCGCGATCTCGAAGTCGTAGCCGAATCTGCCGCCGAGGGCTTTCAGCAGCGGCATCATGCCCTCGCGGTATCGCCGATAGCTCTCGGCGTCGTCCACCTGAAGCGCAACCAAAGTTTCGACAGCCATTCGATCTCCTCGATGAATCGGTGAGATAGGTATACGTTCAGGAACGCCGGAGGATCGAGCGGTCCAGCTCGCCGGGCGACCTGGCACCCGCCAAGCCCAACGCCCGATCGAGCTCGTCGCGCAGCAAGTCGAATACCCGTTCGACTCCGGCCTGGCCAGCGGTGGCGAGCCCCCAGAGAACCGGACGACCGATGGCTACGGCCCGAGCGCCGAGGGCCAATGCCTTCAAGACGTCGGTACCTCGGCGAATGCCACCGTCCACCAACACCTCCATCCGATCGCCGACGGCATCGAGAACTTCTGGCAGTGCCTCGATGGTGGGAACCGACGTGTCGAGCTGGCGGCCGCCGTGGTTGGATACGACGACGGCTTGCGCTCCGTGGCTGAGGGCTAGGCACGCGTCGTCGGGGTGGACGATTCCCTTCAGCACGACCGGCAGATCGGAGAGTGAGGCCAGCCACTCGATGTCCTTCCACGACAGAGACGGATCGAACAGGGATTGAACATAGGCGCCAAGGCCCGAATCTGCCGCTTCCTTCGGCAGATCCTCGCCTTCCCGCCCCAAGAGATTCTTCACCCGAACGCCACCGGGAAGGTGGAAACGGTTGCGGATATCGCGCTCACGCCGACCCCAGATCTGGGCGTCCACGGTCAGGACCAGCGCGGTGCAGCCAGCGGCTTCGGCTCGCCGTACGAGCGCGGCCGTGGCTCCGCGATCCTTGTAGACGTAGAGCTGGAACCACACGGGACAGGTCGCGACCGACGTCACCTCCTCCAGGGAGTAGGTGGAAAGAGTCGACAAGATCATCAGGCTACCCGCTGTGCTGGCCGCGCGGGCAGTTGCCAACTCACCGTCGGGGTTGGCGAGCCGATGGAACGCGGTCGGTGCCGCCAGGACGGGCATCGACAGCTCGTGACCGAGAACGGTCGTTCTCAGATCGCGCGTCGTGACGTCTCGCAGTACGCGAAAGGCGACCCGCAGGCGCGAATAAGCGTTGCGGTTCTCGACCAAAGTGATCTCGTCGTCCGAACCCGAGGCGTAGTAGTCGTACGCTATACGGGTCAAGGAGCTTTTCGCGGCGGCCTCGAAATCGTCGAGATTGATCAGATCGAGCAGCTCGTGATCCAGGGTCATGGCCGAAGGCTACCTCACCCACACCCTCGCGAGTGCTTCACGAAGTGTCGCCTCACAGGGAATATCCGGCCTTCTCTCCACCTACTTCATCGCCATAGACAACTGTCCCGCGGTGGTGCGCACTCGTTCCTACCCGGTCTCGCCCCGTCCACCTGACGGAGTACTGTCCGGATCAACTTCGATCGTCAGGTCTTGCCGACGGCTCGGAGGGCGAGGATCCAGAATCCCAGCTCGAACAGCCCGCCGACAACCAGCAGGGTCACCGCACCGCTCAGAAAACCGAAGTGGTAGAAGAAGATGGCTGCTATCAAGCAACCGATCGTGGGAAGGATCCGTTTCATCAAATGTCTACGCCCCAGTCGGACGTTTGTTCGTGCATAGTTCCTGTCGGCTTCGCGAGACATGAGCGGGTACAACACAGCGGTCGCGGGTACAGCACAGCGGTCGCGTCGTCCTCGGACCATGGGCACGGATCGCCATTTCCGGTGCGCTATGCTGCCCGCGGCATGTACGGTAAGTCGTTCGAATCCAAGAGCCGCGTCGACGCCATGATCGATCGCGTGCTCGAGGCCTCGGTTGCCGACGAGACCGAGCTCGTCTGGTTCGAACGCCGCCACGGTCGAGCTTCCTGGCCACCTCGAGACAACGATGGTTTGGAGCGACCACGGTTATCGGTCCTCCTACGGGTGGTGGAAGGAGGCCGTCCCGGCTGGCACCGCACCGAGGCCCGAACACAGGGCGAGCTGGAGAATGCCGTGCGGGCGGCGCTCGCGGTCGCAACGACCCAGGAGAGGGCCCGACGTCGTCCGGTGCTTCCCACGACCACCGGACATATCGAGCTGCCAACCAAGCTCTTCGACCGCGCTGTCGCACGGCTCGATGTCGAAGGGGCCCGCGAGCGGCTGAGGGAGTGGCTGGGCACGAGCGATGCGGAGATCCCGGGCAGCTGCAGACTCTCTTGGTCCGAGACTCGACTGTTGGTGGCCAACAATCACGGCGTACGGCGCGCTACCAACAGCACCGAGCTCGACCTCGACGTGCACACCGGTTCAGCGCCTGGATGCGGTCGAGCGTCGGCCTCGGCCCGAACCTTCGAACAGCTGGAGGCAGAACAACTGGTGGCACGAGCGCGGAGACTCTGCGCCTACTCGGATTCTAGCTCCGAGCACGCGGACGACGGGGAACCCCTCGAACCGGAGATCCGCCCCGAGCAGCCTCTGGTGCTGGCTCCCGAGGCGACGGCCCAGCTTCTCGACCTGTTGAACATGTTCGCGTTGGCCGGCCGCGCCTACCTCGACGGCAGCTCGCTGCTGACTCGTCACCGAGGCGTACAGGTCTTCGATCGTGCCGTTCACGTCTACGATGACGGCCGCCGGTCCCCGGGCGTGCCCTTCCCTTTCGATCTCGAAGGCTCGCCGAAAGTCGCGTGCGACCTCATCGTCGACGGCAAGCCTTCGACCCCGGCCCTCAACCAACAACAAGGCGCCGAAGCTGGTCTCACTCCCACGGCCCAGAGCGTCGGCGGCCGCGATGCGCTCTTCGGCAACCTCTTCCTGGCCCCGGGCGAGCTGTCGGATGCCGAGCTGTGGAGCGCGGCCCGAGGCGGGATGTTCGTCGGCTGGATCGATCCGCCCGAATGCCTGGAACCCACACAGCTGCGCTTTCGCACAGTCGCCCGCTCGATCCGCCGAATTACCGACGACGGCCTGGGAGCCCCGGTTTCGGATCAGATCTGGGAAACGAGCCTACCGTCGGCCTTGGGACGCCTGAGCGGACTGGGCCAAGACGCGGTCATCCGCACGGTCGCGTCGACGCCGCTCGGCGCGGTGTCGGCACCTGCCGTCGTCCTGCCACGTGCCGACGGCTTCTCACCGGTCAAATAGCCGAACGGACGGCCGCAGCGCCGAAGCTCCCAAGATCCAGGCTCTGGGCCCGGCCACTTGTGCAGGATCAGTCAGCGCTGTTCTCTAGCCGAGGATCCGCCTGAGCCAGTCGCCGATCGCCTCGATCTCCTCCAGACAAACCTGGTGCGCCATCGGATAGGTATTCCACTCCACCTCGTACCCCATATCGGTCAGCGCTTCGTGACTGCGGACTGCCAGGGGCAGTTGCACCATGGGATCGTGGGTGCCGTGGGCCATGAAGATCGGTACGCCGGTATTGGCCTCGCTCCGTTCGTCACGGGTTTCGTCCGCCAACAGCAGGTAGGCCGACAGGACCATGATGCCCGCCAGTCGCTCGCCGTGACGCAGGCCGGTCTGGAGCGCGATTGCGCCGCCCTGAGAGAACCCGCCCACGACGATCTTCGAAGCGGGGATCCCACGCGAAACCTCACGCTCGATCAGCGCTCGCACCTGCCCCTCACTCCGGCGGATACCCTCCGCGTCCTGATTGCGTCCCGCCCCGCCACCCAGGGAAACGATGTCGTACCACGCCGGCATGACCATTCCGTAGTTGACCGTCACCGGAATCGACGGAGCTTGCGGGAAGATGAACCGTACCGCGAGGTCGTCGGGCAGTCCGAGCTCCGGCGGCACGCTCTCGAAGTCGTGAGCGGTGGCTCCCAGACCGTGAAGCCAGATCACCGACGCGCGGGCGACGTCGGCGCGTGGTTCCTGCTCGATGCACTGGAGGGACGGGGCGTCTGCTGCTCGGCTCATGGCTGCGGATCCTATCTCCCTTCGCGCTGAGCGGCACCCGGTTCGCCTTTTCCCAAGGAGCATTTCGCAGAGCCCATGTCGGAAGCTCACAGGCGCTCACCGGACGACGAGGGCCTCGTCGAGGATGGGCTCGAACAGCCGTTGGAAGACGAACTCCGATCCATCATCGTTGAGATGGTGGTAGTTCGAGAATAGAAAAGTGTCGCCGTGCCGCAGTCGCACACGTCCTGCGTCATCCACGAGCAAGGCATGGGCATCGACATAGACGATGTCGTCTCGTCGAAGAGACTCCACCACAGACCGTACCTGCGCATTGGCGGGGGGCCCGTCGGCACGCGGCGTCAAGTCGAGAGACCGGCCGGCGATCGCCTTTGCAAAAAGGAACTTGCGCATAGCCCGCCGATACCTCTTCGGTAGATCGAGGACTGGAACCTGACCCATCACGATCACGAGATCGGAAGCTTCCGCCATCGCGACCAGGATCGAATCGAAACGCTCGGAGAAGTCCGGTTGCAGCACCTCCCCAGCCCACAGGCCGGCCACGATCACGACCTGAGGGCGCAGACGTCGCACGATGTCGGCGCGAGCCCGGTTGACGGTGGCGTGGCGTTCGTCACTCACATCGCTGACCAACGGCAAGTTCGACGTGGCGAGAGAAACACCACCGATCCCACGCTTGTTCAGGTATATATCGACGGCCGGACAGAGAACACGGGCATGGGACGACCCGATCACGGCGACCGCGACGGGCTCGTCGCGGCGGCCCATGACGATCCCATCGCCCCCCTCCTCGATCGAATCCGTCGCCTCGTACTGCCAGCCGCGGCTCAGGGCACGAGGCGAGTCGAATCCCTTCAGGGATTCGGGCATCAGCGGAGATACGGGCACCGACGCAAGCCACAGAAATGCCGCCAACGGCAGCGCGAGGAGCACGCCGATCCAGCGGTCGGAATGTGCGAAACCGCGATGGAACGGACGCTCTACGGCGTAGTAGGAAACAGTGGCCAGCCCGAAGCTGAGGCCGACGATCGCGGCCGTGTTGGGTTCAGGATCAAGGTAGCGCAGGAAGACAAGGACCGGCCAGTGCCAAAGGTACAGCGAATAGGAAATGCGCCCCACCCAGGCGACGGGAGCCCACGACAGGATTCGAAACAGCAGTCCTGGTGCGCTGCCATAGCGCAGCAGGAGTATCGTGCCCAGGCATGGCAGCAGCGGATAGGCCCCCGGAAGCTCCGCCTGCGGAGAAATGACCCAGAACGACACCACCACCATCGCGAGCCCGGCACCGCGCAGCCACGTCCAGCGCTCGGGGCCCTCGGTCGAAGGCTCGGAACGTAGCGCCAGATAGCCACCCATCAGGAGCTCCCACATGCGTGTGGGAAGCAGAAAGAACGAAGCTTGGGTCTTGAAAGGCGTCAATCCGACACACAGACCAAAGCTGAGGATGCCAAGTACTGCGATCGTCGAGCGAAGCCGGCCGCGACTCTGGCGAGCCAGCAACAGCAGCAGGATCGGGTACACCAGGTAGAACTGCTCCTCCAACGACAGGGTCCAGGCATGCAGCAGCGCGATGTTCTCGGACGCGTTGTGCCAGTAGCCACCCGTGGTGCGCCAGAACAGGATGTTGGCGAACGAGAACAGCGACGCCACGGCCTGCCATCCCAAGTCGGCCCGTTCCGGCTGGATCAGCACCAGACCACCGACGACGAGTACCGTCGTGACCATGAACAGGAGTGCCGGGAACAGCCGACGGATGCGACGCATCCAGAACGACGGCAGGGAGAACTCACCCCGCTCGAGCTGCGACCGGACTAGCCTCGTGATCAGGAAGCCCGAGATGACGAAGAAGACGTCGACGCCGAGAAAGCCACCAGGCAGCCAGGCTTCGTCGAGATGAAAGACCAGGACAGCGAGGACAGCGACCGCACGGAGGCCTTCGATCTCCGGTCGGAACCTCATCGGCACCGTTCATGCCCGCGACGCGCACCGGCACTCGTGTTCTGTTGGATCCACTGCCACATATCCAACGGATGGTACCGCCGTAGGCTCGAATGTCTCCGCGGCGCGCTACTCGAGATCACCAACAAACCTGCCCCCGAGCGAAAGCGCCGGGACCTACAGACACTTCAGCTCAATGAGCTGATAGGGGAGTGCCCGGCCAAACGACCGGCATAGACCCGACGGTTCACTCTACGGCGGTCACGGAATCTTCTCCCTCGGCCAGCTCTTGGCCCATCTCCTCGATCAGCTCGGAGAATGGGTTCTCTTCTGTCACCGCCCCGGGGAGTACTGGCTGCGTGATCATGGCAAAGCGCTCGAGCTCGTCAGCGGTCATCCAATGCATGGCGTCGACCGGCGCGGATTCGAGCGTGAACCAGTAGAAGTCCGCAGGAATCTCGAGGGCCTCGTAGTAGTCCAGGTAGAGACGATGAGCAGGATGATCTCTCCCCAGGCTCGCGCCACTGCTTCCGTTCCCCGTGGCCCAGGAATGGACTCCAACGTAGGCTCCTTTCTCGAGGTTCCGTCGAACGCCGGCCAGGAAGAGGTCGACTCCTCCGGACGCGATCATGCCGCCGCTGGGAACGTGGGTCGCCAAGCCGCGTTTTCTGACCTCCAGGCCGAGTTGCAAATTGATCTCATCGTCGAGCGAGCCCGGAACGACCGTCAGAACCAACGTCTCGACGCCGGAAGAGGTCTCCATGACCTCGTGGAACTGCTCGAGGGTTCGTGAGTTGATCTCTCCCGCCATGTAGAGCCGGTCGCCGACGACCTGGAACTCCGTGAGCTCCTTCCGGTTGAGCACGGCTACTTCGAGCATGGTGCAGCCGGCGAGTGATATCGCAATCAGAGCGAGCGGCAGCAGCGCTCCAAACGTGGGCCGCAGCCACGGAGATGGCATTCTCTTCCGAATCACGGACCCACCAGGCTGTCGCAGAATTCGCCTAACTGCTGCAGGCCCCGGGACAACGTTTCGGCCCGCTCGCCAATACCGAGCCGCAGATGGTGGTCGAGGCCATAGACGTCGCCGGGCAGCACGAGGACGCTGCGCTCCTGGCGCAGGCGCGTCGACAGGTCCGTGGAGCCGATCGGGTAGCTGTACTCGAGAAATGCCATTCCGCCGGCCTCAGGCGGCACCAATCGGAGGCGATCGGGTCGCTCCGCGATCCAGGCCTGCAACAGGTCGAGATTGGCCCGGAGCATGGCGCGATTGCGCTCCAGGATGCGCTGCCTCGTCGTTGGCTCAAGGATCTTCTGCGCCACCAGTTCGCTCACCACGCTGGTGGTAATGGTCGTGTAGTCGTTGCGATGCCAGGCGTCGGCGATGAGAGTCTCCGGGCCCACCAGCCAACCGACTCGCAGCCCTGGATGGGCCAGTGCCTTGCTCAACCCCGAAGCGACGGCCACCTTGTCGCTGCGACCGAAAAAGCTGGGTCTCTCGATGCCGTCGAGCTCGACGCCTTTGTAGACCTCGTCGGCGTAGATCCAGGCATCGCTCGACTCCGCCAGCGCGACGATGCGATCCATTTCCTCGGGGGTCAGCGTCGCGCCCGTCGGATTGTTCGGATTGCACACCACGATCGCTTTGGTTCGATTGCTGACCACCGCCTCGAGCTCCGAGAGGTCGAGTCCCCAGCGGCTGCCATCGGAACGGAGGTGGAAGGGCTTCACCCTCACGCCGAGGGAACGAGCGAGCCCCCAGATCTGCATGTAGTTCGGCAGCATCAAAGCGATTTCGTCACCTGGCTCGAGCAGGGTCCACATGGCGAGGAAATTCGCTTCTGCCGAACCGCTGGTCACCAGAACGTTGTCGCGTCCGGTGCCTGGGTAGGACTGCCGAATCGCATCCCGCAGATCCGGCGCACCATTGGTCCAGCCGTAGGTGAGCCGGAGATCGAGCACTTCGTCGATTTCGTTCTCGTCGAGTAACTCGCGCAGCGTATAGGGATGGACACCGCTTTCCGTGAGATTGATCTCGACCTCGTTCTCCCAAAGGGATTGGAGACGCTCCAGTTTGAATTCTTCGATTTCCATGAAATCATTATAGACAGATTTGTCCAATTTGGTTGAGATATTCCAGATGAGCCTCCCCACCCCTTATCCCGCACCACACCTGGCGGCCGTTCGTGAAGCCGAGACTCGGATCAGGCCCTACGTCCCTCCTTCCCCCCTGGTGCTCTCGGATTCACTGTCGTCGAATGGGCGGGAGGTTCGACTGAAGCTGGAATCGCTCAATCCTTCGGGCTCGTTCAAGATCCGCGGGGCCGCAAACTCCCTGTTGCGCCTCGCGGAGCGTTCTCCCGGCACCGGCGTCGTCACGCAGTCGAGCGGAAATCACGGTCGAGCGATCGCCTTCATGGCCGCGAAGCTCGGTTTGTCGGCGACCGTTTGCGTGTCGAACCTGGTGCCAGAAGTGAAGCGTCGAGCGATCGAGAGCCTCGGAGCGCGTACGGTGGTCGAGGGCAAGGATCAGGACGAAGCTCTGGAGGTTGCTCTCCGACTCGCCGAAGAGGAAGCGCTGCAGTTCGTTCCGGCCTTCGACGACTACGACATCATTTGTGGCCAGGGTACCCTCGGCCTCGAGTTGCTCGACCAGTGGCCCGATGTCGACACCATCTTTGTGCCGTTGAGCGGTGGTGGTCTGATCAGCGGCGTCGCCCTCGCAGCGAAGGCACTGAAACCCGAGACCGCTGTGATCGGAGTTACAGTCGATCACGGCGCAGCCATGGCCGACAGCCTGGAGGCAGGAGAGATCGTGGACGTCGAGGAGCTTCCGAGCTACGCGGACGCACTCCCTGGCGGCATTCCTCGAGGTAACCGTTACACCTTCGAGATCTGTCGGCGCCTGCTCGACGGGGTCTTGCGGATCCCGGAGTCTCGTATCGCCGCGGCCATGGTCCATGCACTCACCACCGAGAGGCTCGTTCTCGAAGGCGCCGGCGCCATCGGTCTGGCGCCCCTCTTGACGGCTGAGGAGGTATCGGACGGGAGGCGGCTGGCCGTTGTTTGTACCGGTAACAACGTCGACCTCGAAACTCTGCTCGACCTGGTTCGGCAGGCAGATTGAGACGAACTGTCGGTTTCTGCTCGGGCTTCGACGGACGACTCGATGACGATAGCTTTCCTCCACTTTTCCAGGCCGACAGCCTTACCAGAGGGGCAAGATTGAAAGAAGAAACCTCCCCGTCGCAGGCCGTACGAATCGTGACCGAACGCGAGCTGCGTTCCTGTGTCGACCTCGACACCACTGCGTTCGGAGTGGTCGAACAGGCATTCACCTGGCTGGCCGAGACCCCGGTAGAGATGCCACCGATTCAGCATCTGTCGATCACGGAGCGCGGCGAAGCGCTGGGCGATGTCGACATCAAGAGCGCTTTCGTACCTGGTATCGACCTCTTTGCGGTAAAGATCGCTTCGGGATTCGCTTCCAACCTCGCCCTTGGCCTGCCCTCGGGAAACGGTTTGATGGTCCTGCTCGACTCACGAACGGGCCAGTGCCGAGCCGTGCTCCTCGACAACGGCTACCTCACGGATCTGCGAACCGCCCTCGCTGGCGCCGTCGCGGCCAAGCACCTCGCTCCGGCGCATGTGGAGACCGTAGGTGTACTGGGCACTGGGCGCCAAGCCGAGCTGCAGGCACGAGCGCTTCTGTTGGCGCGCCCCTATTCGAAACTGCTGATCTGCGGCCGGACTCGGTCGCGCGCCGAAACGCTCGCCAGCCTGCTGGCGCCGAAGCTCGAAGGAGTCGCGATCGAGGTGGTGGCCGAAGCGCGCGAGGTCGTAGAGAGGAGTCAATGCGTGGTGACTACCACGGCTGCCAGAGAACCCCTCGTGTTCGCCGACTGGCTGCATCCGGGTCTCCATTTGACGGCCATGGGCTCCGACGTTCCGGGCAAGCAGGAGCTCGATCCCGAGGTGCTTCTGCGAGCAGATCTGTGCGTGGTCGACCGGCGAAGCCAGAGCGAGCGGCTGGGCGAGTTGCAGCACGTCGAGCCCGCGTTGCGCGCGAGCCTGACGGTCCTGGAACTGGGAAGCCTGACCAGTGGCCGTCATCCTGGCCGCACCGAGCCCGGCGCCATCACGGTCTGCGATCTGACCGGCACCGGCGTGCAGGATACGGCGATTGCCGTGCATGCCCTGCACAAGACCCAGGCCGCCGGTCGAGGTAGCGAGATCGAGCTCGGCTAGGCGGCCTACCTCTCGAGCTTGGCGAGATCGTTGTAGACGGTCGACCGGGATACTCCGAGCACGTTGGCAACGTAGTTGGCCGAGGATTTGGCCTGAAAGGCGCCCGCCTCTTTGAGCGCGAATACGAGCTGGGAACGCTGGTCGCGGGTCAGGCGTGTGAGATGAAGGGACTGCTCTTCGAGGTGTTGGCGGACAAACGCGTCGATACGCTGCTGCCAGTCGTCGTCGAAAAGTGCGTCGAAGGAGGCCGAGCTCTCGACGGCGTCGAGGAAACGCTTGCCGACCGCCAAGAACTCGCGCAGCGCAGTCACCTCGAGGTTGATGCACAGGAGGCCGACGGCGTCTCCCTGGGGATCTCGCAGTACGGAGGAGACGTATTTGGTTTCTCGGCCCTCGAGGGTGGTCTTGCGAAAGGGACCATTGACCTCGGAGCCGGCGGCCAGACCCTCGACGTCGTCGATTCCCGAATCATCGCCAACCTGGCGCCCCGAGTAGTTGTTGAAGATAGCGGCGATACAGTTACGCCGAGAGTCGTGCACGACCACTTCAGCATGGGGATACATCAATTTGGCGATCGCTTCGGCAGTACCGAAGTACTGTCGAAGAGGCTCGTCGTGGCTACGTTTGGAATCGCTCAATGCTCTTGCATCACCAGGCTCTGAAATCGTCAACGCAGCCCCGGACCGAATCCTTCCCGGGCCCGAGAGAGAGCCAGGAGGCCGACGACCTCTTCTCCAGCGCCTCCTGCCGTCAACCAACGAAAATAGTGGTACCGCCGCCCCGGGTTGAACGGGGGACCTCTTGATCCACAATCAAGCGCTCTAACCAGCTGAGCTACGGCGGCCCCGGCAGGGCGCGTATCCTACTCACGCGGTGGCGTGATGTCAAAGGTTGCAAGGCCGAATTCGGCACTGCTGCGGTACTCTTGGCAGGCCTCTTGGCGAGCTCGTAGGGCCTGCTCTGGCCCGCACGGGAGCGCCCTGCTACCTCTTACTTCCCTCCGTCCAGGAGTTGTCCGATGTCAGAAGAAGAACGTGAAGTCCTCGAGCTCGACATCCTCTTCGTGGGTGCCGGCCCGGCAAGCCTCGCGGGTGCCTACCACCTCGGCAAACTGATCGAGCGCCACAACGAAGAAGTCGAGAACAGCGGATCGGGCGAGCCCATCGAGCTGGCCATGGCGGTGCTCGAGAAAGGTCAGGAGATCGGTAGCCACGCGCTCTCCGGAGCGGTGGTGGATCCACGCGCTTTCAAGGAATTGATGCCCGACGAGTGGCAGGACGCTCCGTTCGAGTCGGCGGTGACGGAAGAGAAATTCTTCTACTTCAGCGAGAAGAAGGCTCGGTCGCTACCCATCCCCCCGCCGATGAAGAACCGCGGTAAGTACGTGGCCTCTCTGGGCAAGCTGATGAAGTGGCTGGCGCCCAAGGTGGAAGAGATGGAGATCGACATCTTCTGCGAGTTCCCGGCTTCCCTCGCGCTGGTAGAGGAGTCCGCGAACGGAACGAAGAAGGTCATCGGAGTTCGGACCGGGGACCGGGGCCTGGACCACGACGGCAAACCCAAGAGCAACTATGAGCCCGGTGTCGACATCCACGCCCACTGCGTCGTTCTGGGCGAGGGGCCACGGGGCACGTTGGCCAAGCAACTCGACGAGTCGTTCGGGCTCAGTGAGAGCTGCAATCCGCAGGTCTACGCCATCGGCATCAAGGAGATCTGGGAAGTACCCGAAGGCCGCATCCAGCCGGGCTTCGTGGCCCACACCATGGGCGAACCGCTGGGTTGGGACGTTTTCGGTGGCGGTTTCGTCTACGGCATGCAGGACAACCGGGCGATCGTCGGCTTGGTGGTGGGGCTGGACTACGAGAACCCCCATCTCGATCCCCACGCCGAGTTCAACCGCTTCAAACAACACCCCTGGGTACGTGACTTACTCCGGGACGGCAAGATGGAGTTCTACGGTGCCAAAGCCGTGCCCGAAGGCGGATGGTTCTCCATTCCCAGGAATCATGGAGATGGCTTCCTGGTCATCGGCGACAGCGGCGGCTTCCTCAACAATCAGAAGCTCAAGGGTGTCCACCTCGGTATGAAGAGCGGCATGCTCGCCGCCGAGACCATCTTCGAGGCGGTGAAGGAAGGCGGCGTGGAGGCTCTCGATGAGAGCCGCCTGGCCCGCTTCCAACAGAAGGTGGAGCAGTCCTGGATTCGCACGGAGATGTGGCCTTCACGCAACTTCCACCAAGCGTTCGAGAAGGGCAACCTGGGCGGCATGCTGCAAACCGCGCTCGGTATGGTCACCGGCGGCCGAGGATGGGGTCTGTTCGACAAACTCGAAGCTGAGGCCGGGCACGAGCGGATGAAGAAGCTGACGTCGCCCGAAGGCTCCCAGCTAAGGCCCCGGCCATCACCCGAAGTCGACGGCGTCCTGACCTTCGATCGTCTCGCCGATGTCTACAACTCGGGTACGAGTCACGAGGAAGATCAACCGGTACACCTACTGGTACACGACCCCGAACATTGCGTGACGGTATGCGCGCAAGAGTTTCAGAATCCGTGCGAACGATTCTGTCCTGCGGCGGTATACGAGATCGTCGACGATGCGGAACATTCCTCGGGCAAGCGGCTCCAGATCAACGCTTCGAATTGCGTGCACTGCAAGACCTGCGACATCGCGGATCCCTACCAGATCATCACCTGGGTGCCGCCGGAAGGCGGTGGCGGTCCGAACTACTCCAAGATGTGACCGGAGGCACTGCCTCTCGCGGCGGTAGCTCGATCGCTCCGTCGCACCGATCTGGATCCAGCCAGCGAAGTAGCGATCGCCGGGTCGCGCTGTTCGGCGCACTCCACGGCGCCAGCCTCGGCGCACTGCTGATCAGCCACCCCGTGCTCGACCTGGTGGCACGCCATCCCGCATTCCTCGATGCCCACCGCCTCGGCGCAGGAGGGATCGCCGCTCTCGGCGTCGCCTCGACTCTGATCCCCTCCCTCGTCGGTGCGCTGATCGGAGCTTGGTTGGAGACATGGCGCAACCTGCCGCGCACCGTGAGCCTCTGGCTGACCTTTCTGTCTCCAGCACTCGTCGTGGTTCCGACGGTCTTCTTGCTCCACCCCGAGGTACGCAGCCGCCTCCAAACGCCCGAGACTCGTCAGCCCGTCGACGTGGTCCACCCAGTGCCCGTCATCCTGCTGGTCTTCGACGAGCTACCCCTACCCGTCCTACTGGACGAAGTGGGCGCTCTCGATGCCGACCAGTTTCCTCACTTCGCGCGCCTCGCCTCCATGTCGTACTTCTTCTCGGGCGCTCGCTCACCGTACGCGACGACCTTGCCTTCCGTTCCGGCCATTCTCACGGGCCGCTATGCACAGGCCGATCTGCAGGTGGCACAGGCGGAAACGTGCAACCTGTTCTCAGATCTGGCGGGCACCTACCGCCTGGACGTGGAGGAGCGAGTCACCCGACTGGCCCGCGGCATTCACCGACCCGCCTTCGCACACACGGCACCTCCTTCGCCGATCGGCGTCATTGCCCGAGATCTCGGGATTCTCTACCTGCACCGTGTTCTACCCACGAGCTGGACCCGCGGGCTACCCCCGGTGGACGTGGGTTGGGGTTCCTTCCAGGCGTCACATGGCCCATCCGATCCAACTCGCGATCCGCGAGTCGCGCGCTTCCTCGACTTCATCGATCGGGTCGGTGCGGATCCGGACGTACCCACACTCTACTTTTTTCACTCCGCCCTTCCCCACCGCCCATGGGACCTGGGTGGTGATCTACCGTCTCAGACACGCGTCGCCGACGACCTCTTGGGCCAGCTCTTGGAGCGGATGGACGAGACCGGTCTGCTGAACCGAGCACTCGTTGTGGTGGTCGCCGATCACGGTATCGGTCTGACGCCGGGCGCGG
The DNA here is from genome assembly GCA_028066595.1 of Thermoanaerobaculia bacterium. Taxonomy (GTDB): domain Bacteria; phylum Acidobacteriota; class Thermoanaerobaculia; order Multivoradales; family J023; genus JAUIJL01. The sequence goes on from JALCBJ010000004.1 coordinate 155,620, forward strand.
GCGAACGCGGGGATCCCGATCGCCGGGTGGTCTTCGACGAGATCCTCTCGGTACCGTTATTCATCAAGCTCCCGGAGCAAACCCAAGGGAAACACCACGCGGGATACGTGGAGACCGTGGACCTCCTACCCACGGTGGCCCAGGTCCTGGGCTTCGAGCCTTCGTGCCCACCCGACGGGCGCTCTCTCTTCGCTGCGAAGAGAGCCTGGGAGGAGACCACGTTCTACCTCCATCGCGGTTGGGCCACGAGACCCGCCGCGGTCACACGGGGTCGCCCAAGAGGCCTATGAGCTCGGCCATCCGAGTATCGAGCTGCGCCTGATCTTTGGCTTCCGCCACCATACGTAGGTAGGGCTCGGTGTTCGACGGCCGCACGTTGAACCACCAGTCGTCATACTGCACGGTGATGCCGTCCAGGTAGTCGATCTCGCCGTCCGAGTACTTCTCCGCCAGCAGCTCGATCTTCCCCTGTTTGTCTTCCACCTGGAAGTTGGTCTCTTCACTCTTGGCATAGCGCTGAAGTGGTCGCACGAGCTCGGAGAACGTCCGCCCTGTCTGCCAGAGCAGATTGAAGACATGGAAGGCGGCCAGCAGGGCGTTATCGGCTGTGTATGTATCTCGAAAGTAGTAGTGACCCGCCAGCTCGCCGCCGAAGATGCCGTCGTGCTTGCGCAGTGTCGCTTTGATGAAACTGTGCCCCACCCGCTCGCGAACCGGCTGTCCACCTTTCTCCTCGATGTACTCGGCGACCGCTCGTGAAGAGCGCAGGTCGTAGGCCACGACACTGCCGGAATGCTCGCCCAGCATCTCGCCGGCGATCAGCGCCGTCGTCAAGTCGTTGCCTACGGGCTCGCCGTTCTCGTCGACGAAGGCCGAACGATCAGCATCGCCATCGAAGGAGATTCCCAGGTCGGCGTCGTACTCTCGCACCGCGGCTGAGAGGTCGCGCAGGTTGGCGAGCTTGAGTGGATTGGCTTCGTGGTTCGGAAAGGAGCCGTCGAGCTCGAAATACAGCGGGATCAGCTCGATATGTGCCTGCTCCAGGATCGGCTGATAGATCGTTCCCATCCCGTTGGCGGCATCGACTACCACCTTCAGTCGGGCTGCCCCTTCGGGTCGGTGAAGCTGTCCGAGGAGAAAGGCACGGTATGCCTCCATGATTTCCGTCGTCTCGTAACCACCCCGTTCCGCGGCCTTGGACAGGTCGCCCGTGGTCACCTTGGACTCGATCAGCGGGATGCCGTGGTCACCTGAAACCGGACGGGCCTCGCGCTTCGAGAACTTGATTCCGTTGTACTCGGCCGGGTTGTGCGACGCGGTGACCTGGATGCCGCCTGAGGCCCCGAGGTGGCCGACGGCAAAGTAGTTCATGGGCGTCGTCGCCAAACCGATGTCGACGACGTGCAGTCCGCTGTCGCGGAGTCCTTCGATGAGACGCTGCTGGAGCGGCACGCTGTGCGGGCGCATGTCTCGACCGACGACGATCTTCCCACCACCGTGGCGAAGATCGTCTTCGTCGAGTACCGCGCGATAGGCGAGTCCGATCTGGTACGCGAGCTCGTCGTGAAGCTGGGAGGGGTAGAGACCCCGAACGTCGTAGGCCTTGAAGATGCCTGCCATGTCTATCTCCTGATCACTGCCTTCCGGCAGTCGTATGATCGATTCGAGGGCTGTTTCCCTATGGGCTCTGAGGTCCCGTTGCCAGAAAGTCCCGACGAATTGTCAGGTGTTCAGTCCCAGATCGAGGAGCCAGGTTTCCAGCTTGCGGCCGAACTCCTCCGGCGATTCCGCATGGGGCAAGACACCTGCTTGCTCGAAGATCTCCAGCTCGGCGGGTGGGGACGAGGGAAGGCGCAACAGCCAAAGATCTGCGGCCTCCACGGGCGGACTCACCGCGCGCCTCCCCCACGCCAGCCAACAGGGTGCTTCGATTCTGGCCAGGACCTCACGGATGCCATGGTTCAAATAGCCTGCCAAATAGGACGCGAGCGCGCGATGTGCTCCTGGCCTGTGGCTGTTCATGTAGTGCAAGTCGATCACCCCATCGTCCACCAGGTCCGGCGAGGCATAGACCTCGCGTCGCAGGTAGCCCGCCAGGGCGGTCCGACTGGTGAACAGGTTGAGGGCCGACGTGCCGAGTATCGGCAAATCCAGCAGCTTGTGCATCACCGCGTCCTTGAAATCCGGCTCGTCGCCGTAGAGCTCAAGGCCTTGGGGCGCAACGAGTCCCAAGGCGCGGACGCGATCCGGTCGGTCGACTGCCAGCTGCACCGCATAGGCTGCCGGCAGCCCGGCGGCGATCAGCACGGCCGGCCTACCCACGACCTGCTCCAGGAAGTCCCGCAACATCGAGACATAGACCTCGTCGTTCAGCACCAAGCGCTGCCCAACCCGGCTGGACTGGCCCCAGCCCAGAAGATCAGGCGCGAAGATCTCGAAGCTCCGGGTGAGGACCTCCGCGGCGTGGCGCCACTCGGCCGAGCTGTGCCCTGCACCGAACGAATGCACCAAGACAACGGGCAACCCTTCCCCCAGGCGCTGATACGCGATGTCGCCGTGGCGCCACAGAAAGCGATCTCCCGACCCCCAGGTAGCATCGGGCAGGTTGGCCGCATGACGAGAGACGAGGGTATTGGCCAAAGCCGGTACGCCGACCGCGGCACCGCCCATCAGCAGCCCTCGGATCAATCGCTTGCGGCGCGTGCGGCGTAGCTCTTCGTCGCGGCTCTGGGCCATGGCGCGACGAGAATAGCACGCACCCTCGACACGGGTTCGCGCGTCGTTTCACTGCTCGACACGGTATCGGTCGGACCATTCTCGCTGCGGCACCGTGGCCATCAAATCGATCTGTTCGCCGCGGACCGGACCGCATCGACCGACCACGCACACGGCCAAACCCGCTCGGGTAAAGGTCGTTCGCACGCTAGAATGGCGCAATGCCTATCCGAGACATCCTCCGGCTCGGCCATCCCGCACTGCGTACCCCAGCTAGCAGCGTGGGAGATACCGACCTGCAGTCGGACGAGATCCAGATCCTCGTCGACGACATGCTGGAGACCATGCGCTCAGCCGGTGGAGTCGGTTTGGCAGCCCCGCAGATCGGTGTCTCGCTCCAGCTCTTCGTCTACCTGGCAGTGGACGTGGATCGACCGCGGGAGGATGCAGAGGAGAAGGTATTGATCAACCCCGCCGTCGAACCCGAGGCTGGAGAGCCCGTCTATGACTGGGAAGGTTGTCTCTCGATCCCTGATCTCCGCGGGCTGGTACCTCGGCCCCAGGCGGTCCGAGTCCATGCCCTCGACCGCGAAGGTAGCAAGCTCGAATTTCGTGCCACCGACTATGAAGCACGCATCATTCAGCACGAATTCGATCATCTGAACGGCATCGTCTTCGTCGACCGGATGAGAGACCTACGTTCCCTGGCGTTCAGCGCCGAGTGGGAACGCTACATGACCGAGGGCGATGAACCCCCGGTGGAGTCCGAGGCTGCAGCGGAAGCGGGCTAGGTGCCGACCCGTCGCCCTCGCTCCTGAGCAGCCCTTCCCAGTGGCGAAGATCCTCCGCGCGCCCGAAACTCGGCTGCAGAGCGGTCCCCTCGAGCACCGGGAAGGTCCGGGGGCTGCCGCAACGCAGGGACGTTCGACTCGGCCTCGGCCGACGGCACGACAGGGCGCCGGTTGGTGAACCCCAAAGGGCGAAGAATCATGGTTCTGTGGGCGGGTCGCCACCATCGCCCTGAATGGGAAGTACTCTGCGCCGACTACCGACAGCGCATCGAACGTGAGCTACCGATAGACGACCGCATGATCAAAGCAGGTGGTAGCGGCAAGGATCCTGGACGCAAGGATGCCGAAGGCGAGGCTCTGTTGGCAGCTCTACCTCAGCCGTGCTGGTCCATCGCGCTGGACCCCAGAGCGAGACCGGCCAGCACCGGCGATCTCGCGAAGGAGCTCCGGAGACTGCGCGAGGAATGGCCCCATCCGATCGCATTCATCCTCGGCTCCGATCTAGGTCTTGCCGAGTGCGTGCTGCAAGCCGTCAGGCAGCGACTGTCCCTCGGCAAGATGGTGTTCGGCCACGAGCTGGCGCGGTTGGCCCTCTACGAACAGCTGTACCGCTCGATTTCCATCGGCAAAGGAATAAAATACCACCGCTTTTAGTTTCGGAGTGGCACAGTCGGCCGGAGGGTCGCTGACGCCCGCCGACGCGGGCGCCACATCGAGATGCTGCCGACAGCGGCGTCGCAATCAACAGAAAGGGTGAAATGGCCGTGCCCAAGACCAGCACCATGGAAGCTAACCTCTCCGACACGGAACTCGCGCAGTTCGAAGACGCTCTCCAAAAGAAACGTCGCGAGGTGGTCAGTCTCTACGAGCACGACGTCAAGGTAGGCCAGGAGTCGACCGACGACAACTCCGACGACTTCGCCGATCGCGCGAACAATTCATACAACCGCGAGACGATGTTCGCACTCTCCGACGTGGAGAGGCGCATGGTGATCCAGATCGATGCTGCCCTCGAGCGCATCAAAAACGGGCAATTCGGCATCTGCACCCATTGCGGCAGTTTGATCGGCCGCCCCCGGCTCGAAGCCGTGCCGTGGGCCGAGTACTGCATCGAATGCCAAGAGAAGGCAGAGAAAGGTCTGCTGCTGGGTCCTTGATTCGGTCGATCCGGCCAATCCGCAGAGGCCGGATCGACGTCGTGAGTTAGACACTGCTTTCGCTCATCCCTCTTCGGAAAGGGGCGTCAAAGCAGGCCAGCTGGGCCAGTTCGTAGGAAGCCGGTTCCCATGTCCGCAGGGGACAGGGTTACGCCATGCGAGTGGCCTTGGCGCTCCCCCTCTTCGGAGAGAGGGAGCTGGAGGGGGAGTTCAAGCAGAGCGCTGCTTCCAAACCGCCGGGATACCGGAGCGAACTCGATCGGACACTTCCGCGGTCCAGTGCAGGGCTTGATTCAGCCCGAGCACGCAAAAAGGTACGCAGGACTAGACGGTCTGGACCTTGGTGGCCTTCTGCTGTCTCTTGCTGGCCGTCATCTGCTCCCAGAGCAGTGCGAACGGGCTGGCGACGAAGACCGAGGAGTAGGTTCCGATGAAGACACCTACCATGAGCACGAACGCGAAGCCCCGCAGCACCTCACCGCCGGCGACGAAGAGGCAAGCAACCACCAACAGGGTGGTACCCGAGGTGAGCACCGTGCGTGACAACGTCTGGTTGATTGAAAGATTCATCACGTCTTCCAGCGGCATGCGCTTGAAGCGATCGCGGTTCTCGCGCACGCGATCGAAGATCACCACCGTGTCGTTCACCGAATAACCCACCAGTGTCAGGAACGCCGCGATGGTGGGCAGATTGAACTCATAGTTCATGATGGCGAACAGGCCCAAGGTGATGAAGAAGTCGTGGAATACCGCCACCACGGCACCGATGCCGAAACGCAGCTGGAATCGGTACCAGATATACGTCAGCATGCCGATCAACGACAGCACCACGGCAAGCGCACCTTTGGTACGCAACTCCTTGCCGATCTGCGGACCCACGTTCTGGTTGCTGCGTACCACGTAGGAACCGAGGTAGGCGCCGTCGCGAATCTCGTCGTAGGCGGCACTCGACAAGCCATCCACCGCCTGGAGCTGCTCCCACGTGGTGAACAGACCGAGCCTCTGACGCGCATCGACCACGGCGTTGGCGATCGCTTCGTAATGAGCGTTGGCAGCGTCCACGTCGTCGGCCATCAGCCCGTCGGGATCCGACGCCTTGAGAACCGTGGCGATGGAATTGGTACCGCGCTGGTTCAAATCGTTCTCGTTGTCGCCGCGGTCTGGATTGAACGCCTCGTTGAGAGCAGCCAGTAGCTCTTTGGAGGAGCCTTCTTCACTGCCTTCCTTGACCGGCGTCTTGATCAGGACCTCATGATTCTCCGGTGGACCGTACTGCTGGATCTGCGCATCTCGCTGACCCGCAGCACCGAGGGCGGAGCGGATCTGATCGACGCCGACGCTCTCGTCGAACTTCACAGTCAGCTGGGTGCCTCCGGCGAAGTCGATGCCGAAGTTGAGACCTCCGAGGAGGAAGAACTCGACGCCCGTCGCCACCAGCAGGGCGATCGAGACCCAGATGAAGAACTTCCGGTAGCGGAGAAAGGGGATCTTGGTATTGGTGAGGAATTCCATGGCTGCCTCGATCAGATCGAGATCTTGTCCACGCGCTGCTTCCGGGCGTAGAGCAGGTCGAAGATGAAACGGCTGATGAACACCGCAGTGAAGACCGACGCGATGATGCCTACCGAAAGCGTGACCGCGAAGCCTCGAATCGGCCCGGTCCCGAACATGAACAGGAAGATCGCAGCGATCAAAGTGGTGATGTTGGCGTCGAGCACCGAAGACAACGCCTTGGCGAAGCCGGCTGCAATCGCCGACTTCACCGTGCGTCCCGACCGCAACTCCTCGCGGATGCGCTCGAAGATGAGCACGTTGGCGTCCACGGCCATGCCGACGGTGAGGATGATGCCGGCGATGCCAGGAAGCGTCAGGGTGGCACCGAAGGCCGCGAGCGCGCCGAACACGAACACGATATTGAGGCCGAGGGCCACGATTGCGTTGATGCCCGTGAGCTTGTAGACCACGAACATGGCCAGCACCACGAGCGTCAGACCGAAGAGACCGGCCTTCTTACCTTGCTCGATGGAATCGCGACCCAGGGTCGGGCCGACGGTGCGCTCTTCGAGGTACGTCATCTCCGCGGGCAACGCACCGGACTTGAGCACGGTCACGAGGTCCTGCACTTCCTGTTGTGTGAAGTTGCCGTGGATGACGCCGTTGTCCGTGATCTTGTCCTGGATGGTGGCCACCGATCGAACCTGTCCGTCGAGCACGATCGACAGGCCGCGGCCGATGTTCGCCTCCGTCACCTCGCCGAACTTGCGGGCACCGTCGCGATTGAGAAAGAACGCCACCTGAGGATCGTTGAACTCACCTAGCGTGTCTCGGGCATCTCGCAGATCGCGGCCCGAGATCACCCGCCGCGTCTCGAGCACCCAATACCCCTCGCCGATCGAGTTGCCATCGGCATCGAACTTCGGCTCCCGTACCACCTGGTACTCGGTACCCAGGCCCGCAGGCAGCTGGTCGATCGCCGCCTGTTCGGTCGGTGCTTCTCCGGTACCCTCCGCCACCAGGTACAACTCGAGCACGGCGGTGCTCTTGATCAGCTCTTTGACGCGCTCGGGATCATCGATACCGGGCAACTGGACGACGACTCGCTCGGAGCCCAGGCCTTCGTCGTGAATCACCGGCTCGGCGACGCCGAACTCGTCGATGCGGTTGCGAATGGTCTGCTGCGCCTGGTCTACGGCACTCTGCCGGACATTCGCCTCTTCGTTGGCGGTCATCGCGAAGGACAGAGCGCTGTCCGCCTCGCGCACCACGTTCCAGCCGGGCTGCCGTTGGTCGTTCTCCACCGTACGCTTGAACTCGGTGGCGTCGTCTGACACGAGTCCGATGATCTGAAACGTGTTGTCCGACGTGCGGCGCGACTCACCCTCCATCTCGAGCTCTTCCAGCAAACGCTCCATGTTGATCACGGCGTTGTCGGTCTCGCTCTTGAGGGCGTCTTCCGTGTGGACGCGCAACACCAAGTGCATGCCTCCCTGAAGATCGAGTCCCAGGTTGATCGAATCGCTGGGTGGATACGCCTGAAATGCGGCCACCGCGAGTACGGCCAGGATGAGGAGGAAACGGGTCAGAAGAGTGCGGTCCATCTTGGGGCTCCGTCAAGAACGGGTATCGAATACGGGTCTCTCAAATGGTGAGCAAGTTTCCTGGAGTCGCCAGGGCAATCGAACGTCGCTACTGGGCCTCGGGTGGTTCCGCCTCACCTTCGAATCCTGCGATCGCCCGGCGCGAGACACGGATCCGGAGGTTGTCGGCAACCTCCAGCACCACCACGCCGTCGTCTACCTTGGTCACCTTGCCGTAGATGCCGCCGTTAGTGATCACCTTGTCACCCTTTTTGATCGCGTTCAGCATCTCCTGGTGCTCTCGTTGCTTCTTCTGCGCTGGACGCCAGAGGATGAAGTAGAAGATCACCAGGATCAGGATCCAGGGTGTCAGCATGCCGAGCAAGCTGGGTTGGGCGGCTTGAGCGGGCAGTAGCGGCGGGAGGGAGGTGAGGATCGACCACATGGGCAACGGGTTCTCGGGATGCTGTGGGTGCCTGGAACAGGCGCCGGCCGGGGCCGGATGGTCTGCCGCACGAGAATCGCCACGCTGGCCGCGTGGGCCTCGACAGCGGACGTCTCGGGATGGCTGAGATGGGCGGGGCTCGGAGCTTCAGGTCTCGGGCAGCGCGGTGCTGGGCGGGGCGGGCGCAGCGCGCAAATCACCTGTTGCCGTCAGCGTTCCGGATTCGACACGTTCTCGCAACTGCCTCATAAAGTCAAGATAGAAGCGGACGTTGACGACGGTCGCCAGGACGTGAGCCGTGATCTCCTTGGTGCGGAACAGGTGATGCAGGAACGCCCGGCTGTAGCGCTGCGCCAGCGGCCATGTGCTCTCTGCATCTAGCGGCGTGGGATCGTCTTTGTAGCGTGCGTTCTTGATCTTGATCACCCCTTCGGCGGTGAACAGCTGGCCGTGGCGCGCGTGGCGGGCCGGCATGACGCAGTCGAAAAGGTCGACGCCGTGGGACACGCCGTGCTGGATGTCCTCAGGGGTTCCCAGTCCCATCAGGTACCGCGGCCGATCCTCGGGTAGCAGATGGCCGATCCACTCGACCACGCCGCGCCGCAGCTCGGGCCCTTCTCCGACACTGACACCCCCGATGGCGTAGCCTTGGAAATCCAGCGGGGTCATGGCGTCGACCGCGCGCCGGCGCAGCTCCGGAAAACCCGATCCCTGAACGATGCCGAAGAGCCCGCCAGCCTGGTCGTCGGGCCACGCGGACCTCGCACGCTCAGCCCAGTGGAGCGTCAGCTCCAGCGATTGAGCGGCCTTCTTCTCGTCGATGGGCCACGGCGGGCAGTCGTCGAGCATCATGGCGATGTCGACACCCAGCCGGCACTGGGACTCCACCACGGTCTCCGGCGTGAAACGAACCTTGTCGCCGTCGACGTGGGAGCGGAAAGTCACGCCTTGCCGGTCGAGCTTGCGGCGCTGGGCCAGACTGAAGACCTGATAGCCACCGGAGTCCGTGAGGATCGGCCTGTCCCACGACGTGAACCCGTGGATGCCACCCAGGCTTTCGATGACATCGATACCAGGGCGCAAGGTCAGGTGATACAGGTTCGACAGCATGATCTGGGAGCCAGCCTGCTCCAGATCGTCCACCGACAGACCCTTCACCGCACCCAGCGTCCCCACAGGCATGAATGCCGGCGTTTCGATCACACCGTGGGGCGTCGTCAGGCGACCCCGGCGAGCCTTGCCGTCGGTAGCTAGAACTTCGAACTCTAGAGGCATCGATGGGGATCAGCCACCTTCGCCGCGACCTAGCTCCACCGTCCGCACTTCCACGTCGTCCGGCAGCTCGATCTGGAACGTCTCGTCCGCGATCTCTTCGTTGACCAGGATGTTCTCGAAGGTGAATTCAGTCACGTCGCCGTCAGGCTCGACGTACTTGAGGTAGAGGGGATAGAAGCCTTCGGGGTGGAGACGAATGGCCATCTGCTCGATGCGCTGGGCGACGCGGTCGAATCGCGGATCGAGCTGCAGAGAATAGGGGTCGCCGTCGTTCTGTGGAAACGTCACGCGGACCGAGAAGTAGCGCTGCAACGTCTCGAGAGAGTTGGAGGCCGACAGGTACTCCATCACTCGATCCGCCTGCTTTCCGATGTCGACACGCTCGGCGCGGTTCAAATCGCGATACCAGGTAAGCATGCTGCCGCCTGAGATGGCTACCAGCGTGTCGGTCGGTGAAGCGAAGCTCCAGCGCACACGATCGGGCGCGTGGTACCAAAAGTGCCCCGTCGATACCTCCGGTTCCAGCAGCAGCTGGCTTTCTTTGTGCTGCTCGAAATCGGCCTCCATCGTGACGAGCTGAGACTGCGTCAGCTTGATTCGTTCGATCAAGGCCTCCAGGCGCTCACTGGCCGACAAATCCTCGTCGGTCGGATCGGGTTCGTCCTGGGCAAAGACAGGACCGGCCCAGACCGATGAGATCAGGAGCAACAGGAGAGCTGCGAGGCGAAGACGATGGGCGGGGAGACGGACCGGAAAACTATGCATCGGCGAGATGGTACCGGTCGGCTCAGGGGTCGGCAACCAGGGCCCCGTAAAGAACTTCAGTGAAACAACCTCCCCAGACCTACTGAGCCGACATCGAGACCGGCTACGCGAGCTCTCGCAGCAGCACACCGGCCGTCTCCTGGACCAAGGGATCCCGATCCCGTTCGGCGGCACGACGTATCAGTGCATTCAATTCCTCGACTCGATATTCCTGAATGAAGTGAAGAGCCGCGGCCGTCAACCAGGCTGCGTCCGCATCGCCGGTAGAGCGCCTCCTGGCGAGGCGCCGCAACGTATTCCCCGGCGGTTCTGCCTCGAGTCCGAAGAGTCGTTGGGCTGTCTTGATGCGATCATCCCGTGACACGTCGTCGACCAGTGCCAGCACCCACTGACGCACCTCGCCGTTCATCAGGTTGTCGAGATACTCCAGGGCGTGGGCTCGCACCGAGGTGCGCACCGACCCGAGGCCACGGTGGGCCGTCGCGACATCGTGGCTGGGATGGCGCAAAGCCAACAAGCCGAACACCAGCTGCTCCTGGCGATTCCGGCGGTCCGAGAGCAACCTCGGCAGGAGGTGGGACCGGACACCCAACGACTCCAGGCTCCAGAGATCGAGTTGGTGACGCAGGTACTCACGGCACTCAGCACCGATGCGATCTTCGAGCACGTTGGGATCTGGACACAATCTCCCGCTTCCGCACATGGAAGTGAGCGCTTCCACCACCTTGCGACGCTGAAACGAATCGGCCACGACCAGCGCCTCGGTCAGCACACGTAGCGCCTGTTCTCCGCCCACTCTGGCGATCGTCTTCGGCAGGCCACGACGTACCCAGATCGGTTCCTGGGGATCGAGGAGGAAGTGACGCAACGCCGGGATCGCCATCTCTCCGTAGGCAGCCAGCGCCTCCCGAGCTTCGTGCTTGAGCCTCCGCCGATGCAGAAGCGAGATCACGGTAGGCATGTAGATGGGATTGCCACCGGTACGCTGCGTGCGGTCGCGAACCGCTCCCAAGGCCGCCCGCACCACCCGGTCGTCGGGATCGTAGAGCAGCTGGACCATGCCCGTCTGGAAACGCGGCTCGTCCAGCTCGCCCAAGGCCCGCGCCGCCTCGATGCGCACCTCCGGATCCCGGTCGGCCATCATGTCCGCCAACGAAGAATCTGCCAGGGATAGCAGGTCCGGATCGTCGAGGGTCGCCAAATAGCTGACGGCGACGGCTCGGACTCGAGGGTCCGGTTCCTGCAGGCGAGCCTCCATGGGCTTGCGCAGATCCTCGGTCGACAGCGCTGCCAGCGTACGAATCGCCGACACGCGGACTGCCGGCTCCGGATCCGCCAGAAGACGCTCCACCCACGGCTCTGCATCGCGTCGCTGACCGCGGCGAAGGACACGCAGCACCTCCAGACGCACGCCCGGGGCATCGTGCGCCAACATCAGAGGAGGGACGAGGTGCCCCCGGCCGTGTGCGTCGAGCAGCTCTACCGAGTGCTTTACCTCCCGGTTGTCGGCGCTGCCGAGCCCGGCCACCAAGGTCTCCAAGGTCTTGCCGTCGCGCAAATCGAGGTGCAGCTCCTCCGTCTGGCCCGAGAGCAGCCGCTGCACCAGACCCTCGCGGAAACCCGCCACGTAGTGACGCTGGAGAGTCCCGAGAATTGCCAGCCAGGCCACGACGCAACCCAACGCCAACCATGCCGTCGCTGGGACCGAGATCCAGCCGAACGTCACCGAGAGGAGAAGCAAAGCAGCGAGGCCCTTGGCCACCCGCTGCACGAACACGTCGACGAAGGCCTTGGCGCGTGGTCGTCGTCTCGCGGGCACCGGAACGAAGAGCAGCTCGCGGGTAGCCTGGTCGAGGGAATACCGCAGGCCGTTCTCCGCCGCCTTCACCAGCCACAGTACCGGCAGCACAAAGGCTGGTGCAAAGAACGCCGCGCCGAGGAACGCCGCGGCACCCAACCCATTGGTTACCGGCAGCACTCGGAGAGCGAAACCCACACCGAGCCGCCGGTGAATCCGAGAGGTGAAGAGGAGCTGAAAGACGAAGGCTGCCAGCCCCATGACACTGTAGAGGTTGCCGAAGATCGCGGTGCGCTGGTGCAGCGTTTCGGTGGCTCGCTCCACCGCCCAGCCGAACTGAAGGTCTACCACCTGCGCGACCGTCGCCGCGAGCAACATGAGTAGCGATACGCGTCGCAGATATCCCGACCGCAGCACCGTACCCATGCCTTCCCTGGCCGCACGAAGCTGCACGTCGACTTGCTCGTCGGGGTCACCACCCACAGGAGCGGCCGGCACTTCATCTTCCGCTTCCTGTTCGCACCGAGCGCCGAAACGGCGGCCGAAGAGCAATGCCAGGAAAGAACCCGAAAGCAGCAGTGCCGACCCCAGGAACAGAGCTCCCGACGCACCAGACCACAGGCTACCGAGACGCGCCACCTGCCCACCGACGATGCTACCGAGAAGCCCGCCGGCACCCAAGAAGCCGAAAAGACGACGCGCTTGGCGCGCATTGAAAACATGACTGGACAGCGACCAGAAGAGGCTGACCAAGAGAATCGCCACGACCGCGGTCCATAGATACAGCGCGGTCGCGGCCAAGGCCAGTCCCTCGCCATTCCCGGTCCGGCGAAACCACTCGCCGAAGCCAGCGGTCACGAGAGCTGCCAGCAACGTCAGAACGGCGAGAAGGCGGTCGAGACGGAACACGCGGACGAGACGTCCATAGAGCAGCAACACAGGATACGAGAGCAAGGCCACGGCCAGATAGACACCCGGCAACTGCTCGGCCCCGAGCGCATCGATGAAACTCGACTGCCGCAACGATTTGCCCACATACTGAAAGGCCAGCAGCAGGAAGTGGACCGCAAACAGCAGCCAGCACACCGCACACTCGCCGGCCCGCACATCGAGACCGAAGCGACGAAACCACACCGGACCGCCCGATCCGGAGTTCGGCTCCGGAGACGAGCCCGGCGGATCAATCTGGACGTCTCGAGCTGTCATGCTTCGGCGAGGGGCTGCGGATCCAGAGCTCTCGTCAACGGCTGACTGGTCGCCGCGTTGCGGCGCGCCACGGCCTCCGGTAAGGTCCACTGGCTGCCGCTCGGCGAACCCAGCCAACGAAGGTCGTTGACGAGCGATCCATCCGACGAGCGGTCATCTTGTCACGCACCCGGCCTCCGTACGCCCGGACCCGTGACCCTCTCGCCCTGTGACCTGCCCAAAGGAGCCCCCGATGAAGACCCGAGTCTCGTTCCTCAGCCTCGCCACCCTCTGCTTCCTCGCATGCGTGTTGCTGGCCCCGGCGATGGTCGCTCAGGAAGCCAACCCGCAAGTCGTCATCGAAACCTCCAAGGGAACGATCGTCGTCGAGTTGTTCGCACAGGAGGCTCCGAAGTCGACGACCAACTTCCTCTCGTACGTCGACGATGGCTTCTACGACGGGACGCTCTTTCATCGAGTGATCCCCGAATTCATGGTGCAAGGCGGGGGCTTCGACAGCGGGATGAAGAAGAAGGCCACCAAGGCACCGATCCCCAACGAGGCCGACAACGGCCTGAAGAACGAAAGGGGCACCTTGGCCATGGCACGCACCAACGACCCTCACAGCGCCACCGCACAGTTCTTCATCAACACCGTGGACAACACGTTTCTCGATCACACCGCCAAGAGCCCGCGCGGCTGGGGCTATGCCGTGTTCGGACGCGTGCTCTCGGGTATGGAAGCGGTCGACGCCATCTCTGCCGTGAAGACCGGCCGGATCGGTCGGACGGGTGACGTACCGGTGGAACCGGTGTCGATCGTCAAGGCTCACCGAAAGTCCGCTACGGGCCCAACCAACTGATCGACGCGACTGGACGGTAATCGATGCACACCCTGAAGAGCTACGTTTGCGGCCATTGGCACGAAGCGACGGAAGGCTTTCGCCCGCTCTACGATCCCTCTACGGAGGAGGAGATCGCACGCGCCTCCAGCAGTGGAATCGCCTTCGGGGACGTGCTCGACCACGCTCGGGAAACGGGCGGCCCGGCGCTGCGCGCCATGACGTTCGCCCAGCGCGGAGCTCTCTTGCGGGACCTGTCCAAGGCTCTGCGGGCCCATCGCGATGAGCTCCTGGATCTGTCGCGTCGCAACAACGGCACCACGGAGGCCGATGGTTCCTTCGACCTCGACGGCGCTTCGGGCACTCTCCACTACTACGCGTCCTTCGGACGCCGCCTGGGTGACGTGCGGACGCTTCCAGACGACGACGGCCAGCAGTTGGGCCGCGACGAGCATTTTTGGACGCGACACGTATGGGTTCCCCGCCAGGGCGCGGCCGTCGGCGTCAATGCGTTCAACTTCCCCGCCTGGGGTTTCGTCGAGAAGGCGGCGTGCGCTCTTCTCGCCGGGGTTCCGGTGATCGCCAAGCCCGCCACGGCAACCGCGTGGGTCGCACAACGTTGCGCGGAGATCATGGTCGCATCGGGTGTTCTGCCGGAGGGTACCTTCCAGATGATCGTCGGCGGCACAGGCGACCTCCTGGAGCGCCTGGGGCCGCAGGACGTCTTCGCCTTCACCGGCTCCGCCGATACGGCTCGCGACTTGCTGGCCGGTGAGAGCTTGCGCAAGCACAACACCCGGACCAACGTGGAAGCCGACAGCTTGAACGCCGCCGTCTTGGCTCCCGACGCCGACGGCGACACATTGGCCCGCTTCGTGCGGGACGTCTCGCACGAGATGATGCAGAAAGCCGGCCAGAAATGTACCGCCATCCGTCGCGTGTTCGTGCCTGTGGCACGGATCGACGAGGTTCAGGAAGCTCTCGTCGCCCGCCTCGACAAGAAGGCCGCTGTGGGCAATCCAGCCGATGCAGCGGTCACCGTTGGCCCCCTTGCCACCGCCTCTCAACTGTCCGATGCCGAGCGCGGGGTGCGCGAGTTGGAGTCAGCCGGCGCGCAAAAAGTCTACGGGGAAGGGTGCCGGGTCGACGGCCTGGGCAGCACGGAGGACCGGGGCTATTTCTTCCCACCGACGCTACTACGTCACGAGGAGCCCCATACCGCGGGCGCGGTCCACGGGCGCGAGGTCTTTGGGCCGGTCGCGACGCTGATGCCGTACGACGGGACGGCTACCGAAGCCGCGCAGTTGGTGGCTCTAGGGGGCGGCACGCTGGTGACCTCGGTCTACACGGATACCCGAGATTGGCTCGAGGAACTGGTCGTCGCAGGAGGCGCACACACCGGACGTATCTATATCGGCTCTGCCGAGTCCGCGGGCTTCGGCTCCGGAGCCGCTCTGCCGGCCAGCTTGCACGGCGGGCCGGGTCGTGCGGGCGGCGGCGAAGAGGTAGGGGGTGCGATCGGACTCGAGCGCTATCTCCAGCGTTTGGCGCTGCAAGGAGATCGCCCTCTGGTAGACGGCGTTCTCGTCCACTCCACAGGGGAAGACGACGCCTGACGCGGGAAGGCCCCCGCGACCTCGGTCGCCAGGGCTCACCCGAGGATGGCGAGGAGTAGGACTCTCGTGTCGCCCCCGCCGAAGCAGTTCACGTCGCCTGCCCGCCTCGAGCTGAACGCCGTCGCGCGTTTGGCCACCCCGGTGGTCACGGTGCAGTTGGGCATGATGGTGATGGGTACGGTCGACACGATGATGCTGGGCCGATACTCGGCGACCGCCCTGGCCGCGGGCGGTCTGGGCCATGCCGCGTACTTTGGCATCTTCGTGTTCTTTATGGGCCTCCTCTTCGGCCTCGATCCGTTGGTAGCCCAGGCCGTGGGCGCCGGCGACGATGCCCGGGTAGCCCGTCACCTGCAGGTAGGGCTCGGGGTCGCCGTCCTGGCGACCATTCCGCTCTCCCTCTTGATGTGGGACGTTCGCTGGGCCCTGCGTCTACTGAACCAGCATCCATCCATCATCGAGCCGACGGCACAGTACCTACGTGGCCTGGTCCCAGGGAACATGGGCTTCTTGGTCTTCGTCGCTTTGCGTCAGGGCTTACAGGCCATGTCGATGGTGCGCCAGGCAGTCTGGGCCGTCGTGATCTCGAACGTGGTGAACGTCGTCGCCAACTGGTTGCTCATCTTCGGCCACCTGGGGTTTCCAGAGCTGGGGATCCGGGGCTCGGCCTACGCCTCCTCGATCTCACGTTGGGTCATGGCTGTCGTGATCCTCGCCGCGGGCTGGAACGTCCTCCGTCCCTATTTGACCAACGTGCGGCATGCGGTCCTGCGACCGGCAGCCTATGGTGACCTTCTACGGATCGGTGTGCCGGTGGGCTTCATGACCTCGGTCGAGAGCTGGCTGTTCGTCGCAGTGGCACTGATGATGGGCTCGCTCGGCGCACGAGAGATCGCGGCCCATCAGATCTCTATCAATCTGGCGGCACTGGCTTTCATGGTGCCCCTCGGCATCGCCGGAGCGGCCACCACACGCGTAGGCAACGCCATCGGTGCCCGGGATCCCGAGGGTGCCCGTCGCTCCGCCGCGGTCTGCCTGTTCCTCGGCGCGAGCGTCATGACGGTATCGGCGGCCGCCTTCGCCACGTTTCCCGGCGTCCTGGCGCGCCTCTACACTCCCGACGAGCGCGTGGTGGCCGTCGCCATGGTGCTGTTGCCCATCGCAGCACTCTTCCAGGTGGTCGATGGTCTGCAAGTGGTGGCAGCCGGCGTCTTGCGCGGTGCCGCCGATACCCGCGTTCCCGCCATCCTTGCGGTATGCGGCTATTGGGGCCTCGGCCTGCCGCTGGGCTGGTGGCTGGGTCTGCGTCTCGAGTGGGGCCCCCGCGGGTTGTGGTGGGGCCTGACAGTGGGCTTGGCGTCGGTGGCGGTTCTGCTCCTCTTACGCATCCGACGGCGCTTCGCGGGAGATCTGGCAGCGTACGAGACGTCCTGATCCGCTCACCGTAGCGGGTCCGAAGCGAAGAGCTGCCGGAAGCGCTCGTCAACCTTCTCGGAAGCAAAGCCGGTGAAGGCAGCCTGGAACCTGCCCCGCTCTTCGGTCAGCCACTCCTCGAGACGAGCCATCAAGAGATCCGCGACGACTCGCGTCGGTTCGGACACGGCGGATTCGTGCTGCAACTCGGATCGCAGACGGCAGATCGCCTGACGCTGCATCGAGAGATCATTGAAGCTTCCGAGAACGTCTTGAAGCTTCTTCAGAGCGCCGATGGATCTGTCCATGTCGGCCGGAGGAAAGAGGTGACGAAAGAACTCCAACAAATAGCGGAGCTTCTTGCAGTCCTTGCGCAACTCGTGGAGCTCCTCGTCGGCGGTCCGCTCATCGATCGTCTGCGCTCGCTCGAGGCACTCACAATAGATGCGCCAGATCTGCACGGACGCCACTTCCTTCACAGGGCGAAGCGCATCGGGCGCATCGGGCCCGTAGTCCGCGGGCAGCTGTTCCAAGAAGCTCCGCCATCCAGTCGTCAGATCTCGATAGCGTGCGGAGCTCAGAGACTCGTTCAACTTCTGCTGCGCCGCTGCACGCTGGCGTTCTAGGTGTCGTCCCAAGCGAGCCATATCGGCTCCCACAC
The DNA here is from genome assembly GCA_028066595.1 of Thermoanaerobaculia bacterium. Classification (GTDB taxonomy): domain Bacteria; phylum Acidobacteriota; class Thermoanaerobaculia; order Multivoradales; family J023; genus JAUIJL01. The sequence goes on from JALCBJ010000004.1 coordinate 173,359, forward strand.
CGTCTGGCAACGCAGCTGCATGAGCCGGCAACTGGGATAGATGCACGTCGAGGTCACGAACGTCCCCGGTCACGGCGCCGAGCCATTTGAATTCCGAGGCAAATCGATCCCGTACACCGGACGGTAGGGCGCCACGCAAACGAGAGATCACGGTACGCGTCCGCCGGAGCGCGACGCGAAAGTCGTGGAGATACTTGGGGGCAGCTCCTTCACGCGCACCCCGTACGTTGTCCTGCATCGTCTCGTGTAGACCGCGCAGGATGGCTCGGAGCGTCTCACCGACGGCCTGGGCGTGCCCGGGCACAAGCTCCTCGTCGGTGTCCATCTCGTGCATCGAAGCGACTCTACCTTGGCGTCTCGGGTGTAAAGCCACGGGAGTTGATCTTCACCTCATCTTCACGACTTGCTCGCCAGCGGAGGGCGATCCTATCCGGGACGAAGTACAGCGTCCGGCGGCATAAAATGACAGCTCAAGTATGAAGGAGACGAATCAAGCTCACGAGGAGACCAACCGATCTGAGTCGGTGGAGCCTCCGCAGACCATCGCTGCGGTCGACCTCGGATCCAACTCGTTCCGCATGGTCATTGCCCGCGTCGTCGACGACCAGCTTCGTCTCGTCGATCGGCTCCGAGAGGGTGTGCGTCTTGCCGCATTCCTCGACGACGACCAGCGCATCTCACCCGAGGGGCGTCGGCGTGCACTCGCCTGCCTGCGTAAATTCGGACAGCGGGTGCGCGATCTGCCACCGGGAAGCGTGCGCGCGGTGGGTACCAATACCTTGCGCAAGGCGCGCAATCGCGACGCCTTCTTGCTCGAAGCGAGACATGCCCTGGGCCACCCCATCGAAGTGGTGCCGGGGCAGGAGGAGGCACGCCTGATCTTCCTCGGTGCCGCTCACAGCTTGGCGGTTCGAAGCACGGCGCGACGCCTCGTGGTCGACATTGGCGGTGGATCGACCGAGTGCATCATCGGAGAAGGCCAGGACGCACAGCGCACCGAAAGCCTCTACATGGGCTGTGTTTCGTACTCCCTGGTTCACTTCCAGGACGGTCAGATCAGCCCGCACCGCATGGAGCAGGCCGAGACCGCGGCGCGTCTGGAGCTGCGGGCGATCAAGAAGCCTTTCCGCGATCTCGGCTGGGAGCTGGCGGTGGGCTGCTCCGGTACGATCTCCGCCATCGGCGACATCCTGCGTGAAAACGGCTGGAGCGATCAGGGCATTACCCCCGACGGCCTGGCCAAGCTGCGACATGCCGTCGTCTCGTGCGAGCACGTCGACGACCTGAAGTTGCCTGGCCTCCGCAACGACCGCGCGCGGGTTCTACCCGGCGGGCTGGCCATCCTTCTGGTGGTCTTCGAAGCGCTACAAGTTCAGCGAATGCTGGTCTCTTCGGGCGCCATGCGGGAAGGAGTCCTCTACGATCTGCTCGGACGCCTGCGCCACGAGGACGCCCGCGACCGCAGTATCGAGCGTCTGGTCGAGCAATACCGAGTCGACGTCGATCAAGCCGAGCGGGTGGAGCGCACAGCTCTGCATGCCCTGGAACAGGTACACGGCGACTGGAATCTCGACCTACCGGTAGCGCATGCCTATCTCTCATGGGCTGCCCGTCTCCACGAGATCGGCCTGGGCGTAGCCCATACTGCGTTCCACAAGCACGGAGCGTATCTGGTGGAAAACACGTTGATGCCGGGCTTCTCATTCCAGAACCAGCGGCTCCTCGCACTTCTGGTCCGCGGTCAGCGCCGCAAGTTTCCGAGGTCTCTGTTCAAAGACCTGGCCAAACCGCAACGCAAACGCGCCATCAAGCTGTGCCGATTGCTGCGCCTGGCGATCGTCGTCAACCGCAGTCGCTCCAACCGACAGCTGCCACAACTCCGTATGAGAGCGAAGAAGAAGAGGCTGTGGCTCGACTTCCCGGCCGGCTGGCTAGAGGAACATCCTCTGACCGCCGCGGATCTCGACCAGGAATCCGCCTACATGAGCTCGGTGGGCTTCAAATTGAAGATCGGGAGCTACAGGGCGTCGGCATCGGACGAGCGCACTGCGCCGGAGGCGGCGTGATGGGCTCAGCAGAGCTTGGCCAACACCTTCGGTGGCAGGAAGAAGATCAGCTCGCAGGTTCCCGGTCCGACGTCGCGCCATCGCGCTGCCCGGCAGCGGAGGCACGCAACCGCCGCCGTGACGAAGCGCAGCTCTCCGCCGCCGATCAGCTGCGACACCGCACCCGACCAAGTCGGCTCGTGTCCGGTGATCAGCAGCGTGTCCACCCGTCGACCGCCCTCGTCGTCGGGGACCGTGCGAACGAGATCCAACGCCGCGCCCACCCCGCCACCGTACAAGCCCTGCTCATGACGAGTCGGCACCGGGTCGACGATCGTGTCCTCGGTGGTGGCAACGATCGCGCTGGCTGCCAGCTCGGCCGTGGACCGAGCCCGCACCGCGGTCGACGAGAGGATGAAGTCCGGCACGAATCCCGAACGAGCCAGCGCCGTACCGATGGCATGCGCCGCCTTCACGCCGCGCGGGGCCAGCGGCCGGTCGTGATCCCTGCCGTAGTCGGCATCCCAATTCGACTTGCCGTGTCTCATCCAGAGCATCGTCTTCATCGTTCCAACCCATCCTTTCGTTCTTCTAGAGCCGATCGCGTTGCACCGAGCCCGCAGCACCCCTGTACAACGTCACTGTACTGGGCCCAGGAATGCGGTGCCTGTAACGGACGGCATCTAGAGAACTGGAGCCATCATGTCTGAAACCGCCGCCACGAGCGGAAACACCGTCACCCAAACGAGCCCACAACCTGCCGAGGGAACCGCCGTCGCTGCGAGGCCGGCCAGGCCGCCGCGGCAGGACTTGGAGAATCCATCGCTTTACTTCAATCGCGAGCTTTCCTGGTTGGAGTTCAACCGTCGCGTGCTCGAGGAGGCTCTCGATACTCGTCATCCACTGCTGGAGCGGGTGAAGTTCCTGGCGATCTTCTCTTCGAATCTCGACGAGTTCTTCATGATCCGGGTCTCGGGCCTGCGCCGTCAGCTACAGGCCGAAGTCGTGAAGCGGCCACCCGACGGAATGACCCCGGCCGAACAGCTGGCCGGTCTGCAGGAACAGCTGGTACCCATGCTGGAGATCGCCGCGCGCTGTTGGTCGGAGGATCTGATGCCGGCGCTGGCGGCCCACGACATCCACATCCTTTCCTACGATCAGCTGAAGAAGAAACAACGCAAGCTCCTGCGCAAGCTGTTCAAACGCGAGATCTTCCCGGCTCTGACGCCGTTGGCATTCGATCCCAGCCATCCCTTCCCTCACATTTCCAACCTGTCCATCAACCTGGCGGTCGTGGTGCGGCACGAGGACCACGGCGACCGTTTCGCTCGCCTGAAGGTGCCGCAGGTCTTCCCGCGACTTCTCCGTATCCCGACCGAGGACAAGGCCGAGCTCTACGAGGACCTCGGCTTGGAGGATCTGTCGAACAACCACTTCGTTCGACTGGAGGAGGTGGTGTCCGCCAACCTGGACATGCTGTTTCCCGGACTCGAGGTGCTCGCCTCGCACCCGTTCCGCGTCACGCGCGACGCCGACTTCGAGATCGAGGAAGACGAGGCCGGCGATCTGCTCGAAGCCATGGAAGAAGTCGTGGGCCAACGCCACTTCGGCTTCGCAGTGCGCTTGGAGGTCGATTCCCTGATCCCGGACCACATCAAAGACATTCTGGTGCGCAATCTGTCGTTGGCGCCGTCCCAAGCCTTCGCCATGGAAGGTCCGATCGGCAAATCCGACTTCATGGAGCTGATGAAGATCGATCGGCCGGACCTCAAGGACACGCCGTTCCTGCCTCATACGCACAGCGCCCTGGCGACCCGCGAGAACCTTTTCGAGAGCATCAAGCAGCGCAGCGTCCTGGTGTACCACCCCTACGACAGCTTCCACCCGGTGGTCGACTTCATCCGTGCCGCTGCCCGGGACCCGAGGGTCCTCACGATCAAGCAGACTCTCTACCGCGTGGGGCCCGACTCTCCGGTGGTGAAGGCGTTGATGGAAGCACGCGAGAACGGCAAGCAGGTAGCGGTCCTGGTGGAGCTCAAGGCGCGCTTCGACGAAACCAACAACATCGTATGGGCACGGGCCCTGGAGCGGGCTGGAGTGCACGTGGTCTACGGCGTCCTCGGGCTCAAGACCCACGCCAAGATGACCATGGTGATCCGCCGAGAAGTGGGCGGCATCAAACGCTACGTCCACCTGGGAACCGGCAACTACAATCCGGTGACCGCCCGCATCTACACCGATTTGGGTTTCTTCACCTGCGACGACGACTTGGCTGCCGACGTCTCGGATCTGTTCAACGGCCTCACTGGCTATTCGAAGAAAGACGAGTATCGCAAGATATTGGTAGCGCCGAGGTCGATGCGACGCGAAATTCTTCGCCGGATCGATCGTGAGATCAGCCAGCACGAACGAGACGGGGGCGGAGGCCACATCGCCTTCAAATCCAACGCCCTGGTCGACCAGGCCTGTATCCAGGCGCTCTATCGCGCGTCCCGAGCAGGCGTTCGTGTCGATCTCCAGATCCGAGGCATCTGCTGCCTACGCCCCGGTGTGGAGCACGTGAGCGAGAACATCACGGTCACCTCGATCGTCGGACGCTTTCTGGAGCACTCGCGCATCCTGTACTTCCGCAATGGCGGTGACGAAGAGATCTTTCTGGGTTCGGCCGATCTCATGCCTCGAAACCTCAACGGCCGCGTCGAAGTACTGTTCCCGATCGACGACGAGGGAATCCGCAACTCCCTACGCGACGAGATCCTCTTCACCCACTTACGCGACACACGCAACGCTCGAAAGCTGCTGACCGACGGCTCCTTCGAACGTGTGATGCCCGAGGAAGGGCAAGAGCCTCTCGACAGCCAGGCGCACATGCTGGAACGTCAACGGCGCTGGGTGCTCGAGTAGACCCGTACCGGACGCAGTCGGCTATCCCAAGGCCTGTCGGCTTCTTCCTCGGCCCAGATCGACAAAGTCGACCTGGGTTGAGCAACCTTTCCGAACTAGATCGCATCCAGAAACGCGATTTCCGTTGAAAACAAAGGGATAAACGCGCAT
>JALCBJ010000186.1 GCA_028066595.1 Thermoanaerobaculia bacterium
AAGTAGACCGCAGTTGCGATGACCTTTCCAGGGCTATCCGCAACACACTCCTAGCCCCTGCTTGCTACCGCGTTGGAGACCCACGTGGTGACCGTGGATCGCTAACGCCACTGCCCAGAAGTCGTCCCGGTAGAGCTCGCCGGCTGCTACCGCCCCGATCGTCCAATGATCAAGGCCCTTCTCCAGACCACAGAGCCTCCGCTGGAAAAGCTCAGTGTACTTGCCGAGGTCGTGCAATAGCCCAGCAGCGTACGCTTCGGTCCCGGCACCCCAGAAGCTAGCGTTGTTGGCGGCCCGCCGCGCAACGTGCTCCAGGTGATCTCGCAGAAGTTCGAAGTGTTCCGGACGTGTCGCCGAGTGGCCATAGAAAAGGTTAGATTCGTCGGTCACTGGAGCGCCCTCCGGTTCAGCCGAAGAGGACTGGCTTCTAGAGCACCACTCTGCCAACCCTCACTCAGCAGATGGTGGCGGAATTCCACACTACTTCGTGCGGCGATGGTGCGGCGGCAGCCCAGGACGCAACAAGATCGTCTCTGACATGCTACCAGCGCAAACTAAGGTATGTCGTACAAGACTCTACACCAAGTGGTCCTAGTCGTCGGACAGACGCCGGCTTCTCGCCCTCTCCTCGATGGTCGCCAGAGGGGCACGCTGACGTTCTAGAAAGCACTCGAAATGCTGGCGTTGCAGGGACAACATGAGCGCCGACGAAAGAGTGCGCACGGAGGCGTCGCGTGGCTTGACGTCGAGCAACACTCCAGGGTTGGACCTTGCCCCTCAGGCCCTGCCGTCGAGGAATGTCATGAGGGCTGAATTGAAGATGTCGGGCCGCTCTAGGTTCGGAAGGTGGCCTGCGTCGTCGATGACCACCAACTCCGAGTCCGCGACGCTACGGTGCATCCGTTGCGCGTTAGCGACCGGCGTGAACTCGTCGTCGCGTCCGACCACGATCAACGCTGGGATCTCGAGCGCCTCGAGGGTAGAAACGTACTCACGGCGAAGCGCTCGTCCGCGCAGGGCCGCGGCGGCACCGGAGGGTGGTGCCTCGAGCATCATCTTGCGAACGTGGTCGACGATGTCGGGACGCTGCGCAGTGGTAGCGGGGCAGACCATCCTCGAGATGTTGGTCTCCGTGTAGCTGGTCATCCCCTCTCGAACGAGATGATCCGCAGTTTCCATACGCACGCGCCGGCCATGGGAGGACTCGGCGTCGGGTGAGGTACTCACCAGCACGACCATGGTGATCCGCTCGGCGAAACGCGCCGCGAGGTCCATGACAATCTGGCCGCCCATCGAGAGTCCGACCATGGCCGTTCGATCGATGCCGAGAAAGCCCAACAGAGAGATGATGTCGTCGGCGAAGTCACTCAGCGTTGTCACGCCAGGACGGACTTCCGTCTGACCATAGCCGCGAAGGTCTGGAACCACGATGCGGCGGCCGGACTCCACCAGCTCGCCGATCTGGGGCTGCCACATGGACCGGTCGAACGGATGGCCATGGACGAGTAGGACTGGTTCTCCCGAACCGTAGTCGTCGTAACTGAGCTCGACATCGTAGTTGAGGTGTATGTGGTCTCCCTTCGGTCGGAAGGTAACAACACGCGACACCAGGCGCTAGGCCAGTTTTGATAATCTGGCATAGTGATCAGAAAGAACTGGATCGATCGAACGGGCCCGGTGACAGACCGGCTCGCTGCCGAGTTGATCGACGCAATCCGATCTGGCCGCCTTCTTCCGGGCGCACTCTTTCCGTCCCAGCGTTCTCTCGCCGAGTCCGCTGGCACCAGTCGGTCCACGGTGGCTGCTGCGCTCGATGACTTGTCGCGGCGGGGATGGGCCGAATCCCGACGCAAGGCGCGTTTTGTGGCAAGGCTCCCCGATGCCAGCCGTCAAGGTCTTCATCCTGCTCACGCGTTGTCAGACTCGCCCCGGGAACGGGCGCGAGTCGCGGCTCCGGCAGCGGAGCTCAGCGCTGCCTATCTCAGAGCTCACAGTAGGCTGCCCGAGCACTTGCAGAGCGACGGTAGGGTCAGGGGTGGTCTCGTCGAGTTGCGACAGTTGATCGCCGACCGCTACAGCGCATCAGGACTGCCAACGAGTGCTGAACAGGTGGTCATCACCACTGGGGCGATGGGTGCCTTCGCCGCCATACTCGAGGCGACGAGAGGAACGGTTGTCGTAGAAGACCCGACCTACCACGGGGCTCTCGAACACCTACGCCGACGACGACGGCGGGTCGTTGCGTGGCAACGAGATTCCAATTGGGATCTCGACGCTCTCGCTTCACTCGTCAGTGCCAATTCTCCAGCGCTCGTGTATGCCGTCCCCGACTTCCACAACCCGACCGGCCATCTCGCGGACGAGAACGAACGAGCGTTGTTGGCGTCGTTCGCATCAGGAACGATGATCGTTGTCGACGAAACCCTCCGCGAATTGCACCTCGACCCCGCAGAACCACTTCCCAGCCACACTGCATCGCATCATCCCGTTGTCGTCACGATCAGCGGATTGTCCAAGACTGTTTGGAGTGGCCTCCGGCTTGGCTGGATCCGGTATCCCGACAACCCCAACGACCATCTCGATGCAGCCCTCGATATCCACCCCGCGCCGATCATGGAACAACTCGTCGCCATCGAGCTTTGGCCCCATCTCGACCGAATCACCGAAGAAAGGTGCCAGCTTCTGCGCCACCAGCGCGACGTGATGATCGCCGCCCTCACCGACGCGGGTTTCCACGCCGAAGCCCCCAGAGGCGGGCTCGTCTGCTGGGTGGATCTAGGACGGTCCGCAGACTCCGTTGCGGCCAGCTTGAACTCGGAAGACCGTTCGATCGCGCCCGGAATGCGTTTCAGCACTTCCGGCTCCTACCGCAACCATGTACGACTTCCCTTTACCGGCACCGTCGAAGAGATCGGCAAGACGGTCGAGGCTCTACGCCGATTGGTTCGCAAGTAGCCCTGACACCTCGATGGCCTTGGGCACCGCTACCCCAGGTGGTCCGAGTCGTCGGACAGACGCCGGCTTCTCGCCTTCTCCTCGATGGTCGCCCGAAGCGCGGGCTGACGTTCTAGGAAGCGCTCGAAGTGCTGACGCTGCAGGGACAGCATCAACGTCGAGGAAAGGGTGCGCACGGAGGCGTTGCGCGGTTTGGCATCGAGCAGTGCGAGCTCGCCGAAGAAGTCTCCGTCTTCCAGAATCGCCTTGCGCTCTTCTTTGCCGTCGGTGGCGACGAGAACCTCGACTTGTCCCTTCACTACGATGTAGAACGCCTCGCCCAGATCGCCCTGGCGGAAGATGTAACGATCCTTGGGAATGACTTGGGAAGAGAAGCGTTCGGCGATCGTGCCCAGGGAATCTTCCGTCATGCCGGAGAGCAGGGGGACCTGCATCAGGCGCGTGCCTGTGACCTCGGCCTTTACGCCTTCGTCGCTGATCTCGATCTCGAATCCGGTCTGCTTCTGCCAGAGACGATAGTAGGTGCCACGACGCCGCAGGAGGTCATCGTGGCGACCGTCCTCGACCAGCTCGCCCTTTTCGAAGACGAGGATTCGATCCGCTTCGACGACGGAGTTCAGGCGATGGGTCGCGGATATGACAGTTCGCCCGCGACCGACCTGGGCCAAGGTCCGGTGGATCGCTTCTTCGGCAGCGGGGTCGAGGGCCGAAGTGGCTTCGTCGAGTACCAGGATGGCCGGATCGCGCAGGATCGCGCGGGCGATGGCGATACGCTGCCGCTGGCCGACGGAAAGACGCCGTCCTCCCTCGCCCACAATCGTGTCGTAGCCCTGCGGTTTCTCCAGGATCGTCTGATGAATGTTCGCCAGCTTGGCGGCCTCGACGATCTCCTGGTCCGTGGCGTCGAGCTTGCCTAGGCGGATGTTCTCGGCAAAGCTCGCCTTGAGCAGGACCGTCTCCTGGAGCACGATGCCGATCTGGTCGCGGAGCGAGCTCTCCTGAACCGATCCGATGTCGGTTCCGTCGAAACGAATCGCTCCACTATCGGGTCGACGGAACCGGAGGAGCAAGCCGAGGACCGTACTCTTTCCCGAACCCGAGGGTCCAACGAGAGCCACCGTCTTTCTGGCTCGGATCCGGAACGAGAGCCGACGCAGTAGGGGCGCGCTGCTGTCATACGCGAAGCTCACGTCCTCGAACCGGATGTCCTGGGCCAAACGTGGGAGGACGGTGGCGTCGTCGATGGCATCGTCCACCGGTTCCTCGGCTAGAAACTCCCGGACTCTCCGTACCCCGCCCGAAGCACGGAGGAGCTCTGGCGCCACGCCGGCCAGATGGTTGGAAGCGTTGGAGACGTTTTGCAGCAAGGCGGCGAAACCGATCAAAGCGCCGACCGAGAACGCACCTTCGATGGCCAGCCATCCGCCGAGAACCATGATCAGGATCTGCACGAAGAAGATGCTCTGACTGGCTGCCCGCCCGACGAGCGTCGTCGCAACATGGGCCGCCACGGTCTTCTTTGCAAGAACCTCGAGCAAGACCCGCAGCTTCTCGAGAACGTACTCGCGCAGGTCGAAGGCCTGCACCATGGAATGGGCACCGATGCTCTCTTGGATCGCAGCGGTGACCTCACCCTCCGATTCCTTGCGATCGAAGGCGCGGTCGCGGGCGCGGGGACTGAGCAGGCGCGGCAGCATGTACGCGCCGACCAGGGCACCGAGGGTCAGAGTCGCCAGACGCCATTCGATGACGAACAGCAAGATCAGACTTCCGCCGAGATTGAGCGCGCTGAACAACGCGGTCTGGAAGCCGTTCGCCAGCGCTTGCTCGACGACCGCCAGGTCGTTCGAGAACCGCGACATCATGTCGCCAGAGTCCACCCGTGCGTAGTAGGCGTCGGACAAGCGCTGCAACTGCCGGAACATCCGCTCGCGCAGATCCTTCATCGCACGGCTGCTGACCCATGCCGAGTAGTAGTCCTGCGCCATCCCCGCAGCGCCGTGGATCAACCAACCGACCATCAGCCAAAACAGGATCGTGAGCAGCAGACGCGTGTCGTCCTGCGCGATGGCATCGTCGAAAATCGCCTGATAGCCGATGGGCACGCAGACTCGAAAACCCACCTGCAGGACGACGGCGAGCACCACCAGACCGCACCGTCCGGAATAGGGGGCGAGACGCCCCGTCATCCAACGGAGAAACCCGGGTTCGGCCTTGGGACTGGGAGGCGGCAGGGGATCGGACACTAGCTAATCAGGCGCACTACATGATCTCGACGTACGTTCGAGCCTCCGACATCT
>JALCBJ010000187.1 GCA_028066595.1 Thermoanaerobaculia bacterium
CACTGCCTCCCCGAGCTGACTTGCTGAGTGGCTCGCTTCGCGTCGCCACACAGCATGTGATGAGGCTTCTTCCAGCCTGAAGATGTCCGATAAAATCGGCTCCTGGCATTTTTCATCAGACGAAAGTGAGTCGACAGAATACCCCACGAAGGATCGATGAAGGGTAGCTTCGACACCGCCATTTAGGTGGGACACTCGAGGCCGAGGATCTGAATCCCAGCATGGAAGCCAAGCATTATCGCGACCACCTCCTTGCCAGCGTGAAATCTATTGATCTTATTCTGCAAGGTCGGGCCGAAGCAGCGATTGCCTCGGCCCGGCGCTCTTACGAGGTGGCAGTCGAGGTAGGCGATGAGAACCTGGTAGGCGCGGCTCTGTCTGATCTCGGATCTGCGTTTGTGCTGGCTGGGAGAGGGGAGGAGACGGTCTCAACGCTTGCAGACTGGCTGTCTTCAAGCTCTGATCCGTATGTCAGCTTTCGGCTGTCGCAGAGCCTGGCGAACCACTATCGCTTCTTGGAGGAGCCAGACTTGGCCAAGCACAAGCGCTACAGCAGCCAAGCCTACGATCACGCGGAGCGTACTAGCCTTGTCGTGTCCCGTGCCTGCGCAAGGCACGAGATCGGCTACGCATTCTTGGCAGAAGCCAGTTTCCAAGCCGCTCAGGAGCTATTTTATGACGCGCTGAGATTACTTAGGAAACGACCCGAACGGTCCATCATGATCCCCCCATATCTGGCGACTCTAGGCTTTAGTCTCTCTCAGAGTGGAGATCATGCCGAGGGCGTGCGCGTCCTCTGCCACTCCGTTGGGATGGCTCGATCCGAAGGCGTTCCGTCCAACGAACTACCCCCTCGTATCTACTTGGCCAGCGCCATGCTCGACATGCGAAGGCCTCGAGATGCTGAGTTTCACCTCCGTGTAGCGCTGCGCCTGGATCGATTCGTCTCCTTGGGCGCGTCGTGGGCACCAAAGATCCTTCATCTCTTGGGAGACGCGCTGAAGATGCAGCGTAGATCGCGAGAAGCTTTCGATATATTCAGGAAGCTCCAAACGGATTTCTATCCTGAGCAGGAGGGCCTCGCAGAGATCTTGATGGAGGTCGAGGCTCGTCGGAGGATCGCCGTACTGTAGCTCTTCCTCGAAGAGTCTCAGCCACACCTCCTGCCCGCGCAGAGTGCCGCTAGCGTCGGCACTCCGCCGCTCCGCTCTCCAAGGCATCCGACCCACCCCTGAAGCAGCGTATCGTCGTGCTCGACGGCACAAGGATCGGCCCTGCGGGCCGCCCGCAAGCGGCGACGCTGCTGCGCCGTCCTTGCCCCCGTCTGCGCGCGGCGATCCTCCAGACGGTGAGGGTGGGCCTTGGGGGAAAGGCTCGGGGGATGACGGTGGAGGAGGGGATAGCTGCTGGTAGAAGGCGGCATGGCGGCCGAGCTGGGATCGGAGGCGGCTAAAGGAAGAAAGCGGCCAGGGCTCCTTCTCTAGTCGCCATAGCTGCCTGAGCTGGACAGATGGCGACTCGGGGAGGCGCTGCGCGTAGAATGGTGCGTATGAGCACGGTGAAGGAACAAGCCCGCCAACTGGTCGAAGAGCTGCCCGACAACGCGACTTTCGACGACCTGGTCTACCAGGTCTACGTGCGGCAGAAGATCGAAGCCGGAATCCGCGCCGGTGAGGAAGGACGAGTCCAGAGTCACGAGGACGTCAAGCGGCGTTTCCTCTCTCGATGAAGATCGTCTGGTCGGATCCCGCGGTCGAAGATCTCGAATCGATCCATGCCTACATCCTCCGCGACTCAGAGCGCTATGCCCGCCAGTTTGTCGGCAGGATCATCGAAGCCGCCGAGAGTCTCGAGGCTTTGCCGCGTCGAGGACGGCAGGTCCCCGAGGCACGCGAGCGGACCGACGTCCGCGAGCTGCTCTTCCAGAGCTACCGGATCATCTATCGCCTGGAGACCTCTCGCGTGCTGATCGTGGCGGTCATCCACGGTAGCCGTAATCTGGCAGGTATCGATCCCGTCCCGTGGGAAAGCCCTGAGGGGTAGGCTCTTGCTGTCATGAAGAGGCTCCATCGCATCCCCGCTGCGCTGCTGCTCGTGGTGGCCACCTCGCCCGTGGCCATGGCCAAGGCAGGGCCGGCGGCTGGCGCCGCCGGCAGCAGCTCGCCTCTACTGGCCAGTGTCGATGTCGTCCTCGACACTGGCCAGGCCCTCGATGTCGGCGCCGAAGTCGCCGCCGTCGCTAGCGTGGAGCTCGCGCTCCAGGCGCCGCGCAGCTGGACCTACCTGGCCGACCTGGCGCGCTTCTCAGAGGACGCGAAATGGCGCCTGGAGATGGACGTCCAGGGCCTCTCCGGAGGGTGCGTCGAGCCGTCTGTACGCCTGAAAACTCGCGTCAGGGGTTATCAGCTTTTCAGAGGCGTTAATACGGCGGTCAAAAAATCACTGATCCCTTACGCCGCAAGGGATTGTGAGCCCTTACGTACGCCCCAGCACGTGGGGGGCGTATTTCTAACAACAGATCCCCTCGGATATGTCGATGGGCCGAACCTGTACCAATACGCACTGAACAACCCCATCAACTACTCGGACCCCATGGGGCTGTGTGCCAACTCCTCCTGGGTTTGCCGAATGTGGTTCCGTTTCGGTGGAACGAACTCTCAGCAAAGAGCAGCCAGGGATGTCTATGTCGATGTAGTGAGTCGCACGGCTCGCGCTCAGGCTCACCTCGATGCTTCCGGTGCAGAGACCTACGAGGCCGCGGAACGCCAGCTCATTGATTTCTTCCACAGTTACAAGGAGGGATTCTCTCGTAGCGAAGCTGCCGCTCTTGCTCAGTATGCGCTCGGTCGCTCACCTTCTCAGGGCGTGCTGCCAGTTTTGGAAGCATTCCCGCCGGAAACGGCACTGTGGGGCCAGTTCTTTGAGGGTACGCTGATTCACTATCCAGACGTGATCGGCGGTACACAAGCATTTCTCTACGGTAGAGCTGCTTGGCGTGCATTTAGGATGCGTGGGTTGGCGACAGTCGGTGATGATGTTGCACGGGCACTGCCGAACGCCCCGAGCGGTGTAACGATTCTTGATCCGACGACAATCCGCTTCAGCCAAAGCAATGTTCGGAGGACTTTGCCTGAAATCACTCAGAGCATGAAGGCAAGAGGTTGGCAGGGGTCTCCCATTGATGTCGTCCGAATGCCAGACGGCACTCTTATAACGGTCGACAATACGAGACTCGCCGCAGCCTCCTTGACGAATACCCCTGTTCACGCTGTTGTGCGGGAGTTCAGCGAGATCTTTCCAGCTGCCCGGGCGGGAGGCAACCTTCAAGGCGCTACATGGGGGGAGGCAGTCTTGAACCGAATTGCCGGGCAGAAACGCGCCTGGCGGCAGCTCTATCCACAAGGATCGCCATTCACAGGCATCCATCCTTCGACTCCGGGATTCTCGCCTTGAGCAGAGATACTTTCCTTCTTCCACCCGATGCGCGACCCAATTGGGTCAAGTACCCACCCGCCTTCCGTCGGATTGTGGAGCAGATGCTCATTGACCTAAGGCCATGGAGAATCCTCGAAGGCGAACAAGCGCTGCTTCGGTTCCGCGGTCTAGCAAAGCGTTACCCGTCACGGGATCTCTTCCCGTTCGCCTGTCGACAGGACAATGACGATCTTGCATGTTGGGCCAGTGGGATGGGGGAGAAGGTATTGATCATTCACGATTTTTCTTCGCCCGGATATGAGGACGAGAGTGACTTCGAAGACGTCTGGGCCTGGTTGCGATCTGCAGTCGAGGACATGATCGAGTTTGAACCTTGATCCACCTACCGTGGTGCATCACCTCACGGCTCTGAGCCGGACGATCTCTCACGCTCTGCGCCACGAGCCGTGGTTGTACGAGCTGGAGCTGGACGGAGAAGGCTGGGTGGCCATAGAGGCGCTGCTGTGTGCTCTACGCAGCCAGCGACGGGAGTGGAGCCAGATCACCGACCAGGACATCGTCCGGGTCATGGAAGTCGCAGACAAGCGGCGCTTTGAGCTCCGGGGCGCCCAGATCCGGGCACTCTACGGTCACTCGACGCCGCACCGGCTGCGAAAGGTGCCGAGCGTGCCGCCAGCGACTCTCTTCCACGGCACCGCGCCAGAAAGCGCTAGGGTGATCCTGGCCGAAGGCCTCAAGCCGATGGGCCGGCAGTACGTCCACCTCTCAGTCGACCGGGAGACTGCTTACCAGGTGGGTCGACGCAAAGCTCGCGATTCGGTGATCCTCAAGGTCGCAGCGGCGGCGGCTCACGCCGCGGGTGTCGTCTTTTATGAAGGCAGCGAGCAGGTGTGGTTGGCGGATGCAGTCGGAGCCCGCTTCATCGAGCTGACGCGGAGACAAACCTAAACTTCCAAGCTACCTTGGCACCTGTCCCTCGAAGACGGCCTTGATCCTCTCCTTGCGGATGAGGGAGTCCATGACATGGCAGATGACGTCCTGGTCGTGATCAGGCAGGCTGTCGACCTGATGACATAACTCTTTGAGTGCCCTGTCCACAACAGTGTCCACACCTCGCTGGTCCGAAGTGAGCTGTTGATCGGCGAAAGTGGCGCGTAGGTTGGACCTTTTTCTGCAGAAGATCGTTCATTCGGGCCGATTTCTGCACGAGTTTGGGCCGCGCCTGCGTTCTGTGCGCTCTGAGACGCACTTCCCCTTTGGGACGAACGCCGTTGTACCAGGCCCGGAACAAGTCGAGGTCGCTCTGTTGGACCTTGAGGTAGTCGGTGTTTCGCCTCCATGCGCGGATTCGCTCCTTCAGTGTCCAGAACAACCGCTCGATACGTCCGTTCTGCCACGGCGCAAACGGCGCCGTCCGCTGGTGACGGACACCGAGCAGCCACATCGCAGTGCGAAACAGCCACGAGGTAAAGATGGACTCGTTATCAGTTCGCAGAACTCGTGGCTTGCCGAAGGTGTCCACCAGATCGAGGACGATGCGGAGGATGTCGACGGTTCGGCGACGGGTGAGCTGGTGCAAGGCCAAGCAAGCGCGGGATCCGTGGTCGATGACTCCGAGTGACCTTCCCCCGGTATTTGGTCCACTTGCTATGAGAGTCGTGGTCACTCAAGGT
>JALCBJ010000188.1 GCA_028066595.1 Thermoanaerobaculia bacterium
TCTGTCCTACAACACGGCGATCGAGGCCGAACGTGCGGGCAGTGGCGCACGAGGTTTTCAGGTCATCGCCGGGCGTATTCGGCAGCTTGCTCAACTGACGAGCTCGGCCACGGCTGATATCGACCGGCATCTGGAAAACGTTCGGGAGCGAACTCGTAGCGCCGTTGGAGCTATTACCGGAGTCGCCGAAATCATCCACCAGGTGCGCGCGGTTTCCGAAGAGATCACCGAGGCGCTGAGCCATCAGGTCCAGACGACAGAAGATGTGACCCGGCGAGTCGAGGTCGTCGCGAAAGAGAGCGCGAGGGTCGGGCACGTGGTCGCGGATCTTGCCGCCGCGAGCCGTAAGGCGGCCGATCGGGCTGTGGGAACCCGTGAGACAGCTGCTCAACTGGACGCTGAATCAGACCAACTGCGCTCTTTGATCGAGAAATTTCGCGTTCAGTAGATATCATATTGAGCGTGACGAGATTTGAAACTGACTGGAAAGCCTGCGGCTTTCTCATCGCCCTGCTCACTTGTACCGTGCTTCCGGCACACGGCCAGGACGATCATCTCGTGGTCTTCGGCAATCAGGACAAGCTGCCCAAGATCGGCATGGCAGAAGACGGTACCGCGAAAGGAATCCTCGTCGATATCCTCGGCTACATTTCTTCCGAGGCTGGAATCGAAATCGATATTCAGCTGCTGCCATGGGCTAGGGCATATGCGCGGGCCAAGAAGGGAGACGGCGCGATCGTGGGCCTCTCTTGGACGGAAGAGCGGTCCGCGATCTTCGACTATTCCAAAGCCGTCTTCAACGATGACATGGTCGTAGTGGTCGATGCCGAACGCGCATTCGAGTTCGAGTCGATCGACGACCTGAGGGGCAAGCGGATCGGGGTGCTACTCGGAGCTTCTTTCGGCGAAGAGTTCGAGACTGCCAAGGACCAGAGTCTCTTTACCGTCGCTGAGGTGGTTCGTCCAGAGCAGCGACTCCTGATGCTCTTGGCTGGACGGATCGACGCATTCTTGATCGGACCGGGACAGGCTGGGCTTACTTCGGTACTTGCGACCTATCCTGAGATGGCTGCGCAAGCCGATCGGTTTGTCGTTTTGCCGACGCCCTTTCAACGTGATCCCAACTATCTAGGGTTTCTCAAGGGCTCAGTCTCCTCCGGTCTGCGTTCGCGGATCGACGAGGCGATCGAACGCGGCCATCGAGAGGGCCACTTCGACAAGATCGTGGCGAGCACCTCGGCCACGAAGACGAATACCTCGGCAACGAAGACGAATAGGGTCCTGCCTGAGTTCTATGTCGCGCGGTGGAGTGTTTTCTTCATGCGAAATCGACTCGCGGCGGCCGACTGGTGGTTGCCGAGTACGGAGCTAGCCGTCCTTGAAGAGTGCGTGGTGCCGGAACGGGTAGCAGGTGTTGAGTCCCACGTAGTCCCGCCGCAACGTTCTCACCGAGATCCGCCACGGGATTGCGCGAGCAAGGCGAGATTCTCGACATCGACCGCCTGCGGCTCAATGCGGCTCGAGGCGCCGACCCCACGCCATCGAAACGCTAGCGCCTGGGCCTTCGAGCGCGTCAAGGGGTGAGCGGGCCGCCCTGTGGAGCGCGACCCGCCCCTTGACCCGGCCGGTCCGAGGCGCTCTCTGGAAGATGGCGACGGGGACGAAGCAGGCTCTGCGAAACAAAGCAGGGGGGTGGCTTCGTTCAGGAGCGCCGACTGCCTTCTTTCGCGTTGTGGAGCCAGCGCCGGAGGCGGATCCGCGCCAGACGCGGGCTCGGGTCGGTTCCGTTGGCGTAATACCAGCGAAACGCCTTGACCTCTTCGAGCAGGTCGACGCGGGGAAAGTCGTCGACGAGTTCGTCGACGAATTCCTCGTCCAGGGCCGTGTCAAAGGGATACGCGGGCATGCGGTGCTCCAGGTAGTCGAGGACGCCCTGCATGGGTTGGGCACGCTTCTGGGTCATGCTCGGACCTCTTCGGCGGCGTGCACCACGTGCTCGGCTTCGACCCGCTTGGCGCCCTGGGTGGCGGCGAGCGCAAGGGCGTGGTGGGCCAGGGTATCGATGCGTCGCATGATGCCCTGGGACGCGGTGAAGAGCGCCTCGATGGCGGTCTCGGTGAGCAGCGGCCGGCTGACGCCAGCCTGCTCCAGGCGGTGGGCGAGGTACGCCGCGGTGGTCTCGCGATCCAGGCCGCGCAAGGTGGATCGCACGGTGACGCGCTGCGCCAACGGCTCGAGGTGCGCCATGCGCAGCTTCTGACGCAGGCCCGTCTGGCCGGCGAGCAACAGGGCGAGCCGGCCTGCGCCGTCCCACTCGAAACTGGTGAGCACGGGGAGCAGGGCGAGGACGTCGGGACGTAGGCCCTGGGCCTCGTCGACCACCAGCAGGACGGTCAGCCGACGTTCGGTGTCGAGACGGCGGATCTCCTGGTGGATGGCGCGCAGGGTCTGGGCGCGGGACCACAGGGGCTCGAGGCCCAGGTCGAGAGCGATCTGGCAGCAGAAGTCCCGCGGGCTGACGACCGTGTCGTGCAGGTAGAGGATGCGGATCTGTTCCGGGTGCACCGCATCGCGCAGACGCCGCAGCGCGGTGGACTTGCCGCTGCCGGGCTCGCCGGTGAGCAGGCCGATGGCGCGATGCTCGACGAGGTACTGGAGGCGGCTGTGGACCTCGTCGAGGTCGGGGCAGGTGAAGAGTCGGTCGCTGGCCGGAGCCCCGGTGAAGGGCAGGCAGCGTAGACCGAAGACGGCGGTGTACATCACGCCTGCTCCCCGTAGAAGCGCTGGGCGATCAGGTCGAGGTAGCTGATGCCGGTGGTCGCCGGCTCCGACTCCGGCTCGGCGGTCTCGGTGGCCCGCGGCAGCCGTGCATTGGCGATGAGATCCACCAAGCGCAGGCGGATCTCCTGCACATCCTCGCCGGAGCGCATCGACACCGGTGCCAGGGGATCGTAGGGGTCGTAGAGCACTTCCACCGTCTCGCCGGCCCAGCCGTCAGGCGTCTCATAGACCCGGCTCTGCAGGCGGATCGTCCGATCGCGGCCGACCCGCCGCCTGGCCTTCATGCGCAGCAGGGACTCCACCTCCTCGGGGGCCGGACGGACATGGTCCTGATCCGCCAGGAAGCGCTCCATCGGTGTCTTGCCCTCCAGGCCCCGATGCGGTGTCTGGTGATACTCGCCCTCCAGCCAGGCCCAGAATACGCGGTTGAGCGCCCCCAGGTCGGCCAGCATCTCCGGCGTCACGTGGGGCAGAAACGCCGAGCGCACGTGGCGAAAGAAGCGCTCCACCTTGCCGCGTCCCCGTGGCCGATAGGGCCGTGAGTGGATCAAGGCCACATGCAGCGTCGCGCACACCACCTGGAGATGCCGCGTGCGATACGTTGCACCGTTGTCGCAGTAGAGGCGCCGGGGGAGCCCGCGACGCAGCAGGGCCTGCTTGAAGGCATCGGTGAAGCAGGCGGCGTTCTCGGCGCGGTAGAAGGCGGCGAAGGGAACGATCCGGGTGGCGTCGTCGAGGAAGGCGTGCAGGTAGGTCCGCGGGCACTCGCGGCGGCCCTTGGCCACCAGCCGCGGACCGTGCATCACGTCGGCGACCCACAGATCCCCGGCATGCTCGTACGTGAAGGCCCGGGCATCGGGCTCGGCGGTGCTCTGCTGGCGCTGGCGCGGGGCATTGGCGGCCAGGAAGCGGTAGACCGTGCTGCGCGCCAGAGGCCCCGGGATCTGATCGCCCAAGGCCAACTCGATGGCACGGATCAGGCTGTCGGTCGAGGCGGTGGGACGTGCCGTGCGCAGCTCCAGCAACATCTCCTGAACCTCCGGTGCCATCGTCCGGCTCGACCCCACGTCCCTGCGTCGGGCCGGCTTGAGACCCTCGAAGCCGTGACGCTCGTACAGCGACATCCAATCCCGGGCCGTCGTGCGGCCCACCCGGCGCCGCGAGGTGCCGGGAATCGTCCAATCCCGCTCCGCGATCTCCAGCAACAGGCGCTCCTTCTCCCCCGGCGCCAACGGGCCGGCGACGAGGTCGCGGAGGACCCCGTGGCGAAACACTGCGATGCGCTCTCTGAGCTCGTCGTCCATGGTGCAGTCTCCGAAACTGTCCCCGAGATCCACTTCCCGGCGACGGTGCAAGCCTGCCGACACCGACGCACCCTGCCCAGTTACCAAGGTTTGTGGGTCGACCGCCGGACGACGTGCGGTGGCCGTGCGTGGCGCCACAATCCGCTCAATCCGCTGAACCAAAGGCCGAACGCCGACAGCAGCCACCGCCGGAGGCGTACCAGCACACCGCGCTGGGAGCCGAAGACACACCTTGTCCAGAACGCTCCCAGGGACGGCGGGCAGCAGACCGATCACGGCCCGCATCTGCCGGTCGAAGGCGCGCAACACACGCCGCGACACCCGGCGACCATCGACTGGCGGCGGGTCGACGTGCTGCGCACCCTGCCGCGGAGACCCGGCCTCGACGACCTCCTCCACCGTCTCCAAGGTCATGTCCCGGTAGGCACAGACATTGCCCGGCAGAACGACGTGGGTGACACAGCAGACCCGGCACCGAACACGCAGAACACGCCGCAACGAACCGCCCAGATAGCGGTAATAGCCGCCGTGGCCCTCGAGCTTGCGGCGGCACTCCGGAACTGGACACTGAAGCGCAGGAAGGCAACCCGAAGCTACTTGCGAGACGAACGCCTCGACTCCAACCCCTTCGAGAAATAGCATGACGACACCCTGTAGGGAGTCGCCGATCGCCGATCACCGTCTCACCGAGAACGGCCTCGGCGGCTCCCTCTTTCCGCACCCCGATCATCCGGACTGCGCCGGCGGCGAATCTACCGAGCCACGGATCTATCTGGGAACTGAAGGGACGGCGGTCACGGAATGGGGTGGGACCCTACAGCAGGTCAAGGCGGCTATCTCTTGGGCGAAATGCGGGAGTACGGAGCCGGTTTCGTTTCTCCAACCCAGCGCAGCTTCGTAGGCTTCGTTCGGGGTTTGATCAGCGAGTGACGAGTGCGGTCTGCGCTGGTTGTACAAGTCCCGATCGGAGTGATCACAAGACCGAGGTCCGACAGGTTCAAT
>JALCBJ010000189.1 GCA_028066595.1 Thermoanaerobaculia bacterium
CCTGACTCCGTATCTTGGAGCCGGTCGGTGTCCAATTTCAACTGAAGCAATACAGCAGGCCGCCGTACTGCTTCTTCCAGCGGTGGTACGTCTGCTCGGATATCTCCAACTGCTTACAGATCTGCGTGATCGTCTTGCCTTCCGACTGCGCGACCTCGGCGTCACGCAGCTTGCGCACGATCTCTTCAGCACCATGTCGTTTCCGCTTCATCGAATCCTCCTGCCCAAATGGGCCTGAAGACTCTCATACGAAGCGGACCAGTTCTGCGGGGGAAGGTCACTTGACCAAACTCCCAGACTCCACCTCGCCGAGGATCCGGATGATCTGCTCTTCGCTGAATCTGCTCTTACGCATTCACTACCTCCTTGGCCGGCCCAGACTCTCATTTCTCGTGGGCCGTTTTGGGAGTAGCAGGTCAACCTGGTTCTAGAACAAGGCGGCGAGCGGCCACAATCGTGCGGGAAAGAGCCGTCATGAACCTGATCTTAGTTGTTGTCTCTACCTCATCAGAATCGCTCAGTGTCGATTCGGAGAGATAGGCTTCTTGGTAGTATCAGATGACGGCCAACATGATTAGCGTAGTCAATATCGCGAGCGCCGGAAGTGCTATCTCCAACCCGATCCCCAGGGCTGCGGCACTGCGGCGCAAAGGTAGGTGAGTGGTGTGGAAATTACGGAGTTCGTGATTCATGTGGCCGCAAAGAACTATTAGCAACGGATACTTTATGTAGAGGTACCGAACGGTGAGATAGGTGAATGCGTGAGCTAAGATGAACATGCCAAGGGTCAGGGCTGAAATTTGGGCGGCCAATCTTCTTCTGAGAAGACTCACGCAGATTCCAGCGAGCCCCAGGGTCGTAAGCGAGACGGCGAGGAGTCTGGCCAAGCTTTCTCCAGTGACGCCGAGGTGGTCGCTCGAATTGGGCCCTTCTTGCGGTTCCACTGCCCTTTGATTCTTCCGGAAGAGGCCAATATATTCCTCCTCGGAGTGAGCGACAAAGGCATAGATGTTCTTCACGACGTTGTGCACGTAGGTCCCTGGATTATCTTTGATGTTCTGGGCCGCCTCTTTGCGAAAGCGATCATTTAGTTCCACGGCACGGGCCAGGAAAACCTGCAGGTCGTACTCCTCATCCCCAGTGATCTCGGTATAGATCGGCATTCCATGCTCGAACCAGAGCGGCACCCAGTCAAGAAAGTTGCCTTCGATCTTCTCTACCGTCGACCCCCAGATGGCAGTCCCCGCTTGAGCGTTGACGAGAACCGCCTCTCCGGTAAGGGCATAGTTGCGTATTGAGTACGGCGTGATCACAGCACACATGCCACAGAGGAAAACAGCGAGGTAGCGGATCCGGTCTCTCAATCCGAGCTCCCGGCGAATCGATAGAAGAGAGAGGAGCACAAGCGGCATGAGCAGGCTCATGGGTCGAACCAGAGTGGTGAGACCCCAGCTAATGCCTGACACGAGAAGCAACGAGGTGCTAGTGGACCTCTTGGAGGAAGTACTACGGAGAGCCCGATCCAGTAGGTAACAGGACAAGACAATGCCAAATACATGGAGCGTCGGGTAGTTGGCCCAGCCGACGGCGTAGACCAGAAACGGATTAAAGATGTGGACCAAGGTAAAGGAGATTGCTGTGGACTGTGCAAGGTCGCGCGAGAGCATCAGGAAGATGAGGGTCGAGGCGGCAGCCGAAAGAAGAGACTGAACTAGGGCTACGGTCAACTCGTCGAATTCGTTCGTTGAGTGAGACTCGCCGGAAGGAATGTCGCGAAGCCACAAGACAGTCGCAACAAAGAACGGATACCCTGGAGGGCGAAAAACCGCCACTTCATCATCTCTATGAAACGAGCCTTCGTAGCGGAGACTCTGCCCCATTCTAAAGTGTTCTTCTTGCGGAGCTAGTTGCGTGCTGTGGAGGCAAGTTGCGAGATTTACGGTGAGTGCCAACGAAGAAAGCAGTCCGATAAGCAAAAGACGGCGTGGTGGCAGAGATTGCACTGAGTAAGGGTCTCTAGATCGAAGCGCGGCCTTCAGTAGCACCTAGATCTTCGTTCCAGGACCACAAGTTGCCCGATGGCCAAGTCCCGGCGGAATCGTGTAGAACAGTCCTAGTGACGGAAAGGTGACTATAGAAATACGAGAGCCGGTGCGGCGGGTAGCAGATGAGCGTAGGTGATGACATCGACCAGGTCAAGCCACTGGGCGAAAGGTCAGCGCCTCCAGAATTGCCAGCGCATTGCCGACGCCGCCGGCGGCGATGTTGTCCATCATTGACCAGAGCCGGTAGAGGCCCTTGCCCTGCGCCTCGACGCGGCCGACGATGACTTCGGGCCTCGACGCGACATCGATGGCCCCCAGCGTCTCCTCATCCCAGAGCGCGACGCAGGGTGCGTCCTCCAAAATGTCGCGGACCGCGGCCTCTCCCGGGTCCTCGGTGAGGCGGAGGTGGAGACTCACTCCCAAGCTGTGGAAGACACCGGCGCGCAGTAGGTGGAGCGACAGAGTGGAGTCGTCGCTCAGAGTGGTCTGTGGCAGGACAGAACGCAGCTGGTGAGCGAGGGGAGATGGATCGTCCGCCGCGTCGAGGATGTTGAAGGCGAGCTGGCCCGGGAGGATCTCGCTCTTCACCGCCTGGAAGTTGAGCAGGTCCCTCGCCTGGGTGAACATCTCGTCGAGCGCGCCCTTGCCGTAGCTCGAAGCCGGCTCCAAGAGCGTGGCGGCGACGGATTCGATGCCGAAGTCGCGCAGCGGGTGGAGAATGTGGGCGAGGCCGACCACGGCTGGATGCGGCGAGAGGTTCGCTTCACCACGCCGGGCGCTTTCCAGGTTGACGCCTGCGACGATGGGCTCGGCGTCGTGCGCTGCGATATCGGTGGAGACGATGATCGATGTCGTGCCGGGCGGCAGCGCATCGAGTGCTGCGGCATAGTCCTCCGGGGTGCCGAAGACGACGGCGACGTCGACCCGTTGGAGATCGTCGGCGTCGAGGGCTCCCACGAGGGTGGCGGCTCCCGCAACCTCCGTCAAAGTGCCCACCTCGGAGTCGTCGTCCGAGACGAGACGCACCTCTTGGGCCATCTCGGGATGCAGGTCAAGCGCTTCACGCAGCTCGGTGGCGAGGAGTCCGTTGGGACGGACGATGGCGAGGACAGTCATGACTGCCTGTTTATCATCTCTGACCGAGATTCACGCCGTCTCGGGTTCCTGTTCCGATTCGGAAGCTGGAGCAGGAAGGTCGGTCCGGCGGCGACGAAGCCTTCCCCAGAGCCACATCGTCGGGCCCGAGAGCAGATAGGTCGCCGTGACGACCTCGAACGACAGCACCGGCTCGGAGGTTACGACCAGCAGCACGATGGCCAGCAGAATGGCGGTGCGGTAGCTCCATTTGCGGCGTAGGTCGAGGCGCTTGAAGCTGGGATAGCGAAAGGTGGAGATCATCAAGCTGCCGGAAAGTGGCAGGATGGTGAAGAAGATTGCGGTCATCCACTGGGTGTCCTTCGCGTCGAGTTGTGCCGAGACGAAGAACAGGCAGATCACCGTGGCCGCCGCTGCCGGCGAGGGTAGACCCACGAAGTACCTGGAATCGACCGATTTGGTTTGCACATTGAACCGAGCCAGTCGGACTGTGGTGCAGATCAAGAAGAAGAGGGGGACGAGCCAGCCTACGCGCCCATATTCGTGCAGGCCCCAGAGAAATGCCATCCAGGCAGGAGCGGCACCGAAGGTCAAGGAGTCGGCAAGCGAGTCGAACTCGCGGCCGAACTCGCTTTCGGTGTGGGTCAAACGTGCGATCCGGCCATCCAGCATGTCGAGGATGCCGGCGATCACCACCATCCAGGCGGCCACGACGAACTCACCGCGATAGGCCAGAACCACGGCGTAGAAGCCCAGCAAGATGTTGCCCATGGTGAAGAGGCTGGGCAGGATGAAGGCGCCGCGGCGGAGGCCTCGGGGCGCGGCCGCGGGAACGTCCGGCTCCTCGGGTAAGCCGGGAGAGAGGGGGGGATCAGACACAGTGGTCCTGACGTTGAAGTGCTTGGGCGTAGGGAAGGAACACGACACCGCCGGGGGCCTGGTGAAGAACGACCAGGGCCGCGCCGGCGGTGGTAGGGAAGGACTAGCCGTCGAGAGGAAGGACGGCTCAGGCGACAGCCTGGACCCGCTCGCGGGCCAGCGTCTCCATGCGATCTTTCAGGCTCAGCTTGTGCAGCTTGATGCGCTTCATCTCCATTTCGTCGTCCTCGGAGAGGAGGCTCTTGTGCCGGAGCGTCACGAGGCGTTCTTTACACTGCTTGTGTTCCTCGTAGAGACTCCGGAAATCATCATCCGATTCGAGCAACTCCTGCTTCACGGGGTCGAGTTCCATGCGCGTTCCTCCAAGTTCGGGTCCGTGTGGTCGGTTCTCGTCTTCGCATTCTCCATACGCCACGACCGCACCCGAAGGGGAGCGTCACACACCCTGACTGCGTGGTCCGCGCGCAGAATTCCTCTGGGAGGCTCTGCGAACGAACCGAGCTGAGCGGCAGCAGGCCGGCCCGGCGTGGTGTCGCGGTCCGAGGGTTTCAGTGGATCGTGAATGAACTCCGATCACCAGAAACGCGTCGGTGGATACTGCGGAAGATAGGACCATGCGATCAAGCGCAGCATAGCACCGGGCTAGGGGTGGTTCAAGCGGCGATTCGTCCATGCGGACCTGTCTCCTGTCTCGAATCCGTCCGTGAAGATCGGGTTGTTCATGAGGCAGTTTTCCGCTTGGATGATGCCGAAGCCCGAATCGCGATCGAAGCCGGGTCGATGTCGACCAGAGGGTTCCGGCGGCTTGGGCGCAACTCCGGCGTTGCGCCTCCTCGGCGATGACTCGCATCGCCTGCGTCGACGCGCCTTGGATTCGGACCCAAGGCGCTCAGAACGCGGCTCGCACGACTTCCACCACGGCCTGCTAG
>JALCBJ010000190.1 GCA_028066595.1 Thermoanaerobaculia bacterium
AACGGCGGAAACGCCGTCGAGGCGTCTACAGCACCTCGATCCTAGGCTCGAGGGGTCGGTCGTTCCATATTGTCTAGGTCGCAGAAGTCTGAGGTTGGCGACTCGATTGAATCGTGCGGAGCGCAGCGCGCCCCTTCACTCGCCAAAGAAGTTGTACGCCTGTCAAACTCTTTGAAGGAGAGATTCGTCGCCGCCTCGGCATGGCCTATTGCATGAGCCAGAAATCCTGCCTCTTCTACAAGACGTTGAATCCGCCGCCGAGTCTCTAGTGCCCTCGAAGGGCCGAACTCTTTCGGCGAGCCGCGGACATCTTCCGGGCACAGGGTGAGCTTCAGGACCGGTTCGCCCCACAGTCACCAGACGGCATGGAGTCGGGAGCGGTGCCGTCGTGAACCGCCTTCAGGATCCGCTGAAAGCGTGGCTCCTCGTGCAGGCCGTCGAACAGAGGGTCGGCCAAGGCAAACGGCAGCAAGAGGTCTCCACGAGCCAGGGACGCTTCGAGGTGGTCGAGGGCCTCCCCGGGACGATCGAGCGCGGCGGCATGCGTGGCGAGAAGATAGTCGAGTACCAGACGGTCGTTGCGGGATTCGAGGCGCAGAATCATCTGCTCGCGCATCTCCCGGACCGTCATCAGCCCGTGGCCGGGTTCAGAGGGCAGATCCAAGAGTTCGGCGAACAGATCTGAAGCCCGCTGGGAGAGCTCCACATCCTTGGCGGCCTGGCCCGTGTTGAGCAGGCAGTAAGCAGCCCAGGTCGGTGCCGAGGTTCCCAGTTCGATGCTGCGCGCGCAGCGTTCGCTGGCGTGGCCGAAGCGGTGGGCGAGGTAGTCGGCGAAGCCGGCGTCGAGCCACGTGTCACCCGCCAGCGGGTCGATCTGCACGGCCAGGTCGGACATCTCGGCCGCGGCTTCCCGGTCGCCCAGCAGGGCGGCCAGTCCTGCCTGCGCCGACAGTGCGTGCGCGTCGCCGGGCCGAAGCTCAACGGCCCGGGCAAGTTCGAGCCGTCCGGCCTCCAGATCCCTCTGCGCATACGCCCGGAGCAGGCCGAGCGCAAAGTGCCCTTCCACCGATGCCGGATCGAGTTCCAACGCCGCCTCGGCCGCCGTGATCGCCTCCTCGACGGAGCATTGATCGCTCCCAAAGCTGGACTGGGCCAGCAGCGACGCGAGCTCAGCCTGGGCCGCAGCGAAGGCGGGATCGCTCGCTACGACCTCGCGCAGCAGCTCGACAGCACCGGCCTGGGCATCCTTGCGGGCGTCTTCCCTTCCTCCAGAATAGAAGAGCCAGCGCGCCCGAGCGAAGAGGCGATATAGCTCGGTTTCCACCGGAAGCCCGATCTCGGTATCCGTCGTCCGACCGGTGCGGTCCGGTAGCAGCAAGGCCATCAGTTCCTCGGCCAGATAGCGTTGACCGAGGCTCAGCTCGGAGGCGGAGCGTTGGACGGAGCTGACAGCCCGTACGACGCCGGTGCCGACTTCGACGAGCAACGTGTCGATGCGCACGTCGCGGTCCACCCGCTCGACGCGTCCCTCCACCAGCCAGTCAGCCGACAGGCGCGCACCGATGTCCGATGAGGAGAGCTGCGTTTTCCGGAACTGGACCACCGAACGACGCCCGACTACTTCGACTCGGCCGGGCTCGGCTCCACCCAGCTCCGCGATGAGATCAAAGGTGACCGCCGTCGCGAGCTCAACGTCATCTTCCGCCGAGTCGAAGGGCAAGACGGCGACCCGCACCGGCGGCATCGGCATGGATCCGATCTTTGGCCTCGACTCAGTCGACTCGGAGGGAGACCAGCGGCCCCAGAAAAAGCCGACTGCAACGGTCATCACCAGCAGCAAGGCCAAGGATCCCGCGTAACGCCACCGGCTGCTTCGCCCCTCACCGGGGTGATCAAAGCCCTCCTCTCGGCTCGGCTTCGCGGGCTCCGAGAACGTCTGCGACGCAGAGGACCCAGCATCGTCCAGCGGCTCGGCCCGGGCCACAAAGCGATAGCCCGCGCGGGGCACCGTTTCTACAAAGCGCGGCCGTCGCGCCTCGTCCTCGACAACGGAACGGATCTGGTGGATGGCGAAGTTGAGCCCGTGCTCATGATCGACCGCGAGCTCTTCTCCCCAGACCTCACGCCGAAGCTCCTCTCGACTCACCAGCCGACCAGGCCGCGACGCCAGCAAGGCAAGGATCCGAAGCGGCTGGGGCTGAATGCGGCAAGGCTCACCGTTCCGCGTCAGCGACTGCTCCCCGAGGTCGAGGACGTAGGGCCCAAAGACTAACGGGACGAGCTCGGCGTCGCGGGCTTCCGAAGGCGACCAGTGTCCGTCGGAGAGCTCTTTAGCACTGAAGCCTTCGACACTGACCCGCTGAGATTCGTTCTCGATCGCCAACTTACCTGCGCCTTATCTGCATCTTACCTCGAATCCATCGACCATTCTGGCCACGTTTTCTACGTTGAAGGCATCGCTCGCACCGTTGCGGGCGCTATCTCCAACGGTCGTGGTCGCGCTCCGCATCATATCGGGGCTCGGCGCCGCGCCCACCGCTAGAAAGGATCCGACACGATGAGAGCCGTCACGTCCCTACGATGGATCAACCTGACTCTTCTGATGTTTTCTCTGGCCGCCGCGGCCGGGGCGCAATCCACACACGACCGGCCCCAGGCGGAACCGATCGTACACTTCGGCGCCACAGGAGACCGAGTGCCGGACGCGGCGCGCGATCTGCTGCCGGCCACCTTCTTCTCGCAAGACCTGATCCGCGCCGTGGCCGACCCCGCCAACTACTCCGCGGTCCTCGACCTCGGCGAGATGGTGGCCACCACAGGCGCGGACCGGCGTGGCGGCCGGCGCGTCATTCTGATCCTCGAGAATCGAGCCACTCGCGACAATGATGTCGTCATCGCGGCGCCGGGTCTCGGAGATCAGGACGGACGCAATTTCCTGGTCCGGGTCGAGGCGCTCGGTGAGCGCCGGATCGATCTCTCTCGGCTAGCGGACGTGCCCAGCGTCTATCTTCTATCGCTGCAGAACTTCGTGGCGCGCGCAGAGGTCCGTGGTCCGAACGGTGCCAAGCGGAGCAAAGAACTCTCCACGAGCCCGTCCTCTGGATCCGGCCTCGCAGGCGGCAAGAGTGGCGGCGGCAGCTGCGGAGAACAGAAGAGCTACTGCGCCGCCTGCACCGAAGACATCGAGCTCGAGAACGCCAACGGCTCGGTCTACGCGCGGGCCGTGCGTACCTTCTGGTACACCGCCTCCAGTGGGCACGACTACTACCAGATCAACGTGCAGTATCCGATCGGCGGGCCGATCTTCCACTGCCAGTACTCGACCTATGCGTCGGGTACCGAGTGCAAGGCGAGTGAGTTCATCACGTACCGACCTTCCACTCCCGGCGTCTGCAGCGTAGGCACGGCGACCGCGCAGCACGACTGGGACGGTCTCGACGACACACTGTTCTTCGGGTTCCCGTCCACCGTCACCTGCATGTCCGGTTGCACAGATACCTGGACGGTAAACCTCTACTGACCCTCGGCAGGCCGCTGGTCCAAAGGGACTGGCGGTCCTGGCTGGTCAACCTTCAATGGGATCCACCACTGCTTGCTTCCCGTTCAAGATCGCGGGTCGAAGCCGGCAGTGTTGGCTCAGGTACTCCTCGCGAAACCGGCCGTTGAACGACTCGATGAAGGCGTTCTCTACGGGCTTTCCGGGACGGATGAGATCAGTTGGATCTTGCGAAAGTAGGCCCAGGCGTCAAAGTAGCGCGACGTGAATTCCGCCCCGCTATCACAGGTGATCGCGTTAGCGCGCTTGCCGAGGCTGAGATCTGCAACCAAACCCTTGAGTCGTCGATTCCCGTCCCGCAGCTGCTTGAGCTCCTGCACCTCCGACGCGCTCAGGCCTCCGTACTTCTTCTTCCAGCGTTAGAAACGCTGCTCACTGATGCCGTCCTTTCGCACCAATTTCCGGACCGGGAGGCCGGCCTCGGCCCGCTCGCTTCAGGACGACGACGATCTGCTTCTCCGTGTGACCCGCGACTTGCGCATTCTGGACCTCCTTCGGATGGTGAGAGTTTCTCAGAATAGTGGTCCAGTTTTCGGGGACTGGGTCACTGGTTGTGACCTTGTATCGCCGACTGCGGACGACGCCTCGGAGTTCCATGGCCCGCAGCAGGCACTCCACCGTGCAGCGGGCCACCAGAATGTCTTCTCGACCGAGTTGACGCCAGACCTTGCGTGGGCCATAGGCATCGTAGTTCTCGCGATAGACCCGCGCAATCTCCGGTTTCAGCCGTTCGTCTTGCTGAGCACGGGCCGAATGCCGGCTCGGATCTCGCTGGCAAGCCTTGCGCTCGTAGTACGTGGATGAGGCGATCGGCAGTTGCCTGCAGATCGACTCGACCCCGTGTTCTCCATGGTGCTCGTCCACAAACGTCACGAGCGTCTCGGTCGGCGGTCGAGCTCCGCCTGGGCGAACACGCCGACGCCCTGCGCAGGATCTCGTTGGCTTGCTTCAGCTCACGATTCTCCCGCTCCAACTCCTCGAGTCGCTGACGGTCGCTCGTGGTCAGTCCCGCACGCCGCCTTTGATCGCGCTCTGCCTGCCGGACCCACTTGCGTAGTGTCTCGGCGGTGCAACCGATCCTCATCGAGCTCGAGCCGATCGCCGCGCACTGCGATTCGTGATGCGGCTGCTGCTCGAAGACCATGTGTAGGGCCCGGCGTCGTGTATCAGCAGGAGGACTTGGATGCCCTGGGTCACGGAGCGCCGGAAACGCTCCACAAACGACTCCTGAACGTGCGAAAAATCCGCCCTGCGGTGATTACCGAGTTTCGGGCGGCTTCTGGGCCATCAGGCGGAACCCGTCGGAACTATTGGTGGAGCATCTTTGCGCGAGATCGAGCCTGGTCTTGGACGCCCTGGGACAGATC
>JALCBJ010000191.1 GCA_028066595.1 Thermoanaerobaculia bacterium
CAGTTGCCGGGTGGGAATCTCACCCACTGAGAAACGCCGACTTTCACGGCGTACTAAGGAATCCAGGCTAGAGTGCGCCAACACGACCGCACCCATCGAGCTCCGGAGACTACCGATGACTGACCGCGCCCGACTCACCACGTCCCGCTCACCCGCCCCGCTGCTGTCAGCGAGCGTCTGCGCACTCACCGCCGCGGCTTCGATTCTGGTCGGTTGCCTGCCGGACTCTGTAGCCTCCGACCCGGCGGCGATTGATCCCGTCTCCCTGGTGGCCAACTGGTCGAAGGTAGAGATCGAGGATCCGGTGTCGCCACCCAGACCCTCGGCTCAGGGAGCCGTCGTCTTCGATGGCAGCGCCGAGGGTCTCACGTGGGAAGCTCTCCAGGGTGTCGAGGGCCTGCGCATCGAGGACGGACGGCTCGTGGGACGCTCTACCTCGGAGCAACCGGCGATCTTGGTCACATTGCCGGAGCCGGCGGGAAGCGAAGATGAGCTGTGGTCGGTGGAAACGCGGCTCGAAGTGGCTGACGGCACCCGCATGGCGGTCCATCCGGCGCTGGATCCCGGCCCGCCGATGCAGGTCAACCTGGCTCGCATCGAGGAATGGCCGATTTCGTCACCGCTGCTTCCTGGAGCGGGCACCAAGACCTACACGACCGAGCTCGACGACGTCTTCTTGCTCGAGATGATGCCTGCCACCCGTGGTCCGCGCAAGATCTTGTTGCGTCCCACCGACGCTGCGGGGGTCGACTTCGCTGTCGACTCGATGCGCCTGGTCTTTCGCCGAGAGCATCTTGCGAGCATCGAGTCGGGACCCGGCTGGCATGGCCTCGGTGAGGTGTTTCGGGAATCCCTGGTGTCGAGGCCCGGGGAGACCCTGGTTTTCGAAGCACAGCTGTCCGCACGGCCGTGGCTCGAGCTGGCGGTGGGGGCGGTAGCCGAGCCGCTGCCTAGCTTCGAAGTGGCCGTGGCGCCCGCGACCTCGGGCGGGGGCGCCGAAGCCACCACCATCGCGACGATCCGTCCAACAAAGGCGGACGCGTGGCATGCCGAACGGATCGATCTCGCCGAATGGGCTGGTGAGACGATCCGACTCCGTCTGCAGGCCCGGAACGAAGAAGGCGACGCCGCACCGGCACTCTGGGGCACGCCGACTGTGCGCAGCGCGCTGACCGAGACCGCCGACGCCGAGCGACCCCAAACCGTCATCCTTTTCCTGGCCGACACCCTGCGCAAAGACCACCTGGCAGCCTGGGGACACGAACGAGAGACGGCACCGACGCTCTCCCGCCTGGCAGCAGAGGGCGTCCGATTCGACGATGCCGTCGCCCAAAGCACCTGGACGAAGGTATCGGTCTCCTCCATCCTGACCTCGCTCTACCCGTCGACGACCGGAGTCGCCGGTCTATCGGATCGCATTTCGGCCGGAGAAACGACTCTGGCCGAGATCTTTCGCCAGGCCGGATACGCGACCTTCGCCACCTCGTCGGTGCCGTTCACCGGCCAGCTGACCAATCTGCACCAGGGCGTCGAGGTGCTCTACGAGTTCGGCGCGATTCCGCGAGGCGAGGCCGAGTACACGTCCAAGACCTCGCGCGTCTGGGTCGACGCCTATCTCGAGTGGCTCGAGATGCATCGCGACGTCCCGACGTTCGCCTTCATCCACGCCATGGACCCACACAGCCCGTTCGAGCCCGAGCCGCCCTACGATCGCAAGTGGGCGAGCGACGAAGACGCGGCACGCTTCGCCGAGCAGGCGGACGCGGTACGACCTCACATCAAGTCGCCGCTGCTGCAGCGGTTCATGGCGCCGAGCGAGGAAGAGCTCGCCATCGCAGGAGTCGATGCAGAGACCTTCGTACGCTACGAGAGAAATCAGTACGACGGCTCCATCCTCGCCATGGACGTGGAGGTCGAACGGATGATGGGAGCGCTCGATGAGCTAGGCCTGACCGGGGCTTCGCTTCTGGGCTTCGTCTCGGACCATGGGGAAGAGTTTCTCGAGCATGGCCAACATTGGCACGGTGCGACCGTCTACGGCGAGGTGACCAACGTGCCCATGGTGCTCTGGGGATCGGGTGTTCCGGCCGGTCGCGTCGTCGAACGAACCGTACAGACCATCGATCTGTACCCGACGATGGTGGAGCTCGCGGGCCTGGAAGTACCGGAGCGAGCGCAGGGTCAGAGCCTCCTGCCACTGCTGAGTACCGAGACCGCGACGCAACGCCAGCGACCGGCTTTCGTCGAGCTACCTGCCGAACGACCGGCCCAGGTGACACGCTACGCCATCCTCGACGGAAGCTGGAAGCTAGTCTGGAACCGCGGTGTAGGTGAACCCGGAGTGGTCGACCGCGAAGGCCAACCCGTCGAGTTGCCGGAGTACGAGCTCTACGACCACGAGGCCGATCCACTCAACCTCGAGGACAGGGCGGAGGCGCATCCGGAAGTCGTCGCGAGTTTGGCCGAGCAGCTGGAGCGATGGCTCAGCTGGGCGGAAGAGCAGAAGCTCGACGAATCGGAGGAGATGGCAGACATGAGCGCGGAGGAACTGGAACAGTTGCGCAGTCTCGGCTACGTCGAATAGAACGATGGGCAGAGCGGGCCACGGTCGAGCTCAGCTCTCCTCCTCCAACCGTTGCACCAGATTCGACGTCCCGCGACCGTACCGGGATACGATTCCCGGACATGAGTTCGTGGAACAACCTCCTCTGGCGAATCAAGACGTCGGGTTTCTGGAACTACCTGCCGCCGGATCTACGCGAACCGCCGGGCGTCTACCTGGTGATCGGAGGCGCCCTATTGTTGGTGCTGCTTCTGCTCTCGGCCTGTCTCTTGGCGATCCGAGCCGTCCTGCGCCGAAATCAGGGTAGCCACGCTCCGGGCGCTGCCGGTTCGCGCAACGCGCGTCGCGAGCTCAAGGATGCGGTGAAGCGCGGAGACTATCTGGCAGCCGCAGAGATCCAGCAAACGCTGGGCAACGATCGTAAGGCTCTCGACCTGCTGGCGCGTGGGGGTCATCACGCGGAGCGCACAGAGCTGCTTTTGGCACAGGGGCGCCGCGACGAGGCTCGAAAGGTCGCGCGCGAGGGCGGTGTCTGGCACGTGGTAGCGGAGCTCGCCCAGGAAGACGGCGCCCCGAACGAAGCGGCACTCGCTTGGGAACGCGCCGGAAAACCGTTCCT
Source organism: Thermoanaerobaculia bacterium (assembly GCA_028066595.1). Taxonomy (GTDB): domain Bacteria; phylum Acidobacteriota; class Thermoanaerobaculia; order Multivoradales; family J023; genus JAUIJL01. The sequence continues at coordinate 3,183 of JALCBJ010000191.1, forward strand.
CGCGGGCCGCTGCTGGCGAGAGGCGGGTGACGGATTGCAGGCGGCCCGCTGCTTCATCGCCGCCGGTCTGGAATCGGAAGCGGTTCAGGCACTGGGCGACTCCGAGGGACGCGAGGCCGCCGAGATCCTCGAACAGGCCGTCCGGTCGGCGATCTCCCAGGGCGGCGGCTCGTCGATGAGCCTCGAAATGACCCAGGCGGTACGTCGTGCGGTGCAGCTGTGGCTCGCAGAAGTGAAGCCGCAGCGAGCTTGGCGCTTGGCGGTGGACAGCGAGCAGCTCGAGCTGGCGGCGCCCATCGCCCGCGACTTCCTCGAGCCGTCTGTAGAGGCAGCCGAACTGTGTCAGAAGGCCGGCGCACTGCCCGCAGCGGCAGACATCTGGGCACGCTTGGGAGACGAACGGCGGGAGGCTCTGGCACGCGCCGAGCACCTCGAGCGGCGCGGCAATGCAGCCGAAGCGGCAGAGTGGCTGGAGAAGGCCGGCGAAGAAGCGCGGGCCGCCGATCAGTGGGCCGCTGCAGGGGAGTTGCGCAAGGCGGCGGAGCGCTATGAGAAAGCCGGTGAATTCATGTCCGCCTCCGAGCTCTACGCTCAGGTAGGCGACGAGGTGAAGGCGCAAGAAATGCAGCTCCGCCAAGGCTCGATGACAGCCTCGGCGTCGTTCGAAGACGATCCCACTGTGCGCGCCTCCGGTCCTACCGGCGCGTCTTCGAGCTCCGCTTCTCCAGCGACCGGCGACTCCCGGCTGGTCACCGAGGGTGTTCTCGGTCTCGGCGTCTCCGGACTTTCCACCGTTCCGGCCGAAGGCCAAGCCGGCGGCCCGTCGCCTCCGCCGCAACCGGACCAGCGCTACCGCCTGCTTGAGGAGCTGGGCCGGGGTGGCATGGGCCGCGTCTATCGCGCCGAAGATTCCTTCCTGCAGCGGCAGGTCGCCTACAAGGTCCTGCCGGAGAATCTACTGCAGGATCCATCGTCCACACCCCAGGCGCTGCTCGCCGAGGCCCGGGCCGCGGCGCGTCTCAGCCACCCGAACATCGTCCAGATCTACGACGTGGGCCATCGCGGGGGCGGAGTATTCGTCGTGATGGAGCTGGTACCCGGCCCAACGTTCGAGGAGCTGCTCCGGCAGCAGCAGATGTCGGTGCCCTGGCTGCGGCGAATCGGCAGGCAGATCGCCGATGCACTGGCCCATGCCCATGCCCGCCAGATCGTCCATCGAGACCTGAAACCGTCGAATCTTCTGTGGAGCGCCGAAGAAGAGCGGGTGAAGCTCACGGATTTCGGGCTCGCCCGCGTCTCGGACGATGTTTCGGGCAAGGTCGCGACCCGTCCGGCGGGCACGCCGTCGTACATGTCGCCGGAGCAGATCCGCGGCGACGACCTCGACTTTCGAGCCGATATCTATGCATTCGGCTGCGTGCTCTTCGAGATGGCCACCGGTCGTCCCGTTTTCTCCACCGGTATCAGCTCGCTGCAACAACATCTCTACGAGAACCCCGCAGATCCACGCAGCTTGCGATCGGACCTGTCCGACGATGTCGCTCAGTTGGTACTCGATTGCCTCCACAAGGATCCAGCCCAACGACCTGCGTCGGCCGTCGAGCTGCGGCAACGCCTCGACGATTCCGACGGCGCCGAGACCGAGGAGAAAAGCTAGTGCCCGAATGATCTAG
>JALCBJ010000048.1 GCA_028066595.1 Thermoanaerobaculia bacterium
CACTCCTAGCGCTCCCGCCGATAGGGTCTGGGCCCGGTCATGCGATCGATCAAGGCAATGAGCTGTTGCGTCTCGAGCCTGCCTGCAGAGTCGAGATTGACGGATCTGTCACCCTCACACCGACGCTGGTGAACGAATCTCCATCACACAAGGCAGTTCTGATGGGCATTCGACTCGGCAACGGCATCTCCTACCACCCCAGCCTAACGGTCGAGATGGTCTCGAATGATCCCAGCGGAGCAGGCGTCGGCGCTGTTGACTTCGACTACTTCGGACCCATGGTCTCTGGAAGAGTCGATCCGTGGATTCAGCCGCTGCCCGCGGGATCACGGTTCCGCTGGAGTATCGAGCTTCAGAAGTTCTACTCCTATGAGCTCGAGGCAAGACTGAGCGACTCCGAGTTCCCGATCAAGATCTCGCTCCGACTCGAAGCCAGCGAAATCGAGGACATTGCCTACAGGCGTGACGCGTTCAAAGGCACGCTGCGGTCGGCGACGATCACGGTGCCTCGTGATTGCAAGGGCTCAATTGGAGAATCTTGAGCAGGTTCCTGCGGACACTGCGTCTGGCAGAACGAGCGTTTCTGCGGCTCCATCCGCCTAGAAACACCGGCCGACTTCGCCGAGAACTCTAGACGATCAAATGGACCAGTCCGGCCCGTAACGGGGCACCGCTGGTTGGTCTGGTGTACTTTTGTCCGATGCTCGACAGGTTGTTCCGTCTCGAGGATCACGGCACCACTTGGGCTCGCGAGATGCGTGCCGGGCTGGCGACATTTCTGACGCTCTCCTACATTCTCTTCGTCCATCCCCAGATCCTTGCCGAGGCTGGGTTACCGGCGGCCGACGTGTTGGTCGCCACGGCTCTGGCTTCGGCCTTGGCCTGTTTGGTCATGGGACTCTGGGCGAATCTGCCGTTCGCGTTGGCTCCGGGTATGGGCCTCAACGCGTACTTCACTTACTCGGTCGTGGCAGGCATGGGTGTGTCTTGGCAGGTCGCGCTGGCTGCGGTCTTCGCCGAGGGCGTGCTCTTCCTGGGGCTATCTCTGGCCGGTTTTCGTTCCACTGTGTTGGCGGCCGTCCCGGCTCCGGTGCGCGCAGGAACCATGGCAGGGATCGGACTGTTCTTGGCGTTCATCGGCCTGCAGAATGCCGGATTGGTGGTGGATCATCCCGCGACTCTCGTGGAGCTCGGTTCTCTGGCCGAGCCGGCGACGCTGTTGGCGGCGGTAGGTGTGCTGGTGGGAGGCGCCTTGCTGGCACGAGGTGTTACGGGTGCGCTGCTTTGGGTGATCGTAGGCCTGGCCACCGTGGCCTGGGTCTTCGGTTTGGTACCGACGCCGGAGAGTGTCGTCGCATGGCCGCGGTTGCCTGCAGAGACGTTCCTCTCGCTCGATCTGTCCAAGCTCTTCGATGTCGCGCTACTGCCCGTGATCTTCGCCTTCTTGTTCGTCGACTTCTTCGACACCGCAGGCACCCTGATGGGTGTGGGACGGTTGGCGGGTCTCGAGGACGAAAACGGCCATCTACCTGGTAGCGAACGCGCCTTTGCCGCCGACGCCATCGGCACCACGGCCGGCGCGCTTCTCGGTACGTCGACCGTGACGACCTACATCGAGTCGGCCGCCGGAATCGAGGAAGGCGGGCGCACCGGCCTAACGGCGGTGACCGTCGCCGGCCTGTTCCTGGCGGCTCTGTTCTTCGCACCGGTCTTCGTCGCCGTGCCCGCGCTGGCGACCGCGCCGGTACTCGTGGTGGTGGGAGCGATGATGCTGCGCGGTGTCCAGGACGTCGACTGGACGGACGTGGCTGAATCGATCCCGGCATTCCTGACGTTGGCCGTGATGCCGTTCACGTTCTCCATTGCCCACGGCATCGCCGCCGGGCTGGTGTCGTGGGCGCTGCTCCGTGTGGCCAAAGGCCAGCTTCGCGAGGTTGGGCTGTTGCGCGCATCCCTCGTGATCGCGGTGGTGGGATACTACGCGCTGGAGGCCCTGTGAGCATGGATGACGCTGTGGGCGACGTTCTCGATTCGGTGGGCAATACGCCGTTGGTCGAGTTGCGACGGGTGGTTCCGAAGGGGTCGGCTCGGGTAGTGGTGAAGCTCGAGAGCCACAATCCGACCGGCAGCATGAAGGACCGGATGGCTCGGGCTGTGGTGGATAGCGCCCTCGCGACGGCCGGCTGTCCAGCTCCGGGAGATTGGTGGAGTACACGGGAGGTAGTACGGGAACTTCTCTGGCGTTTGCCTGTGCATGCCGTGGGGTACCGATCACCGTCGTCACGTCGGACGCGTTCAGCCAGGAGAAGCGGGATCACATGCGGGCGTTGGGTGCGGACGTCGTGGAGATCCCGAGCGAGACGGTCGCACGACTCGAGCGCTGATACAGGCCATGATCGCGAAGGCGACCGAGATCAGCGACGGCCCGGGCGCCTTCTTCGCGGATCAGTTCAACAATCCGGACGCCGCCTCGGGATACGGACCGCTGGCAGACGAGCTGCTGGAACAGACTGGCAGCGAGCTGGATGCTTTCGTCCAATCCGTGGGAACCGCGCAATGCCTCACCGGGATCGCCCGCGTACTGAGAGAACGGTGCCCGGGAGTACGTATCGTCGCGGTCGAGCCATCCGAGTCAGCAGTCCTTTCCGGTCGCGAAGCCGGTGCTCACAAGATCGAAGGAGTCGGTCCAGGTTTCGTGCCGCCTATGTGGCGCGACGATCTCGCGGACGAGGTGATCGGCGTGTCGACGGAGGACTCCGCGGCGATGGCTCGGCGCCTGGCGACGGAGGAGGCGCTGTTCGCTGGAACTTCCTCGGGGTCTAACGTCGTTGCCGCGCTTCGGGTAGCCGAGCGTCTCGGGTCGGGCCGTACGGTGGCGACCCTGTTGTGTGACTCTGGCCTGAAGTACCTGTCGACACCGCTCTATTCGTCGGCGTCCGTCTGATCGCATCGAGCATCGGCCTACGAAGATCTTCGTTGACATTACGAAACCCTTCGTACTAATCTGCGTAGACACACGGGAACGCCACCGAAGAGGTCGATAGATCAAGATGATGAAGAAACCACCGACTCCCCGTCCGACCGACGCCGAGCTCAATATCCTTCGTGTGCTCTGGCATCGTGGTGACAGCACCGTGCGCGAGGTCCAGGAAGAGCTGGAGAAGGTCGCTCCTACGGGCTACACCACTGTTCTCAAGCTGCTCCAGATCATGACCGACAAAGGGCTGGTGGCCCGCGACGAGAGCCACCGGGCCCACGTCTATCGCTCCGCCGACGCCCAACAAACCATACAGCGTGGCCTGGTTGCCGACCTGCTCGATCGTGCTTTCGGTGGTTCGGCTCATCAACTCGTGCAGCACGCCCTCGCGAGCCGTCCGGCCTCACGTGACGAGCTGGCGGAGATCCGCAAGCTTCTCGATGCGATGGAGGTCGGCGGAGCAGGAGACACGGCCTCCGAGACATCGAACGAAACGTCAGGAGACGACCGATGAACCTTCCCGACCTGACTCTCTTCTCTCTGCCCGTGGCTCGAGCGCTGGTCCACTTCCTGTGGCAGGGTGCGCTGGTCGCACTGCTGACGGGCGCCGTTCTGGCCTGTATGCGGAGAGCCCGCCCGGGATCGCGCTACGCCGTGGCGCTCGGGGGGCTCCTGCTGATGGCAGCGATGCCGTGGATGACCCTGACGATGCTGCCAGCGGCCAGCTCGGCCGAAGCCCGTCCCGCTACGGTTTCCGGTGTTTCGGGCGACTTCGCTCCAATCTTGCCGCTGGCAGACCACCCGACCCTTTCGTCCGCGGCGGCACCCGCGAGCCTCATGTCGAGCTGGGACGGATCGGCTCTGCTCTCATGGATCGAGGCGGTGATCCTGGCACGACCAGCGATGTTGGTCGCCATCTGGGCGGTAGGTGTGCTCTTGCTGCTGACGATCCACCTCGGCGGCCTGCTGCGGCTTCGCGCAGTTCTGAGAGATGCCATGCCGGCGCCTTCGGACTGGCAGGCCTGTCTCGATCACCTGGCGCGCTCTGTCGGTACCCGCCGCATAGTCGAGCTGCGGCAATCGAGCGGCGTCGATATGCCGATGGTGTCCGGTTGGCTACGGCCTGTGATCGTGGTGCCAGCTTCGGCTTTCTTCGGTCTCGCACCGGAGCAGCTGGAAGCCGTGCTCAGTCACGAGCTGGCCCACGTGCGTCGCCAGGATTTCCTGGTGAATCTCTTCCAGGTGGCCATGGAGACGGTGTTCTTCTATCACCCAGCCGTCTGGTGGCTGTCCCGGCGGGTCCGGATCGAGCGCGAGCACTGTTGCGACGACTTGGCCGTCGGTCTGTTCGATGCTCCAGTCTACGTCCGGGCTCTTGCCGCGCTCGAGGGGATGCGCAGCACCTCCGTCACTCCGAGCTTTGCACTCGGTGCCGACGGCGGATCGCTGCTGGCGCGCGTTCGCCGGTTGGCGGAGCAGGACACCGTTCAGCGAAGCGACCGCCCTAGCCTGGCGAGCCGGATGTTCGGTACGACGCTGGCTGCGGTCCTCGCTGCGGGACTTGCCGCGGCTGGCGTCTACTGGACCGATACTGGAACGGCGGTTGCTCAGCCTGCGGCCGAACCGACCGCAGAGACGGACGATTCGGATGCCGACAACGCCTGCCTGGCATGTGATGAGGGGGCAGGAGGCTGGAGCGAGAGCGACGACTGGGGTGGGAACCCCCACTGGGGAGAGCGTGAGGATCGGAGCGAGAGCGACGACCGGGGCGAGGACGCCGATTGGGGAGAGAGCGAGGATCGGAGCGAGAGCGCCGACTGGGGCGAGAACAGCGGTTGGGACGCGGACGACGACGACTGGCACGATCGCGACTGGGTGGACGAAGGCGCTCGCGAGCTCCGTTCTGCCGCCGCCGGCACGCAGTGGTCGAACCTGGATGACGAGACCTTCCGGCAGTTGGCGCGTTGGGGTTTCGACGAGCGGCTCTTCGCGGTGCTCGAAAGCGCAGGGATGGCGGCCTCCTCGGAGCAGCTGGAGCGTCTTGCTCGCTACGGTATCGACGAAGATCTGATCTCGGCCGTCGAACGGGCCGGCCTACCAGCGGACTTCGAGATCTTGGCAAAGCTCGCGCGCCATGGCGTCGACGGTGAGGATTTGCTCGCGTATCAACGCGCGGGCGTCTCGAACGGTGAAGACGTCCTTCGACTGGCGCGCTACGGCCTGGACGGTGACGACATCGCCGAGCTGAAGATAGCCGGATACCCGAACCTGTCGGTGGAACAGTTACTGGAGCTGGCCCGCCACGGACTGGATGGCGACGACGTGTCCGAGTTCGCTGCCTCAGGCCACTCCGGCCTGTCGGTGGATCAGCTGGTGACGCTGGCCCGCCATGGTCTGGACGGCGACGACATCGGCGAGTTCGCAGCCGCAGGCTATTCGGACCTATCGGTCGATGAGCTCGTCCGGTTGGCCCGCCACGGCGTCGACGGCGACGACATCGAAGAGCTGAGGCGCAGCGGCCACAGCGGGCTGTCGGTGGACGATGTCATCGAGCTCGCTCGACACGGAGTGGATGGCGATGACATCGCCGGACTGACCGCGGCAGGTCTCACCGAGCTCAGCCTCGACCAGATCCGCGACCTGGCCCGTCACGGTGTCGATGGTGACGATGTGATGGAGCTGCGTGAGGCGGGCCTCGAGGGGTTGACGCTGGACGAGATTCTCGATCTGGCTCGGCACGGAATAGACGGCGACGACGTCGCCGAGCTGAACCGCGCAGGACTCACCGGGCTCAGCCTCGACCAGATCGGCGACCTGGCCCGCCACGGTGTCGATGGTGACGATGTGATGGAGCTGCGCGAGGCGGGGCTCGAAGGGCTGGCGCTGGACGAGATTCTCGACCTGGCTCGGCACGGCGTGGACGGCGACGACGTAGAGGAGCTGCGCCGAGGCGGGCTGACCGACCTGTCCGTCGATCAGATTCTGCGCTTGGCGCGCTACGGAATCGACGCCGACGATCTCGAAGAGGTACGCGCCGCGGGATATGACGTGACCTACGACGAAGTCATGCGCCTCGCCCGGTCCGGACGCTTGTGGCATCTGGACGACGACGATGACCACGACGACGACGGCTGGAGCCGCTGAGGATCGACCGATGAAGACCTTCCCCACACGAAGCATCTCCGCGCAGCCTTCTGCTTTCTCGCGCAACGTATTTTTCGGCGTCTTCGCGCTGTGCACCGCGGTGTTCTGTCTGAGCCAGAATCTCGGTGCCGAACCTGCGGTATCCACAGCGTCTGATGCCATCGAAGGGGCGGTGAAGACCGGTGTGGACGGTGATCGGGTTTGGATCGACCTACGCTCGGGCAGCCGTCACCATTTCGGCACCACGCTGCCGCGCCGCGCTGTCCGAGAGCTACCTGGAAAGGGGCTCGAGATCCGGCGTCAGGCCGGCACGGTTCGTATAGATGCGCCGCTTGGCGAGCGCGGACGATTCAAGTTCGTTGCGGATCCCGAATATCGACAAGCGCTGACCGACCGGGGCCTGCTTTCCGGAACCACCTCGGTCGAGCAGCTCTTCGAGCTGGCGATGATCGACGTCACCCTCGATTTCATCGACGATCTCGCGGCCCTTGGCTACCGTGAAGATCTGCGGCGCCTGGTGGAAATGCGGATTCACGAAGTGAGCGCCACGTACGTTCGCGAGCTGCAGGGGGTGGGGCTCTCCGGACTCCCTTCGCAGCGGCTGGTAGAGATGCGAATCCACGGTGTCGAGGCGGATGACGTCGCAGAGTGGAGGCGCCTCGGACTGGGCGAGCTGCCACCGCAGCGGCTCGTCGAGATGGCGATCCACGGTGTCACGCCCGACTATGTGAGTTCGCTGCGCGAGCTCGGTGTCGATGGCCTCACCGCGGGCCGGTTGGTAGAGATGCGGATTCACGGTGTCGATGCAAGTTTCGTTCGCGACATGATCGGTTTGGGTTACGACAACGTTCCGGTCCATCGCTGGGCGGAAATGCGGATCCACGGCGTCGATGGCGACTTCGTGCGGAAGCTGGCGAAGCGAGGAGAGACCGGACTCAGCGTCGGGCAGCTGATCGAACGACGCATTCACGGCGGCTAAGGCTGCACCCGGCGGCCGGGCACCATGCCGTAGCCATCGACTTCTCCGGCTCGATCGAATCTGTCGGCGGTTTCCGCCGTAGTACCTTGAAGGGTTGATTCGAACGGAAGGAGGAGAACGAGTGAAGCGTCGAAACCGAGTGGTCATTTCGTGGGTCGGGCTCTACAGGTCCGTTCGTGTCGCAACGCTTTGTCTCCCTCTAGCAGCGCTCGCCGCCGCGCCGTGCACGGCCGACATTCTGGTTACGAAGGATGGTCGGCAGATCGAGACGAAGGGCTTCTGGGAGGTGAAGGGACGGCAGGTGATCTTCACCGCGAAGTCGGGAGTGCTGTCGTCCGTGCGCCTGTCGGAGATCGATCTGGAGGCCAGTGAGCTGGCGACGAATCCGCCGCCTCCACCTCCTGCAGCCCTGGAAGAGGCTCCCGAGAAGCCGTCGCTCGGCTCCCTGGCAGGACGAGATCGCCCAGAGCCGGTGATGGTACTCACGAACGAAGACATCGGGCAGGCCGATGTGGAAGCCATGGAGGACTTCGCGAGCGCCTTCGGCGGAGCCCTGATGGAGCTTCAGCGTGCCCTCGCGCACGGTTTCGCCGAGATGTCCGACGATCCAGAAGCGGCGAAAGAGGAAATCGATCGGCAGCTCGAATCGCAACAGCAGGAGCTGGAACAGGGTCTCGAAGACTTCGGCAAGGCCTTCGAGGAGATGTTGGTGGCCGTCGCGGCGGTGACGGAACGTTATCCCGAGCTGCAGGAACTGAATCCGGATGACCCGGAATCGGTGCGACAGAATGCAGGCTCGATCCGCGCCGCCGCCGCTGACCTACGTGCCGCCGCGCAGCAGGCGGAGTCCCCGGAGGCGCGGGAAATGCTCAACGACGCCGCCGCGCAGATGGAGGCGAAGCTGGCCGGATCGTGAAGGGGTGTGCCGACGCACACTGCAGTCAGTCGAGACTCTCCGGCGGGTAGTCGCCGCGGAGATTCCACTCCATACCGTTGCCCCAACCGGCTCCGTGGTCGCTGATGATGGCCTGCCGGGAGCGTTCGCCGATCCGATGTTCGCCGAACGAGAGCAACGCCAAAATCGAACCGGGGCGCAGATGCTCACTGGCCCAGGTCAACGGTGACGCACCATGAGCGTCGCGGGCTTCTCGGTTGGCCCCATGGTCCAGCAGGTACTGGACGATCCCTTCGTCGGCGTACGCTGCGGCGCGGTGGAGCGGTGTCTCGCCGCGGGTGCGAACGTCGCGCATGAACGCACCAGTCTCCTTGCCCGCTATCGTAGCCGCGTTGACGTCGGCGCCATGCTCCACCAGCAGGCGGATCACATAGAGATAGTAGGGGCGTCCCGCCTTGGCCAACGCGCTGTGGGGGGGTGTTTCGCCGGTCTCTGCGTGCGCCGCAGTCACATCGGCGCCCTGGGCGATCAGAAAATCGCACATCTTCCAGTGGCCGAAGAATGCCGCGTTGCCCAGCTCCGCGTCGAGGTCGATACTGGTTAGGTCTCCACCGGCTTGGAGCACGGCTTTGAACGCCGTGACGTCGTCGTAGTAGACCACTGCATCGGCTGGATGGGTCCCGAGTGCAGCAGCTCTCGCCAATTCGGAAGGGCGAGGAGCTCGAAGACCAGGTCTGTGCGGCCCCGGCTGATGCGATCGATGAGGTGGGATTCGGTCATTGGCTCTCCATTCGCGACCGGACGTCACGGTGTTTCAACGACTCGTTCATGCACTTGTGAATCACACGAGATCTCACCGCTCGGCTGATCGAAGAGCGGACCTCGTTCCGAGGTCCGTCGCGAGCCTCACATATACAGTTGTCTATGCATAGTTGACTGGGTATAATGCTCTCATGCCCAAACACCGCAAGGACGTCCTGCAAGGAACGCTGAGTCTTCTGGTCCTCCAGACCCTGGACCGTGGCGGTCCGCTCCACGGCTACGCCATCACAGCCGCGATCCATCATCGGTCTCACGACCTGCTGAGGGTCGAGGAGGGCTCGCTCTATCCGGCGTTGCGGCGTATGGAACAAGAGGGTTGGCTGAGTGCTGCGTGGGGAAAAACCGAGAAGAACCGGCAAGCGCGGTTCTATTCAGTGACTCCTGCTGGTCGGCGTCAGCTGGAGAAAGAGAAGAAGAGCTGGGCCCGTCTCAGTGAAGGAGTACGGCATGTGTTGCAGCACGCTTGAGCCACGAGTTGCGATGTAGCACCGAGGAGTTGATATGAGCTGGTTTCGACGTCTGAAGAACTTTCTACGGCCCGACCGAATCGCACGGGACATCGACCGAGAGCTCGAGTTTCATCTGGAGGAAAGGATGGACGAGCTCGTGTCCTCCGGATGGAGTGAGCGCGAGGCCCGTCGCGAGGCGCGCCGACGCTTCGGTCACCGCGCGGAATGGCGGGAGCAGACCTACGACATCGAGGTCTTGCCCGGGCTCGACATGCTGCGGTCCGACGTCAAGTACGCACTGCGCGCCATGCGGCGCAGCCCTGGCTTCACCGCTGTCGCGATCGTCTCGCTGGCGCTCGGCATCGGTGCCAATACTGCGATCTTCAGTCTGATCGACGCCGTCATGCTGCGGCCGCTGCCGGTAGATCGGCCGGAGCAGCTGGTCCAGATCGTCATGGAGAACAACAGGACAGCGTTCACCAATCCCATCTGGGAGCAGGTGCGGGATGGGCAGGAGATCCTCGACGGCGCCTTCGCCTTCGCCGACACGAGCTTCGACCTGGGGGATGGTGGCGTCGTGCGGTACGCCCCCGGCACGTGGGTCAGCGGTGACTATTTCGAGGTGTTAGGGATCACGCCGGCTGCCGGCCGCCTGCTCGGCCGCTCCGACGACATTCGCGGATGCGCTGCGCGCGCGGTGCTCGGACACGACTTCTGGCAACGCGAGTTCGGCGGCGACAAAGAGGTCGTCGGGCGACCGCTGTCGTTGCAGGGACTGAGCTTCGAAGTCGTCGGTGTCGCCCAGCCCGGATTTCGCGGCATCCATGTAGGGCGGCGAGCGGATGTGTTCGCACCGCTTTGTTCGATCGCATCCGTTCGTAGCCCCGAGATTCTCGACGCGCGCAGTAGCTGGTTTCTGAACGTCTTCGGTCGGCTCGGCGAAACGACCGGTTTCGAACAGGCGTCGGCAGGCGTCGCCGCGTTCGCGCCTTCGGTCTACGCTGCGACGGTGCCGCAAGACTGGTCGGCCGACGAGCAGGCCGAGTACCGGCAAGGCGTGCTCCAGCTCACGCAAGCGAGTACCGGCATCTCCTATCTTCGCGGTCGATATCGTCAGGCCTTGATCGTCCTGTGGGTGGTGGTCGGAGCGGTGCTCTTGATCACCTGCGCCAACGTAGCTCAACTACTGCTGGCCCGAGCCGTGGCGCGTCAGCAGGAAGTCGCCATGCGACTGGCTCTTGGTTCGGGACGGCGTCGACTGGTGCGCCAGCTGTTGACGGAGAGCTTGTTACTGGCACTGCTCGGTGCCGGTGCCGGGATCCTCTTCGCACGCTGGTCCAGTCAGGCGCTCGTCAGTTGGTTGTCGTACAGCCGCCAACCCGTGGCCCTCGACCTGGTTCTCGATGCTCGTATCTTGGGATTCACCATCGCGGTGACGGCTCTGACCGGAATCCTCTTCGGTTTGGCCCCTGCCTGGCGCTCGACCCGCGTCGAGCCGCAGGATGCGCTGCGTGGCGCAGGGCGCGACGCAGTGGCCGGCTCGGGAACGTCGCGTCTCGGGACGTCGCAGGGCATCGTGGTGGTTCAGGTGGCCTTGTCGCTGGTCTTGGTGACAGCGGCGGTGTTGCTCGCCGGTAGCTTCGGTCGGTTGGCATCGTTGGATCCAGGCTTCGAAGCCGAGGGAGTCTTGCTGTTCGAAGCCGACTGGTCGCGGATCGACATGGACGAGGAACGGCAGCGTGAATTCCGGCAGCAGATGCTGCGTCGGGTTCGTGCGATTCCGGGTGTGCGGCATGCGAGCGCCTCGTTGGTCACGCCCATCGGCGGCATCTCTTGGAACGAGTACATCGAGGTAGATGGCTTCGCGCCGCGGGACGAACGAGACTCGCTCGCATGGTTCAACGGGGTCACGGAGGGCTATCTCGAAGCCCTGGGCACCGCGCTCGTCGCAGGGCGCGATCTTTCGTCGAGTGATCGACACGGTGCACCGCCGGTGGCCCTGGTCAACCAGACGCTGGTCGAGACGTTCTTCGGAGGCGAGAGTCCCCTGAACCGGTCCCTCCGAATCCGGGACCATGACCAGGTCGGCGAGCCGATCGAGATCGTCGGCGTGGTGGAGGACGCGAAATACCGTCGTCTCGACGAGGAGACGCTGCCGACGGTGTACCGGCCACTGGACCAATCAGAATCCTGGGGCAGCTCGGTCCATCTGGAGCTCTCTACCGGCGGCCCGGCGGAGGACTTGATCGGCCCGGTCACGGAGGCCATGCAGGCCGTTCACCCGGCGCTACGATTCGAATTCACGTCGATGCGCGAGCAGGTTGCCTCGTCCCTGGCCCGTCCGCGGCTGCTCGCGACGCTTTCGGGATTCTTCGCACTCTTGGCGCTGATGCTGTCCGTCATCGGCCTCTTCGGGGTCATCTCCTTCGGCATCAACCGGCGCCGCAAGGAGATCGGAGTGCGGGTCGCGCTGGGCGCCGGACGCGCTGGCATTCTGCGCCTGGTCGGCGAGGAGGTCGCGCGGCTCGTAGGGCTCGGCGTAGGGTTGGGAGTGCTCCTGGCCCTGGTGGCGGTCCGCCTGATCGACTCCTTCCTCTACGGCGTCACCGCGAGGGATCCCGCCACCTTTCTGTTCTCCGCGATATTGCTGTCCGCGGTGGCTCTCGCGGCGGGAATCCTGCCGGCATGGCGCGCTTCGGGAACGGATCCGATGTTGGCGCTCCGCGACGAGTGAAGGCGAACGGCAGCCGTCAGCCTTAACAGCTGCTAGGGTCGCTGCACGATCGTCGGCACGAGAATCGTCGTGGGGCCGGTCTTGGTGTTGGCGGCATTTTCGGACGCGGCGACCGGCCAGAGGAGCTGAACGGCTCCGTCCCGAATGGACGCCAGCGGCTGGCCTTCGAGCTGCGTCGTCGGCGCGGCCGCGGGTGCTGCCCAGAGCAGCTCACCGCCGCGCAGCGTTGCGGCCATCCACGTGCGTGGCACTGCCTGACGCCACGTGAGGACGGCCGCGTCGTTCGCCGTCCGCTGGAATTGAGGCGATACCGCGCCACGGCCCTGGAGTAGCCTCGGCTCACTCCAGGTCGCGGTGTCGGCGCTGGTGAAGTCGGCGAGCTGGATCCGGTAGTCGTTGCCGTCGTAGCCACTCCACGCGACGATAGCGCCACGTTTCGTGGCATGCAGAGTGGGAGTGACGTCCGGCACGTCGTTCGCAGTGAGCGCACGGGGTCGAGTCCAGGTGCCGTCGTAGCGGCTCCAGACAATCTCGTCGTCCTCGCCGTCGTAGGCAGCCCATACCGCCAGAAGACTGCCGTCGCTCAGACGCGCCACGTCGAGGGCGATCTGGGTGCCCGGTCCGAACTCCGACACTGCCACGGGCTGCGACCAGCCCGCTCCGCTCCGCTGCGCTGCCAGCACCCGGGTCTTGTTGGGTGCGAATCCTTCGATCCAGACGAGTCCCGAGAGCACACCATCTTCGATCAGAGGGGTCGGAGCATAGGTCGCCGCGTCGTGCAGCTGTTTGGGAGCTGGAATGCGTTCCGCGCTGTCTTCTCCGTACTGCCACAGGATCAGCCGCTCAGCGGTCTTCCCTTGGCGATGAACTTGCTCGATACCTGCGACCAGTCGACCGGAGGCAGTATGCGCCGCCTTGTGCAGCACCACATCGCCCGCGGGTGCGGGAAGAGATCGGAGTCCGGTCGATTCCTCGACGGCCCAAGACTTTCCGCCATCGAGGATGACGACGCGGTCACCCGCCGACGCAGGAGTCACTAGAAGCAGGATCAACAGGGCCGCAGACAGGAGCTGGACGATTCGGGACGCGGTCATCTAGGGTTTCCTGGTAGGACGACAGTCAGATGAGGTGGATCCGGCGGAGGCGCGGCGAGCGCCAGCGCCGCCGGAATTGTACGATAGCGCAGCGCCATATCCGTCCACCCATCCATTTCCCGGGAGCTCCCATGCCGTCTGATCCCCGCCGACCCGTTGCATTCTCTTTCGCCGCCGCCCTGGCGATGACTCTCCTGACACCCGTCGAGGCACAGGTTCTCGATCGTTTCGAGCTTCGTGGGGGTGGAGAGACGCTCGACGCCGACAGCACCGTACGAGTCGACGACGGGGCGACCTTGGGCACGAGCATCGACTTCGAAGACGATCTCGGCTTGGAAGGCGAGACGGAGACATTCTCCATCGAGCTGGCGTTTCGACTCGGCAAACGTCACCAGCTCGGGTTCAGTCAACGCACGTTGGACCGGACCGGTGAGCGCCGCCTCGACCAGAGCATGACCTTCCAAGGATTCACGTTCCCTTTCGACGTGGACACCGAATCGCATCTCGATCTGGAGATGACCGGTGTGTCTTACACGTTCTGGCCGTTCCTGGGTCAGAGCGGCGGATTCGGTATTGCCCTCGGTGCCTATGACACAGAGATTCGCGCTGGGATCACTGGCCGAGCGACTGTGGGCGGAGTCCAGTTGAGCCATACCGAGGAGGCTTCGGAGTCCGCTCCGCTGCCGTTCGTGGGAGTAGATTTCCGTTTTCTACCGTCGAATCGCTGGCGGATCCGCGGCCAGTACCGCGTGCTGTCGGTCGATGATTTCGACGGTTGGGAAGGCGACCTGACCGACGGAACGGTGGGGCTGGACTTCCGGCTGCTGTCGCAGCTCTGGATCGGCGCGGCGTATCGCACGCTGGAGATCGACGTCTCGTCGGAAGAGGCAGGTTTCACGGGTCAGGCTGATCTCGATTTTTCGGGTTTTGGCGTCTACGGAACGTTGACCTTCTGAGACTCGGTCGGATCGCGCCGCGGATCGTCGTCCGGGTGCGGAGAACGGCCAGTTGGCAGGGAAGCCAGGGAATGTGCACGCCGCGCGAGACGGCGATACCGATCTCGCGTTGGCTGTAGCGACGCTGCAGTGCAGAACTGGCGGCGCCGTGCGCGCGTAGACAGCGGGAAGAACACCGTACAGACGCCCTTGCATCGACCCGTGAACCGAATCTCCATTCCCTCCTCGGCCCGCTGGATCGCATGTGTGTTCGGGCTCTGCGTGTTCGCTGGTTGCGGATCCTCCAACGAGCCGTCTTCACGGGAGGGCCGCGAGGGCACCGACCCGGCCCGACTGGTCGTTACCGGTTCGAGCACCATCGCTCCACTCATCTCCGACGTGGCGCGTCGGTACGAGCAAGAGCATCCCGGGGTTCGCATCGACGTGCAAACCGGGGGCTCGTCCCGCGGTCTGACCGATGCCCGTCGCGGTCTCGCGGACGTGGGCATGGTGTCGCGATCACCGCGGGAGGGCGAGGACGACGTAGCCTGGATCCCGATCGCCCTGGACGGTTTGGCGATCATCGTGCACGCGGACAGTCCGGTGAACGTGCTGTCCGAGGAGCAGGTCGTCGCCATCTACCGCGGCGAGATCGAGACCTGGAGGGATGTCGGTGGGGAAGACGCTCCGATCACCGTGGTCACCAAGGCGGACGGGCGCTCGACGCTCGAGGTGTTCCTGGATCATTTCGGGCTGACGGCCCAGGAGATCCGGGCCGACGTCGTCATCGGTGACAACCAACAGGCCATCAAGACCGTGGTCGGCAATCCCGACGCCATCGCGTATGTTTCGATCGGTACCGCCGAGTACGAGGCGATGCAGGGCGCACCGCTACGCCTCCTACGGCTCGGCGACTTCGAGCCGAGTACCGACGCAGTGCGCGCGGGCAGCTACCCCGTGGCGCGGACACTCCACGTCGTCGCGAAGGGCGAGTCGGCGCCGGTCGTGTCCGAATTTCTCGACTTTCTCCTCTCACCCGCGGTACACGATCTCGTAGAGTCACATTTCTTCGTACCACTCGACGGGCCGACTCCCGATGGCCCGGCCGGCTGACCGAGTACTGAGCCTGGCCAGCCGCGTTGCAGCCGCGGCTTCGGCGGTGGTCGTGATGCTGATCGCGCTCTTCGTCGGTTGGGAGGCCTGGCCAGCGCTGCGCGACGTCGGTTCCCGTTTCGTAACGGATTCTTCGTGGCACCCTGCGGCGGGAACCGAGGCCGGCACCTTTGGCCTGTTGCCGATGGCCGCTGCCACGGGCGCTGCGGCAGCAGGCGTGCTGGTATTGGCCACCCCCGCGGCACTCCTGTCTGCGATCTTCTGCAGGTTCTACGCTCCTCGTCCGTTGGCGATGATCTATCGGCGTCTGGTGGAGTTGCTGGCCGGAGTACCGTCGGTGGTCTATGGCTTCTGGGGTTTGGTGGTACTGGTACCGCTCGTCCGCCGGCTGGAGCCGCCGGGTGCCAGTCTCCTCACAGGAATTCTCGTTCTCGCACTGATGATCCTGCCGACGGTTGCACTCACGGTCGATGCTGCGTTCGGTCGTGCTGCCGAGGAACACCTGGCGGGCGGGGCTGCCTTGGGCCTTTCGAGGCCGACGTTGATCTTCGAGATCGTGTTGCCGGCGTCGCGCTCCGGCCTGGCCACGGGGTTGATGCTGGGAGCTGGGCGGGCACTGGGAGAGACGATGGCGGTATTGATGGTGTGCGGCAACGTCGTGCAGATCCCGGATAGCCTTTTCGATCCGGTGCGCACGCTGACGGCCAACATCGCCTTGGAGATGGCCTACGCCACGGACCATCATCGCGCCGCACTCTTCGTGTCGGGTTTGGTGTTGCTGGCGGCGGTGTCAGTGCTGGTGTTGGCTGCCGGCCGGTGGGGCGGCGTAGAGCCGGAGATGGCCTCGTGAGCGGGCGCGTACGCGCTGGGGCTTTCGGTCCGGCGCAGCTAGGGAATGGACGGAACGACCGGTTGTTGGCCGTCGCGGCGTGGACGGTGCCCGTTCTTGTCGGCGGTGTCTTTGGTTGGCTACTCTTCGATCTCTTGCGCCACGGCTTGGGCGGACTCTCCTGGACCTTTCTGACCACAGCACCGGAAGCGGCCGGCCGCGCGGGCGGCATCGGGCCGGTCCTTTTCTCCACGTTACTCATCCTGGCGGTTTGCCTGCTCGCCGCCGTGCCGGTGGGCATGCTGACCGCCGTTCTGCTGTCGGGCGTCGTCGGCCGTCCTCCATCCCAGATGCGCTCGACGTTCCTGCGATCTGTTCGACGCAGCCTCGACGTGCTCGCCGGGGTGCCGTCGATCGTTTTCGGGTTGTTCGGCAACGCCTTCTTCAGCATCGTTCTGGGCATGGGCTTCTCCATCCTCTCCGGCGGATTGACCCTGGCCTGCATGGTGCTGCCCATCTTCATCCGCGAAGCGGAGGAGGCGCTGCGCCAGGTCCCTGCCGAGCTTCGCCTGTCGGCCGCGGCGCTCGGCCTGTCCCGAACCAAGACCCTGACGTCGATTCTTTTGCCCGCGGCGCTGCCAGGAATCACCGTCGGCTTGGTGTTGGGGATCGGACGCGCCCTGGCGGAGACCGCGGCGCTGATCTTCACGTCCGGTTACGTCGACCGAATGCCGGGGTCGCTCCTCGACTCCGGCCGGTCGCTCTCGATTCACATCTATGATCTGTCGATGAACGTAGCTGGAGGAGAGCCCAACGCCTACGCCACCGCTCTGGTGCTCGTCGGCCTCCTGCTCGTGATCAACTCGGCCGCAGCCTCGCTCTCGGCTCGGTGGCATCGCCGAGGCTGACGATATGAAGAAACCCGGACTTGCCCAGATCGACCCGGCCGCGGCACCGGAACCTCACGGGAGCGAGCCATCGGGTGTTGATGTGAGAGTGGCGCGTGACGTGTGCTCCACCGACCGAGCTGCAGCCGGTCCCGACGCCCAGCCGGGAGGGATCGGCGAGATCACTGCGCATCTCCTGTGCGGGCCCGGCTGCGAGTGCGATGAGAACGGCGTCCCTCTGCAAACGATCGCCGAACAAGGGCCGGTTCTCAGCGTCCGCGGCCTGTCGTGTTCCTATGGCGACCACGTGGCCTTCCAGAACGTCGATCTCGACGTGGCCAAAGGGCAGATCACAGCTCTGATCGGCCCTTCGGGTTGTGGCAAGACGTCGCTACTCTCGTGTGTGAATCGTCTCACCGACTTGATCCCCGGCTGTCGCGTCGCTGGCCGTATCGATCTTGGAGATCTAGACGTGCTGTCGGCCAGCCTCGACACCGTCGCACTCCGGCGGCGGGTCGGAATGATCTTTCAGAAGCCCAACCCGTTCCCGTTGTCGATCCGCCGCAACCTGGAGCTGCCTCTCCGCGAGCACGGAATGAAGAGCAAGGCACGGCGAGCCGAGACGATAACGAGAGTGCTGCGCGACGTTGGGCTGTGGGACGAGGTTCGAGACCGTCTCGACGAGCTCGCTACCGGGCTGTCGGGCGGCCAGAAGCAGCGCCTGTGTATCGCTCGAGCCTTGGCGTTGGAGCCGGAGATCATCCTCTTCGATGAACCCTGCTCGGCTCTCGACCCCATCTCATCGGGCGTCGTCGAGGATCTGATCGCAGGTCTGCGCGGGAAGTACACCGTCGTCATCGTCACCCACAATCTCGCCCAGGCTCGCCGTATCGCCGATCGTGTGGCCTTCTTCTGGGTACGAAACGGCGTAGGCCGCTTGGTGGAGCAGGGGACTGCGCAGCAGATCTTCGAGCAACCCGGCGACGAGCTGACGCGTGCCTACGTCGCTGGAATGCGAGGGTAGCGCAGACGCTTCCCGAGCTTCGACTCCTGAATAGCAGCTTCCGTCGAGGCGCTGAAGGGGCGCTTTGCGAACAATTGGCCGGTAGCTTCGTTGGAAGGTTAGACGCCTAACTCTCCGCCGACTCTCGCCGGGAGGCAATCCATGCACTCGATCCCCCGCCTGCGCCCCGTCCTCCGCCGTCTCTCGCGCTCCCGAGGTTTTGCCTTGGTGGCCCTCCTCACCCTCGCTATCGGTGTGGGCACCAACGTCGCGGTATTCAGCGTCGTCCATGGAGTTCTGCTGCAGCCGTTGCCCTATCCGGAACCAGATCGCCTCGTGGGTCTGTGGCATGAGGCACCGGCCTTGGGATTCGACGAGGTAAACCAGTCGCCGGCGACGTATCTCACGTACCGCGACGAAGGCGAAGTTTTCGACGACGTCGGCATGTGGGATTCCAACTCAGTCTCGATCACCGGTCTCGATCAACCGGTGGAGGTCGAGGCCATGTTGGTCACGGATGGCACGCTACCTCTGCTGGGCGCTTCGACGGCGGTGGGGCGGTTGTTCACGGCAGAAGATGATTCTCCCGACTCGCCGGAGACGGTCATCCTCGGACACGATTTCTGGTTGAAGCGATTTGGTGGTGAACGTGATGTGCTGGGGCGGAGTCTCCAGGTCGACGGCCGCGAGCGGGAGATCGTCGGCGTCATGCAACGTGGCTTCCGGCTCCTCGACCATGCGCCGGCTGTCTACCTACCGTTCCGGTTCGATCGGAGCGAGGTGATGATGGGTAACTTCAGCTATCAGGGCTTGGCGCGCCTGGTGCCTGGAGCCACCTTGGAGCAGGCGAACGCCGAGGTAGAGCGGCTGATTCCCGTGGCCGCCGAGTCGTTCCCAGGGCCGTTGACTTTGCAGAACCTGCAGGAAGCGCAGTTCGGCGCCAAAGTACGACCTCTGGAGGTCGACGTGGTGGGTGACATCGGCGCCACTCTCTGGGTGCTGATGGGCACGGTGGGAATTGTGCTGTTGATCGCTTGTGCCAACGTAGCCAACCTGTTCCTGGTGCGTGCCGAACGTCGCCAGGTGGAGATTGCTGTGCGGCGGGCGCTCGGGGCCGACCGCAAGACGGTCTTCTTCGAGCATCTGTCAGAAAGCCTGGTATTGGCGGTGGCGAGCGGCCTGCTGGGACTGGGCCTGGCGGCTGGCGGACTGCGTCTGCTGCGGGCGCTCGAGCCGCGGGGCTTGCCGCGTTTGCAGGACATCTCGGTCGACCCGCAGGTGATCGGATTCACCGGCGTGTTGACTCTGATGTCGGGTCTGTTGTTGGGACTGGCATCGGCTGTCCGCCGCGGGCCGGGCCTCAACGCGACGTTGCGCGAGGGCGGCCGCGGTGCCTCCACCGGCAAACAACGCTTTCATGCACGCAACGCGCTGGTGGTCGGCCAGATGGCTCTGGCTCTCGTCTTGCTGGTGGGTTCGGGCCTGCTGCTGCGGAGCTTCGAGGCTCTGCGCAGCGTCAATCCTGGATTTGCCCTCCCTGAGGACGTTCTGACGGTGCGTCTCTCGCTGCCCGAGGCCGAGATCGAAGATTCGGACCAGGTGATCGCGGTGTATCGGCAGATGGCGACACAACTCGCAGCCATTCCCGGTGTCGCGAGGGTAGGAGCTGCCTCGTCGATCACCATGGATGGCTGGGCCAGCAACGATGCGTTGTACGTTGACGGCTTCCCGATGCCGGAGGGACAGCTGCCGCCCATCCGACGTTTCAAGTGGATCACCGAAGGCTATTTCGAAGCGATGGGCAACCCCCTCGTGGCCGGGCGGGACATCACTTGGGGAGACATCGAATCCCGCGCTCACGTGGTGGTGATAACGGAGAATCTGGCGCTTGAGTATTGGCGCAGCGCGGCGGACGCCATCGGCCGGCAAGTCCGACCTGATGCCGATGGCCCGTGGCGGACCGTCGTAGGCGTGGTCGGCGATGTTCACGACGACGGGACCGACCAGAATGCGGTGCCAGTCGTCTTCTGGCCGAT
The DNA here is from genome assembly GCA_028066595.1 of Thermoanaerobaculia bacterium. Classification (GTDB taxonomy): domain Bacteria; phylum Acidobacteriota; class Thermoanaerobaculia; order Multivoradales; family J023; genus JAUIJL01. The sequence goes on from JALCBJ010000048.1 coordinate 19,898, forward strand.
GGCATTGCGAGATTTTTGGGACGAGGAGGAGCGTGTCCGCCGTTCTCTGGCGTTCGCCCTACGTTGCGAGCGGCCCATTGGCACCGATTTGCTACATGAGGTCCAAACGGCGGTGTGGTCGGTCAACTCCAACATTCCGCTGGCCAACTTGCGCACCCTGGGAGAGATTCTCGACCGTTCTATGGCGCGTACCTCATTCACGCTGGTGATGCTGGGCTTGGCCGCGGGCGTCGCCGTTCTTCTGGGCCTGGTGGGTATTTTCGGCGTCACCTCGTACGCAGCCAGCCTGCGTACCCGCGAAATCGGCGTCCGTATGGCGCTCGGTGCGCGCAAAGGTGACGTCCGTTGGATGGTGTTGCGCCAAGCGCTGGTGCTCGCCGGCGCCGGCGCAGGCCTCGGTCTCGTCGCTGCGGCAGCCTTGACGCGCACGATGACCTCGCTGCTCTTCGGTGTCTCAGCCTTCGATCCACTGACTTACGCCGGCGTAGCACTTCTGTTGGTCGCGCTGGCGCTCGGTGCCAGCTATCTGCCGGCCTACCGCGCGGCCGGTCTCGACCCGATCTACGCGTTGCGCCAAGACTAGAGGGGTGTCAGCCGTGCGGCGACTCGACCGGCTCCGTCGCCGGGCGCCGGAAGACCAGTTCCTGCATACCATTGCGCAACTGGAAGCTGCGCAACGGCTCGAATTCGGCGAGGACCTGCTCCACCTGCCGGGTGTGAAGGCTGGGGGACGGTAGCTTGCGCCCATCCGGCAGCACGTAATAGAGCCGATCTTCGGTCAAGATCTTGAAGTGGATCGGGGTCGGTGGGATGGCCGCGACGTTGGACGCCAAGACGAGGATCAATGCTTGATCCCGGGTCAGATCCGCCAGCAGCCGCCCGAATTTCCGACGGTCGGGTAGGTCGAAGTAGTGCAGTAGATCCCACACCAGCACGATGTCGAACTGGCGGTCGGGGAGCTCGAGCTGATCCACCTCGAATCGGAACTTGTCGGCGCGGCGGCCGCGTTGGCTTGCGTCTTGAAAGATGTCGCAGACGTCCACCTCCTGGGCGAGCTTGCTCAGGTACTGGAGGCTTTCGGTCGACGTAGGTCCGAGGTCCAGGACCGCTCCCGGGCGTCTCCGACGCGTCGACTGCACCAAGAGCTCGAAACCGGGAGAGGGCTGGATACCTTCGACGATCTGGCCTGCCTCCGCGCCACGGGAGAAAGGCTTCTTGCGGCCGAACCAGCTCACGTGCGCAGGTAGGAGGCGCCGTTGACGTCGACGATCGCACCGGTGGCGAACTCTGCTTCGTCGTCTGCCATGGCCAGGACCCAGTAGGCCACGTCCTGAACCTTGGCGACTCGATGCAGCGGGCTCTGCTCTCGGATAGCGTCGATCTTTTCGGGAGTCAGGTAGGGCCTGGCCATCGCAGTTTCCACAAAACCGGGTGCGACGGCGTAGACGAAGATGCGGTGAGGCGCCAGGGCGAGCGCCAGACTCTGTGACAGAGAGTTGAGGGCTGCCTTGGAGGCGCCGTAGGCGGGATTGTCCGGTTCGCCGCGAAATGCACCCCGGGATGAGATGTTGACGATACGGCCTCCAGTACCCGCGCGGATCATGTGATGGGCGGCTCGATGACAGGCGTTGGCCGCTCCGATCAAGTTGATGCCGAGGGTCCGGCGCCAGATCTCCTGCCATTCCTCATACCGAGCCTCTACGGGGGGATGACGTTCGTAGATTCCCGCATTGTTCACCAGGATGTCGATGCCGCCGGCGGCGTCGACCACGGAGTCGATCATGTCCGCGACTTGTTGGGCATCCAGTAGGTCGGCCTGTACGGCTTCGTGGCGTCCTGACCCCGGTAGCCCGGCCAGGCACTGTTCCGCACGATTGCGTCCGCTTGAGTAGTGGACGAAGACCCTGGCGCCTTCGGTGGCGAAACGGCGACAGATCTCTCCGCCGATTCCACCGGAACCCCCGGTGACCAGCACTCGTCGATCAGTGAATCTACCGCTCACGTCGTCGTCCCTTTCCCGCCTCTACGATCCGTTGCTGGTCTCGGCCAGTCGCGTTTCGGCCAAGTGGTTCTTGGCGGATTGGGTCACCATGGACACCATCCCCATCAGGCCCATGGACTTGCCCATGGACAACTCGCGTCCGAAGACATCGTAGACCAGGTCTCCCGAGACGGAAGCCACCTCGGTGACCGGCCGACCCGAGAGGTGCTCACCCAGGATGACCGCCATGGCCTTGGCCGAGATTCCCTGAGGATTGTCTACGGCGAAATGGAACGTGAACGTATCGGCGTCGTCACCGCGCTCCGCCCAGACGTAGGCCTCCGATTCACAGGCTGGGACCTTGTGTTGGTCGGAGTAGGGTCGCCGGGCGATGTCCTCGGGTACTTCCCGAAAGCGGCCGGCGATGTCGATGAGCATCTGGATCCGGTCGGAGCGATCCAGGATTTGGAGCATCGAGACCAGATCCCGGAGATCCGCGGGATACGTCATGGCGACGCTACTTCTCGATCGGCACGCCGACCAGATTGCCCCATTCCGTCCAGCTGCCGTCGTAGTTGCGTACCTGCGGGTAGCCGAGCAGGCGGGTGAGAACGAACCAGGTGTGGCTCGAACGCTCACCGATGCGGCAGTAGACGACGACGTCGTCATCGCTGGACAGGCCCTTTTCGTTCTCGTAGATGGCGCGCAGCTCGTCGGCTGTCTTGAAGGTGCCGTCGTCCGCCACGGCGCGGCCCCAGGGCACGTTGTGAGCTCCGGGGATATGACCTCCTCGGAGGGCACCTTCGTTCGGATAGTCGGGCATATGCATGCGTTCGCCGGAGAACTCCTCGGGGCTGCGGACGTCGATCAGCGGCAGGCCAGCGTCGACGTGGGAGAGCACATGATCACGGAAAGCGCGGATGATCGAGTCGTCGCGCTGCGGCGCCTGGTATTGCGTCGGCTCGTAGGTGGGTACCTCGCGACTCAGCTCGCGTCCCTCCTGCTGCCATTTCAAACGTCCACCGTCCATGATTCTCGCGTTGTCGTGGCCGAAGAGGTGGAAGACCCAGTAGGCATAGCAAGCCCACCAGTTGTTCTTGTCACCATAGAAGACGACCGTGGTGTCCGGCGTGATGCCGATGCGCCGGGTCAATGCCTCGAAGCCTTCGTGGTCGAGATAGTCGCGGCGCAAGGGATCGTTGAGGTCGCGCGTCCAATCCACCTCGACGGCACCGGGAATGTGCCCGGACGGGTAGACCAGTGGGTCTTCGTTCGATTCCACTAGACGGACGCTCGGATCATCTAGATGACGCGCCACCCAATCGGTGGAGACAAGGGTGTCGGGACGAGCGTAGCCGCGGCCATCGATATCGGTCATAGGGAGCTCCTGGGGGGTCTTGGCTGTGCGTTGAGGCAATGAGATGGAGGGTCGACGGCGGTTCGAGCGTGACGAGTCGACGCCGATCCCCCCGAAGTTGCCGAATTTCGGGGCGCTTGGCCAGTATAATTCCATGATGCCGTGACATGCTTGGTTACGGCGACATGGCCGACAAGGCATGGAATCGGGGATTTCTTCCGGGAGTGTATACATCTTGAACTTCAGCGCAGTCGTAGAAGCCCATTCGACGCGTCGAACGGCCCTTGCAACCTTGGCACTGGCCCTGTGGATGGCTGTGGCTCCGGCGGACGTTTCCCGGGCCCAGCCCACGGCCGAGCCGGTCGCGGCAGACGGAACTCAGAAACGAGCCGTAGATCCGGAGCTGTTTCCCCTTCCCGAGGAACTGGAGGACGCGGTCGACTTCTGGTTCAAGGTCTACACGCAGTACCCGTCGACCACCAAGCTGTTGCACGATGAGCTACATCTGGGGGTGGTCTACGCGGCGCTCGATTTCTCCAAGCTGGAGAAGAGCAACACCTCGGAGCGACGCAAGCGCGAGATCCGTCGGGATCACGTGCGTAAGACCGAACGCAAGTACCGGTCGATTCTCGACCATCTCGCCAAAGGCACCGATTCGCCGTACCCAGAGGAGCAGCGGCGCGTGGAGCTGATGTTCGGCGACGTGCCCGGGGGCCGCTCGAAGTACACCGCAGCCAAGTCTCGATTCCGTACGCAGACCTGCTTGCGCGATCATTTTTCCGCGGCGATCGAGCGATCCGGTATCTACATGTCGACCATCGAGCAGATCTTCCGTGCCGAAGGACTGCCCGTAGAGCTGACCCGGCTGCCATTCGTGGAATCGATGTTCCAATGGAAGGCGCGCTCGTCGGCCGCCGCCGGTGGTATCTGGCAGTTCGTCCCGTCGACGGCGCGGGCCTACCTCGAGATGACGGCGGAGTACGACCAGCGCTACGACCCACTGGTGGCCACGAAGGCCGCCGCACGTTTTCTGGGCGAGAACCATCGCGCGCTGGATTCGTGGCCGCTGGCGGTGACGGCCTACAACCATGGTCGATATGGGATGAAGCGGGCTGCGAAGCGGCACGGAACGGACATCGCGGCCATCGTCAAGAATTACCGCTCCCGTACGTTCGGCTTCGCATCGCGGAACTTCTACGCCGAGTTCCTCGCCGCCGCGCGCGTCTACCACCAACGGAAGCGCATCTTTCCCGGCGTCGAGCCTCTTCCGCCCCTGGATTACGCGCCTTTCGAGCCTGCGCACTATGTGCCGGTTCCCGAGTTGGTAGCGGCGGCTGGAGCCGATGCCGACGTGCTGCGAGCGATGAATCCAGCGATCTCCCGTGAGGTCTGGAGCGGCGACCTGTACCTGCCCAAGGGTTACGAGCTGAGGGTCCCCTCGACGCAGCTCGAGAGCTTCCAGGCGGCGTACGATTCGTTGCCCGGAACTCTCAAGACACCCCATCAGATGGGACTCCGGTACCGCGTCCGGCCTGGTGACAGTCTGTCGCGGATCGCATCGCGCTACGGCACATCGGCCTCGGCCATTCAGCGCGCCAACGGTCTGCGCAGCGCGAACCGTATCCGTGCCGGTCAGGTGCTGCTCATCCCGCCCAAGGGCGGCGCACGTTTCGCCGTGCGCGGCGCGTCGACGCCAGCTTCCCACGTGGTGCAGCGTGGCGAGTCGTTGTCACTGATCGCATCGCGCTACGGCACCAGTGTCGCGGCGCTACAGAAGGCCAACGGTCTCAGGCGGCCAGACAATCTGCAGGTCGGCCAGCGCCTGACCATCCCTGCCGGCGGTGCGGCATCTTCAGGACGGGCTACCCACACAGTACGCAGTGGCGAGACCTTGGCGAAGATCGCCCGGCGCTATGGCACGACGGTAGCGGCACTTCAAAGAGCGAATCGGCTCTCCGGGCACATCATCCAGCCTTCACAGGTCTTGGTCATCCCGTAGGAGCCGACCAGAAAACGTGGGGATCTTTCTTGAAATCCCCCTCCAACTCCCCCTTACTAAGAGGGGGAGAGTTTATGGAAGAGGGGAGAGCCGCGACGGTCCCGTTGAGGATTCAATGCACTAAAGTGCCCGGAACACTGCTGCCAACTGCTCGAGACTCTCCAGGTCGTGCACCGGTAGCAGCTGGTCGACAAAGGGCAAGACGGTCCGGATGCCGGATGCGATGGGCTGGTAGGCCTCAGAACCGAGTAGTGGGTTCAGCCAGAACAGGCGGTGGCAGCTGCCGGCCAGCCGACGTGTCTCTCGCTCCAACAGTTCCTGATCGCCTCGGTCCCAGGCGTCGGACATCACCGCCACGACCGCACGACGGCCCAAGACGCGACGGCCCCACGTGTGGTTGAAGCGGTGGAACGAGGCTCCGATACGCGTGCCTCCACCCCAATCGACGATGCGTGCGGTGGATTCTGCGAGGGCATCATCGACGTCGCGTTGCCTCAGCTGGCGGGTGAGCCGAGTGAGTCGAGTGGCGAAGACGAAGGCTTCCAGGCGGCCCGTCGCACTGCGTAGACTGTAGATGAATTGTAGGAAGATCCGCGCGTAGGACTCCATGGAACCCGAAATGTCGACGAGCACCACGAGCGGCCGCGGGGTCCGCTTGCGTCTCCGTCGATGAAGGCGAATGGGCTCTGTGCCAGATCTAGAGCTATCGCGTAGCGTACGACGCAGATCGATACGCTCTCCCGAGCTCGCCGGCACGAAGCGCCTGGTCCTTCGGGCCGGTAGGTCCCACGGAGTGTCCCGCAACAGTCTGGCAATCTCGCGACGCTCGTCGTCGGTGAGCCGTGCAAAGTCCTTCCTACGGAGACGTTCCGTGTCGGTATGACCCAGACGCAGGGCGTGGTGATCTTGCTCCAGGCACGGACCTGGCTCTTGGCCAGTCGCCGCACCCTGGGGTGCCATCACTCGGGACTCTCGACGTTGGGCTATCCGGCGTAGTGTCGTGCCCATCTGGATGTCGTGCCGGGGCCGGACAGCGTCTGGATGGAAGAAGAGATCGAACAACTGCTCGAAGGTGGTGAGATCTTCACGTCGGCTGATCAATGCGGCCTTCGCTGCTGCTTTCACCTCGGCACGGTATTCGAGACCGACATGCTCGAGACCTTCGACGAGGTTTCGCAATTGGCCTCCTGTCGTGTCGACACCCAGGCGACGAAGCGCCACTTGAAAGTGGACGAAATTGCGAAGTAGCTGCTGGTTCATCGACCGTTCGACAGTCGATTCGCAGGCGCGGCTTCCCCGCGCGACGGTTCGTGGAAGCTCACGGCTCCGTTGCGGGAAGGAATGCCAACGCCTGTATTTCCACCAAGGCCTCCGGCTCGAGGAGCGCTGCTACCTCCACCAACGCCATAGCGGGGTAGTGGTGGCCCATGGCACGCCGGTAGCCGGTGCCGACAGCCGAGATCTGGTCGAGGTAGGCGTGGCAGTCGGTGACGTAGATCGTCAGAGACGCGATGTCCTCCGCTGTACCACCAGCCGCCGACGTCACATCGACCACGTTGCGTAGCGCCTGCTCGAACTGTGCGGCGAAGCCACCGTCTACCATATTCTGCTCGGCGTCCCAGCCGATCTGTCCGGCCACCGCCAGTGGCCGGGAGCCCGTGGGACCGGCTATTCCGTTGGAATAGCCTTTGGGCGCTGCCCAGCCGGCGGGTTGGATGACTTGTAGCAGCGACACCGGACCGCAACGTCAGACTTGCACGCCGCCGCCGTCGATCACGAGACACTGGCCGTTGACGCCGCCCGAGAGGGGGTGGCAGAGATGGCCGATCTGATGCGCGACCTCCTCCGCGGTGAACACTCGTTGCTGTGGGCTCAGAGCTTCCAGGTGGCCCCGCGCATCCGCCGGATCCATACCGGTCTTTCCGACGATGGTATTCACCGATTGAGCCATCATGTCGGTTTCGACATAGCCGGGGCAGACCGCGTTCACCGTGACTCCCGTCTTGGCCACTTCGGCTGCAACGGCGCGCGTGAAGCCGACCACCGCGTGTTTCGAGGCCGTGTAGGCGGAGATATAAGGGGAACCTATCTTGCCTGCGACCGACGCCACGTTGATCACCCGTCCCCAGCCGCGCTCTACGATGGCCGGTAGAAACGCGCGGGTGCACAGGAACAAGCCGCGGACGTTCACCGAGAAGATTCGATCCCACTCTTCGAGCTGCTGTCGGGCGATGGGAGAGGAGGCGGCCATGCCGGCATTGTTGATCAACAGGTCCACCGGACCAGGTTCGCTGGCTTGCTCGAACAACGATTCGATCGAATCCGGATCCGACACGTCACAAGAGACGGCTCGGGCGGAATGGCCGGCCGAGCTCAGCTCTCCCGCGACAGCGTCGATCTGGTCCCGAGAGCGAGCCGACACCACAACAGCGGCTCCAAGCGCCGCCAGCGCCCGTGCTGTGGCTGCGCCGATGCCGCGCCCACCTCCGGTCACGACGGCTCGGCGACCATCGAGGGGGCGGGCTGGGTCGAAATCGTCGGGCAAGGAAGGGCTGGTCGTCACTTGGAATTCTCGTTTGCCGAGCAGGTTGCGGACCCAAGAATACCCTGGAGAAGGATCAGTGGGTGCGGATGGAAGCTGTGCGCAGCTCGGCGAGCTCCTCTGCACACTGAATGCCGAAGGGATCCTCGGCAGGCTCGCCGAAAATCTCGACGGCGTGTCGTAGCGACTCGAGTGCTCGGTCGTCCTCACCTCGAAGCAGTTCCAAGAGACCGCGGTGGCACAGACTCCAGGGGTGATTCGGGTTGATGCCGAGAGCCTGGTCGAACCATGTCTGTGCCCGATCGACCTGGCCCGCCTCCATCAGCGCTCGGCCTGCTTCCGCTCGGAAGAAGTCGACGCGGAGTGGGTGAGCCTCGGCGGCGGCGACGAAATCTGAGGCCGCCCGTTGCTTCTCCTCCGCGGATGTGGCGGAGGCGAGATCTATCTTGCCGCGGAGATAGAGTGCCAGGCCCTCTCGCGAAGCGTCGGCTCTACCCGCGAAGGAGACTGACAGCTCTTCCAGCACTGTCCGTGCTGCGTCCAGGCGGCCAGCGTCGGCAAGACAAACGCCTCGCAGCCAGCTCTGCGATTCGTAAGGTTCCGGGTGGGGCGAACCCTCCAGGTTGCCTAGGAGATCGATGCAGCGTTCGTGCTCGCCCATCAGCCAGGCAATCCGAGCGCGGCCGATCAGGCTGCGAACTTGCTGAATCGGCCAGTGGGCCAGCTCACCCGACTTGACGAACCAGGCATCAGCGGCCGAGTACTGTCCTTGGCTCTCCGAGATCGATCCGAGCAGCCAATACGGATCGCTTGACTCCGGATCGAGTGCCATTGCTTCCTTGGCATAGCGTTCGGCGCTGTCGTAGCGTCCCGTCAGGCTGAGGAAGGCGGCGAGCCGCTTGCGCGACTCGACTTCGCGTGGCATTTGCCGGGTCTGCTCTTCCAGAAGACCTGTTGCGCGTTCGTGTTGTCCGCAATACCAGAGTACCAGCGAGCCCTCGATGGCCGTGGCGGTAGGGTGTGGGCGCTGGGACAAAAGTGGCGCCAGCAGCTCGATCGCTCGGTCGCAGCTTTGGTGACGGACAGCGAGGAACGATGCCTCGGCCAGAGTCCACCTCGAGTCGTCCGGTCGTCGCTCGACGAGCTCCTCCAGCAGCCTTTCTTCTTCCTTGTGATCCGCGAGCAGCCGCGCGAGTTGCAGCCGTAGTCCCAATGCTTCGGTGTCGTCGGGATCCTCGATTCGGGCCAGACCCGTTCGGAGCACGGCCATTCCCTGGTCTTGGTTGCCTGTGAGTTGAAACGCACGCGCCAGCTCGGCGTAGGCCGGAATCAGGTTGGCATCGAGCCTGACAGCGAGCTCCAAGTCGTCGATGGTCGTCTGGAGGTTCTTCGTCGCGTGGGTGTGACGCCGGCCCTCCAGACAATGGCACGCTCGTTCAAGATCGGGCGCACCCTCGAAACGACATACCGCCTGATCTAGCTGTCGGGTCACATCACGGGCGAAACTCTCGGCTGCATGGGGAAATGACGCAGAGTCGCCCTCGAAAAGCACCACCGACCGCAGGTTGGAAGGTTGGATCTCGGCCGTCAACAGAGATGCTGGATGGTCGGCGCCTGATCCGCCACGCCGGATAATCGCTCGGAAGTCGTGACTGGTCAGCCAGGAATCCTTGCGGTAGAGGCTTCTATCGCCACAGCGATGCTCGACAAGAAGAGACCTGTGGAGTGCTTCGCTCAGCTCTCCGACCGAGAACGCCGAGCCGGCGCGATCCATGACAGTCTCCCGACTCGACTCCTCGATGTCGAGGGCGACGATGACACCGTCCGACCTCGCGGTGAGCAAGGACCCGGTCGCGAGAGCCACCAGAAGAGCCGCTGTGAGTAGGAGCCAGGTTTTCCCGTTCGTCGTGCTGGCGTACTCGCCTGTCGGCGGCTGCGGATCCGGCGCCGGCTCGAGCAGGACGGCATGCTCCTCCGATTCTGGATCGGTCTCCTGCCACGGCGATCGTCCCGCCTTACGCTGGATCCGCGGAACGACCGGTAGCTCGTGGCCGCGGGGAACGAACTCGCCCGATACCTCGCGTTGTTTCTCGAGCAGTCTCGACTCCACGGGCACGAGGAGCCGGTAGCCGCGTTTCGGAATCGTCTGGACGTAGGTCGGATTGCGAGCGTCGTCTCGCAGCGCCCTGCGGATCTCCCGGATCGCGTTGTCGAGCACGCGATCGAATGCCTCGCGTTCCGGGCCCCACACGGCGTCGAGTATGTCGTCCCGATCGCACACTTGACGGGCGTTCTGTGCCAGATAGACCAGCACTGCCATCGCTTTGTCAGGAAGAGTAGTCTCCTCGTCTGGTCCGGCCACTCCGTCCGCGGGACGAATGACCTTCAAGAGCGGGCGGACGACGAATTCTCCGATACGGAGATCCCCGTCGAGCACCGACGATTCCAGGGAAACAGGCAGCACGGCGAGAAGATTTTAGCATCATTTTCTGGCGAAAGTTCCCTGTATTTTCAAGCCTTTCCGGCGGGCTTGACATCTTTCTGACGTTGCCTGGAACCTTTTCTGAGGACAGGTATGGAAGCGGTTGGTACCTTGCGACCCGTCGGGACCGAGCCCCCCTCAGGAAACCCGGTTTCCGAGGATGGCCCCGATCTCGTTGGGAGGGATACGGTAGATTGCCAGGGTCCGAGCTGCTGGCACCTGCAGCTCGGACCCACACTTGTTTCTACTGTCCGTCCGTCAGACGATCGGACCCGTCGGCTCACGAGCCGGTTGCCGATCCCGCACACCCCGTGTCTTCTTCCCGGCCTTCAGGCCACTCTCACAGAAGACGCTCTCGCGGCGGATCGGCCGACTTTCTTCCTTGCTCGTACCCCCGATGAAGCCTCAGCTGAGGCTTGGAACCCCTTGGCCACCGAGGTGGTCGTCGATCGCAGCGCGTACGGCTTCGAACAGGATCTCGCCGAGGGTCTGTATCGTTGCATGGCCTTCCTCGGCGCTAGCGGCCGCAGGGTCACCGAAGTAGGCTTCCGCGCCTCCCGCCTGTTCGAAGCTGGTCTGGCCGCGCCGAATCGCTTCGGACAGCGATACCGGACGAGGCGGCAAGTCGCGCCGTATCTCGTCGCGCACGAGATCCCGGCGTGCGGCCAAGACGATCGATCCTTCGTACCGACCCGCATGGCAGGCACCGCTCTGGAATTCGTCGGTCAAACGCGAAGCCCAGCGCTTACGGGTGACGTCGGGAAAGATGATCCGCAGATCCGATGCGTCCTGGCGGCCCGTCAGCTCCTCGATTGCTTCGTAGAGTGCACCGAGATGCGCCGGGTCGAAGTGAGCATTGGCAAAGACCAGGACGCGCGCGCCCTGGCGCGCGAGGGCGAGGCCGACGTCCACCACCAGTGCCGTCACGGTCTCCGGTCGGACCGAAAGAGTGCCGGCGAAGCCCCGCGCGAACGGTGCGGCGGTGTAGTCAAGAGGAGGAAGAACGAGCGCTGACAGTCCGTTCTCTTTCAGGATCCCGGCGCCACGTTCCGCCATGGCATTGGCGATGATGCGGTCGGTCTGGAGGGGAAGGTGGCGTCCGTGGGCTTCTGTGGCGCCACAGGGAAGGATCGCGACCAGGGGTGCTTCGGGAGTCTGACGCTCCAGCAGCGTCTGGATCTCCTTCCAGGTCAGATCGGCCCACCGAGTCACGATGTGACCGGTGTTGGCCGGTGAGCTCGGCGTAGCCAAAACCACGTGACCGCGAAGAGGCCAGTGCCTGCGAGGTTGATGGCCGAAAGGGGCAGATCGGTGTGCAAGCGCCCAGCGGCCGGCAGGAAGATGAGACCGGCGGCGACCAGCAGTGGAAGGCGCTCGGCGAGCCCGAGTGGACGGACCAGATGTCCCGCGACGGCGGCGGCCAGAGGCACGATGCCGAGGGCTGCGACGCCGAAGGCGAGACCGATCGTCGGCCAGGGTGCCACGTCCCCGGACGGGTCGAGCATCAGCAGCTGCGGTCGGTAGACGAAGAGGAACGGCAGGACGAAGCCAACCAACGCGAAACGGAAGGCGGCGAAGGAGGTCTCCATGATTCGCGAACCGGAGATCGAGGCAGCCGTATAGGCCGCCAGCGCCACGGGCGGGGTCACCATCGACATCAGGCCGAAATAGAAGATGAACAGGTGGGCTGCCAGGGGCACCACGCCGAGCCCACCCAGCGCCGGACCGATGAGTGTCGCCAAGAGCAAGTAGCAGACAGCCGAGGGCAGCCCCATTCCCAGCACGATGGACGAGGCCATGATCAAGAGCAAGGCCAGAAACAGGTTGTCCTGGGCGAGCGGCAAGATGGTCGCAGGCAATTTGGAGCCGATGCCGGTCAGTGTGACGACGCCGATGACGATTCCGACGCTGGCCGCCGCCGCCACCAGAGGCACTCCGGCGCGCGCCGCCTTACTCAGGCCCTCCACCAATCGGCGTGGGCCGAGGCGTGTACGGGGTGACGACCATGAGAGCACGAGCGTTACGACCATAGCCAAGGTGACCGAGCGGAATACCGTGAAGCCGATCAGGAGGAAGACGATCAACGAGCCGAGGCCCGCGAAAAAGATCAGACCCTCCAGCGCGCCGGGCTCGTTCGCGCTCTCCGATGCCTCGGCGGCTTCTTCGAACTCCTGACTGTCGTCGTCTCGACGTTGGGTCTGGTCCTCGACGGCCAGCCGCTGGGCGCGAAAGTGAGCAATGAGGAAGAGCGAGAGGTAGTACAGGATCGCAGGCAGCAGAGCTGCGCGAACGATCTCGAGATAGGTCACAGGCGGCTCGACGATCTCCAACATCATGTAGGCCCCGGCGCCCATCACCGGCGGCACCAGAGCTCCGCCCGACGAGGCCGCCGCCTCGATTCCGGCGGCGGTTCGCCGATGAAAGCCGGCGCTCCGCATCAGCGGGATCGTGAACGTTCCGGTGGTCGCGGTATTTGCGACGGCCGACCCCGAGAGCGATCCCATCAGTCCGCTCGACAGAATCGCTACCTTGGCCGGCCCGCCCGGTGTGTCGCCGAGCAGGCGTCGAGCGTAGGTGATGATGAAGCTGGTAGCCCCGGTCAATTCGAGGAAGGCGCCGAAGACGACGAAAAGGAAGACGTAGGTGAACATCACCTTTAGCGCCACACCGAACACTCCCTGACTGTGCAGGAAGGTCTGACCGACGATGCGCTGCACGTCGTAGCCGCGATGGGGGAAGAGCCAGTCGGGCATGGACTGGCCCCATGCCGCATAGGCCAGAAATGCCATCGACAACAGAGGTAGCGCAGGACCCACTGCGCGGCGAGCGCCTTCGAGCACCAGCAGCAAGCCGACGGCGCCGATCAAGTGATCGAGGAACACCTCGGCGCCAGCTCGATCTCCCAGACTGCTGCCATCGAACCAAAGGCTTTCGAAGGCCGGTTCGGTCTGGACCACCACGAAGGTCATCACCGCCCCTGTCAGGGCTACCAACAGCCAATCGAGTGCTTTCGACCAACCTGCATCACGTACCCGCGGATGTAGAGGTATGGCGAGGAAGCAGAGCACCAAACCCAGACCGCTGAAGATCGCCAGCTGCGAGATGGGCGACAGCTGTGGATAGTTCACCTCAGCGAGGGTGAACAAGCAGAGCGCTACCGAGAGTAGCTGGATGACGTGGCGGCGAACGGTGCCTCTACCTCTCATCGGAAGACCTGGTCTGATGCGGGCTGGGCCTCAGGAGATCTGCGTCGGGATACCACCGAAGATGCGCGAGATAGAACTCTCTCCTGCACGAAGAAGGTCGTCCGCTCATTCTGTCGGGCAACTGTAACGGGCCTTGGTCAGCCGTCACTGTTCTCCGCCGAGTCTGCGGCTTCCGCCGGCATGTCAGCGGCAGCCTCGGGCCAGATACCGATCTCCCGATAGAAGCGTTCGGCACCGGGATGGAAAGGCGTGCCGGTGTCTCGCACGACGTTACCCGGCTGGATCGCCTTACCGGCGGGGTGACGCTCTACGACAGCCGCTCGCTGCTCGTAAAGCGTCTTCGTGACCTGGTAGATGACGTCGTCATCGACCGAAGCCGACGTGATCAGGTGCATGGAACCGACGTTCATCCCCTCGAACGACTGATCTTGGTTTCGGTAGGTTCCGGACGGAATCGTTGCGGGGTGAAAGAAGGGATACGTCTCGATGAGGCTCTGCTTGATCTCGGGATCGAAAGGCACGAAGCGGACGTCCATCGACGTGGACGCCTGGGTGATCGATGCCGTGGGCACCGCGCCTCCGAGGAAGGCGGCGGCAGCCGATCCGTCGGCTAGCTGGTCGACGGCGCCGCTCTGCGTGTCGTTGAGCGGGGTGAAGTCCTCATAGGTCACCCCGTGTGCTTCCACCAACTTGCCGACGAACATCTCGAAGCCGGCGCCGGCCGGGCCGACGACGATACGCTTGCCAGCTAGATCGGAGATGGACTCGACGCCCGAGTCGGCTCGGGTGACGAAGAGCGCGACGTTGGGCGCGAGCGTCATGACAGCGCGTACGTCATAAGCCTGATCGAAGCTGCCCTCGCCGCGAACCGCGTGATAGGTGATGGCAGCATTCGACAGGGCCAGATCCAGCTGGCCGGCGACCAGTCGGCGGATGTTCTCCTGCGATCCCTGGGTGGCTTCGGCGGTGACTTGCCAGCTTTCGGGACCGTCTTGATCGAGCACCTCCGCCAGCGCGCCACCGACAACGAAGAACGCGCCGCCTGCGGGAGCGGTGCCCAGGCTCAGAAAGCGTCGTTCCTCCGCCGGACTGCCTTCGCTTTCTGCTTCGCCGCCACCACCTGCGCAACCCAGTCCTGCGATGCAGGAAAACGCGAAGAGGGGCATCAGGAAAAGAACGGAAAGCAGAGTCTGGAACTTTGAAGTCTTGGAGTTCATCTCGAGCCTTTGGCGCAGAAATCTACTGCGGAATTCATCGGTCAACAGCCCGGAACGGGCCCCGAAAATGTGCAACGGGCGGCAGCGTAGCACGGGGTCTACGGGACCATCTGTCGGCGGTTCGGAGGCCCGCGTGAAGCTTACGCAAGCTTTACAGCGCCCGCCTCTCAGGGCACGGTCGCCGACCAGTAGGTCGTGTCGCCGGTCTCGAATCCGTTGCTGAATACGTGCGTCGGGTCGAAGGTGCGACCCGAGACCAGCAACAGGTTGCCGACCCCGTTTGCACCCGGAGCGTCACCGCGCATCTCGTTGATCGCCAGGTCGATCCGACCGTCGCCGTCGAGATCGCCTGCGGCAGCGCTGTAGCACAGGACATCGTCTTCTTCTTTGCCGTCGATCTGGGCCACGCGGAAGGTAGCCGGGGAGGGTAGGTTCGCGAGATCGATGACGGGAGGCCAAGCTCCGACCTGGCCGAAGAGGAGATGGGCTTGACCGGCCTGAAATCGGCCTTGCGGCGATGCGTGGGGAGAGGAAAACAAGAGGTCGGAGATGCCGTCCCCGTCGAAATCTCCCAGGGCTGCCGTGTCGGCACCGATGTCACTGGCGGTTGGGCCCCAAACGCGACTGACGGTGACACCTGCCGGAGGAGAGGAGACCGCCGAAACCGTGCCACGCAGTAGATGTGGGTCGAAGATCACGTGGCCTATGCCGGCGTTGGAGCGACCGTCGGGATCGCCCAGGAGGTCTCCCACCACAAGGTCGGGATCTCCGTCACCGTCAAGGTCGTGGCCGGCGACGATTTCTTCGCCGAATTTGTCGTTGATCGCTTCACCATCGAGCACAGTGAAGTCCGGATGGGGCGTCGAGGGCACGGTGAGCTCGTAGCCGAGGGACCAGGGTGTCGGCGGGAAGAGGTCATCCCATGCGATGTAGAGGGTTCCGCGGGCGGTGCCACCGCTCGAATGTGTATCGACCAGATTGAGAGGATCCACCGGCCCGAGAATGGCTCCGGCGCGACTCAATGTGCTGGCGAAGATCACCTCGCCTCGCCCGTCGCCGTCCAGGTCGCCGATGCTGCACGTGGCCCCTGCATGGAGATGACTGGCGTTGCCGGGAGGGATGACGTGGGCGATGTCTCCCGACAGGTCGTCGAAGATCGTTCCGAAGTCCGCCAGGTCGATCAGGCCCCCATCGTCCAGGTGGCTACCGCCGCGTATGACCCAGACGGCACCTCGATGAAGACTGGCCGGGCCTGCTTCCTGGTCCGCCCCCACAACGAGGTCAGCGGTACCATCTCCATCGAT
The DNA here is from genome assembly GCA_028066595.1 of Thermoanaerobaculia bacterium. Taxonomy (GTDB): domain Bacteria; phylum Acidobacteriota; class Thermoanaerobaculia; order Multivoradales; family J023; genus JAUIJL01. The sequence goes on from JALCBJ010000048.1 coordinate 35,986, forward strand.
GTCGCCGGTTCGAGTCCAGATGCAGAAACGATCGCCGACGTCGGCACCGACGATCGTCGTTTCGCGTACCGAGGCGGGTGCCGAGGCCAGTTGTAGGGCCGTCCTCGACTTTGCCAAGGTGCGCAGGTGCGGACCACCGGGCAGGATCGTCAGAGCTCCGGCCCCGATGCGGCGCCCGAGCGTGTAGTTCTGCCGGCAGACGAGGAGATCGCCGATGCCGTCTCCGGTAACGTCGTCCATCCAGATCTCAGAGCCCGCGGTCTCCTGCTCATCGTCGCCGAAGATGCGTAAGAAGCCGGCACCGTCCATCGACGTCTCGACCGAACCGTCGAGCAAACCGGTGCCGAAGACGAGGTCGACCTCTCCAGATCGAAACTCCCCGTTCGGCGAGGCCGTCATGAACGCCACTGCGGAGTCAGGGATCTGGTCCCCATCGACGTCGAAGCCGGAGGCCACCGGGACACCGTACTGACCCGTGCCGGTGGCGCCGTAGATCCGTTGGAGGATGCCGTCGCCGTCCTGCACCGTGAGCAGGTCCAGGTAGGTTTCCGGCTGCGCGACCGCCGAGGTAACACCGAGGAAGAGGAGCAGAGGAAGGAATCGGGCACGGAAGAGAGCGGAGTTCGGAACTCGGGAAGTACAAAGCATGGGAATCCTTGTAGGCCGCGAAGGATAGGCAACAACCCGAGCCCAGTATACTCCGCGTCGACCCGTCGTCGTCGAAGTTGTTGACGCGAGAATGTGATGCCCCGGATCCGAGTCGAGCCAGAAGATTTCCAAGTCGAAGAGGAGCCTCTCTATCGCCCCTGTGGCTCGGGACCGTTTCTCCATCTCAAGATCGAGAAGCGCCTGCTCAACACGGACGAGGTCGCACAGCGATTGGCGGAAGTGCTCGATCTCTCTCCGCGGGAGATTCACTGGGCGGGGCGGAAAGACAGAGTAGCCGTCGCGCGTCAGTGGCTGTCGCTCCCCGCCGATGCCGTGGCTGGCGATCCGGAGAAGCTGGACCTGGGCCCGGGAATCAAGGTGCTCGACTCGGCGCGCCACGTGGAACGCCTGGGCGTCGGTCAACTGGCGTCGAACTTCTTTCGGCTGCGGGTGCGTTCGGTGGTCTCGGGGTGGGCGGAACGCGCCAAGAAACGGTTCGCCGAACTGCAGAAGAAGGGCATGCCGAACCGATACGGACGTCAGCGTTTCGGCCGCGACGGCAGAAACCCGGAACGGGGGCGACGTGTGCTCGCCGGCCATCCGTTGCGTGGCGGCCGCCGGACCGCATGGTTGATGGTCACAGCGCTGCAGTCGCAGGTGTTCAACGAGGTGCTCGATCGCAGGGCCGATGCGCTCGACGAAGTCTGGACCGGCGATGTGGCGCTGGTACACGATACCGGTGAGCTGGCATGGGTCGACGACGCCGCGAGTTGGGAACAGCGGGTTCGAGATTTCGAGGCCAGCGCCACCGGTCCTCTGTTCGGCACCAAGATGCATCGGCCCAAAGGTCCCGCCGCGGTATTGGAAGCCGCCGTTCTTCGCGACTTCGACCTGCCGGACCTCGCGTCATTGAAGCTGCCGCGGGGCATGCGCTTGTTCGGAGATCGTCGCGCGCTACGGGTACGGCCGTCCGGCGCAGAGATCGAATATGACCTCACCGATTCGGTCCTGCACCTCTCCTTCCGTCTGCCTGTGGGAAGCTACGCGACCGTCCTGCTAGATGAGCTGTTTCCGGAGGGATACGACGAAGGCAACGGTCTGTCGCCTCGCCTACTGGGGTAGGCGATCTGTCGCTAGTTGCCTTCGAACAGGCCGAGGAACTTCCCGTAGCCCCGCGCTTCCAGCTCGTTTGCAGGGATGAAGTGCAGGGCTGCCGAGTTGATGCAGTAGCGCAGACCCGTGGGCTCCGGGCCGTCGGGAAACACATGACCGAGATGAGAATCGGCATGCTTCGATCGCACCTCCGTACGTGCATAGCCGATTTTGTAGTCGGTCTTCTCGACGATCTCCACGCCCTCGATCGGCTTCGTGAAGCTGGGCCAACCCGTTCCTGATCGGTATTTGTCGGTCGAGCTGAAGAGTGGCTCCCCCGAGACGATATCGACGTAGAGACCGTCCTTCTTGTTGTCCCAATACTCGTTGGCGAAGGGACGCTCGGTTCCTTCGTGCTGAGTCACGCGGTACTGGAGGCCGGTGAGTCGCTCGCGGAGCTGTTCGTCAGATGGTTTCTCGAAAGTGTCGGAACCTTGCCATGGCGCCACCGGCAACTCGGACCGGTTCGTGCTGTCGGCCGCTTCGACGCGCATGCATGCGCCAGCGGCGAAGACCAGCAACAGGCCGAGGAGCATTCGAAATGGAGTTCCACTGCGCTGTAAAGAATGAGCTCTCATGCCGTGTGATTCGTGTGCCGGCCGCTGACGGATCTCTCCGCGGTTGCTGGGGGTGGCTCAGCCACGAGGAATAGGATCCAGCAGCTCGCCGTCGTCTCCTATGCGCGGATACGGATACCCTTTCTGCCGGCAGTACTCGGCCAGCTTGCGGTGGCCCCACTCGAAAAGGAGGCGCTGGCGGGTGACCTCGTCTACCTGAGGTGTGTCGTAGAGACCTGCTGCCTGTCGTTGACGCTGTGCTTCGAAGAGGATCACCGCAGCCGCGACGGACACGTTCAAGGACTCTACCGCTCCCGACATGGGGATCATGATCTTGGTGTCGACCTGGGCCAGGATGTCGGTGGCCAAGCCCGGGCCCTCTTGTCCCAGAACCACACAGGTCGGGAGCGTATAGTCCACCTCGCGGAAGTCGACCGCGGTCTCGTCGAGGGCTGCGGCGACTACCTGGAGCCCACGTTCCCGAAGGTGGCGAAACGCTCCGCCGAAGTCTGGGTGGAGGCGCATCTCGACGTAGCGGTCGCTTCCCGCCGCGCTGGTCACTTTGGCTCGAAAGCTTTCCGAGTCGGTGATGCCGTGTGCTTCCAGCACGCCGACCGCGTCGCAGGTACGCAGGACTGCCGATACGTTGTGGGCCTTCTGCAGGTCGTCGATCAGCACGGTCAACGTCGGCTGACGCCGGTCGAGAATGGCGGAAAGTCGAGCGTAGCGGCGCGGAATCATCACGAGATGCTAGCCGATGTCTTTTGTGAGGCGGTCGCTCGAGAGCGCCGCGCGCTGGCCGAAACCGCCCGCAACTCTCCTGTGTCGGTCGTAGTTAAATATGTGGTAACAATACCGATGTAGATAACATCTGTTGTATTGCCACGTAAAGATGCTGAACCCGCCGAGGACCCCAGGAGGATCCGCATGAGCTCTCGAGCACGTCCCGCACCGTCCGCCGACAAAGAAAAGAAGAAGGCCGCGGCAGAGATGCTGGTGCTCTCCTTGTTGGAAGAGCGTCAGCGCCATGGGTACGAGATCGCTAAGTTGATCGGCGAACGTTCCGGCGGTGTGCTCGACTTCCACGCTGCGTCGCTCTATACGCTGCTCAGCCGACTCGAGGGTCGCGGCTGGATCGCTGGTCGTTGGGTGGAGAAGGCCGGTGAGCGCCGTCGGCGTTTCTACCGCCTGACACCAGCCGGAATTACCGAGCTGGCCGCGAAGCGTAGAAGCTGGCAGGTGTTCGTACAGGCTGTGGAACAGGTTCTGGTGCCGGAGCCCGCGCCGTGAAGGAAGCACCGCCGGATCTGGTAGCAGACGCTCTGCGCAGCGAGATCCGCAAGCGCCTGCCGGATCTATCGATGCCCGCTGCGCAGGCGGCCGAGGTGGTCGAGGAGTTGACGCAGCTGCTGGCCGACGCCGCGACAGAGCATCCGGCGGAAGCGGACCTCGATCCCGAGGCGATCGACTTCGATGCTCGTTGTCGGCGTTGGGTCGGCTCGCAGGTACCTGACTTCGAACAGTTGGCGAGAGACGTGATGACAAACCGACGCGGCGTATTGACGGCGCATCGCTGGATCGATCGACCGCAGGAGACACGCGAGATGTCCCCCGAACGTACCCGTGCGTCCAACCCCACCGAATGGCTGCTCGCATTCTTCCGTGATCTTCGGTTTGCTTGCCGGATGCTGGCGAAGAAGCCGCTCTTCACAGCTGTGGCCGTACTGACCATCGGGCTGGGGGTCGGCGTCAACGCGTCGGTGTTCAGTGTCGTCGATGCGCTGCTCTTGCGGCCGGTGCCTGCGGAGAGCCCGGAGGAGCTGGTGAACGTCTACACCATCGACGAGTCGGGCTCCTTCTACTACTCCGTGACTTCGTTGGTCGACGTCGAGTCTTTCCGCGGAAAAACGGAGACGCTCGAATCGCTTGAGGCCTACGCGATGACCGTGTTGGCGTTGGACAACGGCGCCTCGCGCTTGGCTATCGGTGCGCAGGTCACGGAAGGCTGGTTCTCGATGCTGGGACTCGAACCGGCGGTAGGCCGGTTCTTCGACTCGCAGGAAGCGGATGCGGACGTCGTCGTGCTCGGTCATGAGACCTGGCTCAGTGAGTTCGGAGGCGATCCCGACGTCGTCGGTCGGAGTGTGCGTGTGCAAGGTAGTCCTTGCACGATCGTGGGTGTGGTGCCTGATGGCTTCCGCGGATTCTTCCAGGGTCTGGCTCCCGAGGTATGGCTGCCGATCCGTACCGGCCGTCGTCTCGGAGCCGGTGCGATGCAGAGCGGGGGACGCCGGACCGATGGCCTCGACGCCGTGGACGATCCCGCCTATCGGTGGGTATGGCCGGTGGGTCGCAAGGCTGATGGCGTCTCGCAGGAACAAGTCGAGGCGGAGTTCGAGACCCTGGCCGCTGCGGCCTCGGCTGAGCATCCCGAAAGCCACGAAGGGCGGCGCTTCGTCTTCGTGCCGACGCGTGACGTCCGTCTCGTCCCGGAAGTCGACGGCCCGATGCGGCTGGCGGGTTGGATCGCCCTGGCTGTCGCTTCGTTGGTGCTACTCATCGCCTGCGCGAACCTAGCGAACATGCTCCTTGCCCGAGCGATCGGCCGGCGCAAGGAAATCGCCACCCGCCTTTCCCTCGGCGCCGGACGAGGGCAAGTCCTTCGCCAGCTGTTGACGGAGAGTCTGATGCTGGCTGCGGCGGGCGGCATCGCGGGTCTGGTCTTCGCCGGTATGGCCAGCCGGTGGCTGGCGAGTCCCGACCTGCCGTCCCCGGTGCCCCTGGATCTCGCGATCGGATTGGATCAGCGGGTGCTCGGCTTCGTCGCCGCCGTGACACTCGTGACCTGCGTCGGATTCGGTCTCTGGCCGGCCCTGGCATCGCTGCGTCTCGACCTGTCGAACACGTTGCGTGAGGAGGGTCGCGGAGGTGGAGGACGTCGCAAGGGTGGTCTGCGCTCCGCGTTGGTCGTGGCTCAGGTTGCGTTGTCCTTCGTCCTGCTGGCGTCCGCTGGCTTGATGTTGCGCAGTCTGGAGGCATCCCGAGACGCCAATCTCGGATTCGACACCGACAACGTCGTGGTGGCGACCTTCGTACCCTCGTTCCAGGGTCTAGACGACGAGCGCATGCAAGACTTCTTCGATCGGCTCGAACGGCAGTTGGACGCACAGCCCGGCGCCACGGCGACCATCGAGGTCGGGTATCTACCCTTGGGTTTCGAGTGGAACAACGTGGAAGGAATCGCCTTCGAGAACCGAACGATCGACGTCGAGGAATGGCCTCGCTGCGGTCTGAACTACGCTTCCCCTGGATACTTCGAGGTATTGGGGATTTCCCTGCTGGGCGGTCGCGGGTTCGAGGAGACGGACGATGCCGAGTCAGAGCGAGTCGCGGTGCTCAACGAGACCGCGGCCAAGACCTTTTGGCCCGGATTGACGCCGGCCGAGGCAGTCGGCCGACGCGTGCAACTGATCGAGGCGGGAGAGCTCGAGGTCACCGTCGTAGGCATCGTCGCGGACGGCAAGTATCGAAGCCTGAACGAAGATCCGATGTCGCATCTTTGGCTTCCCATACGCCAGCAACCTCAGCCCATTCGCAGAGTTCTCGTGGCCTACGAAGGTAGCGCCGAACCGATCATGGCCGGTATCCGCCGGGCTTCGCGCTCGATCGACGAACGCGTCGGTCCTATCGAGGTTACGACTCTGGAAGATGCGATGGACTCGGCGCTCTTCGTCGCCCGTACCGGATCGAGCCTGCTCGGCTCGATCGCCCTCCTCGGCTTGATGCTGTCGTCCATCGGTCTCTACGGTGTCCTCGCCCAGGCTGTAGGAGAGCGTCGACACGAAATGGGAGTTCGGATGGCGCTCGGCGCTGATCGCTGGGCCGTGTTGCGGATGGTACTGCGCGACGGGCTGATGCTCGTCGGACTAGGGGCAGCTCTCGGACTAGCCGGCGCCTTGGCGGTCGGACGGGCCTTGTCGTCCTTCCTCTACGGCATCGGGGCGGCTGACCCCGCCACCTTTGTCGGCGTTCTGGGGGTCCTCACCCTGGTCGCACTCGCCGCGTGCTGGGTACCGGCGTCGAGAGCGTCGCGGGTCGATCCGTCGACGGCGCTTCGCTGGGACTGAGTCGCCGGATCGACTGCTCAGGATCGAGTCAGCCGGCGAGCTGACGCGCCCGCGCTTGGATCGAGTCGGGATCGAGGCCTTGGTGGGGAATCTGATGCCACAGTCCGCCCAACCCCTCGCGGGTCACTCCGAGATGATCGTAGGCGCAGCGGTGACCGCGCTGTAGCAGCCAGGTGCCGAGACGGCTACCGAGGCCTGTTATCCGATTCTGGCTCTCCACCACCAGGACGAACCCGCTGTTTCCGATGCAGTCTAGCATCGCATCGTCCTGCGCGTTGAGGTGAACCTTGTTGAGCAGGCCCACGTCCAGTCCGTCGGCACGAAGGCGCTCCACGGCATCCAATGCGCGGTAGAGCATCTCGCCATACGACACGATCCAGCCGGCTTTGCCTTCGCGGATGATGTCGTCCTTTCCTGGCTCGAACGAATAGCCTTCCCCGAAACGAGGGGTTCCGTCTTCGTTCAGGATGTCCGGCACCGTCGAGCGGGTGGAACCGAGGATCCGCACACCCGGGTCGTGGAAGACACGACGGAGTACTTTCTCGAACTGGTGCTGGTCGGCCGGGAAGTAGAGCTGCGTCTCGTCGTGTTCCGCGAGGCCGCCATCGAGGAAGAAGAGGTTGATGCCGAAGTGGCAGGTGTTGTCGGCCATGTCGTCGACGCCGGCGTGGCTGAAATGGCACAGCACGTTGGCGTGGTTCAGGCGTGCCATGGTCAGCTCGGACAGGATCATCTCGGAGAACGCCGAGAACGTGCCGAAGATGCCTTGTCGGTCGTCGCCCGTGCTGCCGAAGCCCGCGGCTGCCGAAAAGTTGCCGCGTTCCTGGACGCCACCCAAGACATAGACCTCCGGGTGACGCTTCCGGATGTGGTGCAGTCCGCAAGATCCTTCGAGATCGCTGTCGATGGCGACCACACGCCGGACTCGCTCAGACGGGGCCATCTCGTCGAGCAAGTCTGCGACGAGGACGCCGAAGCGATCGCGGTTCTTGCCCTTCGCGTCGTTGGAACCGAGGTACACGGTCGAATGCGTCTCCTTGGCGACGCCGCGTAGGTACACGGCGAGGTCGGAACGGTCGCGGTCTTCGAAGTACCGCTCGGCGGACGCCCGATCGATGACATCGTGACCCTTGGTCTGTCCCTCGATTCCCGGGACCGCCGGCGCCATCTTGCGATGAATGCTGAGAGCGACCGGACCCGGCTCGTGCAGCGCCCGATGGATGTTCCGATAGAGCTCTTCGACGTCTTCCCCGTCTTGGCGCAAGATCGACAGTCCGGCGCCGCCGAGGGTCGAGCCGACATCGAAGCCTGGCATGTAGTCGCTCGGGAATCCCGCGATCGTCACGTCGTTGACGTCGACGAGGAGCTTCACTTCGAGCTGCTGCGCCACCGCCAGTCGAGCCGCTTCCGCCGAGTTACCCTCCTGCTGCGAACCGTCGGAGCCGAAGAGAACGACCTTCTTGTCCGGATGGGCGCGAGCCACTCCATTGACGAACGGCCACAGATGACCGAGGCGCCCCGAAGAAAACTCGACTCCTGGTGTGAAGTCGCGTTCCGGATGGCCAGGCAGACCGCCTCCCGCCTCCCGGTATTGCAGCAGACGTTCAGGCTCCATGTGGCCACGCAGTACGCTGAGCAGGTACTGAGCCGCGACGCGGTGGCCTGCTTCGTCCCAGCACACGGGAACGATGGCATCGGATCCGCGCATCAGGCCGTCTGCAATCAACAGCTCGGGAACGATGTCGTAGGCGCCCCCGGTATGACCGCCCAAACCCCGGGCGCCCGCCACGGCGGTGAAGAAGACGATGGCGTCCCGGGCCAGCTCGATATTGGAGCGTAGCGCTCTGGCTTCGTCGTCGGTCAGCTCGGGACGGGACGGGTCCAGTGCGAGTGGACGGAACTGGCTCAGGTCGATCGGGAAGGACATTGAGTGCGGGCTCCGGATAGGCGTGGTGAGGGCGTCGCGACTGCTGCTAGGGGGGCGCCGTTGCGGGAGGGTGTACCAGGTCTGGACGGGCACGTCAATCGATTCGCATTCGGGCGTGGTCTACATGCCGGTGGGCGATTTTCAGGATGCGCCAGAAACCGGCCCGGATGGTCTGTGAATCGCACCCTTCCGGCTGGGCTTCCTGGGGGCTAGCGCGGGGCACCCCGGAGAATCGCCGGGGTATGGTTGTGCCATGTCGCTGTTCACCTCGCATCGAGAACGGCGTCTCTGGCTCTGGGCCCTCGCCGTGGTCGTTGCCATCTATTCCACGTTGGGACTGGCGGGGAAGCTGGCGAGAGCGTTGCAGAAGAGCCAGATGCTGGAGATCTCGTTCGCGGTCGGTCTGCTCTTGGTGGTCGTGGCCATCCTCACGAGCGGCCTCACGCGGCGTCCTGCACTGGGCGAAATCGGAATGATGCTCGGAATCCTGACGGTGTACGGGATGGTCGTGGTCAGGATGGGGATCAGCCCGGCGGAACGTACCCACCTATTCGAGTATGGACTACTCGCTGTCCTGATCCACCAGGCATTGGAGGAGCGCTCACGACCTCGCCGTCGCGCCATGCTGTCGATCACCCTTGCGGTCGTGATCACCGCCCTCCTGGGCTGGCTCGACGAAGGGATCCAAGCGGTGCTCCCAAATCGCTACTACGATGTGCGAGACGTTGGATTCAATGCGTTGGCCGGGGCGATGGCGATCGCGGCGAACCGGGCTTTGGCCTGGGCACGCGCACGGAGCATTCGTTCCCAGATCCGATGAACCGCCGACGGTCGAGCACCAGCTTCCAACGCGTCACCGGTTTCGTGTATCCGCTCGCGATCTACTTCCATCTCGGTCGTCTAGAACTGGCGCCGAATGCCATCAAGCCGATCCGATTCCACACAAGGTGATGAAGAGCCTCCAGGTCGGAGCCTCGAAAGGCTCGAACAAGAGGGCGATACGGCTCCCGAGAGATCACAGCAAACCCATATCCAAGCCCTTGAGCACCGCCCGAGTCCTATCCCTCACGCCGAGCTTCGAGAGGATGCTCGAGATGTGGTTCTTGGCCGTGCCTTCCGCCACCGCCAGCGATTCGGCGATCTCACGATTGCTCAGTCCACCGGCGATCAGCCGCAGCACCTCGATCTCGCGTCCGGTCAGCGCATCGGCCGGATCCAGCCCACCCACGTCCACCTCGAGCTTTGCGAATCGACGATGTATTCCCTGGGTGACGGTTGCAAGTAGGTGCCGCCGGCGGCGACGGTGCGGATCGCCTGACTCAGCTCTTCGAGCGAGACGTCCTTGAGCAGGAAGCCCTGGGCGCCGGCGCGGACGGTCTCGATCATCAGCGCGTCATCGTCGAAGGTGGTGAGCGCTACGGTAGGCGGCAAGGCTTGGCGGCGGCCGAGCTCTTCGAGCACCTCGACACCGCTCTTCTTCGGTAATCGAAGGTCCAGTAGCACCGCGTCCGGTCGCTCTCGGCAGATCGTTTCGACCGCTTCCTGGCCGTCCACGGCTTCGGCCACCACCTCGACCTCGGGAACCAGCCGCAACAGGCTGCGAATTCCCTGGCGCACAAGCGCCTGGTCCTCGACCAGGCAGAGACGGATCAAGCCGAGCCCTCCCCCTGAGCCGGCGTCGAGACCCAAACAGGCAACCGCAGCCGTGAACGGAAACCCTCGCCTGGGGCTGGGTCGATTTCCAGCGTCCCGCCCAATCTCTCGATCCGCTGCCTCATACCTGCCAGACCGCTGCCCGGCAGGAACGGAGCCGCCCCGGTCCCATCGTCTCGTGCCGCCAGATCCAGCCAACCGTCGCTCCGTTCGATATCGAGCCAGAAGTTTGCAGCGCCGGAGTGGCGAACCGCGTTGGTGATCAGTTCCTGGACCGAGCGCACCAGGGCATTGGCCCGCATCGGATCTTCGATCACCAGCCGGTCAGCGGCGGCGATGTGAATTCGCGGCTGCGGAATGCCTGTCGCCAGACCACGGAGAGCAGCGGCAACGTCCACCGGCTGCCCGTCGCGCAGAGTGCGCACAGTGCGTCGCAAATCCTCCAGCATGCGACCGGCGATCTCGCCCGCTCGCGCCACAGGTACCGTAACCTCGCCCGCGCCTACATGGGCAGCGACCTCGAGTTGGAGACTCAACGCGGTCATGTGGTGGCCCAGGCCGTCGTGCAACTCACGCGAGATTCGCAGGCGCTCGGCGACTCGTGAGCTTTCGGCCACCAGCTCGCGAGCGGCCTCGATCTCGCCATTGGCGCGCGCCAGCTGGCGGCGCGCTGCGGCTTCCCGCTCAGCCATGGTTACCGCCAGGAGAGCGAAGAGCTGAAACCCGACGAACGCTGCGGCGAACGCCAGCCCGGGACCCACTCCGCTTTCGCGGCTGAAGATCACGGCGAGCAGCGTCGATTGTCCAACCACCCACGCCACGGCTCCTGACGGGCTGAACAGGACGGCGGTCTGGGCGGCGACGATTACCAGTAGCGCGGCCTGCAGTGGGTCGCCGAACGCCGCCGTCGCGACCAGAGCGCAAACCGTTTGCACTCCGAGTACCAGGACCCGAGCCGATAGCGGCCGCTCGGCCAGGCACCACCAGTGACCAGCAAAAAGAGCTCCAAGAAAGGCCAGGTGGGCGACCGCCCAGAGCCCCAGCACTGACAACACACCCTCAGGCACGGTTCTCGCGAGCACCTGATGCCAGCCGTCCAGCCAGTGCGGCAAGCCCACCGCGGCCCAGGTCAGCGCCGCAGATCCGAGCATCAATGAACCTCTCAAGGAATGTTGGCCCATACGCCCATTATGCGGCAGCTCCGGACCAGGCAGCATGTGCTGAAAGTCACTCTAGAAGCGATGACTTCCGGCACATGCGCGCTGCGGGGGCGCCTCCTAGGATGCTGGAGAACCGCCGGAACGCCGGCTCGAGCCAGAGGAGACGACACCATGCCTATGACGTTGTTATTTCCAGGACCTGGATCAGCAATACAACGCATTGCCGGCCGACTCGCAGCCTGCTTCGGTCTTGGGCTATTGATCGCTGTGCCGGTATCGATCGCCCAGCAGGGCGGCCATGAAGACCCGGGCCCAATCGCTTCGCAGCTTCCATACCTGCCGGTCAACGACCGGCAGGTCGAGTTGCCGCTCGCAGGCGCCCCGCCGTTCTCCTGGAGGGCGATCGCTGGCGGCCCGGCGACCGAACATCCTGACGGCCACTTGCGCGTCCGCTATACGATTGCCCTCGGTCGGCCCGCCGGTGCGGCGCTGATCTTCCGCCCCGGCACCCTCTCGGGTCTCGACCGCCTCGACATCGAAATTCGTGGCAACCGCTCCACTCAGCTGGTGCCCACCTTGCGCGACACCTCCGGTGTGGTCTACCGATTCCCCGCGGTTCCCATTCAGGTGGGCAGCCCTCGGGTTCACAGCTTGCGAGTCGCCGAGATGCAGTACTTTCCTAGCCAGACCGTGGCGCCGGATCCCGGCAGCTTCGACCCCGGAAAGGCGATCCTGCTCAGCCTCGTCGACATCTCCGCCTTCACCGGCTCGATGGCCGTCGGAACCGCAATCGATTGGTCCGTTTCCAAGCTGACCGCGGTGCTGAGCAAAGGCCAAGACAAGGCCAAGACGTCGCCTACACCGGCCCGCGCTTCGACGCCGGAAGACGAGGGCGCGCAATCCCGAGCAGGGCAGGCCGAAACCCGCTTCTTTGAGGTTTTCAACGGCCTCGGAGACCGGCCGCTGGACCGATCCGCGGCGCTCAACGACTTGAAGATCGCATTCTTTTCCGATCCGTCGGACCCCCGGACTGCATTACTGCTCGGTCTCAACTATCTCTGGCTGACCGCGGAAGGAGACCGTACCGATCTATCGACAGTGGACTTCCTATTCCTAGCCGAGCGTTTCCTGGAGCGCGCTCAGCAGCTGAATCCGGACGACCGGCGTATTCCGAGCTGGCTGATTCCCATCCGATTGGAGCTAGCCAGGATCGACCGCGACTCCGAACGCACAGTAGAGCTTGAAACGGAGCTTCTCGCGGCCTACGCCGAAGACCCGAACTTTCACTCCTTCTCAGTAGGCTTGATCGGCTTCGACTCCGCCCGTGGCTCCAGGCAGTTCGCCGACGGCCTGCGGGCGCTGCGCAGCGCTCGAGAAACCTGTAGCGATGATGACCCCACCTGCAACAACCGACCGCGATGGGCCTACAACGTCGAAGGTTTCTTGACATTTCTTGCAGACTACGAACTCAAGGCCGGCAACCTCACGGCCGCCCGCGGGGTACTCGGAGAGGTGCAGAGCCGACCTGGCTACGCCACCTGGCCCTATCGTGGGGAGGTCGAGGACCGCCTCGCGAATCTCGCGCTCTATGCTGACCTGTACGCCAACGCTGACCCCTCCGACGACCCTCCGACGCCGGTGATCAATTCTCGATACTCCTGCCAAGTCTGTCATCGAGCTCGATGAGTCGATCGAGCCACTCTGAATCCTAGAGACGCAGTCATCACGGCATGCGAATCTTGATCATCGGCGCGACTGGAGGTACCGGTCGACATCCCGGTGGCAGGAGCGTTCGACCGATTGCGGTCGTCAGCCGATACCAGCCGGCAGCGAGAATTCGACGGACGGCTCCGATGGCTCCGGCGCCAGCCATTCACGGATCTCGACTAGCTCTTCTGGCGTTGTCAGCTCTTTGAACCAGGCCAGAATTTCGTCGCGAGACGACGAAGCGAAGCGATTGCTACCCGCCTCGGAAGCGACACGTAGCAACTGCAAGCCCATGGAGCCCTCCGCGGCGAACAGAAACCCACCTGCGAGGAGAGCTGGATCGTGCGCTTTGAAGCTTCGGATCGCGAGTTCGGCCTGCTCATGAGGCAGGGCTCGAGAGACTCGGATGTCGGAGCACACCAGCACCTTGGTCGGAGAGAGGCGCTCGAAAGTGGAGCCAAGCTCGGTCATGATGGCCGAGAGTTCGTGCGGTGCGAAAGGTGGTGCCCATCGCGTCAGAACAAGACGCGGCGGCCGATATTCGATCTGGTACATCCGTCCCCCTCGAGATTCGTTCCGGGATGTTCCCGACGAGAAGCCAGAGTCTCCGGCTCCCTTGTTTGGCAGGCCTATGACTCCAAGATGCACCCTAACATAGGCAGACGAAACGGGCGGATCTACAGGTCGATTGCTTTGACCAAATGGCCTAGGCAATATGGAACGACCGGCCCCTCGAGCCTAGGATCGAGGTGCTGTAGACGCCTCG
>JALCBJ010000192.1 GCA_028066595.1 Thermoanaerobaculia bacterium
AAATGGGCCTGAAGACTCTCATACGAAGCGGACCAGTTCTGCGGGGGAAGGTCAGGGACAGCAAGGATCTGATGTTCCCGGTAGGCCCTGGCTCAATCGGACTCTATCCGGGCGAAGGAACCGCTCGCCACCGAAAGACATGCAGTGACTAGTAGTTGTCGAACTTCTCAGGTGAACTGCAGGGACTTCCTTCCTGAAAGGGAAGGCAGATTTCAACTAGCTGCCCATCTTGAAACTCAAAACCAACTGCAGAACACACGGCGGTTCCTTCCTGCGCTGGGAGCATTCCGGGCAGCGTTGAAAGACTCGACATTACACTGGAGACAGTGTTGTCTTGGAGAGCGCTGTTGCAGCCTAGAATGACTGTGTCTCTCTGGACTGACCGCCGGTGTAGATCATCTCGCGCGTAGCCAAGACTCACGCTTTGATCAATCCACAAGTAAGCAAGTGCCAAATTGCAGCAGACGCTGACAAAAAGCGCGAGATACAATATGATTACGTGTCTTTTGGTCATTTGTACTCGCGGTCCTCTTCTTCCTCTTTGCAAGCCCTTGCAGCCTTCGCAGCAATTGATTTGCAACTGTTCCAGAAAGGGTTGTAAGGCTTGTGATTTTGGCTGTCTGGAGGCCCAAGAGAGAAGACGGAACTCGGCAATCGAACTCTTGCGAGCCGGATCGGTCCGCCAGAACTAGCAAGGTTCGAGCTGCGTGCGGCGTCCGTGTCGCAAAGAACTCGCCTATCCTTTCGGAGCCGCTACGGCGCGTCGATTCTGGCCCCGCTTTTCTGGCTTGTATCGACGCCTATGCTTGCTCAACAGAGCGACCGCCTCGTCTTTTCCTCAAAAGTCCACGGAGCAAGGCTGCGATCGGTCGGGCGAATCTGGCAACAAGGGGATACTTCAATCTGAAGTAGTCTCTCAATAGACGATCCCTCCATACGTCAGCCTGTCTCTCCTTTGATCCCATGGCTGCTCCGGAGTAGTGAATATGGTGGCCTAGTTCGTGATAGAGAACCTTCCCAATGCAGATCCGACGCAGCATTTTAACCTTTGGGAGCCAGGCCGGAAACGGCGCAAAGATCTCATCGATCATTAGCTCGATCTTCGCGCCGCTCGATCGCCCGGCGGGCCTATACAACCCAGTTACCTCTGTCTTCTTGCGAAGACCTCCCCTAGATCTTACCTTCTCTCTCTTCTCCGCTCGGGTGAGGCTAGCAGCGTCGCGCAGAGTGACACCTTCTAATCCGACGACGTATTTGCTCGGCGCGGCTTCGAGTAATTCCCGGACTGTCTCCTCAAACACAGGCCGTGGTTGCTTATCACCCATCCAACTGTCGATCCTGGTTGCTTTACCCATCGAGATTTTCGAGTACGTCGAGGACCAACTCGATCACTTTGTCTTTCATGGTGTTCTTCTTTGATGGCTTAAATTTTTCCTTGTGCTCGTCAGCTACTGGTGGCTGCTTGTGGTCGTCGGCGTCTGCCGCGGTCACTGGAGGCGGCGGAGTAGTCCTGGGCCGAGCTCCAGGAATCGCAGTTGGCGGCGGAGGCCTGTTGCCTGCGGGGCAGTAGTGTCTGCTGCTTTCTGCCGGGGCGAGGGGTTCCAACAGACCACCCGTGAAGACTAGGATCGCGTTCGATAGCGCGTCGGAAACGGGATCCCAGGTTAGCGCCTCGCTGACGCCGGGAATCTGATTGACCCCCCAGCCTATTGCGCCACCGCCCAGGATTGCGACACCCAAACCGGCACCGGCACCTATCGTGACACCTCCAGAAAGCGTTCCCCCGAACCCACCCCCGCCCCAGAAGAGAGGCAGCGTTTCGACTCCTGCTAGAGCGGTTCTTCCCGTAGTGTCAACCAATGACACGGGGCTCTGTTTGGCGTACCGGTATAGGCTGGCTTCGCCGCTTTCAAATCGAATGGGGTCAGCCGCTGTCCATCGGCCAGTTTCCGGGTCGTAGTCCCGAGCGCCGAACCGTACGAGGCCCGTCTGCGAATCGTACAGACCGCCCGCAAATCCGAACGGCTGGAACCCAGGGCTGGTGTTCAGGGTCACCCGACCGAATTCGTCGTAGCGGAGTTCTTGCGCGATGGCGCCAGTGGCGATATCGATGACCAGTCGTACGCTACCTAGGTGATCTGCGATCATGCGGTAGGTGACGCCCCCCTTCAGCATGTAATCGGGAGCATTTGAGCGCGTCGCATACACGAACCGGCTGACGACGTTTCCTGAACCGTCAAGTTCGGCGATCGGGTTCAGCGCATCTTGGTAGAGGAAGCCTTGGACCAACACACCGTCGATCTTCTTGCCGATTCGGCGGTTCGCGCCGTCGGTGACGTATTCAATCTCGGTGCCGCCCGGTAGATCGACGGTGCGAAGGTTTCCGAATACGTCGTAGTGGTAGTCGATGGTCTGTCCGGCCTGCGTCTTCGTCAGCAACTCGCCGGCGTCGGTGTAGGTGAAGTTCAGATCGTCGTAGGCAAGGAGACGGTCGCGCGCGTCAATGGTGACGTCGGCAGCAAGCACGGCTCCGAACTGGCCATCGTAGCTCGTGCGGTTCGAGTTCGCGTCGTAGCCGTAGGTCGACTCCAGCACGGTGTCAATGTGGACCGTCTCAAGCCGGCCGCGTAGGTCGTAGCCGAAGCTCCAGTCGTGTGTGCCGCTGTTCTGCGTCCGCTCGATCGCGGTGATCCAGCCGCGGTCGTCGTAGTCGAGGTCCTCCGCGTAGATCGTGCTGCCGTTGTACTGCACGATGTAAGTGTCGGGTTCGCCGAATGGTGTGTAGGTGCGCGTCGTTGTGACGTTGCCGAGGGTCGTCGTGTCTTCCCTTCCGGTATCTGTCTCTCTCGTGATCGTCAACGCACCCGCTGACGTGACCAGGCTGTCCTCGTCGTAGCCGTAGCTGACGGAGTCGGCGCCGTTGACCGACACGGTGTCGGGACGAAAACTCGTATCGTAGGTCCACTCGACAGAGCCGTTGATCTCGCCCGTCCAACCCATCGTATCGAGAAGTTCACCGTTCCAGGTGAATGAGAGAACCTCTCCGCCGGGCTCGATGACGGAAGTCACCTGGTCGGTTGGCTCGGTATAGACGAAGTCCGTGATGCCACGCGGTGTGGTGACTTTTTCGAGTTGCGACTCTCCGTCCCAGTCGAAGGAGAGGACGCGACCATCGGCCCGCTCGATCTCCACCAGCCGCTGATCGAAGTCGTATCTGCGGATCTCGGTCGATGTGCCAGAACCGGCATCCGGCAGGATGTAGTTCTCCGGTAGATTTCGTGTCGTGTAGGTGAAGACATGGGCCGGGCGTCCGGGTGGCGTGACGGACGTTACATTGCCGTTGTCGTCATAGCCAATCCCCACAGTCTCGCCGTCAGGCAAGGTGGTTTGCGTGACTCGGTTGGCGTCGTCGTAGGTGAACGAAACGGTGCGTAGGAGGGGATCGGTCATCGTGTCGAGGCGCTCGAGCGTGTCGTAGGCGAAGGACGTCGTACGGGATCCGGCGCCCTCTCCCACGGTCATCGACTCGACGGTCCCGGAACTGCGGTAGGCGATGGCCAGGGCCTCGAGCTGCGGAGATTCGACGCGGGTGGTGCGTCCGAGCTCGTCGATCTCGGCGGTGGCCTGCCGACCTTCGGCACTCGTGGAGGTGAAGGTCCTCGTGGTCGCGTCGAAAGCCGTCGTGAAGGTTCGTCCGTTGACGGTGGTCTCCGAGGTCAGGGTCTCCAGCGTGGTGAAGTCTCCTGGAGTCGTGAACGCTGCATCTCGGGTGGTCGTGATCTGCGAGGTGAGCCCGGAGGGCATGCGGGTCGTGGTCTCTCCCGAGAATCCCGCCTGGATGCCGAAACGTGGATCGGGCGTGGTCTGTCTCGTTGTGACCATGTCGGACGGGAAGAGAGTTCTGGATCGTCCGTTGCTTCGGTCCGAGATGGTCTCCACCGCCTCGCCGTTGGGAAGTCTTCGGATCCTCTGCTCCTGTCCGCCGAGCCACTTGCCGACCCGATAGCGGCTCTTGGTGACCTCCGCGGTTTGCCGCGTGACGGTGTAGGACTGGTCTCGCTCGTTGCGGAACCTGCGGAAGGTCTGTTGCCCGCCGCCTCCGTCGCGGGCGCGTGTGAGCCGCCCCTTCTCGTCGTAGTCGTACTCCTTGACCCGACCCTCCGGTTCCTCGGCCACGATCATCAAGCCGAAGCCATAGTCGTATTGGTAGCTCTCGTCGGCTGGATTGGTCAGGGTCTCCACGTAGCCGTCGTCGTCGAACAGTAGAGACGTGGCCTGACCGAAGGGGCTGGTGATGGTGGCGTCCGCTGGTTCGCCCTTCTCTGTGTCGCCTTTCTCTGCAGATCTGGCGATCGTGGTCACCAGTCCGTCGCCGTCGGTCACGGTTTCGAGCAAGCCCTCCGGGTTGTAGCTGAAGGTCAGGAGCGTGGCGCCGGTCAGGCCGTGGACGGTGCGGAGGTGTCGGCCCTGGGCATCGAACTCGTAGTAGACGCTACCGTCGGCCTCGGCGATGCGGTAGCCCTCCTCGTCGTAGCCGCCGAAGGCGCCGGACACGGAGAAGATACGGTTCTGGGCTGGGTCGGCGAAGTGGAAGCTACCGTCCTGGGTCTGGACGAGGCCCCTTGGCGCGACCATGGCGGTGCTCTGAATCGGAGCTCCCACCGCCGTGGTGCCGACCACTCCGTTGCCGGCCAATGTTTGGAGCGTGCCGTCCACCTCGATGTAGCGGATCTTGCTCGCGCGCCGCTCGGCGAAGAACACGCGGCCGTCTTCGGTCGGCACGAGGCCCTGCGGCATGTCCACCGAGC
>JALCBJ010000193.1 GCA_028066595.1 Thermoanaerobaculia bacterium
CTAGCTTCTCTTGTGGCGCTGCTCTGTTGACGTTGTTGACGACTAGCCTTGTCTTTCTCTATCCAGTACCCGCTGTCGCCGAACCGGCGAATGACTTGCTGACCCATCAGCTCGAACGCCTGGAAGACGCAGCGACCGAGTTGACGGAGAGTGCGGAGGAATCTGAAGCGGCTCGCCGGCTGCTCCGCCACGTGCGGCACCTGCGCTTCCTGGCGCGAGATCACAGTGATTCTTCTCTCGCCGACCGGATCGAAGCGCTCGAGCTACGAGTTCGTACCGGAAAGTCCAAGGCCTTTCCGAGACCATTTGCAACCCAGCCCAGTCTCGACAAGCAGGGTGGGTTCAGCGGCAAGGTCACCCGAGCGTCCGATGGCGCCCCAATTTCAGATCTATACGTGCAGATCTGGCACGAGGGCTTCCACTATACGAGCGCACACACCGATTCCTCGGGCAACTATCGCATCGAGTTCCTCGAACCTGGACAGTACTTTGCGGTCGCGCCGAACCACGCCGGATACGTCGGCCAGATCTACGACGACGTTCCGTGCCCTGGAGGTGTCTTCACCGGTTGCAGCCTTGACGATGGGACTGCGATCACAGTCGTTGATCAAGGCACGACCCCGAATATCGATTTCGCACTCGATGTCGGCGGCTCTATTTCAGGCACCGTGACCGACTCGACAACCGGCCAACCCTTGTCGGACCTGACTGTGGAACTCTGGAACGAGGCAGGCAACTCTGTCGAGACCCTCTACCCTAGCAATGTCGGAGCATACCGAGTCGACAGCCTTGTCTCGGGGAACTACTTCGTTACCACGAGGACCTATGGCAGCCACCGAGACGAGCTTTGGGATGATCTGCCGTGTCCCGGTGGCGCAAGCAGCGGCTGCGCCCCGACGACCGGCACCCCAATAGCGGTGAATCAAGGATCCGAGACGTCCGGCGTCGACTTCGCCTTGGACGAGCTCGGGCGAATCCACGGAAAAGTGACCGACGGTCTCACGGGCGAAGCGATTTCCAACGTCCGAGTGTATGCGGAGAATGTCGAAGATGGATCGAGCGGCTCTGCATATACCAATGACTCCGGCGACTACCAAATCGGTGGCCTTCACGCTGGTTCATACCTCCTCACGACTGACAACTACTGGGGCTACGAAGACGAGCTGTTCGATGACGTGCCGTGTCCCCAGGGAGCGTGTGACACGTCGAGTGGCACACCAGTCGCAGTGCGACTCAATGAAGAAACGACCAACATCGACTTCGAGCTCGAGGGCGGCTGCTTCCCTTCGGAAGCATCGATGTGCCTGAACGACGACCGCTTTCGAGTGGCCGCCTCGTGGCGTACCTCAGCCGGCAACTCAGGGCAGGGACGAGCCGTCGAGCTGACCGACGACTCCGGCTACTTCTGGTTCTTCGGCAGCAACAATATCGAGATGGTGGTCAAGGTTCTCGATGCCTGTACGCTTCCCGGCGCCAACAACTTTTGGGTATTCGCAGGGGGTCTCACCGATGTCGAGGTGACATTGACTGTGACCGATACCCGGACTGGCCAGGTCAAGACCTACGCCAACCCACTGGGTAGTCCATTCCAGCCCATCCAGGACACGAGCGCCTTCGACACGTGTCCATGACGACGTCAAGGGGAGGTGGTATCGCCAGTATCAACCGGACCCGAAAGGGCTGGGCCGTGGTTTCCTTGGCCATCGGTGTCTTGTCCGCGTTAGTGCCATCAGCCAACGCTAGGCCTAACGACCCATCCCTGGCTCTCGAGGTGGATCGGTTAGAATTGGAAGTTTCGAGGCTGAGCAGCGTGCCAGAGGCTACTCCTCGTTCAATTCCGCTGCTTCGCATCGTGCGCACGCTCTGGCATCACGTATGGGCAAGCGGAAACCATGAGCTAAGACTGCGGCTCGAAGCTCTGGAGTCTCAGATCCTTACCGGACAAAAGGATGAGCACGGGATCGTCACGCCGAAGCTAGAGGCTCTCGGCGAAGTCGGCACCCTGCAGGGTCGAGTCACACGGGCCTCCGACGGACAGCCTCTGGGTGGAATCGAAGTGGAGATCGACGGACGCGAAACAAGATCGCAAACGACCGATAGCTCTGGCTTCTACAGCTTCCAGGATCTCCAGGCCGGCCGATACTTTGCGATGGCAAGAGACGCCGACGGCTACATCGATGAGCTGTTCGACGACATTCCCTGCCCATTTCGACCTTCCGCCGGCTGCTTCCTCAGCGACGGGACTCCGATCGAGGTCGTCAATCTAGGGACGACACAAGTCGACTTCGAACTAGATCCTGGGGGTTCCATATCTGGCAATCTCACCTACCGGGGTAACGGAGAACCCTTCAGGCCGCTCGTGTTCCTTGATCTATGGAACGCGAATCGCGTCAATCTCGCGACCGTTGTGACCAATGCGGGGAGCTACCGATTCACCAGTCTTCCAGCGGGCGACTACTTCGTAACCGTCTCTACCCCTGACTATCAGGACGAGCTCTTCGATGACATTCCCTGCCCGGTAAGCGATGGCCCGATCTGCGAACTGATCCCGGATGCTGCCATTCGCGTGACGCCGGGAAACGAAACGACGGGTATCGACTTCGACATGGAAAAGCTAGGGTCGATTGCTGGCCAGGTGACCGATGGGCTGACGGGCGAACCTATTCCATTCATCTACCTCGACGCTATCGGTGCCCAGGGGACGTTCCAGGGCGAGCGGATAGGCACCGGCCGTACGAACGAGATGGGCGAGTTCTCGATCGGTGGCCTCTATGAGGGTAGCTACTACGTCAACACCTACAACTTTCAAGGTTTCGACGACGAACTCTACGACAACCAACCTTGTCCGCAAGGCAGCTGCGATCTAGCACTTGGCCAACCAGTAGTAGTGCAACTGGAGCAAACGACACCAGGTATCGACTTCGTGCTGAACGGCGGCTGCGTTGAGTCCGCGGAGGTAATGTGCCTCAATCAGAACCGCTTTCGTATCGACGCGAAGTGGCGCACGGCTGGCGGCACTACGGGCTCAGGACAGGCTGCTGAGCTGACCGACGACTCCGGCTACTTCTGGTTCTTCGGCAGCAACAATATCGAGATGGTGGTCAAGGTTCTCGATGCCTGTACGCTTCCCGGCGCCAACAACTTTTGGGTATTCGCAGGGGGTCTCACCGATGTCGAGGTGACATTGACTGTGACCGATACCCGGACTGGCCAGGTCAAGACCTACGCCAACCCACTGGGTAGTCCATTCCAGCCCATCCAGGACACGAGCGCCTTCGACACGTGTCCCTAGATGTTCGTATCGAGGTCGCGGACCCAACCGGGCGGCGCTTGCCGCCCGGCAGGTCTTGTCGCTCTGGAAACCGTTCTGCTTTCGCTATCTGATCTACGGAACTGGCGACCCAGTACAAGCACCTCCCAACGACATTGCGGGCAGGCTCGATGCCGGACCGTCTCCGCCACTCGGGTTGTGCAATGCGCTGACCCACGACTGCGCCGGCGAGTCACCGTTCGTTCGCAGATCGAGCCGACACCAACCGCGACTCCACGGAAGCGTGAGAGTGTCGACGGAGATGCTCTGGGTCTCGGTGGCGAAACAATCACCCGAAGCACAGAGCTCGACCACATCTTCCTGATCGTTCCAGCATTGGATCGCTTGATGATCGATCGAAACCGGCGGTCCGGTGTCACAGGGGTATCCATCGGTGGCATCCGCCACGGCCGTCGAGTCGCGCCAGGCGCGGATCGAGGTGATGAGCTGGTCGTCGTAGAACGGCACGGCCCACGTGGCTCCGAGAGGCTCGCGGTGATCGGCCCCGCCTGCGGCGTATCGACCATAGAAGGTGGCAGCCGATGCCGTACTGTCGGCATCGAACGAAGGGTCAGCCTCGATGTGAACCAAAGGCAGCGTATAGGCCTTGGGGGACTCGGGCCCGGTGGGTGTCACCAGATAGGTGACGTCGCCGAACACTCGATTCTCGGCCATGACCACGGGATTGAGACCGACGAAATAGTCCGGCTCCATCGCAAACTCGGTGGAGCAACGTCGGGCGACATCGAACGTCATGTAGCCCCTCGCCAGCCCAGGGCTCGGTGAACCGAAGCATGCATCCTCGGGGGCGGATCCCGGACCGGGTTGGCCAGTGTGCCCGCGACGAAGACGATCCAAGTTGTTCCCGTTGATCAGAGGGTTGACGTAGAACGGGAAGAAGTTCTGGCAATCCTGAATGTCTCCATCCCATGATGGGTCGCCTGCAGGACTGATGGTATCGCCCGGATCGCTCTGGTCGTCGGCTGTGATCGGAACATAACCGACCGAGAACATCTCGTAGAGATTGAACACCTGCACGTCGTAGCCGGTCAGGAAGATGTCGAAGTCGATCGAAGGTACGCCCCAATCGGTCCAGAAGGTGACGTGCAGCAGCGTCGGCTCCGGTGTTGCGTTGTTCACGGTCACGATCGCGTTCCGCTCGGGGTTGTCGAGCGATACCTCGAAATACGGAAGGAGCAGCGTCGCCGCCGGTACTTCGTCGAGCACGCACATCTCGGCGTGGGCCGCAGCCGGACCAAGCCAGACCGCGAATAGCACGATCGAAACCGTCAGCAGCCATCGACAGTTTGATTTCTTGCAGTTCATGGGGCACCTCCCACCGTGACGCTCCACTGCTCGGTGTCGCTGCTCTCGAACCCATCTTCGAAGATCGTCGGGGAGACGACGCACTGCCCGCCCAGAACCACGCCCGCGTACAGTCCGGCATCGCCTACCGTGTCTCGGGTCCGGAGGACGCCCACCCAGGCCTGTGACGG
>JALCBJ010000194.1:0-1713 GCA_028066595.1 Thermoanaerobaculia bacterium
AGAATCCATTGCTGATTCTCCTCGACCCGTACCGCAAGAACGTCGGGATCCAGAAGGAACGAACCCGCGATGCGTCCAGCCTGCTCCAGGTCCACGTTCCACAAGGTGAGCCCCAAACCAATCGCAAGCTGCTCAGGCACTCTGTCCAACTTGCGATCAATCGACGCCCGAGCCACTCCGAGCTCTCTCGACACCATGAGCCATCCGCCGAGCGCCACAACAGTCAGCACACAGAGATTGACTTGGATCAGAAGGCGTTGGCCGATGCCTATCACTGTTCGGGAGTCCAGAACCAGTGGGGGGTCGCTTGAAAAAAAAGCTGCGCTACCTCGCCCGTGAAGCTAACAAACGCTTGTTTGCTGTCCAAGTGTTCAACGCTCAGGTCTATATGACCCTCTATCACCTGTATCGTCAGAGCTTACGTGCAAAAGTATCTGCAGACAGCATATTCTCAGACCAAGAAGATGACGCTGGTCAAGGCTAGGGCAAGCCTTGAAGCCCGACAGACCGGCGTGACGGCCGCCGTCGAGCGGTCCTAGACTGGATCCAGCTAGCACTACGAGTCCGCTTGACCTCGCGTCCCTCGGCGGGGAGCACTCTCGGAACGTCTCGGCGACCAGGTGAATCCGGGAGACGGTGGGCTCTGAGTCTGGAACCGGTGCGGCCTACCTCAGCAGCGCGTGAGGTCGTGGACAGTACGACCGCCACTACGGGGCAGCGGCCGCGCCACCCGCATGCGAGGCGCCCACTCTTCAGCACCGCCGATGTCGTGTTTCGCCTCGATTTTCCGAGTAGCAAAGCACACGAGCCTCGGCCGCGCGGCCAGGGGCAGCAAGGCTGAGCTCTCACCTCGGCCGCAACGGGAACGCACGCCCGATCCGGGCTGACAGAGATAGGAGACGACCATGAGCAATCCACTGTCGAAGAACTTCAAGCGTCGGCGGCTCTTGACACTTGCACTCTTGACGCTTGGGCTGGCTGCCGCGAGCGTGGCCGGAGCCCTACCTTTCGAAACCGTCTACGGCGCGATGGGTCAGGTGGACCGGGCGAACCGCGGGGTCACGCCGGTGACAGGGTGTCAGGGCGGTGGCTCGATCGCCGTAGGGACCCGTGGCAGCTTCCCGAACAGCCTGGTGTACGTCGCGCGCACCGACGACTGGGGAAACCGGCTCTGGGAGCGCCTCTACGACATCCGCCCCGTCAACGGCGACGGCCGCTACGGGGACACCGGCGAGAGCATCGTGGAGGTGCACGATGGGACCGGCTTCGTGATCGCCGGCCAAACCCGCGACGCCGAAGCCAGCCTCGACGCGTTCCTGCTCAAGGTCGACTGCGAGGGTCTGCTGAGCTGGGTTCGCATCTACCACAGCCCCTTCGACGAGGGAGCGTTGGACTTGGTCGAGGCCACCACCGGGGATCCGGACTTCGGCACTCGCCGCGGAGACCTCATCGTCGCTGGTTTTGGCATCTTCCCGGGCACGAACCTTCGGAATGCGCTCCTTTTTCGGACCAGCAGCACGGGAACTCTGATCTGGGGCCGCCGGTACACCATATTCGACGAGGTACGTTCGGCGTTTCGCAGTGTGATCGAGACCTCCCCTTCAGGCGGTACCACGACGGGGGATATCGTCGCGGCCGGCAGGATCGTCATGGGAGGGCCGGAGCAAGGCTACGTGGTGCGCGTCAGCGGCAACACGGGCACAGAGGCCGGGG
>JALCBJ010000194.1:1813-4789 GCA_028066595.1 Thermoanaerobaculia bacterium
GACAGGAGAATCAGCCTTACGACATCTTCCTCGCACGATCGACCCCCAACCCGTGTGCCGCCGTCGCCCAGATGGCAGTCGGCGCCTTGGACAGGGAAGAGACAGCCTTCGATCTCCAGAACGTGCCGTTCGATCTGCCCATCGCAGGAGCGGACAGCCTGGCCGTCACCGGGAGAGCCACCGTGTCCGCCGGAGGCACCGATGCCTTCCTGCTACTCGCGTACGGAACCACGCTCATGCCCTTTGCCGGCCGTCTCTTCGACGGCTATCCACCGGCATACGACCCACCGGCCAACGAGCCGCCGGCCGACGAGGTGGGCCGATCCCTTGCCGTGCTCCCCAAAGGCATCCTGATCGCTGGGCGTACTACGGCAGACTTCGAAGGGGTCGGAGATCCCGCGGATCTCTACTTGATCGGTGCGGATGGCAACGGTCATACCGATTGCTCCGAGGATTGGTCGCCCCCTCACCAACAGCTGGACGCTGAACCAATAAGGGTGCACCCGTACGCGTACCCGGTGCTCCAGGAAGCTGGAGCGATCGTCTACTATCGCAGCCGGGATACCCACCATCTCGTCTGCGAGCGCTAGGCAGGGAACTCAGACCGCTACGCTTGCAAACTTGATCCGCGAGAATCTCACCGACGGTAGGGACCATGACGACCTCCAGTCGTAGCAGTTCGGAGACATCATGCCCTATCGTCGAGGGGATGCGAGCTCGAGTCTGGCGGCAGCGAGATGTTCCCACCCTGGGCCTCCCAGACCTTCCAACTGACCGCCGTCGTCCACAGCCCGTCCGGCTGATGGTCTTGATCAGCCTGGAAACGACGCAGAGCCAGATCGTCGAGGCGGGTCCAGACGTCGACGTCGACGGGAGGTAGCGGGCCGTAGCGCAATTGCCGGAGGGCGGCACGGCGTCCTCGGGGCGTCCAGACGCCAGACCAGACGTCGGGTATCGACTCGTCCTGGTAGATCCCGCGCAGCACTCGGGCGAACGGGAACCCAGCGACGTCGAGCTTGTAGCCCGGGCAGAGATCGTGATGCCCGTGATGGTCGCGCGGCCCGAGATGGGGCCAGCGGCCGATGATTTCCCACCCGACCGCGATCATCAGCTCGACCTGCTCTTCCGTCCAGGGCTGGACGAGCATCCGCCTGCGTCCGTCCACCGACGCGGCAGAAATCCAGTCCCGATCCGCGGGAAACTCGTCCCTGGCAAAACCCACATTCACCGTTTCGACGCCGATGCAGGTGCGGGCACCCTTGTCGTCTTCCGACTCCATGGGTCTCCCGTCCCAACGCAGCGTCTGGTTCTTTCCGGCATGCCAGCTCCGGTTCGCCAGCGAAACGTAACGGTGGATTCCTTCCTCGAAGCTACGGCCTATGCCGTAGTGGGCCGACGCCCGACCCTGGCGCTCCGCCGACGCGCCTCCGATCAGAGCATCGCAACGGGCCAGGTCCGCGGTCGCGGTCCAGTGCCACGTCACGGCCTTCGGTGCTCCGCCACTCGGCGCCCAACCCCAATCCACAGCCTGGCCCGGCGCCACGGGGATCATCCACTCGTCGCTGAATCTCACCGTCGCCGTCTCGGCTCGCCGGGGCTATTTCTTCGCGGACTTGAAGAAGTGGGCCATGGAGCCGAAAGAGCCGTCCTTCTGGTGACGGCGCAGCGCGTCTGCCACGTCTTCCTGAACGCTCGGATCGCCATCTCCTCGAAACTCCGAAGCATCCAAGGGCTGCAATGAGATGCGCTGACGTTCGGCCTCCAGCTTGAGGACACGAACACCTAGGGTTTGGCCCGGTTCCAGGACCTCGCGCGGATGATGGATGCGGCGACCGCGACCCAACTCGCTGATGTGCACCAGCCCCTCGACACCCGGCTGAAGCTCGACGAAGGCTCCAAAGCTCTCCAGCCGCTTGACCTTGCCCTCGGCCGTCTTACCCTCGGGCCAGTTCTGGACGGCGTCGAGCCAGGGATCGCGTTCGAGTGCCTTCCGCGACAACGAAATGCGATCGCGTCCCTTGGGATCTCGATCGATATCGAGAATCTTGACGTCCACTTGCTGGCCGATCTCGAGCAGCTCCTTTGGATGGCCCACTCTCTGATGGGACAGCTCACTGACATGCACCAGACCCTCGACGCCCCCGAGGTCGACAAAGGCTCCGAAGGACTCGAGCGCAGTCACCCGCCCTGGCATGGTCGTTCCGATCTCGAGACGGGCGCGAGCAGCTTCTGCTTCCGCCTTCTTCTTCTCTTCGAGGTGAGCACGTCGCGACAGCACCAGATTTCGCCGACTCGGCTCCGCCTGGGTGACCAGGAACCGGAGCTTGCGTCCGACGTAGGAGCTGGAATCTTCCACGTAGCGATCGGAAAGCTGGGAGATGGGGCAGAACGCCCGGGTCCGTCCCAGGGTGACTTCGACTCCGCCCTTGTTGGTACTGGTGACGGTTCCCTCCACCAACTGGCCCACCTCTAGGTCAGCTCCCCCGAAGGCCGGTGCGTCGATGGGACGGACTCGGAGAGCGCCGCTGTCCTCGTCGCGCCCCATCACCTTGACCGTGACAATGTCACCGGTCTCGAACCGCAGTGCGCCGTCATCATCGGTCAGGTCTTCGGTGCGGATCACCGCCTCGGCCTTGGCTCCGATGTCGACCAGAGCCGACTCGAGATCGAGGCTGACGATGGGTCCGGCCACGGTATCCCCTTGCTTCGGACTCCTGCCGGTCCCGCGCTCGGGCGATGGGTGGCCTGACTCGAAGGCCTCCAAGGCCGCACCAAAATCCATGTCTTCGTCGGTGTCGAGGTGCAGCCGATCGGGTCCCGAGGGCGCTGGCTCGGGCTCGGTCCGCACCAGATCGCCGTGCGGGCGGACGCCTTGCTCGTCCTCGTAGGCCTCCAGGATCTTGCCGAAGTCCATCGTCTCGTCCGTCATTGGTAGATCCTTACATCTTTCCAAGCGGTTGCCCGCCCGGTCTGGTG
>JALCBJ010000195.1 GCA_028066595.1 Thermoanaerobaculia bacterium
TGAACCGATTGCCGACCATGCCGTTCACCTGGCCGTCACGCTGGAACGGCACGTTGTTGTCGTAGGTGATCGTGCCGATCGCTGCCACGGCTACGCCCGAAGCAGGCTTCACGGTGGCAGGGACACCTGTGGACCCTTCCGGAGCCTTTCGGGCGGCCGGTTCGGCCGTGGCCAGGGAGGCGAGGAGAGAGAGCAAGAGGACACTGAACACGAGGGACAGGGGGGCACGCATACGCATAGACACTCCTGACGATCTGGGTTTGGACTTGTTGCCGGATCCTATTTCGAACCCGACCTCGCGTCAACCCGCAGCTCACCATCGATTCCAAGCCGGAAATCTGCAGGATCGGCTCCGCATCGTTGCGCCGACTAGGGACGAAACGCCTGGCTGAGGAGACTGGCGAGGACCGGGATGCCCACCAAAGCCAGCCCAACGGCCGATCGCTGTCGAACGAAAGCGCTAGAGCCCCAGCACATCTACTCCCTGGGTAAACGTGATGTCCACCGGGATACCCTCATCAGCCTCGAGGCGATCGAGGTCGGCGCGGAGCTGGTCACCCTCTTGCCCGTATTGCGCGACGAAGGCTTCGACCGCAGCGCTGTCACCGTCGCCTTGCAGGACGAGGATCTTCTCGGACAGGGCGTTCATGGCCTCTTGCATCTTTTCGGGATCGACTTCATAGGTACCGGTGACGCCGTCGCGACGGAAGGCCCCCTCCTCCTGGAAGAAGTTGAAGCGGATCAGGTTAGCGACGCCGTGGGCACTGGCGGAGCCGAATCGAATGGAGCGGAAGATCGAAGCGAGGAAGGTGGTGTAGTAGTCCATCAGCTCGCCATCGATCTCGCCTTGGCCGTGAAGCTGAGTGACCATGTAGAGGCCCAACACATCGGCTTTGCCTTCTTCCAGAGCCGACGCGTTTTTGCCCAGAGCGTTACGCACGCTGCCCTTGCCGGTGATGGTTTCCTTGATTCCCAGGCCATGGGCCACTTCGTGGAACATGGTGTTGCCGAAGAAGGCATCGAAGGTGATGTGGCCTCGCTGGTCTTCGTCGATCAGACTGCGTGAGATCGGCACGAGGATCTTGTCGAACTTCGCGCGCATCGCGTTCTTCAACTGCAGGCGGCGGGTTCCCTTTTCCAGCTGTACCCGCTCGTCGTTGGGTAGGTTGATGGCGATGGTCTTCGAACCGGCATTGCAATCGCCGGCGTAGTAGACGACGTCATAGGCATTGAGGTCTGAGTCGGTGCCCGGTGTCTCCCGCTTGTATTCGTCGGCGACCGGCAGTCCCTTCTGCAGACCCGGCAACACGGCAGCGTAGCGCGACAGGCGTTCGCTCCACTCCTTGTCTTTCACCAATACGTACGCTTCGTTGGCCGTTTTCCGGCCGAGCAACTTGTCCTCGTACTGCTCGATCGGTCCGATGACGACATCGATACCGTTCGACTTCATATCCATCCAAGCCAGGTCTGATTCCAGGTATTCGTCTGACAGGAGCGCATCGGCCCGGAGCTGCAAATACTTCTTCAGCCCTTCGTCCTCGGCCAACTCCGCGGCCTGACGTAGCTTGTCGGCGGCGATCTGGTATTGCTCGGCGAAGAACTCGCTGTAGGGAACCGCGCTCAGCTGGCCCGAGTCGTCCGACCGAACCATTGTGTAGAGCGACAACAAGTCCTCTTTGGATTCGGCAGCACTGGTGATCTCGTCTGCCGTAACGCCTTCGGGGTAGAAGGCGGCCCCAGAAGGCTTGTCGCCAACGCCAGCGACGAAGGACTCATTGTCCTCCAGGCGATCCCAGGGGCCATAGTTGATGTCGGCATAGCGTTTCAGCTTTTCGTCGGTCAGTGTCGACAGGAGCTGCTCGCGGTCGCCGTAGGCCTGTAGCCAAAAAGCTGTGTCCATCTGCTCAGCCGCCTCGATCAGGAGCGGGATCATCGCCCTTTCGGCATCGGTGAGCTTGGAAACATCCGTGGAGAGCCGGAAGTCGGTGTACTTGGCGAGCTTGCGGTCGATCTCACTCGGAGCGGCCTCCTGCTGCTGAGCGGAATCCGAAGCACCTTGCTCCGCAGGAGGGGTACAGGCGAGGAACCAGCTGGTGAAGCCAACCGACATGATCGCGGCGAGAGTGGTCCTTCGATTGAGGGATCGGGTCATATCGAACTCCAGGGTCGGGATCTCTTGGTTCTGAGGGCTCGGATCGCCGGGTGTCGATCCACTCGATCCGCTCGGCCAGCTCAGTGCTGCATCTCGGAATCGGGTATTTCTACTCCTGCCGCTTTGGCCTCTTTCTGAGCGAAGTCGGCGAATCGATCCTTGTTGGCAGCCTTGTTCAAAGCGTCCCGGGCGGTGATCAAACCCTTCTCGTACTTTTCCATCAGCGAGTCGTCCATCATACACATACCGCGCGCCCTTCCACCCTCGATGATGGAGCGCAGCATCGAAGTCTTGCCTTCTCGGACGACGTTCGGCAGACCCGCAGTCTTCAGCAGAATTTCGTGCACCGCGACCCGTCCCTCCCCGTCTGTGGTCTTCAGGAGGAGCTGGGAAACGATGGCACATATGGACTCTGCCAAAGTGGTACGAACCTGCGACTGCTCCGAAGCCGGAAAGGCATCGATCAATCGATCGATGGTCTTCGCCGCGCTGTTGGTGTGCAACGTTCCGAATACGAGAGCGCCCATCTCGGCCGCGGTGATGGCCAAAGAGATGGTTTCCAGGTCGCGCATCTCGCCCACCAGGATGACGTCCGCGTCCTGACGGACGGCGACTTTCAGCGCCGCGGCAAAGCTCGGCACGTCGGAGCCTACCTCTCGCTGAGAGAGAACGCTCTTCTTGTTGGGGTGAACGAACTCCACCGGATCCTCGATGGTCACGATGTGCTTGGTGTAATTGCTGTTGATCCGGTCGATCACGGCCGCCAGGGTGGTGGACTTGCCGGAGCCGGTCGGACCGGTGATCAGTGCCAGTCCGTGCTGCAGCTCGGAAAGCTCGGCGATGGGATCGGGCATGCCGAGCTGCTCACAGGTCAAGATCTTCTCGGGAATGATGCGGAACACCGCCGCCGCACCACGTTCCTGCCGCAGGAAGTTGCAGCGGAACCGTGCTACGCCCTGAAGACCATAGGCGAAGTCCAGATCGCCACACGACTGGTAGTCCTGCCACTGCTCGTCGTCGGGTGCGATCTCGTGCAACATGTCCGTCAGCTCGCCGTGGCTGAGGACCTCCCAGTTCTCCACGTCGTGCAAGGACCCGTGGCGCCGCACCCGCGGCGGCATGCCGGCGGCCAGATGAAGATCGGACCCCTTGGTGTCCTTCAGGTAACGAAACAACTCATCGATTCGTGCCATCTATCCTCTCCACGGCCCGGTTCCCAGCTATCTCGTGACGGATCAAGCGAAACGCTTCTTGTCCTCGGCATTCTTCAAGGCTTCCTCTTTCGAGATCAGTCCTTGCTGCACGAGATCGGCCAGGGAATTGTCGAGCACCGTCATGCCCAGCTTGGCGCCGGTCTGCATCTGCGACGGGATCTGAAATGTCTTGTTCTCTCGGATCAAGTTCCCGATCGCGTGATTGTTGATCAGGACCTCGAGAGCAGGAACCCGTCCGTCACCATCGGCGCGCGGAACGAGACGCTGGGACACCACGGCGCGCAATGATTCGGAGACCATGGTTCGGATTTGGTTCTGTTGATCAGGCGGAAACACACCCAGCAACCGATTGATGGTGCGCATGGCACTCGACGTGTGCAACGTACCGAGTACCAGATGCCCCGTTTCCGCGGCGGTGAGCGCCAGCGAAATAGTCTCCAAATCACGCAACTCTCCGATCGCGATGATGTCCGGGTCTTCACGAAGCGCCGCACGAAGCGCGCGAGCAAAACTCTCGGTATGCGGGCCCACCTCCCGTTGGTTCACCAGACATAGTTCCGAAGAGTGAATGTACTCGATCGGGTCCTCAACGGTGATGATGTGGTCTGGACGATCGTGATTGATCAGCTTGACCATCGCCGCCATCGTGGACGACTTACCGCACCCAGCCGGGCCTGTGAACAACACGATGCCCTGGTGATACTCGACGACCCTCGAAAGCGCCTCTGGTAGTCCGAGCTCGGACAGACTGGGCGGCTCCCGCGGAATGATCCGAAAGACGGCGTCGAGTCCGTTTTGCTGCTCGTAGGCGTTCGACCGGAACCTCCCAACCCCTTCGAGACTGTGGGCGAAATCCAATTGCTGGTGCTCTTCCAGGAGTTGCTGCTGCTGCTCGTCGAGGATCGGCAGGATCAACTCACGGGTCCGGTCGGGCGAGAGCACCGGGGAGACGTCTTTCAGGCGGCCGTGGAGCCGTAGCTTGATCGGCGCGTTGCAGTGGATGTGAAGATCGCTGGCCCGCAGGTTGGCCGCAGCCGTGAGGAGCTCGTCGAGCTGGCTCGCCTCGTGATAGCCAATCTTCGACGTCGCGGGTTGCACCGCCAGCGGCTCTGGTTCCTCGGGCGCCCCCGGTTCGACGGACACAGGCTCGATGGGTGTGGGGTCCGCCTCCACGGAACCCATCGTCGGTTCCGCGACATCCGCCAGCGGATCCTCGACGGTGTGATCAGCCACGGATATATCGAGCGGTGGCTCGTCCGGTGCGGCCCGAAGCTCGGGTTCGGACGTCGTTCCCACCGTAGATTCAGACACTGGCTCGGGGGCAAACGGATCCGGAGCCGGCTCGGAAGCGAACGGATCTGGGGCTGGCTC
>JALCBJ010000049.1 GCA_028066595.1 Thermoanaerobaculia bacterium
CGCTCCTCAATGCAGGTTCAGGTTGATGCCGGCGGTGGCAGAGCGGCTGCTGCGGATCTCGAAGAAACTGAACAGCAGATCTCGAGAATCGAAGGTCTGCTCGGAGTAGCGTAGGAAGAGCTGGCCGCCGACGCCGTGGGCACCTGTTTTTCCTACGCGATTCCAATCCCAGGTCCAGGCCAAATCCAGAAGCTCGGCGGTCGACATGCTCACGCGGGGCTCGTCTTCGCTGTCGCTCTCCGACCACTGACCGGTGAAGCCGATGCCACGGGGCAGGCGGAGAGAGAAGTTGATGCCGTAGCGAGTCACTGTGTCCTCCGTCTCGAACTCCACGGATTCGGCAACCTCTCGGTCCAGATCGAAACCGAGGTCGAGACGTGGGTGGGGTGTGAGGCCGAAGCTGATGCCCTGTACCAGACTGTCGAAATCTGCGCGCTGGCGCCCGGGTTGCCGGTTGTCTTGTTCGGATACAGTCCAGCGGTAGCCGAATCGCCAGTGGGCACCGGCCCAGTCGAGCCCGAGGGTACGGTTCCAGGAAACTTGATCCGGAACGTGCGATGGGCTGAATCCTCCGTTCTCCGGGAGCGTCAGCCCGTATTGGTGGGTACGGTCCAGGCTCACGTTGAGCGCCGGCCACGCGAGGTTGCCGCCGAAGACCTCTCCCAGAGGAACCGCGAGATGAAACCCCCCACGCTCCGTCCGGGTGGTGAGGATCGACGCGAGACCATCGAGATTGTCGCGAGTTCGGCTGTGAGCCAGCTGGATCGAAGCAGGTCCGACCAGACCACGAAGCTCGGCGGTGGATTGGCGGCGGTCCGCAGCGACGAATGCGCCGACCGTGCGGAACTGCGGTTCGATTTCCTCGTGCCGGAGGGCAAGGGTCAGATCGATGCTCCGTTCCGCTCCGAGCGGTCTACCGCGGAGGAGATCGAGCTCCAGGCCGCCGTTCCAGGCCTGCCGAGTCTCCTCCTCGACCGCTACGAGCTCACTTCCCTGGGACAGCAGCGGGTCCGTCGGGTTGCGAAAGCGGCTCGTGGCCCAGGCTGCGTCGAAACGGAGGCGCTGGGTCGGTGAAGCACCGCGTAGCTCGAGGCCGAAACCGCGGCTCTCTTCCGCGTCGGTGACCTCGCCCCGGCCGAAGTCCTGGATCGGCAGGATGGATCCATCGATGGCGCCGAACGAAAGGAGCAGCCCTCCCGGCCGGCTCGAGATGAGGTCGAAGTCGGCACCGAAGCCGTAGATCCGGTGGCGTGCGCGATCGAGACCCAGCGGGTCTTGCCAGCCGACGAGACTGCTCCCGCTCGCGGCGATCGCTGAAGCCGACATGCCTCTGGTAACGGGTGCTCGGAGTGTCAGGCCGCGGTGCTGAAACGAAGCGAGATACGGGTTGCTGGTCCAGCTGATGTGGCCTATCTCCAAGGCGAGGTCACCATGGCGCAGAGGGCGCCGCAAGCTCAACGAGTAACTGGCGAGGTCGAAGGTATCGGCGTCTTCACCCAACTCCGAAAAACGCAGTGCTTCCTCACGCTCACTGACCCCGAGGATCTCGATTCGCGGATCGAAGGCCCACCCCGACCGCTTTACCTCACCTTCAAAACCGAGACGCAGCGTCCCCTTGTCGTAGGTCGCAGGATCAGGGCCGCTGTCGGCGGGTCGGTGATCCTCATCGAAGCGCGACTCGAACGAGAGGTCCGCACGGGGCGCCAGACGAAGACTCTCCAACCCGCCTCGGCGCAACACACGGATGTCGTGCGTGGCGAGCTCGGACCAGCTCCCGTCCGAACCGATGTGGAATACAGCCAGCTGTCGTTCGCCACTCGGCAGTGGGAAGACCTCACTGCGGTAGCGCCAGATCTCCCCTTTTCGCTCGAAGAGGTCGGTAATGTCGACGCTCCCGAGGATCACGGCCAGGTGACCTTGCTCCGCGCCGAGGGTGCGATCGAAGACCAGGTTCAAGGTACCGGTGCGCGGGACCCAATCGGCCCCACCGGTGTCGACTGTTACGCTGATCTCCTGGCCCCCCGCCGCAACAGCGACCCCCAGGCAGACAACGAGCGCGATAGTTCTCGTGTTCACTGTGGCATCTCCTTGTCGGGAGAGGCGTGAGGCGGACAAGCCGTCGAGAACGAAGCAAAGGCCGTCCCACGCCTTCCAGAAAGATCACTGGTACTTGATGACCTTCTTCGTGCGGTGATTGGCGTTGTTGTCATCGCCGTAGCTGTTCGGTGAGAACCCAGGCTTGATGCACACGGTGCCGCCACTCGGTGTTCTCCGCTCGGTAATACTCGCTACTGCTTGTTGGCCCGGTGCCAGGCTGGGAACGCTGGCCCAAGCACGCGAACCACCGATCCGCGAGCCGTATCCACTACAGGTCTTGTTGTTGTAGCGCGACAGATTGACCTTGAATCCGTTGCACGGTCTAGAGCCCTGGTTCTTGAATCGCAGCTGGTAGCTATAGTTCTGTTGGTTGGCCGGTGCGGTGTTTCCTGACGGCTGGATGTAGGTTGCCGTGACGTCGCATCCACTGGGATTTCTGTCGGGCCGGGGCTTCGGCGGCGGCGCTCCTGGGCAGCTTCCGGAGACGTTGGTGCTCAGCGTGCGGACGTTGTTGTTCTCGTTGGATTCGTCCGTTTCTTGTGTCGAGTCGACTACGGCTTGCAGGGTCGCCGCTCCCTCGGCCAAGAACTTGACATTCGAAGCTGTGAACGTCACCTGGGCGCCGCCCTGCATGGGGCTGATGATGACCGGTGTCGAGGCTCGATTCTGAAACGGGGTTCCAGAAGGAAAGGTGACCAGTTCGATGTCCAATGTGGCGTTGCCCGTGAATGCATCGCCGTTGTTCCGGACGGTCATCGAGACCGAGTTGCAGTCACCGACGCGCGCCGACCCGACGACGTTCATCGCCGTGATCTGAAGGTCGGCCAGAGCGAGAGCAGAGGTTGCCCCGAACAGGCTGGCCAGTAGTGCCAGTCCTGCGACTAGCGGATTCGATCGAGATTGTCTTTGCATTTCTTTATCTCCGAACAAGGCAGGTCCGTCCCGCGGAATGCGTGACGGGGTCGTTCATGGACTTCCACCCGGCGACACACTCGGTTGTCGCTCGGGTTGGGGTCACGGGGATCGTCGTCTGCGACGGTTTGCAGGCGGGCCTCGATGCACACCTCACGCATGCCACTGGCCAGCGGCAGGGTCATCTCCTGCTCGAAGGATCGGCCGGCGTCGGGGCCGGGCTGAATGCGCACGTCCCGACCTCGGCGACCAAGAGTCGTATAGAAAGCGAGAATCGCCGCGAAGGCGTCTGAACCTCCGATGTTGCGTATGCGATATCGGAGAGTCTGGGTCGAGCCGGCTACTCCGCGAAGAGGCGGTGCGGACCGTGCAAAGCGCCCATCCACTTGCCACTCCAGCCGCAGATCCGGTGCCGCTTCCTGGGCTCCGACACCCAGACTCGCGATGCAGGTGAGCAAGACGAGCAGCGGCGCGGGCGGGGACTGTAGATGGGGTAGTAGGCGCATCGAGGTATTTCTCCGACGCCGTCGAGCGGCGACGAGAGCAGCGTAGGTCGCTGCCAGAAACGTTCCTCGATGGGCCTTTCCCGAGCTCTTGATGAGCTCCTGATGGTTTGTTGATGGGCCTCTCGAAGGGGAGGGGGAACGAAGAGACGCTCCGGGCGAGTGGACACAGTCTCGAGGTCGGGAAGAGAGAGCGGGTCTGAGCTGTCAGAGCCAGCTGAATCGGTTTTTCTCGCCAGGCAGGAAAGAGCTCGCAGTGGACCCGAAGAACCGGCTGCTCACGGTTTGACAATCACTTCCGTTTGTTTCGGGTCTTCCTGGCCCTAGACGGCGTTGCCTATCTTCGAAATAGCGCTGCTATTCCTCGTCGGCGTGCCTTGTCGGGACCGCGAACTCCTGGAAGCAGACAGGAAGGCTCTAGCCAAACGGTGCACCAGGACTGTTCTAGAAGCTCGTTACCACCGCAGTGTGGAACCGGCCCAGGTGGGCCAAACCATCGTCGCCGTGCGCGGCGTAAAGGAGTTCAAGATGGTGGTGGCGATACCAGACGGTATTTGAAGTCCAGTTGGGTGACTGTCAGCCGTTCGGCTCGAGGGCTTTCTCGATCGCTTCAGACCAAGCTGGGTCCCCATAGTTTGCGATCCAAGGGGAATGGAGTCCCCGTAGTCGTGAGCCGATGGCGACAAACCCCCAACCGAGCTGTGTCGCGGCCTGGAGATCCCAAGGTCCGTCTCCCACATAGATCGGTCGACGGTCGGATTGCCTGAGGCGCCCGTGGCAAAGCTTCATGATCGACGTGCGCTCGAAGTGGTCATCGGCGGTACAGAGCTCCAAGCCCTCGGGCGTGATGCCAACGTTTTTGAGTTTGGCCTCCGCCGTCGATCGCCAGCCACCTGTTGCGATGCCGACTTGCCAATTGCGTCGAGATCGGTAGTCGTCGAGCATGGCGACTGCCCCTTCGACAGGGAGAGGAGGCCGTGCTCTTACGGCTCCCGTGACCAGCTCTGCGAACCGGTTCCGGACCTGGAGTGCGAGCGATTCATGGTTTCGAGGCGCGGCCTCTGCCAAGATCTCCCTGAGAATTCCTGAGTCCGTGACGTGCTCGTAGGACTCCCAGGTGTCGTGGACCCGAACCGCTCCGAGCACTTCTCGGACGGCCTGGACATAGAGCTCAGAGTCCATTTGCACTGATTGGACCAGCGTACCGTCGAGATCGAAGATGATCGTGTCCACGAGCTATGGATGCTCCTCAGGTCTGTCGGAGTCGAAGTAGCGGCAGGCGTGATCGGCTAGATCTTCTCGCCTTGGACCGCTCGGGCCGCTACGGAGCATATGGCGGGGGCTTCTGCCGTGAGCCGCGCCAGCTTCCGGTCGAGCAAGGCTTGCTCGTGGGGTGCCGTCGCCGCGGATCGTGCTGCGGTATAGGCGGTGGCCGCTGCGTCGGGGTTGCCAGCGCGCTCATGTAGGCGCCCGATGGCACAGTCGAGCAGGATGTAGTGACGCATCTGGGAATGGTTGCGAATCGACATGAGCTCGGCGAGGCCCAACTCGACGTCACCCAACTCGGCTCGGGCGACGGCTCGATTGAGGATGTAGACGGGCGAGTCGTGTAGCGCGATGAGCCGGTCATAAAGCTGCACGATGAGCTGCCAGTCGGTATCGTCGATATTCGTAGCAAGACTGTGCGTCAACGCGATCCCGGCTTCGAGGTGAAAGCGTGAGGGCGGATCGGTCTTCGAACGCTCGAACCATTGCTGGGCATGGTGGATCAAGGGGCGATCCCAGCGCGAGCGGTCTTGGTCTTCGAGCAAGACGACGTTTCCCCCGCTGTCCACACGGGCTTCCAGACGAGCTGCGTGGGCCAACATCAAAGCCAGGAGGGCACGGCTCTCCGGGGTGCTCAAACCGCTGTACTCACACAGCATGTGACTCAGGCGTGCGGCTTCTTCGCAGAGGTCGTCGCGCAGCGGTTCGTGTCCGAGGGTGCTGCTGTAGCCCTCGTTGAACAAGAGATAGAGGACGTCATGCACGGCCTCCAGGCGCGCCGGCAGCTCTCCAGAGGAAGGAAGCTCGAGCTGGATTTGAGTTGCAGCGAGCGTTTTCTTTGCGCGCTGTACGCGCTTCTTTGCCGCTTCGCGCGAGATCAACAGAGCCCGGGCGACTTCCG
Organism: Thermoanaerobaculia bacterium; assembly: GCA_028066595.1. Lineage (GTDB taxonomy): Bacteria > Acidobacteriota > Thermoanaerobaculia > Multivoradales > J023 > JAUIJL01. The sequence continues at coordinate 5,680 of JALCBJ010000049.1, forward strand.
CCACGCTGAAACCGCAAAGGATCTTGAGAGTGAGTGCGATCTGGGAGCGACGGTCGAGGGTCGGGTGACAGCAGACGAACATCATCCTCAGCAAACTATCGGGTAGGCGCTCTTCCTGCAGCCACTCTTCGACCCGCGACTCGAATGCTTCGACTGAATTCAGCTGGGCTGTTACTCGCTGGTGGATCTTCTGACGTCGGATCGTGTCGAGAATACGGTTGCGTGCCACACGATAGATCCATCCTGCCGGGTTGTCGGGAACCCCCCGCCGGCTCCAGGCCTGGACTGCGGCTAGCAGAGCTTCCTGAACGGCGTCCTCTACCAAGTCGAGGGAGTGAACCCCGAAGGCGCGGGTGAGCACCGAGACCAGGATCGCAGACTCGTGGCGGAAGAAGTGCTCGACGAGCTGGGGTGGCTCGGGCGGTCTGCCTTCGGGGTTTGGTGAGGTCATTCCATCGAATGCCCGGCGAGCTGCCGAATCTCCACGACACCGCCGGTGTCCGGCATCGACAAGGCTCGCGCCGTCGCCGCCTCCAGGTCCTCCGCTTCGATCATGCAATAGCCACCCACCAGCTCTTTCGACTCCGCAAAAGGACCGTCGGTGACCGTGCCGTCGCGCTGCAGCACCTTGCCACCCGGCTGTAGCGCGTCACCCGGGTCGAGCAACCAGCCAGCGCTCAACCCCTCCGACATCCACGCCCCCCAGACCTGCATGGACTGCTGCATCTCTTTGGGTGACCGCTCCTTGGCACACTCTTCGCCGCTCCGTTGCAAAAACATGAACTTAGGCATGTGGCACTTCCTCCAGCTCGATTGGTCCGATTCACGAGGACCATCTTGGTTCAAGTTGGCCTGGGAATGATCCCACAGGCTCTTCTTTGCACAGAAGACGAACGGGGAGTGGGGGAGGGGACAACATCGCGGGACCGGAGCCTGAGATTGTTGGTTCCGGGACTACAAAACAGACCGGAACCTTGGTTTGTTTCCGGTCCACTACACCACGCTCTCGAAAGGCTCAAGGCCGGGGCGGATCTGAGATCCGCCACCGGCCTTGGCTCATCGGTCACTGGGCCCGCGGAGCTAGCGGGCCGACGTCATGCTGTCACTGGACGGTCAAGGACCAAGCAGTGGTGTTACCCGACTCGAAGCCGTCCTCGAAGATGTCGAGTGTTCCCGTTCCCAGCACTTCCCACATGCCACGACCGTGGGTCGACGACACGACTTGGCCCGTGAACGGGTTGCGATCCAGGCCGAAGACGGCGACCACTGGGTGGCCGTCGTTTTCGTAGGTGTAGGTCGTGCCACCGTTGACACTGCGGTAGACACCGATGTCGGTACCGACATAGATCGTCTCTGGTGTCGTCGTGTGATCGATGGCGATGGCGTTGGCCGGGATGTCCGGCAGGTTGCCGGAGATGTTGACCCAGGTCGGCGTCGGTGCCAAACCGTTGGTGGTCATGAACACGTGACCCGGCGTGGCCGGCGTGTTGGCATTGAATCCCGAGAACGTGACGTAGATCGTGTTACCCGTCGGGTCGTCGCGCAGCACTTCCATGTCCGTGACGAAGCGTGCTGGCGTCACCGCGGGATCATGGATGTCGTTCCAGGTGCTCGTGCAGGCACCAGGGCATCCGCTGGTCGAAGCATCGACGTCAGCCGACACCATGATGGAGCCGTTTTGGCCGCCCGCGTAGATCACTTCAAACCCGCCGATGGCTTGCGGGAAGGCTTCGATCCAGCTGACCGCTCCACCGCCGGTAATGGCAGGGCTGACCGGTGTCCAGTCGCCCGCGCCCGTGGGGAAGCCCGGGTCGGCCGCGCGATAGACCGAGCTGGTACCGAAATACACCACATTCGGGTTGGTGCCCTCGAACTGCGCCAGCGGCGCGTAGAACAGCACCGGCTCTCCGGGAATGAACCCGTTCTCGTATACGGCGCCGAATCCGAAGTATCCACCCGCAAACTCCCAGTTACCCGGGCCGTCGATGCCGGAGGCCGTGCTCTTCGCCGGACCCTGGAAGTTGTTCGTTTGGTTGAAGTAGGTGTGGAACATTCGGGTCGGGTCCGACTGGTCGATGAACGCCTGACCACCGTCACCGAAGTCCGTATGGAACCACTTCGGGTTGGGCTCCAGATCCAGGCGGCGGATGTTGGATCCGTTGTCCTGGGTACCGCCGAGAATGATCGACGGATCCGAGGGATGCAGAGCGACACTCTGGAACTGGGTGATGCCCATGTTGGTGTTCATCGAAGTCCAGGAAGCGCCTTGGTCTTCGGTGCGCCAAATGCCACCGTCGCTACCGAGATAGACCCGCGTCGGTACCGTAGAGTCATCGAAAGCAACGGAGTGTACGTCGGTATGGAGACCGCCCGCGATGCCGTCTCCCTGGGAGATACCGGTCCATGAGTCACCACCGTCCGTCGACCGCCAGGCATCGCGACGACCGCCCAGGCCGCTGAGGTCGTTGGCGAACGCGTTGGGGTTGCCGCCGAAGTAGACCGTGTCGGCGTCTGCAGGATCGCAACCTGCCATGAGGTTGTAGAAACACTGCCCGTTGCAGAAGAGCGGATAGCGGCCTACTGACCAGGTTCCACCGGTCAGAGTCTCGTTGACGGCCGCCGTCAACTCGAGGTTGTCGCCGTCCGTCACAGAAGCTACCGTGCGAGAAATTCGGTTCTCCAGCACGATTCTCTGGCCTGCCATCGAAGCGACGAAACTCGGTCCCGTAGTACGGGTGACCGTTGTCGTTCCCGTCGTGATGTTGCCGGTGCCGTTGTCACCACCGTCGAGATGGGACCAGGTCGCGCCGGAGTCCGTGGTCTTGTAGATGCCCCAGAGAGTGCTGCCCAGTGCCTCGACGGCGGAGTAGATGGTGCTCGGCGTTCCCTCGCACATCGCGAGTCGCGATCGGCGGGTTTGCGGATCCGAGGGTGCCGCGGTGGTGGTCTGGATATAGCCGGTGTTGATCCGTGTGAACGTCGGAGTGACGCCCAACGCGTTGGTGCTCTTCCAAATACCGGCGACATCCTGGTCGCCGAAACCGCGCACCGCGACGTACAGCACATTGCCGTCGTTGGGATCGACCGCCATGTCGTGGATCTGCTGCGAGCCACCGTTTCCTGGCGGAAGATCCAGCTGGGTCCAGGTCTGACCACTGTCGTCCGAGCGGTAGACCCCGCCGGTCACGGAACCCGGGGCAACGGCGCACTGCGAGGTACCGCTTCCGATGAGTCCGAGTCGCAAGGACGCGAATACGGTCGTGGCGCCGGTGGTGCCGGCAGATCCCGGATCTACCAGCATCTTGGAGATCGCCTGGAACTGGAAGTCGCTTTGGCCTAGCAGCGTCCAGGAGTCGCCTCCATCGATCGAACGGAGAACACCTTGGCCGTAGTAGGAGTCGCAGCTACCTGCCGGCTCGCCCGTGCCGACGTAGATGATGTCCGGATCCACCGGATCGATCGCGATGGAGCCGATCGCCAAACTCGCTTCCTGATCGGTGAGTGGCGTCCATCGAGGAAATGCCGCAAGGGCGTTCGTGGTCTTCCAGATGCCACCCTGAGCGCCGCCTCCGAAAACGATGTTGGGATCGTTGGGATGCACGGCGAGGGACTGCACACGACCACTCACCGGCGACAGAGCGGCACCTGCACCGGTATCGGTCTGGCCGTCAGGAATGGTGGAGGGTCCGAGGAACCCCCACTCGATGCCACCTCCGCCCTCTGGACTGAGCGGTAGACCGGCACTCGTCACCTTCTCGCCGGGCTGGGCAGGAGTCCGGAGATTGGTGGTGGCGGTGTGCGCCATGGCCTTGCGCAGAGCGTCCTTGGGATAGCTGGTACCCGGATAGACGCGCTGCTGCCGAAACCAATCGGAGAAGCCGCCATCGCCCTGGCCACCTTCCTCAGAAAAATCGACACCGGTCGCCGCCTGGCGCATCTTCTCCTTCATTCTTTCGCGCACGATCTTCATGCGCTCCGCTTTCTTTTCCGGACTGGCAGCCGGATTCTCGACGACTTGATCCGGGTCCGATGGTCGCTGAGACATCCAGATAGCTATCGACGATAGGGAGAGCAGTAGAGCTCCGGCGAAGAAGATCACGAGCTTTCTAGGCATGAAGACGTTCTCCAACGGCGTTTGGGGGGTGACTTTCGGGGATGATCGAGGCAGCGAGTATACGTTACGCGACGGTGGGTCGGCGGCGATTCTCGTCGCTGGGATTGGTCTATTCGGCCCCGACCAATGTGCCCTGCCGCGGCTTCTGCGATACAGCCGGTCCCTGGACTCAGCTCAGCCCGCTCAGCTCGGCCAACAGAGAGCGAGCGTCGTCTTGGTCCGGGTCGACGAGCAATGATCGCCGCAGGAGCTCCATAGCAAGGCGACGATCGCCGCGTAGGTGGAGCACCAGGGCTGCCAAGGTCTTGAGTGCCAGAGGATGATCGTCGATCGCGACGGATCTTTCGTAGGCCGTCATTGCCGCCTCGAGGTCACCCGACCGACCATAGGCAGCGCCGAGCAGAGACCAGAGGTTGGCTGCATCGGGAAGCTCAGCGGTGGCCGAGACGAGGAGCTGGATCACACCGCCGTCGTCGCCGTGTTGCTGTAGAACGAGCGACAGGTCTCCGAAAACTCCGGCGCGATCCACCGGGTGCTTGGCCGTTTCGAGCGCATTCCGCAGAGCGGCTTCCGCCGCGGAGAGTCGCCTGCCGCCCAAGTGCGCCTGAGCTAGTTTGCGGGCCAGGATGATGTCGTCAGCGTTGCGCTGGAGGGCAGCGGCAAAATGGGCCGCCGCGTCGCCGAAGCGTCCGCCTGCCAGTGCGATTTCGCCGCGAGCTGTCTCCAGGTCCTCTTCGGCCGGCGACAGAGCCCGAGCGCGGTCGAGAGCGGCTTCGGCGACTGCGATCCGACCCGCCTCGGCCGCGATGCGAGCTCTGAACAAACGGATCTCCAACAGCATCGTGTCGACATCGGTCAGGCTCTCGGCCTGGGCCAATGCTGCCAATGCCTCGTCGGTGGCGCCGACGGCGTTCGCCCACTGGGCTTCGTACATCGCTAGATGTAGCAAGTTGCCGTCGAGTGCACGAGCTTGGTCGAGTGCGCTCTTCGCGTCGTCCCAAGCGCCTCTGCGCAGTGCCAGGTGAGCCTGCTCCAAGTGGACGAAGACGCTGTGGGGCGATCTGAGGTCGGCTCGGCCGAGCAGGTCTTCCGCGCGGTCGAGGTCACTCCGCGCGATCAACAGCCGCGATGCCTGAGCGATCGCTTGGGTATGGCGAGGGTCGATCGACAACGCGCGCGAGAATGCGCGTAAAGCGCCATCCTCATCACCTTCCGCCGTCCGCGCCACGCCCTCGTTGATGTGGGAGTTGGCTGTCCGCCCGTCTTCGTCGAATCGCGGAGCAGCCCCTCCTAGGTAGCCGAGAGCTCGTAGTTTGGCGAGGGCCTCGTCACCAGGCTCGGTCTGTGAGAGACCTGTGGGTGGATCAGGGGGCTTCGGGACCGGAGTCCAGTCGTATGAGTCGACCTCTACCATCTCGAGCGCATTCTCAGGCTCGAACAACTCGGTGAGGATCGACCCCGGCAGTTCTCTGGATACCGGGATCTCGAGCAGCGCGAGGATTGTCGGCGCGATGTCGAGAACCGAGGCCTTCTGGACCGAAGAGCCGGGAATCACACCTGGGCCCTTCCAGAGGATGGTTCCGTCGAGTCGATGCCAGAGCCCTGCCACGCCGGTATCCGCTCGCCCCGACGTTTGGGGTCGCGCGTCACCGCTCTTGAAACCGTGATCCGAAACCACCAGCACATGGGTTTCTGGACCGGCCAAGACCAGCAGATCGGACAGGATCCTGTCTTGTTCCACGTAGCATCGCTCGACGGTGCCAGAGAACGCCTGGTAGTCGATGTCGGAGATGCCTTCGCGTCGAGGAGGCGCGTTCTCCATGAAGAGATGGCCGCACGCGTCGACGAGCTCGAAGTACACACCGAGGAGATCTGGTCCGAAGCGCTCCACCAATGCCGGAGCCGAACGTCGGTAGAGCTCGGCGGTGGCGGAGATTTCGGCGAGGCGCTCCAGCCTTTTGGCGCCGTCGTCACTCAGGTCGAGATCCGGCTCGTCGAGGAACCGCTCTCGGGTCGTTTCGAGATCGATCTGAGCCCCACCGCATGTATCGCGAAGCCACGCGCCGAGGTCCGCAGGGTGGGTCAGGCCAGTCACGACATCGGCGGCTCCGGTTCTGACTTGGTGGTAGGCGATCCGATCCGACACCTGAAAGCCCGCCACGTCTTCCGCTGGGTAGGTTGCGTACCAACCGACGAAGCCGGAGCGGAGGCCTGCGTCGCTCGCGAGATTCCATAGAGCCGGCACGCGTCTTCGATGACTGGTCGTGGGAACGAGCTCCCCGGAGCTGCTGGCCTCGACGAAGTCGAGGACACCGTGGTCCGGGGGCGTACGCCCTGTGACGATGGTCGTCCAGATGAGCGGAGACAGGAGCGGTTCCTGGGAACGCAGTCGACCAAAGGCACCCTCTCGTCTCAGTCGGGCAAAGGCCGGCAGGCGGTCTTCCGCCATCATGCGTTCCAGGATCAGCGGATCGAGACCGTCCATGCCCAGCAACAGGATTCGAGGGGATGACGCCGGTGGGGAAGCCGCGTCCGGAGCGCACCCGATCGCGCCGGCCAAGATGGCCAGGCTCAGGGCGATGGCCGCAGCAGAGGTGCAGTGGCGCAAGCTACTGCCAGGCGCTCGTGTCGCCCGACTCGAAGCCATCACTGAAGACGGCACAATCAGGAATACAACCAGGGACCAGGGCTTCGAACGGCAAATATGTCTGCTCTTGGTTGGTGTCGGGCGGCAACGAGAGGAACATCGTGTGAAGTCCTGTCTCGAGCCCCAGCGTCGTGAGGTTCACGGAGGGGCCAGTGGCTACGACGTTGCCGAGGGTACCCTGAGACCAGCGCAGCAAAGAGCTCACGTCGTTGCCCTCGGGATCCTCGGCTTCCCCGTCGAGCACTAGACCGCCACCCACGGCGTAGGTCGTGGAGACGGCGAGGTGGCACTGCCGGATCACCAAGCTGGAACCAGCATCGATATCCGGCCGCTGGGTGATCGAACCGTCCATCCAGTTCACGGTCAGCCGAAACGGACCAACGTCCTTCGCCAATCCGAACAGAAGCTCAGGAGGATCGCTGGATACGAAGTTGTTGCCGGCCCGAACCAGCCTCAGCTGCGGCGGCAGAGAGCTCCCTGGGCCAGTGGATTCCAGGGAAACTCTGGCACCGACTCCACGCGTGTTGGGTGCTCTACCCACCAGGTCCACGCGCAGGAAACCATCGGCGTTCCCATCCACGTTCTCCCACAAGCGAAACGCACCTCGGTGGTTTGAGACAGCCAGATCGACATCTCCATCCCGGTCGTAGTCGAAGCAACTGACACCGCGCCCTTCGCCTGCTTCGCTGAGACCCATGTCCGCGGCCCGTTCCGTGAACGTGCCGTCGCCGTTGGACCGAAACAGGACAGCTGGGGTATTCGTCCACTCTCCGCCGAAGATGAAGATGTTGTTCGGTACGTGGTAGAAGCCGTTGACGTGGAAGATGTCGAGATGACCATCGTTGTCGAAGTCTGCGAAACAGCCTCCCCATCCCCAATGACCGTTGCGTACCCCTGCCTCGGAAGTGACATCGGTGAACGTACCGTTACCGTGTCCTCGATAAAGACGATTACCGGATGTGACATCTGCAAAGCGAACATGTGAGACAAACCAGTCGAAGTGGCCGTCGTTGTCGAAGTCTCCGATCGCAGTGCCCATAGCGGTGCGACCGGTGATGACGTCACCATCGGTGGCATTGTGGAACGAACCGTCGCGCTGGTTGAGCAGAACGCGGCTCGTGCCCTTGTCTCCCGCAACGACCAGGTCGAGCCAGCCGTCCTCGTCCAGATCGACGAAGTTGGGAGAAAACGTTTGGTCCGTCAGACTTTCTCCGGCTGCGTTTTCCACTCCGAAGAGACTGGAGATGCCTGCTTCGATGCTCACGTCGGTGAACGTGCCGTCGCCGTCGTTGCGCCACAGATGTTGCGTGGAGCCCGTTGTCGCTGGGTCCAAGATCGGTCCTGGCGGCAACATGGAGTGAGGGAGAAACGCGTCCAGGTCTCCGTCACGATCGTAGTCGGCGAACGCCGGTCCCCAGGTCACTGGAGTTTTCTTGGCGTCAAAGCCGGAGAAGGCCTGAGTCCACACGTTGGTGAACACGACCGAGTCGTCGGGTAGTCGATCGGAACGCAGAAGACGCGGTGGTGTGTCGAGCACACCGCCCAAAAACAAGTCGAGGTCGCCATCGCCGTCGTAGTCGACGAATACGGGACCGGTCGTCCGTTCGTCCTCGATCGCGGCAGCCGTCGAGGCGGTCACATCCTCGAACGTCTTGTTGCCGAGGTTACGGAACAGACGATTGCTGCCTGCATCGCCGCCCACGACGTAGAGGTCGGTCCAACCGTCGCCATCGTAGTCGCCGGCTGCTACGCCGCCCGTGATCCAGCTCGCCATGATCTCGGCGTCGGCGTTCATCACGGGTGTCTCGTCCATGCAATCGCAGAGATCCTCGACCTGCAGAATGGTCTGTGTCGTCGAATGTGAGCATGCGACACCTGCGGCGTCGGTCACGTCCACGAAGGTCGTAGCTTGATAGGGCTGAGCGATGAGCATCGCGCACAGCCCTACCGCGAATGCTCCCCATACGTTCCGGCCCGGTGAGACGAGTCTTTTCATGTGCCCATGGTCTTAGTCTGTCGTGCTCTCAGAACCTCCGGAGAGGATACACCGATCGAGAGTGACCTATCCGCTCGCTGGAGCTCGGCTCGCCGCAAGCAGTTCAGCCCTTGCAGGGTAGGGCCTGCAAGACGGGTAGATCAAGCCGAAGGCTGATATGGCGAGTCCGGCCGGCTCCCAGGTCGGACCGCCTAAGTCACAGTCGGAGAGGGATGAGGCGAATCGGCGCGGGGGTGAAGACTCCGAGTTTCCAGTACAGCAGCTGAAGCATCATCAATGTCACCGCGGCTGCGAGAAAGAACCACCGCTTTCCGAGCCCGCGGCGACCTTCGCTGCGATAGCAGGCCCAGAGATAGAGAGCCACGAGAGTGTTGCAGCTCATCAGGGCAGTCACCAGAGAGAGCCCGAATGGCCCCGCTTCGTGCCAGAACAGATAGAAGCGTAAGTCGACGGCGGCCCAACCAGGTCCGTAGAAACCAGTCAGCTTGGGGGGAAGCTGAAGCACGCCAAACGTATTGAAGAGCAGGAGGACACTCAGGTAGACGAGCACGAAGGGCGCGCAAGTGGGCCAGCAGAGCGATCCCGAGCTAGAGCGGTCGGTCGACAGCCGAAGACCGCGCCGATTCGCTCGCTGCCGCGTGGTCTCAAGTCGTGTCATCTCGGCCCCCTAGAACGTGAGAATCCGCTGCCTTCTCTACGATTCGGCGGGAGCGATATTCGTTCGCTAGGCGAGGCTTCTACCCGCCGTCACCGACCGACCCGCCGCTGAGGCTCCAGATCTGGATCGCCTTGGATAGCGATGGTGCGTGTGACGTCGCTGACGTGGCATGAGCCAACCCGCACGCTGCGTCCTCGCCCTCACGCATCGTTGTGCCAGCGAACGCCGAACCGGGGCGTCGCCCGGCGTGTTTTCCCGTGCCGTCTGTACCCTCGAGCGTGGGGGGGCTGTTAGTTGGTACCCGGTGACACGACACCGCCTGTTGAATTGAGGTCTCCCTCGATCGTCCCGGTGCCGCCCAGGGTACCGGCGGTCACGGAGACGTTGCTGCCGTAGGTGCCATTGATATTGAGCGTGCCGGCGGAGACTGTGGCCTCTCCGGCCAGAGGGCTGTTCGCCGCCAGCGTGGCTGTCCCGGCTCCGGTCATCGCCACCGTAGGCGCGGCGTTCGCTGTTCCGTCGTCGTTGCCGATCACCGCGGTGAACAGAAGTGATTCACCGGTGGCTGGCTCAAGCTGCAGAGTTGTGCCGCGCATGAGGAAGAGATCCGCGCCGTCGGCGCTGCCGCCAATGCCATCGCCCGAGGCCGCGCCAGCGACCACGGCGTTACTGTTGATCGCGGTCGATTGGCGCACGATCAGGGTGCCACCCGCTCGGACGAAGACCGCACCGCCGAAGGCGGCACCACCACCACCTCCAGTATTGCCGCCGGCGCCGGCACCGAAACCAGCCGCTCCACCTGCGTCGACCCCTGCGCCGCCGCCGCCGCCGAATCCGCCGTCGCCGCCATTCTCTGTGCTGCCGCCGGACGCGAAACCGTCACCACCTCCGCCGCCGGCACCGAATCCACCGTTGCCGCCGCTGCCTTGATCACTACCGCCGCCACCGCCGAACTCACCGCCTGCACCGCCGATCGAGTTGGAGTCGTCCGCGCCACCGCCACCGCCGAAACGTCCGCCCGCGCCGCCGACCAGGCTGTCGTCACCGCTGCCACCGCCGCCGCCGTAGTCGAGACCGCTGCCACCGTCGCCGCCGGGCCCGTCGCCACCGCCGCCACCGCCACCGCCACCGGTCAGGGCTGCGTTGCTGCCAGCGTTGCCGTTGTCCCCGCCGTCGCCACCTTCCGGTGCACCGCCAGTCCCGCCGGTATTGTTCACACCGTCACTACCGTCCGTAGCGAGGCCGCCGCCGCCACCACCACTGCCGTCGGAAGCGCCGCCGTTGTCGCCACCGGAGCCACCGGCACCGAAGCGACCGCCGCCGCCGCCGCCGCCGCCATTGTTCACACCTGCGCCTCCGTTGCCGAGCGCACCACCACCGCCGCCACCGCTTTCACCGCTACCACCGTTGCCACCATTTCCGTAAAGCCCGCCGCCGCCACTACCGTCGTTGGCACCCGCGTCGCCTCCCAGGCCGCCCCCGCCGATGGCTGTGCCGCCGCCCGTACCACCGAGAGCGCTGTTATTGGTCAACGACGTGTTGTCGAGCACCAGAACGCCCTGGTCGTTGACGAACGCCGCGCCGCCGGCACCCATGCCGCCACCGGATCCGGTGCCACCACGGCCGACGGCGTTGGTCACGGTCAGATCGACCAGCTCGACTCGGCCGCGATCGACGAAGAAGGGACGGAACTGTCCGCCGCCATCGATCGTGTTGCCATTGCCGCTGACCAAGAGCACGAAAGCAGGGTCTTTGGCGATCGTCGGCACTGGAGCGGTCATGGTGAAGCTGCCGGTCAGGATGATCTGATCGTCCTGTGCCGGCGTCGATGCAATCGTTTGCAGGGCGGAGAAGAACGTCGCCTGGCTGTCGACGTTGAAGTCGGCTGCTACCAGGCCGCTGGCCGACCCGGCGAGAAGGATCGCAGCGCAGCTGATCGCCTTGCGCAGCCGGCTGGATGGGTACGGGATCGAGGTTTGAGTACGCATCGGCTTTTCCTTACGGACAGTACTTCCGTTCCTGCTATTCGACGGTGAAGGATAGCAATTCGACGGGAAGAGCAATGACATCGAGCACGACGTCGTTGCCGTCGCCGCCGTTGTAGTCGACGGTAAACGTGAGCATTCCAACCGACACCGAGCCGCCGTTCGGAATACCGGCAAAGGTCCCGGAGAGTACGGAGGACGGATCGGCGAGGTCGACGATGGTCAGTTGATCGCCGATCAGGGCGCCGGTTTCGTATGCGGGGGTGACGTCCAGCTGGAGACTCATACCGCCCAGGTCGACCGTCCGCGCGCTGCCGGTGACCACAAGCTGATTGTGTTCGGAGCACGGCGTAGTGCCATCGATCTCGAGAGCCAGGGTCGAAGCACCTGCGAAGGACGCATTGCCGTCTACTGTGAGACAGCCGGGGGTCAGGCCGGTCGTCTCGAGTACGACGTCGTTGCCGTCACCTCCGTCGTAGTCGATGGTGAAGGTCACACCGGCAACCGACAGCGTCGCGCCGTCGGCGAGGCCGGCGAAGGTACCCGCGATCGAGGAGCCAGCGTCCGTGAGCTCGATCACCGTCATCTGGTCGCCGACCTGCGCCGTCGACGTGTAAATCGGGAGAACGTCGAGGTCTAGCGATGCGTTGGCCAACGACACGCTGATACCCGGTCCTGTGGCGCGCAACCGATCGTGACCGGTACAGGGCGTAGCCGATGCAATCTCGACTCGGAACGTGGTCGCCGCACCGAACGTAGCGCCTCCGTCCACATCGAGACATCCCGGGGTGGCGAGTGCCGGTACGAGACCGGCGAGACTCGACGCACAACAGACGATGAGCAGTCGGCCGAGCGTTCCCATGATCGATTCGATTCCTTGAGTAGTGATTGGGCCGGCTGGACACTATCAGCGCCTCGATTCGTCTTCTCGGCAAAGTGTCTCGTCTCGTGGTCGAGACGGCGTTCAGCTAGGGTTCTGCATCGCTGATCGACCGGCGGACAGACCTCGGTGCAGCGACTCGTTTCGTTCGCGGCTTTGCTGGAACTCTTCGAAACCGTCTGCCGCCTGTTGAAGGCAAGTCCAACAACGAATAATGAGGTAGAGTTTCCCGGTTCCAGAGACCCAGTCTTGTTCTCGGTTGCTGAGTGATCAGTGGTGTTCGACCGATTGGGCCGACCAGCCTGTACCAGAGGAGGATCAGCGCCACTTTGGTTGGTCGGTCAGTCGCAGAGATCCTTGGTTGCTTTGGGGTAAGGACGGCTTACCGCTCCGAGGGATCTGGGATATCCACGCTCGGATGCGCAAGAAGGGCGACCACTTTCCGATCTTCTCGCCCGACGGTCAGTGGATCGTGATGGCCTCTCGGAGTCCTGATCCGAGGAGCGGCGTCTCGGGAACCCGGACCTACCACGGGTCGGAACATACCGACAACATCATCGCGGTCTCTCTGGATGGACTCGATAAGCGCACCATCTACCGCAACGAGGGCGGGTCCGCCGATCGGCCGACATTCCTTCGCAACGGTAACGTCGCGTTTCACACCTGGAACCTCGACCGAACGGACCGCCATCTCTACACACAGGCGACCGCCGACGGAATGATGGAGCTACCGGTACTCTTCGGACGGATCCAAGGTGAAAACATGTGGGGTGGGATCGTCCAGGCGGTGGGCGGAGACCTTCTCGGGATTACGGGTCGTCGCCGTGGCTCGGTGAATCTCTTCCAGGCTTTCTTCACCGATCACACACTCGGTACCGGGATCGATCCCGACTTCACCTCGTTTGCGGTCCTCGATGCGGCGCTGGAAGATGAGATGGCGCCGAACTTTTCCTATTGCAACGATCCGCCGGACGGGCCGAACTGCAGCACGGCCAGGTTCTATGGAGATATTGCTTGGGAGCCTACGGGTGGAGCCTTGGTCGCCTACAACCCGGAACGGACCTACTACAAGGCTCACGACGAAGACGATCAGCTGTTTCAGGACTACTACGGCAGCGGGATTCGGCAGGACTGGGCCGGGCTCCAACCTTGGCTCCCGGAGATGACGATCGCCAAGATCGATCGTCGTGGTGTTGTTACGGTCTTGCTGACGCCACCCCAAGACAGGTCCTTTCGGTATCCCGTTTGGGTTGGCCGCCGGGAGCCGCCCCCGGTGCAAGAGGTCGTGACCGACGAGGCTCAATCGAGCGCCGATCTTCACATCGCGGACTTTCCGGTTTGGCTCAGCATGCGAATCGATGACGGCGCTTCCAAAGCGGATGTCGTGGAAGCCCTCGACGAGATCGTCGCGGTTCGCGTGCTTTCTAAGAACATGGTCGATGGAGCATGCCTGAGCGACTCTTTGCCTTACCGCAAGAGCACCTACCGTGGCACCTGGGGCGGGCCGGTGGATCACCCGACGCTCCTGGGAATCGTCAACGCCACCGGTTTGCGAATGCGTCTGCCTGCCGGAGAGCTCCTCTTGCTTCAAGGTGTCGACTCCGATGGCCACATGGTGGCGCAACACTCGAGGGTCTTCGCTCTACCTCCGGGCCATGAGATCGATACGTCGGTCCGGCGTAGCCAGTACTACGCCCAATGCTCCGCTCCATCGACGGATCGCCCTACGTCGGTCTCACCGGCCTCGGGACTCTTGCCGAGGGCATGGATTTCGACACGGATGCGGCGGCAGCTCCTATCGTCGACATGCTCGCGGCCTCCGTCGAAACGCGTCGTTTGACGTTCCTGCACGCCCTCCGGCCGATCCTCGATACCCGATGCGTCCAATGTCATTCGGGCGCTTCCCCAGCCGGAGAGCTGACGCTCGAGTCGAGCTACTCCCAAACCGCCAACTATCCTGCGGGTCGATGGGCACAGCCGGCTCACACGGTGTCGGCCTATCTCGACTATGTGCCGGAGCCGGAGCGCGTTCCCGGCTACAACTGGTCGGTCGCCCGTTCCTACATGCTCGACAGTGCCGCGCAGATCGATGCGTTCATCCCGCCCGACGATCCCTATATTCCTCAAGGAGACCTGGCCCCATGGGACCCTGGCTACCAAGCTCTCGCGATCACGGATCCGACTGATGGAAGTCGCTTTCTGTATCTCACCGACACCGAGTTTGGGGCGCATCTAGGACGCGGCGGCCGATTCTCGGATTCGAGCTCTCTGTTGGAGGTACTGACCGGGGTCGATCTGAGCAAGCGCCACGATCTCTCGGGCACCCCAGAGGAAAGAGCAGAACATGCGAGCTATCTTTCGGAGGAGGAGATCCGCCTGCTGATGGCCGTCATCGACTACGGAATGCCTTTCATGGCCACTTGCGCCGACAAGATCATCCCCAGCGGGCCGAATGCCGGACAGCCCTGGGGTCAGCCAACCGAGATCGACTGGACTCCCTGAGAGACGACACCTATCGGCGCCGAGACGACGCCAGCAGGAGAGCACTCGTGCTGAGTTCGACGCTGGGTACAAACGCCGCCGGTTGACTTCCCGAGTTGGTAGCATCCGGGAATGCAATCTTTTCAACGTGTCCCTCTCATGTTCGAGGCCATGTATGGCCTGACCCTGCTGGCGGCTCTATTAGCCGTTGGATGCAGCCCTGCCGGGGTCGACGACAGCCCGGGTATCTGGGCCCAGTTTCGTGGACCAGACGGCAGGGGTATCGCCGCCGAGTCAAAGCTGCCGCACCATTGGACCCCGGAAGAGGGTATCCGTTGGCGAACCTTGCTGCCGGACGGCATCTCCCAGCCGATCGTCAGCACTGATCGGATCTTCGCGGCCGGCGGCAAGGACATCGAGGACAAGACCTTCAGTCGGGTAGTCCTCGGCCTGGACGCCGCCACCGGTGACATCTTGTGGGAAACAGATATCCTGACCGGGCCGAGGGAGAAGCTCCACTACAAATTCAGCAGCGTCGCCATGGCCTCCCCGGCCACGGACGGCGAAACGATCTTCGCCTATTTCGGCCCGCGGCTCGCGGCCTTGACTCGAGACGGCGAAGTGCTGTGGAACGAAGCGATCGACCCGGAGTATTGGAACCAATCCCGCTACGGTGCCGTCAGCTCGCCTGTACTGGTAGAGGACAAAGTCCTGATCCTCCGTGATCTCGAACATGGCGGAGGGGCCAGCGAAGGCCTACGGTCTTGGCTGGCGGCTTACTCCCAGCAAGACGGTTCGCTGATCTGGAAGACGGAATGGACCGGCACGTGCTGTTCCTATGTGACCCCGACGCTCGCGGAGCACGAGGACGGTACGACGCAAGTCCTGGTCACCTCTAGCCCGTCCATCAAGAGCTTCGATCTCGAAACCGGTGCCGAGTTGTGGACCATCGACTATCCCTCGGTCCAGGTGGTGCCCAGCTCTTCGTTGATCGGCGACCTCTTCATCGCCTCAGGCGCCGTTCACGATCGACTGACCGCCGGTTTCCGCCTGATCGGTTCCGGCGCCGACACCCAGATCGAAGAGCTCTGGTCGATCACCAAGGCAGTTCCCGAGATCGCATCTCCCGTGGTCTACAACGGGATCCTCTACCAGGTCACGGAAGCCGGGGTGGCTTCGGCAATCAATGCCGAAACCGGAAAACCTCTGAAACGCTGGCGCCTAGAACCCGGGCCCTATCGGGCTTCGATGATCGCCGGGGACGGCAAGATCTTCGCGATGAGTGCTCGCGGCACCGTGTCCGTCTGGCGACCAGAAGCGCCTTTCGAGATGCTCGGCACCAACCATCTTCCGGTCGACACCGGCCCATACCTGGCGATGGCCGCGGCCGAAGACTGCCTCCTTCTACGATCCAGGAGAGCGCTTTACTGCGTGGACGGCATCGAGGTAGAGGCGGCGGTCGAAGCGCCGGCAATGTAGGCGTGGGGAAGGGCTGACGAGACCTTGAATTCTTTGAGCTAGCAACCACCGGTCTCAGGCTGTCGCCGGCTCCGGCTTCGATCATCGATCCAGGGCCCGACTTTCAAGGAAGGAATGGGCTCCCGGGTGAGCTTCGACGAAGCACTAAACCCACCGAAACAGGGCAAGCTCAGCATATGGACGCAGAGCTACTCGGTGTCGGATTCCATATGGCGATCGATCAACGCTTCCAGTTCGCCACTCTTGTCCATGTCAAGAAGTACCCTGTCGACCCACTCCCGAAGATCGCTTCCTTTCGGAACGGCCATTTCGTATTGGTCTTCCGCCGGAAAGCTAAAAGCGATCCGGACGCCGGGGTGCTCTTTGACCAAGACGTCGCTGATCTGTTCGTCTTCCAGCCCAAAATCAGCTTCGGCCTTCTCGATGGAGCTGATAGTGGCAACCGTGAAATCGGTCAACAGTAGCTGGTCGAACCCAGCACGCCGAAGATGCTCCTCGAGGCTCGAGCCGCGGGTGGTTGCTGCCGTCTTTCCCAGCAGGTCAGCGTACTCATGAATCGGGCTGTCGTGAGCCACGATCACTACAGGTGAGAACGAATAGTATTCGCGGCTAAAATCCACCAACTTTCGGCGTTGCTCAGTGATCATCAGGGCGCCGGCCGCGATATCAGCCTCTCCTGCCTCCAACGAGACAAAGAGATCATTCATGTTGAACCGTTCCGGAACTGTGAACTCCAATGTGACGCCGAGTTCGCGCGCGACGCGATCAAGCAACTCCAAATCGATACCCTGGTATCGAGCCATATCTGACACTTGCAGGTGGCCCTGAGATAGTTGGACCGAAAGAAAACTGTTGCCTTGCTCGGGAAACGCGATAACAGTCATTTCCCCTCGGCTTGGATCCGTGCGACGTGCGAATCTGCAGCCGAAAGCTCACCTGCGCGAACGGCTAGCGCAGTGAACAAGGCGATGCCAACACTGATGACCAGGCCCCTTGACCACCGACCAGACATGTTTCTCCTTGTTGTGAGACTGAGCCAGGGGGGCTCTTGATTATAGACAACTGATGGGAGTGAGGTCGAGGGCTACCTTTGCCACAGGTCTCATGATGAGTTTTTTGGATGTTGCCTAATGTTATTGCGTTTTCAGGGCGGAAGGCTGCTGCCGAATCAGCTCTGTGACCCGCCCGCAATGGTTGCCTTGCTGGAGCGTACTTCGCCGGGCGGACTCGTAGAGACCGAAAGAGAACGACCAGATCAGCAAGAAGAGCGCTGGCGTGCTCGGCCGAGCAGCCAGCGAAGGCCCCGCGTAGCGGTGACTTCGAAATCAGACCTGTTTTCTCTTGCGTGGACAGCGTGTCGCAGTTAAAGTAACTTTGCTACTTAAATTGAGACTCCCTGTGGAGTTACCCCAGGCGAGGGTGGGGCACCGGAAGAGAAAGGAACGAGATGGGACGTCAGAGGCTCGGAGAGCTGGAGCTCTTGGTGATGCTGGCCGTGTTGCAGTTGGACGAGGACGAGGCTCACACCCTCGGAATTCTAAGGGCGATCCATGTGCGCACCGGTCGGCCTCTAGAGCGAGCGGCGGTGTACATCACCTTACAGCGCCTCGAGAAGAAGGGGCTGGTGGCGTCATGGTTGGCGAACCCTCGTCCTGAGCGAGGGGGTAAGCGAAGGCGCCATGTGCGTTTGCTCCCCGAAGGCCTCGAGAAAGTTCGGGAAACTCGCAACGCGTTGTTGAATATGTGGAGCGGGCTTGAGTCCGCCTTGGAGGGGTCATGAGATTGCCATCCTGGATCTCGCTGCTGCTCAGATGGGTTGTTTCTCGGGATCGCCGGGAAGATATTTTGGGCGATCTCCATGAGCTACATGCACAACGAAGTGAAGACCAGCAAGGTCTGGTGGCATGGTTGGGTACCTGCAAGGACGCGGCGATTTTGATTGCTGCCTTGGCGGCGGAGGCGATCAGGGAGAACGCCGATCTGGGGAACTGGATCAGCGGCCTCGATCTTCGGCACGGGATTCGATTGATCAAGAAGCGCCCTCTGTTGAACTTGACGGCATTCGCCGCGTTGACGGTGGCCATCGGCTTGTCGAATGTGGGGTTCACCGTGCTAGACCAGGCGCTGTTCGGGCGATTGCCCGAGGAGGACGGCGAGCGTTTCGTCAAGTTCCACGCCAGAATGGGCGACGGCCGGTGGACGGCCCTGACGCCGCAGCAATTCGATGTGGTGCGTAGCCAATCCCGTGCCCTGGACTTCGTAGGAGGTCTGAGTTGGCAGAACTTCTACCTCGGCGGCAACGCCGGTGCGGTGGAGTCCGTCCGCGGAGTGGAGATCTCGCCTGATTTCTTCTCGGTGGTTACCGTCAGGCCGCTAGTCGGAAGAACTCTGATTCCATCCGATGGAGATCTCGGGGCCGAGCCGGTGGTCGTGATTCGCGAGAGTCTTTGGCGCTCGCGATTCGGAGCCGATCACGAAGCTGTGGGACAGATGCTGGAGGTGTCCGGAGTGGAGAGGACCGTCGTCGGCGTTTTGCCCGACGAAGTGCGCTTTCCGAATTCCCCTCTGGTCTGGACGCCTTTGGGCGATCTGGCGGCCTCCCACGACGAGTATTTACAGGTACGGCTTTTCGGGATCCACGGCGCCTCTTCGAGCCTCGAGTCCGTCCAGAAGGAGCTCGACCTACTGACGACCAGATTCGAGGCAGACGAATCTGGCGAACGAGTAGCAACGGTTCAGGCGTGGCCGTATCT
The DNA here is from genome assembly GCA_028066595.1 of Thermoanaerobaculia bacterium. GTDB lineage: Bacteria > Acidobacteriota > Thermoanaerobaculia > Multivoradales > J023 > JAUIJL01. The sequence continues at coordinate 24,673 of JALCBJ010000049.1, forward strand.
CCAAGAACTGACCCACGGCGAGATGTGGACACTGGCGGGTACTTTCATCCTGTTTCTGGGGTCGATTCTCTTGGTGATGGCAGCCAATGTTGGGAATTTGGTCATGGTGAAGACCGCCTGCCGCTCGTCCGAGATCGCGATCCGCTCCGCCCTGGGGGCGGGGCGCCGTCGATTGATGGCTCTCTTGGCGGCCGAGCTGGCCCTGCTCGTGTCCATTGCGACCGTCGCCGGCTTCGCCCTGTCGAGCTTCGGGCGTCCGTGGTTTCGCGGGCTCTTCACCGAAGCACCCTACTGGGCGAGCTTCGATCCAAACCCGAGAACCCTCGGCGCTACTGCCTTGGCGGCTTTGCTCGTCACGCTGACGGCGGGGCTGGGGCCCACTTTGAGGGTTGGGCGTACCTCAGCCTCGTTGAAGAGCGGGGCCTGGGGAGGGGTGGGTTTCAGAGTGGGTCGTCTCGGCTCCACCATGACCATCTTCCAGATGGCGATTTCCCTGGCCCTGGTCAGCACCGCTGTGGTGGCTGCGCGAGGCGCCCTGGGCCACGGATACCACGAGCTCGGTCTGCCCGAAGAGGAGGTGTTGACCGCTCAGTTCTGGCTGCCGGTGCCGGAACAAACTGAGGGCGGTGAGGACCCCGAGGCTTCGCGGAAGCAAGCCTTGGAGGAGAGCCGAAGGGCGATGATCGAGGCTGTTGGTGCCATTCCCGGGGTGAGCTCGGTAGGGCCAACATCGACGCTTCCCGGCATGAGGGCTCGAAGCATTCCTACGGACATCGAAGGTACCGAGGCCTCCGTTCCGCACCAGACTCCGGTCGTCGCGGTACTACCTGGTTTCTTTGAAGCCCTTGATGTGGAGCCGGTCCTCGGGCGGCTGATCCGCGAAACGGACCTGGGACCTGACGCCGCGCGGGTGGCGGTGATCAACGAGAGATTCGCCCGCGAACGGTTCGAGGGAATGAGCCCTCTGGGGCATAGGTTGCGGATGCGGTCGGAGTCCGAGCCAGATGGATATTCCCCATGGCATGAGATCGTGGGCGTGGTCCCAGATCTCGGGTTGAATCTCGCCAATCCAGAGAAATCAGGAGGGTACTATGTACCCATGGAACCTGGTCGCGTTGTCGACTTGGCCATCCGCGTAGTGGGCGATCCCAGCGCCTACGAAGGCGCGCTACGCCAGGCAGCGGCCCAAACTCACCGGGAGATCTTGTTGATGCGAATCCAGCCGCTGGAGAAGATTACCTCCAAAGCGGCTTTCACCCTTTCGGTCTACAGCATGTCCTTTACCTTTTTGGGAGGCATGGCCCTGTTCTTGTCCATCGTGGGAGTGTTCACCGTCACCTCCTTGGACATCTCCAGAAGAACCCGCGAGATCGGCCTGCGGACGGCTCTCGGAGCCTCGCCGCGGGATCTGGTGGTATGGATCTCCCGGCGAGCGACCTTCCAGCTTGTAGCAGGAATAGGACTTGGGTCGTTGCTAGCCTTTCTGACCCTGGGGATGGTTCGGGCCGCGGAGTACACCTTCCCCGAGGCCCAAGCGCACGAGCCGCTAGCGGTGGCGTTGGCTTTGGCTCTCAGTGTGGCCCTCGCGTGTTGTTGGTGGCCCGCTCGAAGGATCATGGGGATCAGTCCGGCTGAAGCTCTGGGAGAAGACTGATTGGCATCAGAATCCTCGGCGTATCGGCGAGTCGTCGAATTGGTCGATGCCGCCCTCGACCTCGACACAGCGGAGCGGAGCACGTTCCTCGATCAAGAATGTGCTGACGACCGTGCGCTTCGTGCCGAAGTGGATTCGCTTCTCGAGCAGGTCCATCTCGAGGACGATTTTCTAGAGGTTCCGGCGGTGCTACAGGCGGTCGAGCTGATGGCCAGCGAGAAGCAGCCCGTCGGCAGCACACCGGACGGCGAGCCACTGGAAACTCGCCCGGATTTCGTAGGGCCCTACCGTGTGCTCGAAGAGCTCGGCCGAGGCGGTATGGGAACGGTCTATCTCGCTGAGCAGCGTGAGCCGATCGAGCGCCGGGTCGCGCTGAAAGTGATCCATGGCTTCGAGGGTGAACAGGGGAGCCGGCGCTTCGCCGCCGAGTGCCAGGCTCTCGCGCGGCTGAAGCATCCCAACATCGCAGCGGTCTACGATGCCGGCGTGACCGACGGCGGGCGCGCATTCGTGGCCATGGAGTGGGTCGAGGGTTCCCACATCACCGAATGGTGCGATCGGAATCAGTTGACGATCCGGGCCCGAATCGAGCTCTTTCTCGGTGTCTGTGCCGCAGTCGGGCACGCTCACCAGAAAGGTCTCGTACACCGGGATCTCAAGCCCTCTAACGTGCTGGTCGCAGAAGTGGACGGCACGGCGACTGCCAAGGTGATCGATTTCGGCATCGCCCGCTCCCTCGACGAGGCCGACGCTGTCGCTGCGGGCGAGTCCGACGTGTCTGAGGAGATGGGTCTCGGTGCCGGTTTGGGTCAATCCTTGAGTCTGCTGATGGGCTCTCCGCTCTACATGAGCCCGGAAGCGGCCAGGCTGAGCGATCGATCCGACGTGGACACCCGCACGGATGTCTACTCACTCGGCATCCTGCTCTACGAGTTGCTCGTCGGGGTGCCTCCCCACGACGTTTCCGGTCTCGGCATCGGTGCCCTGTTGCATCGGGCGCGAACACAGGACCCGCCCGTTATGAGCCGACGCTGGGCCGACCTGGACTCCCGCCGGCGGGAGGAGCTCGCAGGTCTACGAAGCGATTCGCCCTCCGCTCTTCAGCGCCGCCTACGAGGTGACCTCGACGCAATTTTGGAGAAGGCTACGGCGCGAGATCGTGAGTCGCGCTATGGCTCGGTCTCCGACCTGGCGGCCGACCTGCAGCGCGCTCAACAGAACCGACCCGTCGAAGCGAGGGCGTCTTCCCTGGGATACGACCTATCCCGCTTCGTCCGGAGGAATATGGGTGTGATCGCCGCGGTCGCGATCGTGATCGCCGCCTTGACAGCTGGCGTCGTGGCCCGAACCCAAGAGGCACGGCGTGCCAACTTGGAGGCGGATCGAGCCAATCAGGAAGCGGAGAGGGCCCGCGAAGCTCTGGCCGAAGCCGAGCAAGTATCGGGCTTCCTGATCGGCCTCTTCGAAGTGGTGGATCCAGACCGGGGAGAGGAAGACCCACAGTCGGTAGATGAGTTGCTCGCCAAGGCGGAGGCCTCCATGGCCGAAGAGCTCGCCGACCTACCCCTGGCAAGAGCGCGGTTCATGCAGACGATCGGCCGCATTGCCATGACCCGAATGGACCTCGATCGTGCCGCCACCCTCTACGAGCAGGCATTGGACCTTCGGGAGCATCATGGCCCGCCGGATGATCCGGAGCTGATCACGAACGTCGGGTCCTTGGGCGTGATCTATCGTCGCCAGGGACGGTTGGACGAAGCTGAGGGCATGTTGGTTCGGGCGGTCGAGCTCAACGAGTCGGTGAGTGAGCGCGAACCGGGCAAGCTCTCGGCATCCATCACCTGGCTGGCGAATCTGTACTACAGCCAGAGGCGGTACGACGAGGCCATCGCTGGGCACAGGCGAGCGTTGGAGATCCGCCGACACGAGGAGTCAGAGAATCTCGGAGCATTGGCCGAGTCCCTCAACAACCTCGGTGTTGCTCTCCGCGATATCGGACGTTACGGCGAGGCACGGCCGATCCTGCAGGAGGCCGAGGTCCTCTTTACCCAAGCCTTCGGCCCCGAGCACCCTTGGGTCGTCGGATGTTGGCTCAATCTGGCCGGCATCGAAGAACAGCTCGGCAGATGGCAGGAAGCCGAAAGCCTGCTGCTACGGGCAGGCGAGACCTGGTTGGAGCTCCACGGGCCGGTCCATACCCGGACACTCCTCGCTCGGCGGGGCCTGGGAGCCTTGTGGCGTCGCTGGCACCGAAGCGACGAAGCCGTGGCCCACCTGCGCGATCTACTCGGTGTCCAGCGGGCTCAGGCGGGCGACGACCAGCTGGAGATCGCGCGTACTCTCATCGAGCTCGGAAGGGCTCACGCACAGAAGGGCGATCTCGATGAAGCCGAGAGGGTGTTCCAGCAGGCCCTCGAGATCTATTCCGCCCGTTACGGTGCCGAGCACACCTTTGCCGACCGAATTCGCGCCTTCCTCGTGCTCGTGGAAAGGGATCGTGGCAAGGTATCCGAAGCCGCAGATTCGTTCGAACACCTCACCGCCGAGACGCTTCAGAAGCGTGGCGAGGGACATCCGTTGAGCGGCTGGATGTTCAGTCAACTCGGCGCCATCCGCGCGCAGCAGGGTCGCCTCGACGAGGCCGAGACGGCCTTACTACAGGCCGAGACGATCTACGAGGCCCTTTACGACAGCCCTTCCGTGGCAGCTGCCAGGAACCTCCTCCAGCTCGGACGGCTTCGCGTCCTACAAGGGCGGAAGCAGGAGGGTTCCGATCTCCTGCAACAGGCCCTCGAGATTCTCGAAGTCGTCCTGCCAGCCGAGCACCCGGAGCTCGCTGCCGCACGAACCGAGGCGTCGGAAGCAGCGTAGCGAGTCGACGGAGACCGGTTCGGAGGGCATGCTCGCCCAACGATTCCGGCCCGTCACGCCAGTCTCCGGTCGAGCGAAAACGTCGACGTAAACCGGGCCCGATACGAGTAGGATCTTCCCGACTGGATTTCCTACGATCGCGCTCTCTGGATGTGAACGAAATCTCAGGTAACCCGAAAGGGCAGGTGACGCAGCTCCTCGGCGAGCTGAGGGGCGGACGAGATGGCGCCATGGAGCGGCTGGTCTCCTTCGTCTATGCGGAGATGCGTCGGATCGCCTCGGGGCTCCTTCGGCGAGAACGATCTGGCCATACCCTGCGCGCGACCGAAGTCGTCCACGAGGCGTATCTTCGCCTTTTCGACCGGAACACTCTGGTGTGGGACGATCGCCGGCATTTTTTCGGTTCCGCGGCCATCGCCATGCGGCGCGTTCTGATCGACCACGCTCGACGTATGAATGCCGGTAAGAGGATCCCAAAGGACGAGATGATCCCGATCGAGCTGGCGGATCATGGTCTCGTGAGCTCGTTCGACGTCGAAATCCTCGCGCTCGATCAGGCGCTCGACAAGCTGGCGAAGATCGACGCGCGGCAAGCGCAAATCGTGGAGCTTCGCCATTTCGCCGGCCTGACAGGCGCCGAGGTCGCCGAGCTGCTCGGTATTTCACGTGGCACCGTGAGTCGTGAATGGCGCGTCTCGCGTCTCTGGCTGCGCCGAGAAATGCGTCACCTCCAGGATGCGTCGGACGGAACCAGTGGAGGGCCTGGGTGAGCGTGATGATCATTGGACGGTGAGGGACCAGGCGTTGGTATCTCCCGATTCGAATCCATCACCGAAGATCATGGGGATTAGCGACAGCCGGTCGATGAAGACCGTGCTCGAGCCATCGAAAGACAGATACCGCAGGCGGGGTAGAGCCGATATGGCCCCTACCGGCAGATTGGCCGAAGTGGTGGATTCCTGCCACTCCGAGGCGGTACCGCCCTGGACTCGCGACATGGGCTCGATACCCAATAGCTCACCCTGGCAGTTGCTCCCGGCATAGACCTCCAGCTCGAGCTGGACGACTGGGTCGACACCGGCAGGGTCATCGATCCGCACCACCAGCGAAGAGAGCATCCCGTACTCTTCGCTGTTCAGATCGATGCAGGGGTGACTCAAGACGGCCTCCGTGACCGGCAGGCTCACCGCGGAGCCAGAGGACGGCGCCGCGTCCACGTCTTCGGCCTCCCAGTCGAAGTCGAGAGACGTCCAAGGCGCGAGCGCCTGATCGAAGTTGGGGTTCTCGAGCGGAATGGACTCGCTGACGGTGAAGTCGAGGCTGAAGTCGTCGCCGACTGCTCCGTCGATGTCGCCGTCGAGCTGCTGGCCGGCGGCGTCCTCGATCTCGGCGCTACACGCGAGGAGCCGATAGCGACCACGCTGCAAGGGAAGACCCATTCCGAGCTCGAGACGGCTGGTGGGCTGGTCGTAGAGAGATTCCTCGTAGACCACCGATTCGATGGGGATCTCCTGATCGTCCCCTTGTAGACCGAGACAGGACGGCGACGATACCGTGCCGTCGGAGCCGGCGTGGATCAGCCAGAAGCTGTCGGCCGTGGCACCTCCCGTCACGTCCTCGGAGAACCCGAGGAGGACCTGCGTCACCGGCACCTGCACCCGCTCACCCGGGCCGAGACGACCATCCTCGGTGGAGGCCACCGTATCGACGATCAGGACGATCGGTGGCAAGTCCACCGACGTCGAGATCTCGTCGGTATTGTCGGCCGGATTGGCGTCCCGATCCCCGCCCTCCGTATCCACCGAGACCTGATTGCTGATCTCCGTCACGTCCCGAGCCAGTGTGGGATCGACGGTGACCGTGAAGAGCGCCGACGAGTCATCACCTTGGGCCAGGGTGCCGACCTGGAAGGAGCAGGTGGAGCCCGCGGCGGCGTTGGGCAGGCATTGCCAACCGGCGGTGCTTTGGGTGGAGTCGTAGGTCGTGTGCTCGGGCACGGTTTCGTGCAAGATCACACCCTTGGCGTCCGATCCGCCGACGTTGGACGCGGTGACCTCGTACCTCAGAGTGCCACCCGGCAGGACTGCGGACAGGCTCCCGGTGTCCACGACCGAGACCGCCAAGTCGAGCTCTCGCACGATCGATGTGGACTCGCTGTCGGCGTCGTTGGCAAGGTCGGTATCGTTCTCGAGGACCGCCGAGACGGCCGCTACATCGGCAATGACGTCAGTGCCTTCGACCGCAGAGGCGCCCACCGTCAACGTGACGACCAGCGTCTCCGCAGAGCCCGACGCCACGGCACCGAGGGTCCACGTGGTGCCGCTGAACGATCCAGATGAGGGTACCTGGGACACGACAGTGACGCCCGAAGGCAGGGTCAGCGCATTGTCGAGGGTAACGCCCGAGGCATTCGATGGACCGAGGTTGCTCACTGCCACCGTGTAGACGAGGTTGCCGGATCCCGAGCCGGCTACCACCGGATCGATCGACTCCGCCACCGATACCGCCAGATCGACCTGGCGCGCGATCGAGGTGGTTTCAGAGGCCGTATCGTTCGACGCGTCGGCATCGGGTTCGTTGACCGCCGTGACGGCGACGGCGTTTGTGATCACATCGATACCAGACGCCGCCGAGGAATCGACCGTCAGTGTGACGGTGAGCGTCTCGCTCGTACCTGCAGCCAGAGTGCCGAGAGTCCACGTGGGATCGCTGAACGATCCCGCCGACGGGACCTGGGACTCTGCCGCGACGCCCGAGGGAAGCGTCAAGGTGCTTTCCAGAATGACTCCGGAGGCCTCGCCCGGGCCGTTGTTGGTCACGGTAACCGTGTAGACGAGATTTCCCGTGCCCGAGCCGGCGACGACCGGGTCGATCGATTCAGAGATGGAGACCTGGAGGTCTACCTGGGGAGTGATCGAGGTCGCTTCGGCAGCGGAGTTGTTCGCCGGGTTGGAGTCGATCTCGTTGACCGCCGCGACGATGACGGTGTCGACGATGACATCGGTACCCTCAGCAGCCGAAGCCCCGACGGTCAGCGTGACGGTCAGCGTCGCGGCACCACCGGCGGGCAGTGTGCCGACGGTCCAGGTTGTGCCACTGAATGAACCCGTCGACGGCTCCTGGGAGACGATGGACACTCCTGCAGGTAGTGTCAGCGCGTTCTGCAACACCACGCCCGACGCGTCGCTCGGCCCACCGTTGGCCGCCGTCACGGTGTAGACCAAGTTGCCCACACCGGAACCGGCCAACACCGGATCGATCGATTCTGAAACCGACACGGCCAGGTCCACCTGACGCACGACCGAGCTCGACTCCGTAGCGGTGTCGTTCGAGGAGTCGGTGTCGATCTCATTGACTGCGGAAATAGCCACCGTTTCGGTGATCACGTCGATACCTGTGGTGGTCGACGCAGATACGGTCAGTGTGACGGTGAGTGTCTCGCTGGCGCCTGCGGCCAAGGTACCGAGGGTCCAGGCCGTGCCGCTGAACGAGCCTGCCGACGGCACCTGGGACACCGCCGTCGCTCCCGTGGGCAGCGTCAGCGTGTTTTCGAGCACTACGCCCGTGGCGTCCACCGGCGCATCGTTGGTGACCGTGACGGTGTAGACGAGGTTGCCCACACCTGAGCCCGCGGTGACGGGGTCACCCGACTCGACGACCGAGACGGCGAGGTCCACCAGGCCGGTCGGGACGATGGGCATGGAGAACTCACTGGTATTGCCTGTCGAGTCGGTCGCGGTGCTGACCAGCTGTGTACCAGCGATCACGCCGAGGTCGGCGACGGCGCCCAGGTTCACCGTCTTGGTGCACGGTGCAGCGCCGCAGTCACCGTAGTCGTCAACGTTGTATTCGGCCGTGCCGATCGGCGTCTCGCCCTGTACGCCGGTGGTGTCAGCCAGGAAGAATTCAGCCGTGAGCGGATAGTCAGAGTTCGTCACCTCAGAGTCGACGGAGAAGGTGATCATCAGGTTTCCGGTGGAGGCGTCGGCTGCCAGCACGGGGAAGTTCTGACCTTTGTTGGAGCCCGTGTCGGCGTCGCCTGCGTCGTTCGGCGTCGGACCGGATGTGCCGCCGACCTGGAGATCGATACCGAGCTGATCATTGGTGTAGAAGGAGTTGCCTCGAATGGCCACTTCGAGGACATTCTCGCCGACCACCACGCCGTCGCCATTAAACGCGAAGGTGTTGCCCTCACCGTCTTCGGTGCCGCCGATGAGAGTGTCTGTGATGCTTCCCGCCGAAGCATCCGTCAGCACGCCGACGCCGTTGCCGAGATCGCTGGCGCCGAGGGCTTCGATACCGGACTTGTCGGTGCCGAACACGTTGCCCTGGATGACTGTTCCGTCCACATCGCCGTCCGCGAGGAGCACACCGGCGCCAGAGTAGGGTGCCACTCCGTCGACGTGGTCCGAGATCAGGTTGCCTTCCCCTTCTTCAGGGCCGCCGATCTGGTTGTTGTCACCATCCGCAATGAACACACCGAGGCCGTTACCCATGGCCATGGTGCCCAGCTCGTCGGTGCCGAGGAAGCTGCACAGGATCACGTTGTCGTCGCTGTGGTCGAGCCGGATTCCACTTTCCACGAAATTGCGGATATTGAGTCCTTGGAGAGTCGATCCGCTGGCGCCAGCCTCGATGATGAGCCCGTCGCTCAGGAGGGCATTGCTGTCAGCGTCGCCGTGAAGAACGATCTGGTAGGCGCCGCGATCGGCGATGGCATCGGTGCAGACGGTTTCGTTGCCGGCCTGGGTCGTGCCGTCTACGATCACTGGTTCGGTGAACGCCGGAAGATCCGAGGCGGGTGTGATCACGTGGGGTCCGTCGCCGGGGATCGCGAAGGTGATCCAGTTCTGACCGGGTGTTGCGTTGGCGTTGGTGATCGCCTGGCGCAGCGAACCGACCTCGCTGTCGGCCATGGTGCTCACTAGGAAGGCGTTGACCTCGACCGAGGCCGAGAACTCGCTGGTATTGCCGCCCGAGTCGGTAGCGGTGGCCACCAGCAACGCGCCCGAAGTGATCAACCCGGGGTTGGCGAAAGAGACGCGGACGGTCGACTGAGCATCCGAGGCTCCGTAGGTGGCACCGCCGATGTAGACGCTGCCTTCTTCGCCGTCACTGTCTGCCACGTAGAAATCGAGAGCCAGCGGATAGGCCGAGTTGGTCGTGGTGCTGTCGACGCTGAATCCGATGGAGAGCACGCCGCCGACCGTCGTTGCATCGAGCAAGAGGGGCGTGTTCTGAAACTGATTGGCACCCGTGTCGGCGTCTCCGGCGTCGTTGGCGGTGACACCGTCGGCGCCCATCGAATCGGCCAGGTCGATGCCCAAACCGGTATTCGAGAAGATGCTGTTGCCACGAATCGTGTGACCGACGGTGTCGGTCAGGTCGAGGACACCCACCCCGTTGTAGGCGATGACATTGCCTTCACCCTCGCCCGTGCCGCCCACCATGACGGTGCTGACGTCGAGCTCCATCGAGATTCCGGCTCCGCCATTACCGAGCGGGGCGGCGCCCGTCTTGTCGGTGCCGATGTAGTTTCCCTGCACGACTTCGCCGAAAGAATTCGGGCCGAAGTAGGCGATCCCGTGGTTGGTGTTGCCCGAGATCAGGTTGCCGTCGCCGGGGTTCGGGCCGCCGATGGTCATATCTTCGATGCTGCCGACAAAGATGCCGTTGGCGTTGGCGTCCGCCGCCAAACCCGTTTCGTCGGTCCCTATGAAGTTGCAGCGGATCACGTGAAGACCGTCGCCACCGCCGAGGGCGAAGATGGCCGCGCTTGTCGTACCGCGAAGGTTGAGCCCTTGAATCGTCGAGCCATCCGAGTCGGTGAAGAGCTCGAAGATCCAACTGGTGACACCGTTGCCGTCGATAGCGATGTCGTAGCTGGGCCGATCGGGAATGGCTCGAGTGCAAACGCCTTCATTGCCGGGCTGCGAGGAGCCATCGATGATTACCGGATCGTCGATCCGGGGTAGGTTGGAGGCCAGCGTGATGACATGTGGGCCAGCGCCAGGGATGGCGAAAGTGATCGTGTCGAGCCCGCTCTGTGCGTTGGCGCAGGCGATGGCCTCGCGCAGCGAGCCCGCGCCGGAGTCGGCGGTGGTAGTCACCGTCAGGCAGCCGGTGGCGGCGGTGACGGAAGTGCTCGAAAACTCGGACGTGTTGCCGTTGGCGTCTGTCGCCGTGGCGAGAATGTCATCGCCAGCAGCGACGCCTCCGACCAGCGAGACGGTCGCGGCCTTGGTGCACGGAGCGGCACCGCAGCCGGAGTAGTCGCTCGCGGTGTACTCATCAAAGCCAAGGTAGGTCATGCCCTCTTGGCCGTCCGCGTCGGCGACGAAGAACTCGACCCTCAACGGATAGCTGGAGTTGACCGTCGTCGAGTCGACGGAGTAGCTGATCTCGAGGTCGCTACCGTTGATGGTCGGTGCGCCAGTAAGCACAGGGAAGTTCTGGAGCTGGTTATTCCCCGTGTCGGGGTCACCCGGGTCGTTGTTGGCTCCGCCGCCTTCCAGTTCGATGCCCAGTTGGGTATTCGAGAAGATGTGGTTGCCCAGGAGCGCGACCCGTGAGGTCTGTCCCAAGGTGATGCCGTGGCGGCCATTGAAGGCGATGACGTTGCCGTCACCGGGGGCGGTGCCACCGATGGTGGTGCCGTCCGCCATCCGGACGAATCCTGCTGCGACGCCCTGCCACCCGTTGGGCAGGGGCATCGCGCCCGTGAGGTCGGTGCCGATCAGGTTGCGCTTCATCTCCAGGCCGTCCACATCGTCGACGACGATGCCGATGGTGGCGTTGCCTGAAATCAGATTGTCGAGGATCGCAAGATCCTGCTGCGCCTCGCCCGAGGTACCGACGACGACACCGAAGTCGTTGGGCAACGCCGCCGTACCGGTCTTGTCGGTTCCGATGAAGTTGTGCTGCAAGCGATTGCCCGTTCCCCCTCCGAGGAATCGGACACCTGCCGAGTTGCCGCCCCCGACGGTGGTGACCAGATTGCCCCGGGTCGCTTCGGAACCGCCGATGGTCACGTTGCTCCCCTCCTGGATCTGAACTTCACCGTTGGGGCTCGGCCGGCTCGTCCCCGTCTCGTCAGTGCCGAGGAAGTTGCAGGCGATCTGGTGATTCTCGCTGCCGTCAACGTGGATCAGGCGACTGCCGAATCCGCGGATGTTGAGGCCCTGAATCGCCGATCCATCGGAGCCGGTGCCGAGCTGGAAGCCTGTGCCAACGTTGCTGCCGTCGCTGACGATGACCTGATAGGTCGGCCGGTCGGGGATCGCCGTGGTGCACACCGTGCCGTTGCCAGACTGCGTCGTGCCATCGATGACGACCGGCGCCGTCAGGGTCGGCAGCGCGGTGCTGAGAGCAATCTCGTGCGGCCCGGCGCCGGAGATGGCGAAGGTGATGGTGTCGAGCTCCGGCGTCGCGTTGGCGCAAGTCATCGCCTCGCGCAGGGAGCCCGTGCCGCTGTCGGCGGTAGACGTCACGTTGAGGCATCCGGGTGCCATGAGTGTGACGGGGGACGAGAACTCGCTGGTATTTCCGTTGCTGTCGGTGGCCAAGGCGACCAGCTGGTCGCCGCTGCTGAGACCGTGGGTCGCGGCGATCACCGAGACGACCACGTCGCTCAGATACTCGCCAGCCTCGAAGGAGTCGGAGAAGAGCCAAGTCAGACCTTCCTGTCCGTCGACGTCCGGCGCGAAGAAGTCGACGGTGATGGGGTAGGCCTGCTCGAGCGGATCCGAATCGACGGTGTAGGTGATCTGCGCCTCGGTGGCGACAAGGAGGCCCTGGCTGAGCTGCGGAGAGTTCTGCAGCAGATTCGCGCCGAGGTCGCTGTCGGCCGAGTCGTTGGCCGTCGCACCGTCGGCACCGAGGTCGATGGCGAGACCGATGTTCTGGAAGTAGCTGTTGGCACGGAGATCGTTCGCGTCACCGTTCGCCACCTGAACGCCTATGCCGTTGTACGCGATTGCGTTGAATAGACTGGGGTCTGGTGTGCCGCTAACCAAGCCGCCAACGACGTTGTCAGCGGATGCCAAAGCGACTCCGACGGTATTGCCTTGCGACGCCGTGCCGGACTCGTCGGTGCCAATGAGATTGCACAGGATCGAGTTGTTCCCACTTTGCACGCCGATCGCCGTTTTGCCGTTGCGCAGATTGAGCCCCTGGACGATCGAGCCATCCGATCCGGGTGCCAGGATCAGCAGGTCGGGACGCCCTCCCGCCGTGCCGTCGACGATGACTTGGTAGGTCGGTCGGCTGCCCAAAGCCGTGCTGCAGATCGTCTCGTTGCCCGTCTGGCTCGCGCCGTCGATCGACGTCGGGCTGGTGATCGACGGCAGCGCCGTCAGGGGGCTGATCACGTGGGGACCTGTGCCCGCTATATCGAAGACAATGGCTGTGGGTACGGGTAGCGCGTTGGCATCGAGGATGGCCTGTCGCAGCGAGCCCGCCCCCGAGTCGTTGGTAGTCGTGACCTCGAACGTGCACGACGAGGTGACTGGGATGCTGGCGGAAAATTCGGACGTATCGCCCTGATGGCTTTCGGCGGTGGCGATCAGATGGTCGCCAAAGGCCACACCCAGATCGTCGGCCGGGCCGAGGTTGGTGGTCACCGCGTTCGGAAAGCTCGAGTAGCCGGTGCGGGCCAGGAAGAAAGCGCCTTCGGCTCCGTCGGAGTCGGCCAGAAAGAACTCGATGCCGTGATTGTTGGAACTGGCCTGGCTCGAGGAGAGGCTGTACTCGATGTTTAAATCGCCGGCACAGTCGAGGCTGGCTTCGAGCAGGTCCGGGAAGTTCTGCCGCCGATTGGCGCCGCCGTCGCCATCTCCGTTATCGTTCGGGGTCGGGCCATTTGCTTGGAGATCGATGCCGATGCCATCGTTGTCGAAGATGTAGTTCTGCTCGATCTGGTTGCCTTGGCTGGTGGTACCCGCGATGGTGACGCCATCGCCATCGTTGAAGGCGATCGTGTTGGTAAAGGTCGGCCCGTTGACCTGGAATTGGCCGATGCGCGAGCCGTCGATGTGGTCGCCGAAGTAGATGCCATCGAGACCGTTGCCGAGATCAAGAGTGTCGGTGAGGTCCGTGCCGATGCGGTTGCCGAAGATGAAGACGGACGTCGCGCGATTGGCGTTCGTGTCGTGGACATAAATGCCGTGCCCGGCGTTGCCGGAGATGATGTTGGAATGGGTGGTCCTTCGGTTGCCGATTTCGACGTTGGTGAGCTCGGTCGTGCCTCCATTGGAGTTGAAGATCGTGACGCCATTACCGCCATTCGGGACCGCGGCGGTCTGGTCGGTGTTGGTGCCGATCCTGTTGCTGAATACATGGGTGTCGTCGGCCTCGTGCCCGGAGATGTTGACACCGTCTCCGACGTTTCCCGAGATGAGGTTGCCGCTGTCGCCGCCCCCGGCACCAATCGAGTTGTTGGCGCCCGTAACGGAAACCCCGTGGCTGCCGTTGGGAACCGCGGCGGAACCAGTGATACCGGTTCCGATGTAGTTGCCCTGGACCGAGTTGTTGGCGCCGCTGATCGCCACACCGATCCCGGTACTGCCCGAGATCACGTTGCGGACGTTCGAGTTGCTGGATCCGACAAAGTTGCCGTCACCCGTGATGCTCACGCCGGTGCCATTTGGCACCGCGAATGTGCCGCTCAAATCGGTACCGATCAAGTTGGCAAAGACGGTCGTACTCGATCCGTTCACCAGGACTCCAGTATTGGTATTGCCGGAGATCAGGTTGCCGTTGTTCGCGGTTCCGAGGTCGTTGTCACCGTTGATCCAGACACCGATGCTGTTCGGAACTGCGGCCGTACCCTCACGATTGGTGCCGATGAAGTTGTTGATGACCGTGTTGTTGATGTGGTTGTTCTGAAACCGGACACCAACAGCATTGCCCGAGATCAGATTGGACTGAATGGTGTTCCCCGCTGCGGCTTGCGTCAGTGAGAGAGCCCAACTCCCGGGCGAACGAGCGGAGGAGCCGTCTGCCGAGGGGCCAAGGAAGTTACATTCGAAGAGGTTGTTGTCGGTTTGGATCAAGATTCCGAAGCCGACAAAACCTTGAAGGTTCAGCCCCTTGATCGTCGACCCGTCGCTACCCGCCTGAATGCGAAAGGCGGTGTCGGTTGCACCTGTAACGACTCCTTGACCTAGGAGCGTTAGGCCGTACGTCGGCCGGTCCGGAATCGGCATGGTGCACGCTCCGGTGTTGCCTGGCTGTGTTGTCCCGTCGATGATTATGGGATCGCTTGCGATCAGCGGCCCGACGGTCAGCTCGATCTCGATCGGGCTAGGGCCGGGAATGTTAAACACGATCCTGTCCGTACCTGAACCCGGGAAACAATCGCCGCTGGTGGTCTGACCGTTTGCGTTCGCATTGTCGATCGCCTCGCGCAGTGTGCACGCACCGTCGCCCCCTATTTGGTTGTCGGCGGCGCTGTCGACGGTAATGGTGGCCGCCCAGACGGGGCCGGCCGCTATGAGCACCAAGATCAAGATCACCAAGATCAGCGGTGTAGGCCAGTGCCGTTTGGCTGGCTGCCGGCAACGCCGCAGGGGCGAAGTTCTCTTGCTGGACATCAGCGAAGCGAGGATCGGGTCGGCGTGGGTGAGAGGCATGTGAGCGGTCCTTTGTGACGTGGTGTCGAGGGACAGCTCCCCGAGATTGCACCGAGCCGGAACTCCGCGCGATAGCCGCCCTCACCAAGACATGCGGAGGAATATCGAATGCTGTGCAATCCGAGCTCGGAAAAGTCCGCCTCGCATGTCCGTCGAGCCTCTTTGCCCACGACTTCGAGTCGGAGGACCTGACAGCATGGTCGACGGTCGTGCCATAGATCCCGCAGCCGATGATCCTCGGCAGCAGGTCGCGGTGGCTCGTCAGAGAGCCCTGATCTTTCTAAACTCCGATGGCCGATGACCCGTGGTACGGCGGAACTGTCGAGTGAACGCGCTTTGGTCGGCATAGCCGCAGTTCAGAGCAATCTGCGCGATCGGCAGCTCGGTCTCGACGAGCTCCCGGCAGGCGTGTTCGATCCTTTGCTTGAGCAGCCACTGTCCGGTCGATAGGCCGAACAGGCGCTTCATTCGTCGATCGAGCTGGTAGACCGACAGGGAGGCGGACGCGGCCATCTCGCGAACCGACGGTGGCGCGTCCAGACGTGCTTGAGCCTCGGACAGGGTGGCCGCGATCGGGTGGAAATCCCAGTCCTTGAGATCGGGCGCCGATAGATCCCGCGAGACCCCGACCAAGCCGACGATCTGGCCGTCCCGTCCTCGCAAGGGCAACTTGTGGGTCAAACACCAACCGGTTCCCCGCGGTTGGTAGACGTGCAGCTCCAGCTTGCCGATCAGCTGATGGCCTGAACGTAGAATGTCGCGGTCTTGCGCCTCGTATCCGCGCCCGAGCTTCGCACCGAAAATCTCGGATGGTGTCCGTCCGAGGAGCTCTGATTTGCTGCGTAGACCACAGCGAGCAACCAGGGTATCGTTCACACACAGATACTGGCCTTCGGAGTTCTTGATGAAGAAAACGGTCTCCGGAAGCTGATCGAATAGGGCCTCGGCGGTGAAGGGCTCCGCGAGCCCTTCGAGCAGCTGGACCAACGGAGATCGTTCACCTGCGCCTTCCTTCCCCATTCTTCGATTGTGCCAAAGATCAAGTCATGAGTGGGATCGAAGACAAGACAGGGGAGCCTCCTAGGTCTACTCTCGTCCTGCCCACGGCCGAAGTCGACTCGACACAATTCTTGGTCTCTTGGAGAACTCGATGAGCTCAAACAACAGCGTTTTTGCCGGATGCATGCCCGCATTGATGACCCCATGTACCGCTCAGGGAGCTGTGGACTTCGAGGCGCTGGTGCGCAAGGGAAGCGAGCTGGTCGAACTAGGTATGAGCGCCGTGGTCTATTGCGGATCGATGGGCGACTGGCCTCTGCTCGACGATGAGGACCGGATGGAAGGTGTAGCACGCTTGGTGGCCGCGGGCGTACCGACCGTCGTCGGCACCGGCGCCCAGAATCCGCGCCGAGCAACGGCCCTGGCGGCCCACGCGAGTGAGGTCGGGGCCGCTGGCCTGATGGTGATTCCGCGAGTTCTGTCTCGCGGCACGTCTCCAGCCGCGCAGCGCGCTCACTTCGCCGCCCTTCTCGACGCCGCGCCCGACACGCCAGCGGTGATCTACAACAGTCCCTACTACGGATTCGAGACCCGAGCCGACCTCTTTTTCGACCTCCAGCGGGAGCATCCGAATCTGGTGGGATTCAAGGAGTTCGGCGGTGCCGAATCCCTGAGCTACGCAGCCGAGCACATCACCAGTGGCGATCCGAATTCGATCCTGATGGTGGGCGTCGATACACAGGTCGTGCACGGTTTCGTTCGCTGTGGCGCCGGCGGCGCCATCACTGGCATCGGCAATGCCCTGCCGAAGGAGGCGCTGCGGTTGGTCGAACTCTGCCAGCGCGCGGCGGAAGGCGACCCGGAGTCGCTACGGCTGGCCCAAGAGCTCGATGACGCGTTGCGAGTTCTGTCGACCTACGATGAAGGGCCGGACCTGGTGCTCTACTACAAGCATCTGATGGTGCTCGAAGGCAACGCCGAATACGAGCATTCGACTCACCCAGGCGATCGGCTGAGCCAGCCGCAGAAGGCATTTCTCGAATCGCAGTGGCGACAGTTCCGTAGCTGGTGGGCCGCTTGGCCAGGCAAGGCTTCCTGAGCAAGGAGCGTATGCGTTTGGTCGACTCCCACACCGAAGTCGACTGACACGGGGCATCGTTGAGGGCGCGCCAGACCTCGGACTCGGTTCCGTGGCGGAGCGCGGCTCGAGATCCCAGCTCGAATTCGTTCACGTCCGGCAGGGCGCGATCCTGGAGCCCAGCAGACTCGACGCCGTCGTCGGCGCCAGCTGTGTCCATCCGGTGACGAAACGTCGAAGAAACGACCGCGCTGACGGAGCAGGCGAAATGTGTACGAAACGTCCTTGACCTTCGCTGGTCCCAGGAGGGATCCTCTTGCCTAGGAGTGGCTCGTTCCCGTGTCCGACCGCGAACTTCGCTGCTTCAGACCGTGGGTGATTGCGCCCGATCATCCGCTTCGATTGCAGATCGCCTCGCCGGCCTCCGTCGCACGGCGGACTCTCATGTATGGAATGGTAATCAATGCTCTCGAGCAGATGGTCACCGACCGGCTCGGCGGTTCCGCTTGGTCACGAGTTTGCGACAAAGCAAACGTAGAAGACACACTGTTCCTTGCGATGTCTCCATATCCCGATGAGGTGACGTTCGCGTTGGCGGGAGCCGCTGCTGAAGAGTTCGAGCTACCGATGGGGGAGTTTCTCGAAGAGTTCGGTCGCTGTTGGGTTCCGTTTGCCCTGACAACTGCCTATGGACCCTTGTTGAGGGGACCGGAAACACTCTTGGCCAGCCTCGAGGGGCTCGACAAGATGCATTCGCAAATCAAAGCCTCTCTGCCGGTTCTTCGTCCACCTTCGTTCAAAGTAGAGTCCGATGATGCCGGCGTAAATGTTCACTACTTCAGCGATCGTGTGGGCTTGGCTCCGTTCGTGGTTGGGCTGTTGTATGGCTTGGCCGAGATGCATGCTCAAGAGGTCACGGTCCGTCATGTGGTTGACGATGCGGCCGTTGGTGATCACGAGGTTTTTCGGGTCGACTACCTGTAGTCTTTCGAGCTGTTTCATTGCGGTGTCGGGCGAATTTCGGGAGAAGGTACTCCTGCACCGGAGTGTGGCATTGCCGAGGCCTTGACTACTGCAGCCGTGAACCGTGACGAGCCCAGGATTGTTTGGCAGTAGAGACTCTTGGACGACCAGCGCCTCCTGCTAAGCTGTTGTTTCCTCAATGCTGCTCGAGCCGCTCAGGAGGTCGAATGAACTTTGTCGAGATCGCCCGTTTCGCTTCGCGCCTAGAAGCCGAAACCATCGGCCATGCCCTCGACGAGCACGGTATTCCATTCCTTGTACAGGCTCCGGATATCGGTATTTTTGGCCCTGGGTTCAGCGGTGCCAACCCAGCCGGCGGTGCTGCTTTGTTGGTGCCGGACACCGCTGTCGAGACGGTGCGCGAGTTGCTCACCTGTGTCGTACGCCCCTTGGAAGAAGGGGAGTTGCCATCTGAAGTCATCGACACGGAAGGCGACACGGACTAACAGTCAGGGGTGACCACGCGGTCGGGTGGTCACGAGGGAGATTCGCCAGGGCCCTGGCTGCTGGCAAATCAAGAGGCGATGAGGTCAGAGATGGATGGCCTGCATCCGGGTTTGGGCTCCGTCGTCCGGGCTCGGTGCCCGATGTCCATCCGATCGGAGTCTCGCTGTGCCCGCGACGAGACTTCGATGGGACAACACGTCACGTTCTTGCGCATGTCTTGGAAAGGAGACTCCGTCGAGTCCCTTCACCGCCGATTCGAGGAGACTCTCAATGACAGGACTGCCAAGAAACTCGTCGCTCTTCGCCATCGCCATCGCCATCACGAGTATCGGATTCGCGGCATCGGCCGAAGCCGTTACGTTTCGTATCGTCGACGCGGTCGTGTCGCCCGGGGTGGGCACTGCCGAGCTCCACCTGGTCATCGACCCGCAGGGTTCCTGCCTGGACGGAATCCAGTTCGGGGTGGAAGTCGAGGCTGGAGCTATCGTCTCTGGGGTCAGCTTGATCGATGAGTTCATCGATGTCGCCGCTGCCGCGGGCGGACTACCTGTTCCTACGGTGACGTCCTTGCCAGAGGGCTCCGGATTCACATTCGTCCTCGATCTCGACGATGACGACCTCGTGCGTTTCGACGGTTCAACCGCGTTTCCTGCCGCCGAGATCGAGATCACCTTCGCCGTGCCACCGACAGCTGGCCAGACCTTCGACGTCTCACTGACCTCGAGTCTCGGTACGCCTGCGGTACCGATCGGCTACACCACGGGCGGTGTGCTTCATACGGCCGTCACCGCGGTCACCGGTAGCGTTCGGGTTGGCGATCAACAACGGGACTTCGACACTGCAGGTCCGGCTGATGTTTCGTCCGCTGGGAACTGGGCACCCAACGGCGTTCCCCAGGCGATCGACGACCTCTTCGTACGCAACGACGGCACCGCCGAGGGGAACGGTGGAGAGCTCGTGGCTCGCAGCCTGAGAGTCGGCGATACAACGGGCGACGGCACCGTCACCACGATGGGGAGCGGGATTCGAATTGCCGATGACCTGGAAGTCGGCGGCCACAAGGACGTGCCATTCGCTGGCTTGCGGGACATCGAGGGTTCGATGTCTCTCTCTGACGGAGTTGGCATCGAAGCGGCGGAAATGTCGGTCGCCAGACTGCCTGTCAGCGCCGATGCAGACGTCACGGCCATCGGTAGCCTGAGCATCCAAGACGTCGACCGGGTGACGGCACTGAACAACATCTTCGTCGGGGAGATCAACGACGATTCAGGCAGTTTCGTGGGAGTGACGGCGAACGCGACCGGCACGTTGCACATCGACGAGGTCTCGAGCCTCAGCATCGGGACGGATCTGGCGATCTCCTCCATCTTTGGTGACGGCAACGAGACCACGGCAGGACTCGCAACCACCTCGACCGTCACCTTGGAGAACATCGGTGAGGTCCTCATCGGCGATGACCTTCGAGGGGCCGACCGGCTTTGCGACGAGACATCCCAAGCAGGCAGCCGACAGCTGGAGGTGAATCTGACGGTCGCGAATGTAGGTCAGTTTCGGACCGGAAGCGACATCCGCCTGACGGACGGTGAGTCTTGTCGAGGTGCGGAGATGCACACGGCCATGGCGACAGCTTCGTTTTCCGACATAGGGCAACTGATCGTCGGCGACGACATCGAGTTCCCGAGCTTCGGCTGGCAGAACGCCTCCGCGGTTTCCGACCTAGACGGTACCTTGGAACTGACACGAGTCGATCGCTTCTTCGTGCAACGGGACGTCGAGGTAGGTATCAGCCGAGCCGATGAGCTGACGACCGGAACACTCACGGCGGATCACACCCTCACCCTGACGGACGTACCGACGCTGGAGATCGGCCGCAGGCTTCGAATCGGTGGCATGTCGCTCTCCGCCCAACCTGGTGTCACGGCCACTGCCACGACCAGGGCAACGGTGAGTATCTCCGAGTCTTCGGTGACCGTCAGTGACTACCTGCTCGTGGGAGCGGTTTTCCAGGGCGATCTGGACATGTCCTCCGGCGTTCCGGACGCCATGTCGGGTCTGGACGTTTCTGGCAGCCTGACTCTCAGTCGCTCCTCGTTGCAGGTCCCCCTCGTTTGGGTTGGAGTGGTCGAACAGGGACTTTTCGCAAATCCCTCTGGGAGCGTTACTCTCTCCGGCTTTCTCGGCACCAGTCTTCTCGAGGTGGGCGAGAACGGCACCCTTGTGCTTCAGATCGAAGGCGATGAGCCGGCTTCGAGCCTGACCGTCGGTCAAGCTCGGTCGGCTCGCATCTCCGTGGGAGATGCCGCGCTCGAAGGAGTCGTCCAGGTCGAATTCCTCTACACCCCGTTGGCCGCTGTGCAGACCTACGACCTGATCGTTGCGCCCCTGGGTGCTCTCGCCGACACCACGGGCAGCCTCGAGTTGCTGGATATTCCCACCGGCTACTCCCAACGCTCCTTTGGCGTGGTCAGCGAGGGTGGTTTCGACATTCTTCGCTTGGAGATCGTGCAGCCTTCCGTCTTCTCCGACGGCTTCGAATCGAGCGATACCACGGCTTGGTCCGCTACGAGTCCATAGGTTTCGCGACAGTCCTTCGCGCGTGCTTTCAAAGTCGTTTGTTCACCGAGATCACCCGGGAGATTCATGATGTACCCACGAGATCGCCTGTTCTCATTCCTGACGGTCGTGGCCACCTTGGGCCTGACGACCTCCGCCGAGGCCGTATCCTTCCGCATCGTCGACCAAGTCGTGCAGCCTGGAAGGACCTCTGTAAACCTCCATGTGGTCGTCGACCCTGAAGGGATGACTCTCGACGGACTCCAGTTTGGTGTGGAAGTCGATGGGGGAGCCGTCGTCGACTTCGTCGAGACTCAGCCTACGTGGAGCAACCTCGTGACTCGCGGCATGGGTACCGAAGTGGCGATCCCCACAGCGGTTGCTGGTGGCTTTACCTATCAGGTCGATCTCGACCCTGAGGATCAATTCAGTTTCTCCGGATCGGCCCCGTTTCCCGTAGCGCTCATCAGCATCGGCTTGCCCACGGGAACCACCGAAGGGCAAACGTTCACGGTACGCCTCACGTCGGACCTCGGCTCGCCTGGAGTCGTCATCGGGTTCTTCACCGGTGCGGTCTTCAGCCCTAAGGTCGATACGACGAACGCCACCATCTACGTCAGCGATCAGTCGCGGGATTTCGCCGTTCCCGGCCCGGCCGATCTATTCTCCTCCGGCCATTGGGATCCGATCGGTATTCCGCAGCGAAGCGACATCTTGGCGATCCGCAACGATGGTGTTGCGGAAGCGAACGGCGGGCTTCTCAAAGCCGACCGCCTGGTGGTGGGCGACATCGAGGGCAGCGGCGCGGTGACCCTAGCGAATACCGATCTGAACCTGCTCGACGACCTCAAAGTGATGGGGAAAGAAGACGTCAATCTTGTAGGAACCCACGTGCTCAGCGGATCGGTGACGGCAACTCGAGCGTCGACATTCGAGATCCTCGATACCGACGTCGGCAAGGTAAGGCCCGGAGTCGAAATCGAAGGCGTCCCACCCGAGATCGATCTCACCGTGACCGCCGACCTCGTGGTCGATCAGGTCGACCACATAGCGATCCTCAACGATATGGCGCAATCCACCGTCGAGAGTTTCGGAGGCGGGACCTTCTTGGGAGCGATCGTGGACATGGATTCCTCCCTGCAGATTACCGATGCCGAACACCTCGTCGTTCGAGAAGACTGGGAGATCGGGAGGATTCGTGGCGACGCGGCCGAGAACTCCGCCGACATCAGAGTCGAAGCCTCAACCCTTGTGGCCGACGTCTCCGAGGTCCTCGTCGGAGAGGACCTCGAAGTTGTGCGTCGTGGGGTATGCAACAGTTCCAGTGGCGTCACGACCGGCTTGGTCGAGCTCGTGGCTTGGACGGAGCTCCGCCGAGTGGACTCGATGGCGGTCGGCGAGGACATCGAGTTGGTCTCCTACTTCGGCTGTGGCAAGGAAAGCACCACGATGGGCGCCACCGTCACGTTCGAGGAGATTGGAACCCTACGAGTCACCTCGGATTTGGAGATTGCGGCCGGTACTGTGAAAGGTTCCGGCGTGGTCGACCTCGACGCTGAAGTGATCTTTCGGCAGGTCGATTCGTTCACGTTGTTTGGCGACTACGAAATCGGCTCGACGTTCGTAGCACCCACCAGCACGGACGTCCTGAACAGCGATTCGACGATGCTCTTCGAGGACGTTGCCGAGCTGTCCGTTGCCGACGCATTCCAGGTCGCTTCACTCATCTGGCAAGAAACGCCAGATCCGCTCTTCACAGCTACAACGAACGCCTCGACCACGCTCGCCCGTGTCCGTGGCGAGGTAGGCAGTATTCTCGTCGTGGGCGGCCTTTCAGATGGCACGTTCGATGACAGCAGCGGAGTTCGCGACACGATGGTCGGCCGGAACGTCTCGGGTGTCCTGAATCTCGAACGTTCGTCATTGATTGTTCCTCGGGTCTGGATCGGCCTCTTGGAACCGACGACCATAGGCAATCCCACGGGCCGACTGAGCCTTTCGGGCCATCTCGCTACCAACTTGCTCGAGCTCGGGGACACCAGCACCTTGGTGCTGCAGGTCGAGGGTGACGAGCCGGCGTCGGCGATGACCGTCGGCCAGCCGCCGGCTGCCCGAGTCGAGGCGGCCGACGCGGTGCTGGCGGGCCACATCGAAGTGGAGGTCCTCTACATGCCAGCCGATGACGTCCAGGTCTACGACCTGATCGTTGCACCGATCGGCACTCTGGCAGACACCACCGCCGATCTTTCTGCCACCGTCCTACCCGAGGGATTCGTCCAGCGCTCCCTCGGCATCGTGACCGAAGGGGAGTTCGACATATTGCGTCTCGAGATCGTGGCTCCTGCAATCTTCTCCGACGGCTTTGAGTCTGGCACCACCAATGCTTGGTCCTCGATCACTCCGTGACCTACGAAGCCTGAGCTGAGAATCTACTTTGGCCTGCGAGGAGACGAGTCGTTTCAAAGGACCGATGAGGGCTCCTGGTGCATCGGCCAATCCGCGGCTGACGCAGTTTTCGGCTCGCGCAGCAGAGGTCTTCTATGGCGTTGTGCTTGCGCCTGTCTGCCGAGGCGGAAGCGGCTTCTTACAGCTCCGCCAGCCGGTGATCTCGACTATGAGCACGTTTCGAGACTTTGCAAGAGGCGATGGAGACCGCACGTACGAGCGACGTGGCGGGAATTGTCACCTAGCACCTACAACCGCAGGGCG
Organism: Thermoanaerobaculia bacterium; assembly: GCA_028066595.1. GTDB lineage: Bacteria > Acidobacteriota > Thermoanaerobaculia > Multivoradales > J023 > JAUIJL01. The sequence goes on from JALCBJ010000049.1 coordinate 48,638, forward strand.
GTTCGACATCCAAGGTCAGAGGCAAGGGGAGTTCGTCTGGGACCTTCCATTGATGCTCGTGTCGGTGCGAGATCCAGAGATTGCATCGGAGATGCCAAGCAGCTCGTGAGTTCGCACGAGACAGGTGCGACAGTGCCGCAGTCTCGTCCATATACGACACTTTTTGACGCTCCGTCGGCGCCCGGGTTCTGAAGAATCAAGAGCTGAATCGCCCCGGCTTTCCCGGAGACCGCAACACTTGAGAGGATTGGGTCATGGGAAGACGAGGACGATACTCACCCGAGGTCCGTGATCGGGCCGTACGCATGGTCTTCGAGCAGGAGCCACATCACGAATCGCAGTGGGCGGCGATCGGCTCGATCTCGACGAAGATCGGCTGTACCGCCGAGACTCTACGCAAGTGGGTCCGGCAGGCAGAGCGGGATCAAGGGCAGCGAGCGGGACTCACTACGAGTGACCGTGAGCGGCTCAAGGAACTGGAGCGGGAGAAT
>JALCBJ010000196.1:0-3469 GCA_028066595.1 Thermoanaerobaculia bacterium
TCGGCGGCGGGTTGTTCCTTCATGTGCTTGCGGGCGTGCTGGCCACCCTACTCTTTTGTGGACTGGCTAAGTTGGCGACAGTGGCTCAGGTCTCTACGTGGAGTCTGCGAACTTCGGCTGAGCGTCTTGAGATCCAGCTGCGCTGGACGGTGGGCGCCGCCGCAGCCATGCTGGGCATGTTCTTCGTCCTGCGATTTTTCGAGCAAGCGGCATTGGCCTTCGCGATCGTCTCGTCATTCCTCTCGTTTGCGGTGGCCTACATTGCCGCCTTGGCCTGGGAACTGTCGGATCTGCTCGGAGCGGCGAACCGCGAAGTCACTTCATTCACCCGACTCTCCTGGCTGGAGGCGGAGTTCGTTCGGTTGGAGGCGATCACGCGTCAAGTACTCGAATTGTCAGACCGGCGGTTGCCGTCGGCTCGCGCAGCAGGAATCGCAGCGGTGAGTGGGCTCCTCCTCTGCCTGCTTCCTCCCTCTCTTCAGGCCGATCCGTTACAGCACTACCACCTCTGGATCGATGTCTCCGGCTCGATGGCCCAACAGGAGTATGAGCGCCTACGAATGGTATTGGAGGATCCGATGCCATTCATTGCTTCGAGATCGGTGACGTCGCTTGCTTTGTCTTCGTTTTTCTCAGAGAGGGATGCACTCTCAGGACCGCAGCATCTTTGGCCGATCCCTCAGCACGAGGTTCCTGACTGCACTCCCTCCGAGACCGTATTCACGGCTTCCCGGAGAGCACAGGAAGATGCCTGCGCGCAACGTCGATTCGAAGCACTTGAGGTCTGGCAGCAAGAAGTCCGTCAGACGCTCGATCGCTTCCGGCAGGTCCTCGCGGCGATTCCTATTGACCAGGCCAAGCCTGAGACCTGTCTGTTCCCGGTCCTGGATCGGGTGGCCTCTGCTTCTCACGCTTCGATGGTCATCACTGACGGAGGCCATGCGGCCTGCGGAGGCTCGCCCAAGGAGCCGCGGGAAGTATCGGGCCGGGCAGTCATCGTGTTGGTTCCAGATCGTGGCGGCTCGGGCTTGCTCGAACGGATGGCTCGGCGGCGATCAGAGATAGAGCGCCTGTATCCAGGCATCGTGGTGACCGAGAGCTGGCAGGTTACCGATGGCGAGCTTTGGGAATCGATAGGCGCTCCCGACCTACCTGCCGAAAGGTAAGGCGCGATGGCAAACCCGAAAGAACTGGAAGCCCAGCATGCCGCCGAGCAGGCGCGCTATCACAGACACCGATCAGGCCAGCTCTTCATTAAGCACCGCAAATACAGGGATCAGAGTGCCTTGCAACGTGCGCGCGACGAGATGGCGAAAGCCCAGGAGTGGGAGAACCGAGCACTTCAACTTCGCAATGAAGCGAAAGCGGAAAGGCACCAGGCCAAGGGTAAGCAGCAGACGGTGGCACCGACCAAGCAGGCGCAACAGCGCGGGCGGGACACCAGCCCTGCCGGAGAAACCGACTGGAGCGCGCGTCGTGCCTGGATAAAGCCCGGCTCGGTAGCGAAGGGAGATGCCCAACTACAACTTCAGGAAGCCAACCATGGCGGGCTGATGGCAGCGCTTGCCAGCTACGCTTTCCGGTCTGTCACAGATAGGCAAGAGCGCAGCTTCGAAGGCGCCAAGCTGGTCGGCAAAGCGGTTACGGCACCGGCCAAGGCCCTGGCGAAAACGGGGCAGGCGGTTGCGCGCACCGGCAAGCACATCCTGGACGCGGCTTCCCGTTACGGCCAGAAACAGGCGATGGTGCAGCGTGCGACGGCGAGCCCTGGCCGAATACCGAAGCAAAGCCCGTCAAAACAGGCGCTTAAGCGACAGAAGGCACGACACAACCCCCAGGTGCCCAAACGGGGCAGAGCCCCAGAAAGGTAGAGCGATGTCCCGATTTACCCAATGGATCAATCGTTTTGGCGGAGGGTCCGGTGATGCCGGAACCGGGCTGGATCCGATCTTGGATCGACCCCTCTTGCACCTGACCGACACGGACCTGTGGACAGTTCGGGATGCAGTCGGCGGGGCGGTGATCTTCGGGGGGCCGGGTAGCGGAAAGTCATCGGGTCCTGGGCGTCACATCGCCCTCTCGATGCTGGAATCGCAAATGGGTGGGGTCGTTCTCGCGGCCAAGCCTGGGGAAGCTAGGAAGTGGCTTGACTACGCCACCGAGACGGGCCGGCTAGATGACGTAGTCGTCTTCTCTCCTGAGTATCCGGAGCTGCGGATCAACCCCCTGGACCAGGAGCTACGCCGGGTTGGACGCGGCGCCGGGTACACCGCCAACGTTACGTCTCTGTTCGAGATTCTGCTCGAGATCACCGAGGGCGGCAGGAAAGACGGCGACGGTGAGAAGTTCTGGCACCGGGCAACCATCGAACTGATGACGCATGCGACAAACGTTCTCCATGCCGCCGGTGAAACCGTCTCCTTGGTGAACATCCACGAGCTGATCCAGAGTGTTCCTCGACGGAGCGAAGCCGTTGACGAGTTTCACGAAGACATCTGGCGCGATCACTCCTATTGCTGGCAGTGCATGGCACGCGCCGTTGGCCAGGACTTTCAGGACGTGGTGCCGGAGCGGCAGCAAGACCTCGAGATGGCGGCGTCCTATCTCTGCGAGGAGTTTCCCCGGCTGGCCGAACGCACGCGGGGTTCGATCATCGCCACGATGAAGGGTATGGCCCTTCCCTTTCTGCAATCGCCGCTGCGAGAGGTATTCGGGAGCGAGACGACGCTACGGCTGGAGGACATCTTCGACCATCGGACCATCCTGATTTGCGACTGGCCGCTCAAGACCTTTGCCTCCGTCGGTCGGATCGCCAATGGCCTGATGAAGTACCTGTTCCAGGTGGCGGCAGAGCGTCGTTCGGTGGGGCGGAATACGGTGCCGGCATTTCTCTTCGTCGACGAAGCACAACTCTTTATTACCAGCCGTGATGCCGAATTCATGGCGACGGCGCGTGAATCGCGGATCTGCACGACTTTCATCACGCAGAACATCAGCAACCTCTACTCGGCGGTCCGAGCACCGAACGCGAAACACGTCGTTGATTCGCTCCTAGCAAACTTCAACACGAAGTGCTTCGCGGCCAACAGCGACGCGCTGACCAATAGGTGGGCCGCTGACCTGATCGCTCAGTCTTGGCAACTGATGGCGGGCAGCTCGACGACGACCGGTCAGCAGGCTTCTACGGGGGCCACGCTCAATCAGCAGCTGGCCTATCGCATTCTGCCGGGGGAGTTCCTGACGCTTCAGACGGGCGGGCCTCCCGAGTTTCTTGTCGAATCGATCGTGGCCCAAGGCGGCCGCGTCTTTCACCACACCGATGCGCCCTACGGACGCATCGTGTTTCCTCAAGAACCTGAAAGGAGTCCTCGATGAGTGGCTTAGTCGAAAAGGCAGATCACGGGCTGAAGGGCCTGACCATCACGGGTCCCATGGGACAAGCAATCCGCTCGATGCAACCTCAAGGGCC
>JALCBJ010000196.1:3569-4678 GCA_028066595.1 Thermoanaerobaculia bacterium
TTCAGCTTCTTCCTCAGCTGGACCGCCTTGCTGCTTTTCGTCAACGAATCCCTCTCACAACGCGCCTACCGTGAGCTGTACCTCAACGAGGTCGACAGCCTGATGATGAGCCGTGAGAAACAAGCCATGCTGTCGGACAACGGCCCGCTGCAGAGCCAGACCCATGGTTTCGCCCTGGCTAGCCGGGCGACGACGTCTTCCTCGAACCACGTATAGAAGAAAGGAGCCCCCAAATGCAACGCGAAGATCTCAACCTCGACGGGTTCTCCCTTAACCAATTGGCCGCTTTGAGGGAAGACCTCGAGAAGACCATCCAGAATAAACAAGAGACCCGGAAACGCGAAGCTCTGACGCGTATTGACCGGATCGCTCAGGAGGCTGGCTTGACCAAGACCGACATCTCGAAGCATCTGGCTCGCAACCAGCGCAAACGGGTCGCGCCGAAGTATCGCGATCCCCAGACGGGTGACAGCTGGAGCGGCCGCGGACGGCGGCCGAATTGGATCGAGCGCAAGCTACAGACCGGCGTAGCGCTGGACGATCTGCGTATCCAAACGCCAGAAACACGAAAGGCTGATGCGGTTCGGAAACCTCAGCCCACTACCCCGGAACGCCTGTCAGCCGCTCGGGATCGGTAAGGAGTAGGTTATGCAGCAACCTGTGCGCAGGCTTCCACGGCTCGAAGACTTGAAGACAGTCAAGCAGCTCTGCGAAGAGCATCCGGAGCTGTTTAGCGAGGGAAGCCTGCGCTGGTTGCTCTTCAATGCGGCCACCAATGGTTTCGAGACCTGTGTTCTCCGTATGGGGCGCAAGATCCTGATTGACGAGATCGCCCTGCGTCAGTGGCTGGTCGAACATCGAGGAGTGCAGTTCTAGTCCTCGATGCCGTAATGGCGGCGAAGCAGCTCGCGAACGATGGTGGCTTCGCTTCTACGCTGTCGGTGGGCATCATCCCGTAGAGCCTGATCTACATCGCGGTCGATGAAGAAGCTCTTGCGGACCAGATTGCCGTCCTTGGAGATGGTCGTTTTGCCACCCAACGGACCGCGTGTTTCTTCGGTTTCCGGCGGGGTGTTTCGCTCGCTCATCGAGCGCAATCTAGCGTGTCG
>JALCBJ010000197.1 GCA_028066595.1 Thermoanaerobaculia bacterium
GATCGTCGATTCCGGCAGCAAGCGCGCGAGCACATCCGGAAGATGTCGGCCGAGGCGGCGCGAACCGTGCTCATCGTGAGCCACCGGCCGACGGCGATCCAGCAGCTGTGCACTCGCGCGATCTTGATCGAGGGAGGGCGCCTCGTGATCGACGGAGACGTCGATGACGTTCTCGCGCGCTATCTCGGGGATCCCAAGGAGGGCACCGTTCGGAGTGGCGAGCTCATTCGAAGCGTCGTGGTCACCGACGCGGCGGGGCGCGCGACGCGGGTGATCCCCACGGGGACAGCGCTACACGTGGAGATCGAGCTCGAAGGACTCGGGCAGGCGGGGAAGTGGAATGCGTTCGTGCAGATCGGAAGGGCGGGCAAGAGACCGTTGTTGCGCTATCGCTCGCGACTCGCAGGATGTGAGATCCGAGGGGATTCCGATGGCCGCTGCAGCTTGCTCTGCACCATCGACTCGCTGCCTCTCGTTCCGGGAGACTACGCCCTCGGTGTCGGACTCGACTATGGGCAGAAACGCGTGGATCTGGCGGAAGACGTAGCGCGACTCGAGGTCGTCCCCAGTGACGTCTTCGGCGACGCCTCCGAGCTGCACAGCGAGGACGGACCACTCGTCGTATCGGGCCGGTGGCACTGTGAGAGGTGACCCTATGACGGGTGACATGTCCGAGCCGATCCGTTCCAGGGAGAACGGACGCCGTGGAAACGAGGCGGACCGGCTGATCGCAATCTACTCCCACGGCAAGTCCGGCACGACATCGATCTTCAGATCGCTCGAATCGCAGACCGATCGGCCGTTGGTGCGTTTTCACATGCTGAATGCGTCCAAGGTGCGCGCAAAGGTTGTGCGTCGCGAGCGTGCCGGCCTGAAGCTCGGGCGTTCCCTGCGCAACAGCCGACGGTACTCCGCGGACCTTTCTTTGCTCACCGGCGCTCAGCTCATCACGATGATTCGAGATCCGATCGCGTCCGCCGTCTCGGCGTTCTTCTATCGGCTCGCGAGGCACGACGACGACACGCTTCGCGAGTGTGTGGAATCGGGCGATGCGGCGCCCTTGATCGCGAGGTTCACTCTCGACTTCGAAACGATCGAGCGTCAGTACTTGCGTTGGTTCGACGACGAGATCGGTGCCGTCCTCGGCCTCGATATCTACGATCGCTCGTTCGACAGATCGCTGGGATCCCAGATCTATCGCGAGGAGAGCTTCGATCTGCTGGTGGCCAAGCTCGAGTGCGACGATCACTCGCTCGAGGATGCGATCCGGCGGTTTCTTTCGCTCACTGCTTTCCGTTTGGCCCGTCGCAATACGGCGCAAGAGAAGCCCTACAATGAGCTCTATGAGTTATTTCGGCGACGCCTCGCACTGTCGGCCGGACTGGTTCACCGGATCTATGCCAGCCGCAGTGTCCGACATTTCTATACCGAGGATGAGATCCATGGATTTCAACAGCGGTGGACTCGGGCCGGAACGTAGAGGCTGGGGGAGATTCACGTGAGCCAGCGGATCGTTGGCCTGTTACCCATGCGCCACACGAGTGAACGGGTACCGGGAAAGAACTACCGGCCGTTCGCGGGCAGACCGCTCTTCGAGCATGTGCTGACGACCCTTCTGGAATGCGATCTCGTCACCGAGGTGGTGATCGACACCGACAGCTCGACCATCGCGGACGCGGTGACCGGCCGGCCCCGGGTTCGCGTCGTGGATCGTCCAGAACACCTACGGGCGGGCGAAGTGCCGATGAACGACGTCTTGCTGCACGACGTCGATCTGGTAGACGCCGACGTCTACTTCCAGACCCATGCCACCAATCCACTCCTGACGGTCGAGACCCTGGGAGCGGCCATCGCGACCTTTCTCGAACACCGATCGAGTCACGATTCCCTGTTCACCGTCACCAGACTCCAGACCCGGCTGTGGGACGAACGATCTCGCCCGATCAATCACGACCCTCGGGTTCTCTTGAGGACGCAAGATCTACCGCCGGTTTTCGAGGAGAATTCATGTCTCTACGTCTTCACAGAAGCGAGCCTCCGAATGGCGCAGAACCGCATCGGTGAACGGCCGTTCCTGTTCGAGATGTCCCCGCGGGAAGCACTGGACATCGATACGGAGTGGGACTTTCAAATGGCAGAGCTCGTGTATCGAGAAACACGGCGGCTGGAGGGAGATAGGTGACGCATCGCGTACTCGTGACCTGCGGTCATCTGCAGCGCACCATCGATCGATATCGAGACTTCCTTCAGGAGCACGACATCGAGGTCGAAATGCCGCTGGTCGAACAGCAGTTGAGCGAGGATCAGTTGCTGGAGATCATCGAAGAGTTCGACGGGGTCGTCGCCGGGGACGATCAGTTCACCGAGCGGGTGCTCTCCCGCGGCCAGCGACTGCGGGTGGTCGCCAAGTGGGGAGTCGGTATCGATGGCATCGATCTCGACGCTGCCAAGCGATTCGGTATCGAGGTGACGAACACGCCGGGTGCGTTCGGCGACGAGGTCGCGGATGTGGCGATGGGGTACGTAGTCAGTCTCGCCAGGCGACTGCACGAGATCGATCGGGCGGTGCGATGTGGAGATTGGCACCAACCGCCCGGCCGGACGCTACGAGGTCAGACTCTCGGTATCGTCGGCCTCGGCTGCATCGGACAGGCGCTTGGGAGAAGAGCTCGAGCCTTCGGGATGCGGCTCGCGGGCTGCGATCCTCAACCCCCACCGAAGCAATTTCTGGAGGAGAGCGATGTTCAGCTTCTCGGGCTCGACGAGCTGATACCGATCGCTGACTTTCTCGTGCTTTGCTGTAGCGCGAATCGAGACAACGTGCGCCTCATAGACACAGACCGTCTCGGACGGATGAAGAGAGGCTCGTTTCTCGTCAACGTGTCTCGGGGATCGCTGGTCGACGAGAAGGCCCTTATCGAGGCGCTGTCCACCGGCCGGCTCGGAGGGGCGGCGCTGGACGTCTTTCAGCACGAACCGCTCGCAGCGAACAGTCCGCTGCGCTCGTTCGAGAACTGCATCTTCGGCTCCCACAACGGATCCAACACCGAACAGGCGGTGGACCGCGTGAACCGACGGGTACTGCGGCAGTTGGTGACAGGACTCCAAAAGGAGACCTCCCCATGAAGCGGGTCGCCCTCATCACCGGAGCAGCGGGCGGGATCGGATCGGTCACCGTCGACGTCTTCCGGGACGCTGGGTGGTCGGTGGTCGGTGTCGACCGGCGGGGAACACCCTCGGACAGCGATGGGGTTCGCGGTGTTCACGCCGACGTCGCCGTCGAGTCCGAAGTCGAAGCCATCTTCGAGGAGATCGAAGCGATCGAGGGACGTCTCGATGCGGTCGTCAACAATGCAGCCATACAGGTGTGCAAACCGCTCCTCGAGACGTCGCTCGAAGAATGGAACACCCTGCTCCAGAACAACCTGACGGCCGCGTTTCTGGTCAGCCGACGTGCGGTTCCGCTTCTCGCACAGTCCGCGGGAGCGGTGATCAACGTCAGCTCCGTCCACGCGCTGGCGACCTCGAAGAACAAGGCTGCCTATGCAGCAACCAAGGGAGCTCTCCTGGCACTTACCCGAGCGATGGCCCTCGAGCTTGGGGAGAGCGGAATCCGGGTCAACGCCGTGTTGCCCGGCGCGACGGATACGCCGATGCTCCGCGCGGGCTTGCTCGGCGATCGAGCCGCCACCGAGGTGCAGACTGGCGAGGAGGAGCGTCTACTGGACGAGCTGTCGGCCAAACATGTGTTGGGCCGCGTCGCACAACCCGAGGAAGCAGCCGAAGCGATGCTTTTTCTCGCCGACTCCCGGCGCTCGTCCTTTGTGACCGGACAGGCTCTGGTCGTCGATGGCGGAGCGACCGCCAGACTCAGTACCGAGTAGCGACGCGGCGATGTTCCAAGGCCTGCGTCGCCGTTTGCGAGTCCGGGAGCGTGCTCGTTGGGTCCACAGTTCCATCGACCGGCGTTATCGCCAGAGCCTGCAGCGGTTGGAGAGCTGTCGCGATCGCCACCGGGGCGAACGTTGCGTGGTCCTCGGCAACGGACCGAGTCTCAACCGCACCGACCTGGTGAGGGTCGGCGGCGAAACGACCTTCGCGCTCAATCGGGGATACCTCCTATTCGATCGCCTCGGCGGACCCGCGAGTTACCACGTCTGCGTCAATCGACTGGTCTACCAGCAGTTCGGCGCGGAGATGGCCGATCTCGAGTGTCTTCGCTTCGCCACCTGGCCGCTACGAAACCTGGTGCGCTTCGACGATCAGACCGTTCTGGTCCACAAGCTCAGCCGAGAGTCCTTCTCGACAGACCCTACCCGCGGTCTCTGGGAAGGAGCGACCGTGACCTATGTCGCGCTCCAGATCGCCTACTTCATGGGATTCCAGCAAGTGATCCTCGTCGGTGTCGATCACGCCTTCGAAAACGAGGGTCCACCACATTCGGTCGTCGTATCCAAGGGTCCAGATCGCGACCATTTCTCACCCGATTACTTTGGGAGGGGAACTCGATGGCAACTTCCCGATCTACATACCTCGGAGCGAGCCTACGAACTGGCCCATACTGCGTTCCGGGATGCCGGACGGGAGGTCCTCGACGCCACGGTGGACGGCAAACTGACCGTGTTTCCCAA
>JALCBJ010000005.1 GCA_028066595.1 Thermoanaerobaculia bacterium
ACCTTGAGCAACCACGACTCTCATAGCGAGTGGACCAAATACCGGGGGAAGGTCAATTGTTCGATTTAGTCAATGATGGGCTTAAGGGTATATTCGAGATTTTTCTTGACAAGGAAGGGTTCTCAAAGAAGACGATTCGGCATCTCAAACAACAGTATTTAGAGTTCGCCGTGATCTCGCTCCATCTGCCATCTCTTTCGAGTTTAGATCATTCGAAGAGGTTTTGGAGTCCAGGTTACTACTCCGGAATAGCATTGAAGGGCTGACAGATCGCCTTGGGTCCTTGTCGACGGAGTGATCGGACTACCTTGGGAGCGGCGCTTTCAGGACTCGCTGAAGTCGAAGATTAGGGAGGAGATAGAACCAGAGATCTCCCAGCTGAGAACAGCAGCTCGAATCCGGGCTAGAAAGGTAGCCAAGCAGGCTGCCGGAGCCGGAGTGCTTCTTTCATTGCAAACCTTGATGCCAGACCTGCTTGCTGCCTTCCTTCTTGGCAGCGCGGCGACGTCATTTTACGAAGCGATTCAGAGTGAAAGGTAAAGAGCTGCTGGTGCTCGAATTGAGAGTGCATACAGTCTCCTGATCCAGCAAGTAAGATAGATCTAGGGTCCGGTTGACCTGCTACCCCCCCACGGCCCACGAGACATGAGAGTCTGGGCCGGCCAAGGAGGTAGCGAATGCGCAAGAGCAGATTCAGCGAAGAACGGATCATCCGGGTCCTCGGCGAGGCGGAGGCCGGCGGGCGAGCAAGGCCGTGTGCGGTGATCATGGGATCTCGGAAGGGACGTACTACCGGTGGAAAGCCAAGTACGGTGGGATGGATGTCAACGAGGCTCGACGACTCAAGACCTGGAGCAGGAGAACCGGCGGCTGAAGGCAGCTCTGGCTGAGGTGACGCTCGAGAAGCAGGCTCTCAAGGAAGCTTTGACGAGAAAATGGTGATGCCCGCGGCCCGGCGCGCGGCGGCGTTGTTCTTCCGGGACACGCTGCATCTGAGTGAGCGCAGGGCGTGCCACCTCGCGGCCTTCAGCCGCTCGTCCTTGCGACGACCGCAGACTCGGGTAGAGGCCGATCGTCGGCTGGTGGAGCGCCTTCGTGCGTTGGCCGCAGAACGTCCGAGGTTCGGCTACCGGCGTCTTCACATGCTGTTACGCCGAGAGGGCTGGGTGGTGAACGTAAGCGTGTGTACCGGTTGTTTCGCCAACAGGGTCTTGCGGTGCGCAGGAGGAAGCGCAAGCGGGTGGCCCAGGCCGACCGGTAGCATCGCGTAGTGCCGATTCGCGCCAACCTGCAATGGTCGCTCGATCTCATGCGCGACACGCTGTCGAGTGGTCGCGTCTTTCGGACGCTGAACGTGGTCGACGATGCGACCCGTGAGTGCCTGGTGATCGAGGTCGACACGTCGCTTTCCAGAACTCGTGTGGGTCGAGTGCTCGATGGGATCGCGAAGCAACGCGGTGGATATCCGGACCGAATCGTGCTCGACAACGGGCCCGAGTGCACCAGCCGTGCCCTGGATCAGTGGGCCTACGAGCGAGGTGTCGAGCTGTGGTTCATTCGGCCCGGCAGCCCATCGAGAACTGCTTCGTAGAGAGCTTCAACGGGCGCTTTCGAGACGAGTGTCTCAATACCCATTGGTTCCTCAGCTTGGACGATGCGAAGGCACGTATCGAAGCCTCGAGACGGGACCACAACCTGGTCCAACCTCATAGCTCACTCGACGACCGCACCCCGTCGGAGTACGCCCGGACCTTGAAGAATGCGTGGTGTCAGAATGGGTAGCAGGTCAGAAGGCGAGGAAATTCGGTCACTATGGCGGCTGGGTCCCTGGGTCATCGGACGAACCTGAATCCACGCCAGGACCAGCCGTAGCCGGCTTCTCGTCCCGTATCGCTTCCGCGAACGCACCTGGAATTGAGACCAAGATACCCTCGATGGCTTCGCGCTCCTCGGATTCTCCAGCTCGCATCAACTCTCTACTTGCGAGTTCGCCGAAGTTTTCTAGGTAGCGCCTATCGGCTGAACGGGAGCTATCGTCGGCAAGTTCGCAGTGGTAAACCTCGTCAGATGAAGTGGTGATACCTCGGTAGGTGAACTCTCGCCAAGCGAAGCATGCCGATTCTAGTATCTCGGTGGAGAACTGTGGCTGGAGCAGTTGTCGCAGGCGTTCGATGTCTCGACTCTCGATGGGCGAATCCGATGCTAGGAGAGCAAGACTTCTGAGGCATTGCCCGCGGGTCGATTCGTCGAGTGTCGTATCTTCGGCGCAGTCGAGAATTCTTGGGCTGACAGCCGAAACCGGCATTTGATCGAGGAAGTAGGCTGCAGCGGTTCGCACGTACGGGCCTCCGTCGCGGAGGAGTGTTGTCAGGAGCTTGCCTTTGGCAGAATTGTCGGCGAAAGCTAACTCGTATCGAAGCGCCAATCTGAAGGCAATCTCGTGCACGTCGTGGGGATAGCTTTCTGGTGCCGCTACCAAGATCATCTCGGCAATGTCCTTGTCTTCGATACTCGGCTCTCGTGAAAGACGCATCAGCAGCCTGAAGAAAGGGTCGTGTTCGATTTCGGCTTCAGACGGCATGCCTACCTGACTTGTGCCCTGCGATGAGATCGCCCCCTTTTGGTCTTCTTCCATGCGACCCAGGTAGTGCCGCCAACGAAATCTTGGATCGATTCCGTCGATCATCTGGCCTAGCTGCTTCAGAGCTAGGCCAATATGTGGACTTCCTTCTCCTTGCATGTGGTTGACGAGCTGTTGGGAAGCTTCCTCGATCAGTTTCCAGTCTTCCCCTGGCTCTATTCTGGCTATTTCCTCTGCCGATCGTCGAAAGCCATCGACCATCTCCTCGACTTCCGCACGGCACTGGGTTTGGCTGTCGAGTGACTCGATCGCGACCAGACCGTTCCGCAAGGACAGCTCGGTCAAGACGCGACAGACCTCCGAGGTTGCCGTCGATGATCTGGCTGCTGTCGATTGATCTAACATCGCAGCAAGACGCCTCGCCATCCCATTGTCTCCATCTTCTGAAGAATCCAGAAGCAGAAGTCCGAGGCCAGACCGCCGAAGGCGCGCAGTGTTCTTAGGCGTGTTCTCTCGGAAGCCCTCGGCGACGTCAGCCAAAAGCAAGGGTCCTGCGAGATCAGAATCCAAATCTTCGATATATCGTCCGAATAGATGAGCCAGGGACTCTTGCTCGTCCCTGAACAAGCCGAGCAGGAGCTCGGAGTCCTCCTGAATTCCACGTGAGTACAATGATGACAACGCGGCATATCTATACGCTTCGGGCAGTTGCCGATTCGCTACCATCGTCCACAGCAACTCTCGGCTCTCCTTGGTCTGACCCGCCGAACCCAGAGCTTGGATGCAAGGCAAAACTAGTGCACGATCTGGCTTCTGGATACCTGACCGGATGGCAGACGTTATATGGGTTTCGAGGCCTTGGCTCTTGACCGGGACAACAGAGCATGCCGCGCTTACTAGCATTGAGGAATCACTCAGAATAGCTGTTCTCAAGAGCTCCTCTAGGTGTCTACTAATCTGGACAGCGGTTGGTAGGTCTGCCTCCATCCCATGCTTCTCCAACTCGGCGAGCAGGAATCCTGCTTGCGTTATGACCTCAGGCAGCTCCTTCAAGACGTTTTCGAGTGAGCGAGACTCTCTGCTATCGGCGAACCTCAGAATGTCTACGACCTTCAACAGAGAACTAGCAGCCTGATGATCGCCAGCCATGCGGAGTGCTGTGACGGCGGCACGCCGATGATCGCGCGGAAACTGTGGATCGGAAGCGATTCTGACCAACTCACCGAGAAGGACATCACTCTGAATTGGCTCGTGGCGAGAGAAGGCTCGAAGGAGAACACCGGCTCGCGTCGTCAGGCCTCCTCGGATTTCGTTGGGTACGGCTGCGTGGCTGACAAGGAAGCCCACTGCCTCGAGAGTGCCGGGATGCAGACCAAGGCGCCGAAACTCCCTCTCAGAAGGGTCCTTGGCAGAGAGCTTGATTCGATTCAAGACCTGTTCTGTATGGCGAGCCGTAGGATCTTCGAGAACCAGAGTATTCTCGACACACGACATCGGAATGATCCTTAGATCCCATCTTCCCGGCTCGGGAGGCACGGGGTCGGCAAGAGGTTCCAGGAGTGTCAAGAACCCCTCTTCCCCTCGCGGGTAGCTGAGGATGTAGCCAAATCGAACGGCGCTGGTGTCTTGAAGCTCCAGCCAGCGATCCCAGAAGTACTCGGCGGCTCGAGGCGCCGTTGTCATCAACGCAGGATGAGGTCGGAACTCCCAGATCCGACGATACGCCCCTGTACAACCCAACCTGGTTGCTGTCTCAAGCAGAGCATCAATACTGCTCTTAACCTTGTCTAACGCTCTTTGAGCTTCGGAGTCGGTTGGATGTTGGGTCAAGTAGGATGTCAGGTTGTGAAGGTAGTCGATGATGGACTCTTCCAGAGTCTGCAATGCACGGGCACTGCAACGGCGAACCGGCTGGTTGAGTTTGATCAGTGTGGTGTCTAGGGCGATGGAAGGATCATTCGCCTGTGTTGCTGAGTGTCCATCGGGGGCTGGGGTTTTGGCGGGTGAACTACTTCTGCCCGCTGCGTCCCAGTCCTTCAGACAGGATCTTCCTGTCTGCCAATTCGACTCGCGAAGAATCACCTGTACTTCTTCCCGGCCGATACTTGACTCAGCTAGGACGCCGTAGCCCAACGGGAGCAACAACAAGCAGGCAACGCACGATGTCAAGATCAGTGGTTCGACGAGGAACCGAGACGAAAGCAACAGGGAGTCCAGCGGTGAACGCACAATCCACGTCAAGGGCCGTAACAGCCACTTGCTCAAGGAAACAGCTGCCTTTTTCCACTTGCTAGTTGCCTCCTGGCTAGTCGTGGTCTGAACTGGAGACGACTTGCTGGAAACCCAACGGCACTCCGACCAGGATGTCGGAGATTCCGGAAGTGCTCTGCGCCAGGCAGCTATGATTCCTGCGGTGGGGATCAAGAGCAGCGTGGTCAAGGCCAACCAGCCGTACAGTTCACGAGCTGCCAGGCGGGACTGCGGCGAGAGGCGTAGTGGTCGGCCCAAGAGGGAAGAACTCCAAACCGAACCGCCCCCCGTCTCAGTTGTAGCTTGCTCACCCGCCAATCGGTTGAGGATCCCGGCGAGCGGCCTAGGTTTGGTCAATCGCCAGGTTGCAGCCCAGGCGGCTTCCTCTTCTTGAACGAAGTTCCAGCTACTGGTCAACTCCATGTTGGCCCTAGAATTCTGACGCGCTTCCCTTGCTGCCTGGCGCACTATCTCGCGACCGCTCGGAGAGCCTTTCTGAGCCGTATCGATCAGCGCACCAAGCGTGCTAGCGGCAAATCCAAGTACCACAATCTGGCAAGCAAAGAACGTAATCGGAGAACGATAGAAACGACGGACAAATCGAGTCTCTCGAAGCCAGATCAACACGCAGGCGACTATCAAGCCTGATACTGCAACCAATAATCGGCTCTCCATCAAGGCCAAGGGAACGGTCTCTACAACGGCTACCGCCCCGGCTTCAACGAGATTCTGAGGGTCCGAGGCCAGTCTCGGCAGTCCAGCAAACCCGAACAGACCGCTCTGTGCCAGAAAACCAAAACCCAAGAGAATAGCCGCAACGGTGGTGGTGCCTCCGAGAAGGGCAAGCAGGGGCCCAAAAAGGCGACGGAGAAATCGAACCGAGCCAGCTTGCCGAGAGTCATCTTTTCCCATGGTTCTCTCCGAGATCAAAGTTGCTACACATCCGCATTTGATTGGACGGACAACGATGGGAAATTCCGGCGTTGGGCCGCTCTACTAGTCCTGGGTGCTCGTAGCCTTGTGCATCCCCGCAGGTCTGGCTCAGTACGCGGTCTCACGAGACCGGCTCTTTTCAAGAGATCTCGGTGAGCCTCCTCTTGCATTAATGGCTAGCCGCCGCGGCCATACGCAGGTGATAGCACGCTAGATGAGTTGACTCTCGGCCAAGGCGGCCGGCTCGAGCACCTACCTAGTGTCCTGTTTGCAAAGTTCGTTGACCCCCGTGCTGGTTCTTCGTCGCCCTGCCGGCGTTGCTCCTCCTCAAAATAGCTCTGCTATTCCTCGTCGTAGCGCCTTGGCAGGCCAACGAAGTCCTCATCCAGAGCTTCAACGAATTTTCCGCACAGGACACTAGGCAGGATCTCAAGAGACTCGCGGCGGGCTGGCGGGCCGTAGGTACGGCTCCTCCTGTCGTCGCGCCGGAGCGCCGTGGCCGTCCTCAACCGCTAGTCAACGACTCGACTTTCGTCACCAGGGTATCGACCGCCTCGAGTAGATCCTCTACGAGGAACGGTTTCTGCAGGAAAGCCACCCGGTCGAGCGGGCCTAGATCCGACAAGACCTCTTTCTCATCGTAGCCGCTGGCGAGGACCACCGGGATGTTGGGGCGGATCTGCCGCAACGCAGCCAGGGTTTCTGCGCCGTCCATTTCCGGCATGGTCATGTCGAGGAAGACGTAACCGATCTCAGCTGCGCGTGGGCGGAACACCTCGACTGCCTCACGACCGTTCTGCGCCTCCAGGGTGACCTGACCTGCGCTTTCGAGCACGGTACGAACAACCTTGCGGACCGTGGATTCGTCGTCGACCACGAGAACGGTTTCGCCGAGCGCGAGATGTTCGCCGGATGAATCACCGCTTCGGCGTCGGTCGCCGACGTTGGCTTTCGGCCGGGGCGCCGCAGGAAGAAGAATCCTCATCCGGGTGCCGACGCCGGCCTGGCTGTCGACTTCGATCGAGCCACCGTGCCCTTTGGCGATGCCTTGTACCGCCGAAAGTCCCAGTCCTCTTCCGGTGAACTTCGTGGAGAAGAAGGGCTCGAACATCCGTTCTTGGAGCTCTTTCGACATTCCGACGCCCGTATCTTCGACTTCGAAGAACACGAAGCGACCCGTTTCCTTGACCGATCCGGCATCACCTGTCGGGCTCCTCAGGTCGGTGAAACCGGTTCGGATCGTGATGTCGCCGTCCACGTCCTCCAGGGCCTCCGAGGCGTTGGTGATCAGGTTCATGATCACCTGCCGGATCTGACTACCGTCGGCAGATACCAGCGGTACCGTCTGGCCGAGCTCGAACCGAAGGCGAGCTTTCTTGGTGATGGCTGATTCCAGAAGGTGGGTCATCTCCTCGACGGCATGGTTCAGATCCAACTGCTCGATGTGGAAACGGCCCTTGCCGGAATAGGCGAGCATCTCTCGGCACAACTCGGCGGCGCGCAGTCCGGCCTGCCGTATGTCTTGTAGTCGGGGTGAAATCTGTTCGTCGGCGACCAGGGTCAGGAGATAGTCCGCGTTGCTGACGATCCCGACCAGCAGGTTGTTGAAGTCGTGAGCGATGCCGCCCGCGAGGATCCCGAGGCTCTCCAGCTTCTGGGCCTGCCGGGCGCGCTCCTCGATCCGTCGGCGTTCCTGTTCGGCCTCCACCCGGTCGGTGATGTCGATGATGTAGCCCTGATAGTGCGTGACCTCACCGTCTTCATTGCGCAGGATATTTGTGTAGTCCGCGATCCAGATCACACGCCCGTCCCGACGGACGATCCGGTAGGGAACGTGCTCGAAGCGTTCGGCGCCACTGGCGCTGTGGGAGCCGACCTCGGACACTACGCGTTCCAGGTCTTCGGGATGGATGATCTCGGCGTAGGACACGTCGCCGGCGAGAAACGACTCCGCGCTGTAGCCAAGGATTTCGCCGACATTGGGCGAGGCGTACTCCACGGGCCACGCCTCGAGGTTCCGCCACTTGAAGATGGCGACCGGGCCGGCGATGAAGATCGCCCGCTCCTGCTCGAGGATCTCATGAGAGTTGGCCTCACCGTCACGCGCCATCGACGACTCCGAGTTGTTGGGTGGATTAAGGAGTGACCCTACCATTCGTCGCAGTCTCGACTCGGAGACCTCGACGGACGAGTCTAGAGATTCAGACGTCGGCACGACATCGCCGCTGGGAATGAACGCCACGCGGCCGCCGGCTCTCGAGAGCATGAAGATGCGCCGACTCGCTTAGTTCCGGCATGCACCGGAGTCGTTCCGTCGCCAGCTCGGGACGGGGCGGTGACGCAGATCGATGAGATCGAGGTCGAGGCTAGACCTGGTTCTGCTGCGGTAGGGTGCACACGGCGCGAACTGCGTTGTCACGGCCATCGACCCGGTAGGAGAGTCATGAGAAACAGAACGGGAATTGCGGGTGTCGTACTGCTAGCGCTTCTTTGTGCTGGATGCGCGACAAACTTCACACCGGAGCTGGTACGCCAGGAGATCGTGACTCAGCGCGGCGTCGACCCGCTGAGCGCATTCGAGCTCAACCTAGGCCGGTTTACGACGCTGCTGATCAAGTCGGCCCTGGCCGGCGAGGACGGAGAGCTACCGTTCGCCGGACTCAGCAGCCTGCAGCTTGCAGTCTATGAGGCGCCATCGGATTCCGGACCGGCTCTCGACGTCACGCGATTCTCGTTCACGGGTTGGGATCAGGTGCTTCGGGTTCACGACCAGGACCGCTCGGGCATGGTCTTGGTGCAGCCACGAAGCGATTCGATCGGAGATCTCGTGGTCGTTGGCGCAGGCGCTCGGAAAGTGGTCTACGCGCGCCTGACGGGTCGGCTCAGCCGCGACCTTCCGGCGGCCCTCGGAGACGTGCTGAGGGACGGCGGGCCCGACGAGGTGCAGAGGCTCTTGAGTCAGCTCGGGGAGTGACGACGGCGCCAGACCGGTTGCGGGTCGTGATCAGGAAACACCCTCGGTAGTGGAGCGTCGTCAGTCGACCCGGAATGCCAGTGGAGAATCGGTGTCAAGACGTCCCGATAGTCGTGCACAACGGGTAGATCGCCGGGACCCTCCAATACGGATCCATCCAGGCCAGGCCAATCGGCGGTGACGTGGCCACCGAGGCTGGGAAGTGCATCGCAAGCACCGCCGAGTGTCAGCATGACGCTTCCCCGACCGTGGTCCGTGCCGAACGATGCGTTTTCGTGGACGCGTCGTCCGAATTCGGTCATTACGACGACTTGAGTGGTAGCGAGTTGGGGTCCGAGATCGTCGGCGAAGGCGGCGAGTCCGTCTCCCAGGTTGCGCAGCAGGGGCGCCAGCAGCGCGCTTTGGGTGAGATGGCTGTCCCAGCCGTTGAGGTCGAGGGTCGCCGCTTCGAGTCCGACACGGGCCTTGATCATGCGCGCGATCTCCCTTAGACCGCGGCCAAATTCACCTTTCGGATACTCGGCACCTCCCGAAGGGACGTAAGGTCGGCCGCGCAGATCTTCGATGCGGCGCAAGGCCGACACCGCCGAGCGCGAGGCATGACCGAGCTCTCCGGTTTCGAGACCGTAGAGCAACTCGATCTCGTGCAGAAGCAGCGCGGTCGCATAGGAATCCTGGCCGAGAGCCAGGCTGTCGAAGTCTTCCATGACCACCGCCGAGGGTGCACTCCGTAGAGACTCCGGCAGCGTCTTGCCCAAGGCCACGGCGGAGAGAGCCGAAGCCTGGACTCCGCCACCGGCATCCTGACCGGCTCCGTAGCGTAGGTAGCGACCCAGCCAGCCGCCGCCTACCCCTTCGCCACCATGCTCCATCAGATCCTGCGCTGAGAAGTGGGAGCGCGTATGGTCGTCGGAGCCGGCAGCGTGGATCACGCCGAACCTACCCTCGTCGAATAGCGGCCTGAGAGCGCCGAGGTGAGGGTGGAGCGCGAAGAGGTCGTCCAGACGGTGACCTTCGTTCGTGTCGATGCCGAGCAACGGTCGGGCACGGTGATAACCGTCGTCTGCCACGGGAGGGACCAACGTCAGGCCGTCGGCACCACCGCGAAGAAAGATCACCACCAACGTCTTCTCCTGGTCGCCGTCACCACTGACATGGACTTTCGGAGTATTCGGTCCGGTGGGTTGCGGAGCGTGAACCTGACCCATGACGTCTCCCGGTCGTAGGTTGGTGTGGTCGATCAGAAACGCTGAAACGCGGGACTGGCAACGAGCAGGGCCAACGCCTGCGGTCCGCGGCTTGCTGACCGGAGAATTCCGGATCTCTCCGCAGCGGTGGGCTGGCGACCGAGGACGTGCCGTGCGAGGTCTTCGAGGTCGCCGAATTCCCGAAGCAGAGACTCGATGCGGAGCGAGACGTCCGGGATGCGGTTCTCCGCCAGCGCTACGGCAAACTTCCAGCGCCACACCAGCGTGCCGAGCCAAGGCGTCTCCTCTTCTGGATAGCCATCAGGAGTCGGGTGCTGGAACGGCGCCTGTCCCATACTCAGCAGGTAGTCGAGCAAGCGGTCATCGGCTCGGGTCTGGGCGCCGGTGGTTCGTAGCGCCGAGACCACGAAGTGGAAGGGCCGCTTGAGACGGTTGCCTCGATAGCGGCTGTGCTCGTCGAAGAATTCCGGAGTCTGGAAGAGCGCGCGCAGCGTGCTGCGGATATCCCCCCGGCTGTCGAGGAAGGCCTGCGCCACGACGTCGACAGCGTTCGTCGGAGGCGGGGTGGCGATGAATCGACGGCAGAGTTTGGTGGCCAAGAATCGGGCTGTCGAAGGGTGGAGGGCGACGAGGTCGAGGACTCGATCGAGATCTCGACGGCCGAGGCCGGAAGGGATGCGATGCCCGAGCACCGTCTTGGCGCCGTTATCGTGCTCGTCCGGACGGAATTCCACACGTCCTTTGAAGAACTTCTCCTCGGATCGAACGGTCCAGCCCGTCAGGCAGCGCGCTACCTCCATCACATCCTGCTGTGTGTATCCGCCGTCGACGCCCAGGGTGTGCAGCTCCAACAGCTCGCGGGCGTAGTTCTCGTTGGGGCGCTCGTCCGGTGTGCGGCGCCGGTTGGTCCGGCCGTCGAGGTACCAGAGCATGGCGGGACTGGTGGCCGAAGCGCGCAACAGCTCGGGAAACGAGCCCAGGGCATGGGCGCGGACGACGTCCCGGTCGTCCGCGGTCTTGAGCCATCGACAGTCGCCTTTGGATACGTCGATATTGAAGTGGTCGGTCCAGAACGAGACCATGACCTCGAATAGCTGGCGGCGGCTGTAGACGGCTCGGAGAAGGGCGCCTCGGCTGAGCTCCCGCAACAGGAGATCGGGCTGGAATTCGAACAGCATCCCCACCGGTTCGTCGAGTGTCTCGAGACGGCGTACGATGAGACGAGCGGACTCGTCTTCGATGGACTCCGGCGCCAGTTGCTCCTCGAGGAAGGCACGCGCGGCGTCCTCCTGGGTGGCTCCGAGGCCGCGGATCCGGCCGTAGTCGTCGGGGCGGAGCCCGAAGGAGACCCGGCCGGCCACATGGCGGACCAGATCGATCTTCTGTGCGGCGGGGACGTCGAAGGGACCTGCTACCTCGGGATCACGTCCGGTGTCCCAGCCGCCGAAGTCGAATCCCCAGGCAGGGATCAGATCGGTGCCGTCGCCGCAGCCGGTGCACGCACCCAACGCCAGCAGGGCGGAAGTACCCAGAAATCCGCGGCGCGACAGGTCCCGCCTCGTCGGGAGGTGGCGTCGTGGACTCATGCCGCCCGTCCCCAGGGCGCTTCGCCTGGCATCGCGACCTCAGGGGCTGTCCGCTTCGGCCGGACTGCCAGCAGGGCCGCTCCCAGGCCGAAGGCGAGGGTTGCCGGGAAGGTCACGAACCAGCCGAAGAACGGCAGCAAGAAACTCAGAACCAGAACGATGGCGCCACGAAGAAGTGTGCGCCACGGCGCGTCGCGATCGGCGGCAGAGGGCAAGCCGCGACCGATGCGTAGCGCGACCCCAGCCGAGCCTGCGAAGGCCAAAGCGAGGGGGACGGTGCCGACGAGCAGCGCCAGGGCTGTCGCGACGACATGCCCGAGGCTCTGGAGCGCCAGGGCGACGAACAGCGCGATCCCGGCGGCTGGTATTCCGACCGCGAAGGAAGCGATGATCCCTCGCCACGATCCGGGGGCCTGCGCCGATCGCTCGACCAGACGTGGAGTCAGAGCGTGAGCCGCCAGCATGTAGGTCACCAGCACCGTCAGGCCGCCGATCACCAACAAGAGAATCTTCAGGACGTCGGCCATGATCATGCGAGCGCTCCTTTCGTCGTTGTCGTGCCGTTGAGAGCGGCACTTCAGCAGACGGAAACGGGGCGCTACGGGTTCCGGTACCGGCCGGATCCCGACTCTTCGAAGGGACGTCCTACAAGCTCGGCAGATCCAGCCCGTGCTCCCGTGCGCACTGGACGGCGGCGTCGTAGCCGGCGTCCGCGTGGCGCATGACGCCTGACGCGGGGTCATTCCACAGGACCCGCTCGATCCTGCGGTCTGCGGCATCGCTGCCATCGCAGCAGATCACCAGCCCAGCGTGCTGCGAATAGCCCATGCCGACGCCACCACCGTGATGCAGGCTCACCCACGTCGCACCGCTAGCCGTACTGAGCAGGGCGTTCAACAGCGGCCAGTCGGAGACCGCGTCGGAGCCATCGAGCATGCCTTCCGTCTCGCGGTTCGGACTGGCCACGGATCCGGAATCGAGGTGGTCACGACCGATGACGACCGGTGCTTGCAACTCACCGCGGCGGACCATCTCGTTGAACGCCAGCCCTAGGCGGTGGCGCTGGCCCAGGCCGACCCAGCAGATACGCGACGGAAGACCCTGGAACGCGATGCGCTCACGCGCCATGTCCAGCCAGTTGTGCAGGTGGGGATCGTCGGGGATCAGCTCCTTCACCTTGGCATCGGTGCGGTAGATGTCTTCGGGATCGCCGGACAGAGCCGCCCAGCGGAACGGACCGATCCCGCGACAGAACAGTGGGCGGATGTACGCCGGCACAAAACCTGGGAAAGCGAAGGCGTCATCGACTCCTGCATCCTTCGCTACCTGGCGGATGTTGTTGCCGTAGTCGAAGGTAGGAACTCCCTGCTCGGCAAAGCCCAGCATCGCGCGTACGTGTGTGGCCATCGATTCGCGGGCAGCCGCCTCGACCGACTTCGGGTCGCTCTCACGCATCTCGAGCCACTGCTCCAGAGTCCAGCCGGCGGGCAGGTAGCCGTTGATGGGATCGTGGGCGGAGGTCTGATCCGTGACCGCGTCGGGCCGGATACCTCTGGCGAGCATTTCGGGGAGAACCTCCGCTGCGTTGCCCAGTAGTCCGACCGAGATCGCCCGGCCCTCCTGGCGCGCGCGCTCGAGGATCGTCATCGCTTCGTCGAGACTGTCGGCCGAGGTATCGAGATAGCGGGTATCGAGTCGCATCTGAATACGGCTCGGCTGACACTCGATAGCCAGCATGGAGGCGCCCGCCATGGTCGCAGCGAGGGGCTGTGCGCCTCCCATGCCACCAAGTCCGGCGGTCAGGATCCACTTGCCCGTGAGATCGCCGCCATAGTGTTGGCGACCCATCTCGACGAAGGTCTCGTAGGTGCCTTGGACGATGCCCTGGCTGCCGATGTAGATCCACGAGCCCGCGGTCATCTGGCCGTACATCATCAGACCCTTGGCGTCGAGGTCGTGGAAGTGATCCCAGCTCGAACAGGCAGGCACCAGATTAGAGTTCGCGATGAGGACACGAGGCGCGTCCGGGTGGGTGCGAAAGATCCCTACCGGCTTGCCCGACTGGACGAGCAGGGTCTCGTCCTCCTCAAGCCGCTTCAACGCGTCGCACAGGGCGTCGAATGCTCGCCAGTCGCGTGCGGCTCGGCCGATACCACCGTAGACGACCAGCTCCTCCGGGCGCTCCGCGACAGCGGGGTCGAGATTGTTCATCAGCATGCGTAGAGGCGCCTCCGTGAGCCAGCTCTTGGCGTGGAGCACCGGTCCGGTGGGCGCCTGGATGTGGCGTGACGGATCGAGGCGGGAGGGTCGGTCGGTCATGTGCTGCGTCTCTCGTAGATCGGGAATTCAGGAAGCGGCGTGTTGGACTCCGTCCAGCGTGCCGGTTGGCGAGGTACGGTGACGGCCGCGGAGCTCGTAGCGGCTGGCGGGGTAGGTCAAGGTGACGTCGGTGGCGACCCGGCCCCACGACCAGGAGCGGCGGTGGACCACGAGACATGGCTCGTGAATTCCGAGCTCGAGCAATGCCCGCTCGGTGGCGTTGGGCACGGTGGCCCGCACGACGTGCTCGAGCTCCGACACCGGCGTGATCGAGAGTAGATACTCGGTGGGGGTGACGTGTTCGAAGTCCTGGTCGAAGAACTGCGGTGCGACTTGCGGATGGACGTAGCGGTCTTCGATCTGCACCGGCACCTCGTTCTCGAGATGTACGAGCACGAGATGGAAGAGGTGGCCGAGGCTGGCGTCTTCGAAGCGCTGGTGCAGAACCGCCGTCGTCGGTACCCGACCGCGGGCCGTCATCCGCGCGCGATGGACCCGGCCACGGCTCCGGATCTCATCCGCGATGTCGCGAAGCTCCACGAGGCTGGTCTGACGACTGGGCCGGGCGACGAACGTACCGACTCCTTGCAACCGCCGGAGCACCCCTTCGTCCGCCAGCTCCCGTAACGCTCGGTTGACCGTCATCCGGCTGACACCGAATTCTTCGACCAGCCGGTTTTCCGACGGTACGCGATGGCCCGTGGGCCAATCGCCGCTACGAATCTGGCGTAGCACATGCTCTTTGACCTGACGGTAGAGCGGTTGTGGAGCGCTGTTCATGCGGATACCCGCCGCAACGAACCACCCAGATAAGCGGCGACGCACGGGTTCACACCCAGCGGGTAGACGAGCTCTCCGGGCCGGCTGACGTTCCATATTGCGAGGTCGGCACGCAAACCGGCTGCGATGCGCCCGCGATCGGTGAAGCCGAGGGCGCGTGCGGCGTGCTCGGTGACGCCGCGGAGGGCCTGCTCTGGCGTCAGGCCAAACAGTACACAGGCCATGTTCATCGCTACCAGAAGTGAGCCGACCGGCGACGAGCCGGGATTGAGATCGGTGGCGACGGCGATCGGCACGCCGGCAGCCTGAAGGTCCGCGACCGGCGGTTTGTGGCGTTCGCGCAGGTAGTAGAAGGCCCCCGGCAAGAGCACGGCCACCGTGCCTGCAGAGGCCATCGCCGAGACGCCGTCGCTGCTCAGATATTCGAGGTGGTCGCAAGACAGCGCTCCACGCCGTGCCGCCATCGCAGCGCCGCCGAGATCCGAGAGTTGCTCGGCGTGGAGCTTGATCGGCAGGCCATGGTCTGCAGCCGCGTCGAACACCCGCTCCATCTCGGGGACCGAGAACGCGATGCCCTCACAGAAGCCGTCGACCGCGTCGGCCAGATCGGCCTCGGCCACAGCAGGCATCATCTCGTCTACGAGAAGCCGAAGGTACGCCTCCCGGTCGCCGCGATACTCCGGTGGCAGAGCGTGTGCACCGAGAAACGAGGTGACTACATCGACCTCTCGCTGTGCTCCGAGCCGTCTTGCGACACGCAGCATCTTGGTCTCGGTGGCGGTATCGAGGCCGTAGCCCGACTTGATCTCGACCGTGGTCACGCCCTCCTCTAGTAGACGGTCGAGCCGCTGGGCGGAGGCCTCGAAGAGCTCCTCCTCGTCCGCCACGCGGGTGGCGTGGACGGTCGAGACGATACCCCCGCCGGACTGTGCGATGGCTTCGTAGGAGGCACCCTCGAGCCGCATCTCGAACTCACGAGCGCGATCGCCGCCGAAGACCATGTGTGTGTGGCAGTCGATCAGTCCGGGAGTCATCAGGCGTCCCGCCAGATCGATGTGCTCGACATCCGTGGTCGCGGGTGCCTCTTCCACCGGTCCGACCCAGGCGATGCGCTCGGCTTCCACCAGCACCGCGCCGCGGGAGAGCAGACCGTAGGGCTCGGGCGACGACGACGCGTCGAGTGTCGCGATCGGGCCACCGGTGAAGAGCCGGCGAGGCGCTTGCTTGTCCATGGTTGTCTATACTAATCTTCGGCCATGGGATCGAGCAAGCAGCCCGCCGTATTCCACTGCGCTTCGGCGTTGCTATCGAGCGGTTGGGCGAGCGACGTCGCGATCGAAGTAGACGCGGTAGGCGACATCGAGTCGGTCGAGGTCGGGGTGTCGCCCGCGCCCGAAGCGCGACATCTCCGAGGCGCCGTGGTCCCGGGCCTGCCCAACGTCCACTCCCATGCCCATCAGCGGGCGATGGCGGGCCTCGCTGAACGCGCGGGTGACGGTGCGGATAGCTTCTGGACCTGGCGTGAAGTGATGTACGGATTCCTCGATCGGATGAGCCCCGACGACCTGGAGGCGATCGCGGCACAGCTCTACCTGGAGATGGCCAAGGCGGGATTCACGGCGGTAGGCGAGTTCCAGTATCTCCACCACGCTCCCGACGGCAGACCCTACGATCGTGTTGCCGAGATGACCCTACGATGCCATCAGGCGGCTACTGCGGTGGGACTCGGCTTCACGGCACTCCCTGTGCTCTACAGCTACGGCGACTTCGGAGCACTACCACCGACCGGGGGCCAGCGTCGTTTTCTGAACGATGCCGAGCGATTCCTGCACTTGTTCCACCAGGTGGCATCCACAGTTGCGGACGATCGAAACGCTTCGATCGGCATCGCGCCCCATTCGCTGCGCGCCGTGAGTGCCGAGATGTTACGCGAGGTACTCGACGCACTGCCGCCGGACACGTTGGTGCATCTACACGTCGCCGAGCAGCTGAAAGAAGTCGAAGACTGTCTCTCGTGGAGTGGGCAGCGGCCGGTGGAGTGGTTGCTCGACCACATGGATCTCTCGTCTCGATGGTGTCTGATCCATGCGACTCACATGACGCCACAGGAAACGGCAGCACTGGCACAGACAGGCGCGGTCGCCGGCCTGTGCCCGACCACTGAGGCCAACCTCGGTGACGGCATCTTTCCGGCCCCTGACTTCCTCGGCATTGGCGGCACGATCGCCATCGGTTCCGACAGCCACATCACCGTCGATCCTGCGGAAGATCTCCGGACTCTCGAATACGGCCAGCGGCTGCGCGACAGAGCGCGCAACGTCCTTGCAGGCGGTCCAGGCCGATCCACTGGACGGAACCTACTGGACCAGGCTCTCGCTGGCGGTGCTCGGGCTCTCGGCAGACCGTTGGGTGCTATCGCTCCAAAGTACCGAGCCGACCTGGTCGTCCTCGACACCGAACATCCCTCTCTTGTCGGCCGCGGCGGCGATGATCTGCTCGACAGCTGGATCTTCTCCGCTGGCCGAATGTGCATACGCGACGTCATCATCGGTGGGCGGCTCGTCGTTGCCGATCGCCGTCATGTCCAGGAAGATCAAGTGCTCCGAAGCTTCCGAGCTACCCTCGACAGACTCCAGCTTTCTTTGGTGAACACATGACCACTCTCCATCTGGACGAAAGCCCACTCGGGCTCGGGCCGATACGCCACGCTCTGGCCGGCCCCATCCGTATCGAGTTCTCCGAGCCGACCGTAGAAGCGGTGCGGCGCGGACACGAGACGGTAGTGCGGTGCCTCGAGCACGATGATCCGATCTACGGAGTCAATACGGGCTTCGGCAGGCTGGCAACCACTCGGATCGAAGATGCCGATTTGAGGGATCTACAGCGCAACATCGTCCGCTCCCACGCGGCAGGTGTCGGTGCGCCCCTCGACGACGCGGTGGTGCGTCTGATCCTGTTGCTCAAGATCGCCAGTCTGGCGCGTGGCCATTCGGGAGTTCGTCCCCAGGTCCTGGATGCCCTGATCGCGATGGTCAATCGCGATGTGCTGCCAGTCGTGCCGAGTCAAGGCTCCGTTGGCGCCAGCGGCGACCTCGCGCCCCTAGCTCACCTCTCGCTGGTCCTGATCGGCGAAGGGGAAGCCAGAGTC
Source organism: Thermoanaerobaculia bacterium (assembly GCA_028066595.1). GTDB lineage: Bacteria > Acidobacteriota > Thermoanaerobaculia > Multivoradales > J023 > JAUIJL01. The sequence continues at coordinate 17,780 of JALCBJ010000005.1, forward strand.
GACGGCCGATCCATGCCGGGTGCCGAGGCCCTGGCGACTTCCGGCCTAGAACCCGTCGTGCTCGGCCCCAAAGAAGGCCTGGCTTTGCTCAACGGTACGCAGGTCTCGACGGCGCTGGCCCTGGTCGGCTTGCTCGAGGCCCATCGCACATTCCAGGCTGCGATCGTCGCGGGAGCCATGTCGGTCGACGCGGTGCGCGGTTCGGACACTCCATTCGACGAGCGGATCCATCGATTGCGACCCCATCCCGGACAACAGACGACCGCTGCTCTCTACCGGACCCTGCTCGCCGGCAGTGCGATCCGCGATTCCCATCGAGCTTGTGAGCGAGTACAGGATCCTTATTCGTTTCGCTGCCAACCGCAGGTGATGGGCGCATGCCTCGACCTGTTGCGACAAGTCAGTGAGCCGCTGCAAGTGGAAGCCAATTCGGTGACCGACAATCCCCTCGTCTTCCCGCACGAGGTCGAGGTGCTCTCCGGTGGCAACTTCCACGCCGAGCCGGTGGCGTTCGCGGCCGATGTCCTGGCTCTGGCCATCGCCGAGATCGGCGCCCTGTCGGAACGGCGTTTGGCTGCGTTGATCGATCCCGCGATCAGCGGACTGCCACCGTTTCTGACCCCACGTCCGGGTGTGATGTCGGGCTACATGATGGCCCAGGTGACGGCGGCTGCCCTGGCCAGCGAGACCAAGCAACTCGCCCATCCGGCCAGTGTCGACAGCTTGCCAACCTCGGCCAATCAAGAGGATCACGTCAGCATGGCGACCCATGCCGGCGTCCGCCTCGCAAGAATGAACGCCAATATTCGTGGCATCGTGGCGATCGAGCTTCTGGCGGCAGCAGAGGGTTTCGATTTCCACCGTCCACTGACATCGTCCAAGCCGCTGGAGGCGGCCCATGCGCTAGTCCGCGAACTGGTTCCCGTTCGCCACGAGGACCGGGTGTTCCAATCCGACATCGAGGCCATAGGGAGTTTGATCGCGGAGGACCGATTCGCGGAATTCGTTGGCGATCTGCTGACTTGAGTCTGAACTCGAGTTCCGACCGATCCAGTCGGCCGATGACACGAGCCCACGACCCGGTGGCGGTGGAGACCTCGGCAGGTTTCCCGACATCCAGGTAGCATCGACGTGTCGGATGTCCGAGGAATCTCCCTTGCTCGATCGCACCACTCGCCTCATCTACTTCGCTGCCGGCTGGACGTGCCTGGTGCTGGGGGCCGTCGGCGTGGTGTTGCCCGTCCTCCCCACGACACCGTTCGTGCTTCTAGCGGCTTGGTGCTTCTCGAAGAGCTCGGAGCGGCTCCATTCTTGGCTGGTGGGCCACAGGACGTTCGGGCCCTACATCGTCGCCTGGGAGCGCCATCGGGTGATCCCCTTGCGCGCAAAGATCATGGCGACGTCGATCATCGTGCCGTTGACGATCTACATGCTGCTGTTCTCGGCTGCGCCGATGTGGGCCAAGGCGCTGGCGGTCGGTTTGATCCTCTGGGGTCAGATCTACGTCTGGACCAAGCCGTCGAAGCCCGCTCTTGACGTCGAGCTGGACGGGGAGTGCGACGCACCACGGTCCGCCGTCTGACGCGACCGAATCAGAGCCGTCGGACCATCAGGGCGCCGGTCGCGAGCAGAGCGATCACGAGGGCGAAACGCGCAGCGTCACCGAGCGGTACGTCGGCGATGGGTTGGATCTCGGGGGCAGGTGCCGGAACCGGACGTACCAGGAGGGCCTGGTGATCGTCGAACGTGGGATCGCTCGTTTGGTCGGATACTGCCCATCCGGCTGGAAACGTGTTGTCCCGAAAGAAGACTCGAGTCGGCGGCTCGGGGGCCGACGTCTTGTCCACGCAGATGAAGAAGAAATCATCGACGCTGGGATCCCATCGAACGCCAAGATAGAACGGCCCGTCCGGGACCGGAACCCCGCCGAGCGGCACTTCGGCAAAGGTCGCCCCGGGGACGCCGAGGGGAACGCCAGCGAGCTGGGCCGGAACTGCCGCGAACGGTTCTTTCGGTGGGCTCTCGTGAGAGCCGTTGTGTTCGTAGAGGACGATCTCGAAGTCGATGGTGTCGTCCATCCTGGTGCGCAGCCAGCAGACACAGACCGATTCCAAGAATCCTGACGGTACCTCTTCCCCTTGGTATTCCTGCAGGAAGATTCCTTCGGTCGAGGAAGGCACCCACCCGTAACCGGACTCCACGCTGCCATCATCGTCGACGATGGCCTCGGCGCAGCCAGGCGGAACGACGGGGACGACGAGCGGTCCCGCTCCTCCAGAGCCTAGCTCCGAACTCATCGTGCGGTGGGCGGGTGGCTCCGACGCCAGGAGGTTCTTCATAGGCTCCGGCCCGGTAGCATGTGAACCCGCGGAGAGGAGCGTCAGTAAGGTGACTGTGAGAACCGTGCGATGGGGGATTCGATGCATGGTGATCCCGAGACTACTGCACCCCGTGGCCTGCTCTTCCGAATCCCTGCGATCGTTCGCCTTGTAACTGGCGTCTGGAGTCATCCGTAGGATTCGGCATGATGGAGGAGATGTCGTTGCATACGGAGCACGGACTCGGACACGTCGGCTACCTCGAGACCGAGGGAGGAAAACGGGCCCAGCCCTCGATTCGGATGGATCGCGTCGTCGAGTCGCGATTCCAACGCGATCTCGCGGGGTACGAGGTCCTTGCCAGGAATCTCTGGGATTCCGCACCCACGGTCCCTGCGTTTCTAGGACGTAGGCGATCGGTTCTGGATCGCTGGCGTCGCGGACGACGCCTCGCGCGCCGGGTCGAGGAGCTCAAGTCGCACTCCGCATCTCGCGCGGGAGCGTCGTTACACGAGGAATTGCGGAGCCGGTTGCCGGAATTGGGTGGGCAACTGGTGCGCCTCCTGGATCTGGGTCCCGCGGAAGAGCGGCTGCTGACGCGGGCCGACATGACGGCTGCTACCGAGGACTTCGTACGGCAGGCCAAAACCGACGATCCAGGCCTCGCCGCCGAGGACCTTGGACAAGCCCTGCGCAATGTCTGGGTGATCCACTTTTTCCAGCTTCTGCGGTTGGGCACCGCGCGTCACACCCCGGCGGGTCTGGGCTATAGCCTTCTGTATCCGTACACCGACAACGTGCTCGACGATCCGGCCAGATCGCCTCACCAAAAGCGTGCCTGGTCGCAACGGCTCGGTCTTCGCCTTTCGGGAGTCGCGCTACCTCCTCGAGACGAGTCGGAAGCCCGCGTGTTCCTGCAGCTCGATCGGATCGACGCCGAGTTTCCCCGTGAGGAGGTGCCTGAGCTGCATTTGGCGTTGCAAGCGATCCATCGCAGCCAGGTCGCCAGTCTGCAGCAGCAGCAGCGCGTGGCCCTCAGCGAGGACGAGCTGCTACAACTCTCCATCGCCAAGGGCGGGGCCTCGGTCCTGGTGGACGCATATCTGGTAGACGGCCGGCCGACGCCGGAGATGGCTCGTTTCTCTCACGTCTACGGCGTTGCGCTGCAACTGGCCGACGATCTCCAGGATATCGAGGCCGATCTCGATGCCGGCCATCAGACATTGTTCACGCGCGCGGCCCGCCGCGGCACCCTCGAGAGAGAGTTCTGGCGCCTGGTCCACTTCCTCGACGCCGCGCTGGAGCTCTGTCCGCCTGCGCGGCTCGCCGATGATGCCGAAGCGTCCGCCGCAGATCTGCCCGCCATGGCGCGGGCCAGCCTGGTTCATTTGATGGTCCAGGCCGTCGGCGCCCAGCGTTGCTTCCCGCGGTCGTTGCGACGCCGACTGGGCCGGTACAGCCCGGTGACCTTCGGCCGTGCTGCGAGCCTGCGGCGCCGTTTGGCAGGGGTGCTGAACGTTTCGTTCTAGAACAGATTCTCCCTCGTCGGTCTGCCTGCCTCGTATTCGACGATAAGGTCGGTCGATGGATTCCGAGCTGAAGTCTTCCGCACAGCGTGTCCAGGCAGCTCTGCACGACGCCGGTGTAGATCTCCGCGTGGTCCAGCTCCCGACGTCGACCCGCAGCGCTTCAGAAGCCGCCCAGGCCATCGGCTGCCGTTTGGAGCAGATCGCCAAGTCCCTCGTCTTTCGCCGCGGAGACACCGGCGACGCCGTGTTGGTCGTCGCCAGCGGGCCCAACCGTGTCGATGAGAACAAGCTCGGCACCGCGTTGGGCTGGCAGCTCGAGCTGGCGAAGGCGAGCTTCGTAAAGAAAACGACGGGCTACGCCATCGGTGGCGTACCACCTCTCGGCCACGAAACGGCCCTCACGACAATCGTGGACCCGCACCTGATGACCCTCGATTCGATCTGGGCCGCCGCCGGTACGCCCCACGCCGTATTCCAGCTGACGCCGACGGATCTCCTGCGAATTACTTCGGGACAGGTGGTCGAGATCTGCTGAATCAGCTCTCGAACCCTTCTTGGCACGCCATGCAGAACGGCGCTTCGGGCAGGATCTCTAGCCGCTCGACTCGGATGGGTCCTTTGCAGTGGCGACAGATGCCGTAGTTACCCGCGTCCCATTGCGCCAACGAGGCGTCGATCTGTTTTAGGCGGATCTCGAGTTGTTGTCGACTCATCTGCGCCATGGCCTGGACCTGGATGGCGGATTGCAATACCGCTGCGATCCGATCTTTTCGCCAGGCGTTCCGCGGCGCACCGGATGGGCGCCAGGACTTGCTAGACGCGGCAGCGGTGAACATCCTCGGTATGGGGGCTCTTGGGGTAGATCTGCCGGCCGGTGAGCTGAGCGAATGCGCCCGAATCGCAGTTTCCAGCACTTCCCCTATGGTCAGGCACGGGGCCCGAGCAGCTCTGCACCTGATGGACGACAACAACAGGGGGGCCGCTCAGTCTTTCGAGGCCGCCGCGGCGGTGTGTCCGACACCAGTGTCCGCGTGCGGATACCTCGTATACGCCGCCAGAGCTTGGGTTGCCAGCGGCGAACCAAGTCGTGCGCGGGGGATCGCGGGGCGCCTCTGGCGTCCGATGTCACAGCACGTTGAACTGCGCAGGGACCTCGCGGCGGTCCAGCGTGCAATAGAAGGCGTCGAGGCGCTCCGCGCCGTGCTCGAGTACTTGGACGATCGAGTCAAGCGCTTTGGGTGAGGCTCACCCGATCGGATCCACGAAGGGGTACCCTTCCGTTTCGCCGTCGCCACTCGGCGCCGTAGGCGAGCCGATCGGATCCACGAACGGATACCCTTCGTCGGCTGGATCGTCGCCGGGAGAAGTCGAGCCGATCGGATCCACGAAGGGGTACCCTTCGGTTTCTCCTCCCTCGCTTGCGGATACAGAGACTTCCGGCAACAGGGTGTCGACAATCGTGATCACCCGTTCGACGAGATCGCGGAACGAGAACGCCCGGGCGGGGCCGTCGTCGGCCCACGCCGGAGCGGCGAAGGAAACAACCAGGCAGACAACGGCTAGCAGGATGCGAATACGCATACAGATCCCCCGTAACTGCGGCCGTCAACACGCACGCGTTCATCGCGGCGCCCGAGCCGCTAGAGCTGAGACTATCGGCGCAGTTGCCTGAAAGGTCAGGCGGCAGGCTAATCGATTCCTCCGGGAAGGCCGAAAACGCCAGCCCGGGCCGGCAGTTTCGCTGGCGAACCCTAGTATCCGCGGACGGCGGAGAGGATGCGCGAGCACAGCTCCTGCGTACGCGCCAGCGTCCATACTGGAGTTGGTTCCGAGTTGCCGGGCAGCCCAATCCTTCTTCGTCGACGGGCGATCGAAACACGGCTGCGGCCGAGACGCCGCGCGATCGTGGAATCGGGTTCGCCAGCGCGGACGGCCTCGGCCAAAGCGAGGTCCTCATCGAGTGAGTAGTGCCCCTTTCTCTCTACTGCCTCAAGAAGCTCTCGACTGTGACGTCGCTGCGCGATTTGGAACTGATCGCATGGCTGTGGATTGTCGACCATAGTCGCTCCCGGGCTGTACCAAACCGGAAAGTTCTCGTTCTTTGGGATTGGCGATGACATCTCGGGCGGGCGGCAGGGCTAGGGCGGTGAATCGGGGTGGGGGTGGTTAGGATTCGCCGGAACGTCGCACCACCTTGGCGCTAGTGACGGACTGGCCACTGCCGATCACTTCTGGCCCTGTCAGCTCGAGCGTCGTCGACGCCTTTTGCTTAACATCGAACTCACGGGACATCCAGTCTTTGAACCACTCTCCTGGAGCTTTGCCGGGGCCTACCTCCAGGAGCCTCACTCGGAGGCCGTCCAGGTGTTGGATCAAGGCCCTCGGTAGCCTGAAGGCGTCGACGGTAATGATCTCAGCCGACGGATCGTACTGAATCGGAAACCCGCCGTCTTCCAACTCACGTACTCGAACAGCCCTTCTGGCTCGACCAGCATGGTAGAAGCCGCAACGGCCCGAGGTGAAGAGACGATCGGCGGCAGGCTCGCTTAGGTGCTTGTTGGAGACTTCCCGGACTCCCCAGCGGAAGGCATCACCTTCCGTCTTGTTTGCCAAGATCATCCCGACTAGCTCGAAGTAGCTAAGGCAAACTGTCGTTGCCGCGAATCCAGCATGCTCCCATCGGGGCCCGGCTCTTCTGCCATCGCTGAACGCACCGCCAGTCATCATCAGATCAGCGATACCGAGCTGCCAACCGAGCGTCTGGTCGTAGAAGATCTCCACCAAGTCCTCATAGGCCAACACCTTTGGATAGTCCAGTCGAGACTTCCAAGGTGAGATGGCATAGTTGCTCACCGGTTCAGCCATAGTGATAACTCACTTTCCGTCTGTCAATAAATGTCCGAGAACATATTTTATCGGACCTTCTTTCAACCCTGTTTCGAGTGTCGGCAGGCTTTTCTACCGGCCGGTCGAAAAAAATCTCCAGAGATCTCGCACGCACAAATCCAGCCACCCGGGGGTTTCCGCCGCCGGGCGCCTGGGAAATCTGACCCGCCCCTACCCGGCGGCCTCGAGAGCGATCTGGATCGATCTGGAAGTCCGGGGGCAGTGGTTGGCTTGGTCGACTACGGGCGGCGCGCAGACCAACACGGCAGAATTCCGAGCCGACCACTTCGCGAGGGAATCCCATCGCGGTCAGTGCTCGGCCGAAGGCGTGAGGGGTCGGCATCTCTTCTCCCTCGGCGCTGGCCCACGCGATCAGCGCGGCGGTCAGCTGAGGGCCGGGGATCGCAGCCCCCTGGCTCACCTCGACGGCTTTGGTCTCGGCGATGAACCTCCGGAGGAAAGCAGTGGCTCGCTCTGTCTTCGAGAGTTTCGGCATAGGAGATTCCTACCACGTCGGGCTCAAACTGAAGTGAAGCTCAAGATTTCCCGGCCTCTATCTCCCGGGTTGGGGTTGGGGTCAGCGCGTGATCGCGCCCTATAAAAAACGCCGATCACGCGCGCGCGGGAAGAGGCCACCGGACGTTGGAAGTATGGAGAGGGGAAGGAAGGTAGACATTGGGAACGCTGCTTATTCGCTTACTTCCAAAGCTCCGCCGGTATCTCATACTTCCGAATGGAAGTATGGCTCTCAGGTAGCTGGCCCGTGGCCCTTCGGCTCGGTTCGCTCCCGCTCGAGCTCGCCGAATGGCGGTATGTCATCGGCTACCGCAGCCCGAACCACTGATGCGAGGGTCGCGCCGTGGGCCTTGCCGAGGCGTTCGACCTTGGCTCTGCTCGCTGGCGAGAGGTCTACGTTCGTTTCGACGCCCCGGTCCGGGGACGGAGCGCTGCGCGCTCGCTCGTCGGGAAGCTCATCGATAATTTGATCGATAGCAGACGACAGCCGGGGGAGCTCGCCGCGCGCCTTGCGAAGGAGAAGCCATGCGTGGGCCACGGGGTCGAACTTGACGCGTAGAGGCCCCGGGGCGCCGGGCCGGCCGCGGCGTCGGCGCGGCTCCTGGTGGGCATCGAGTATCTTCGCGATCGCCGCGTGGCTGATGCCGAAGGCCTCGCCGACGCTTCGAAGACTGCCGCCGGCACGGTACGCGGCCAACACCTTGCGGTCCCTTGCATCATTTCCCATCGAGTGCTCCTGACCCTCTCTCATGCCACAGGGCAATGGTGTGGCTCGCACTGCTTGACGTTAGCGGGCCTCTTTGTGTAGTGTCAACCTCTATGAGGTGTCCCGGAAATCGCATCTATTTCCAGGTGAAAATTGCCATGCTACATCCGCATTCGATTGTCAGGGTCCGATAAGAATGTTTATGTAAACCTGAGTGGTTTTCGAGATGAAAAGTCATTGCACTGCAAAGGATTTCTCTCGGATTATGGGCTTGAAACATGTCTATGGTTGAGTGTTTCTGCTGGTTTCACCGCCCCGGTTACGCCTAGTGAGGGGTTCTCCTCAGCTGGAGTCTGTCGGCCGGCTCTGGTGGATAGACCCTACGGCAGGTACACGACATCGAGCACGAGCGTTCGGTACATCTAGAGCAAGAACGCGGCGATCGCCACATAGAACAGACCAGACGCCACCTTGTGCAACGTGTAGAGAACCCGGTACTCGTCGAGGGCCGGCGAGCGCTGGGTGATGATCTCCGCGTCTCGGAGACACACCACGCTGTAGGTGAGGTAGATGCGGATCGATTGGTAGGTGAGCAGGATCAGCCCGAGCCAGACTGTCGTCGAGCGCCATCCATCCTCTGAGCCAAGCAGAACGCCGATGACCGGCGCGGAGTCGCAGTCTGGACGAAGGCACGGAGAGGTGCGGGCGATCCTCTCGCCGAGCTCCTTCATAAGCAGCAGTTCGACTTTGGGCTTGCGGTTGGATCTCTCGAGCAGTCGGCGAATCTCGCCTTCGGCGGCGGGCGCCAAACCGTGCCGGCGTCGGACAGACTCGATCTCCGCCTTCAGCCCCTCGAGGCTCTGAGAGTTCTCGTTCTCGACCTTTTCTACAGCTGCTTTGAGTTCCTGGTTCAGCGGAACAAGAGCAGCCTGCGCTTGGTTGACTCCGGACCAGAACGTCACTCGTGCGATCAGCGGGAAGAAGAAGGCCAGCAGCAGAAGCAGCTGGAACAGCAGGCGCGAACCCGAGTAGGTAAGCCGAAGCGCACTCCAGGGATCCGAGGTTTCTCGCCGGAGTTCCGCACCGGGGAGCCACCTTGGCCACCGTCTTTCCCGAAGCGGTGCTCGAAGCCGAGCAAGCGGCTCCCTCAGTAGAGACGGGCGGTCGAGCGCAATCGGCACCGCAAAGGACTGGTCCAACAAGAGACCTCGTGACGAGCTGAAGTTCGCACCTTGGAGCTTCGCGCCGAGGAAGTTCGCCCCTTGAAGGTTCGCCGAGACGAAGTTCGCCCCTTCGAGTTCCGCGCCGATGAAGTCCGCCTCTTGGAGCTTCGCGTCGAGGAAGTACGCCCCTTCGAGTTTCGCTCGTTGGAAGTACGCTCCTTCGAGTCTCCCTGCGTTGAATCTCGCCCCTTCGAGTCTTGCGAAGTAGAATCTCGCCCCTTCGAGGTTCGCCTCCTCGAACATCGCCCCGCCGAGTCTTGCGTTGGCGAAGTTCGCCCATTCGAGTTCCGCGTCGATGAAGATCGCTCCTTGGAGCTTCGCGCCGAAGAAGTCCGCCTCTTGGAGCTTCGCGCCGAGGAAGTTCGCCCCTTGGAGATTCAATCGTTGGAATTCCGCCCCTCCGCGTCCCCGCCACGCGAAGTTCGTTCCTCTGTCAAAGTGATGCCCGGAGAGATCAGGCTGAAAGTCTTCGTCCTGCGACGATCGCCAGTCGTTCCAGTGCCAGACTCCCTGCAACAGACGGTGTACGTGCTCCTGATTCGCCATCGCCAGTCCCTCCCCTGAGACCACGGCCGGGACGACGCCGACGGCGCGCTGTCCGGTCCGACAGATTTTGTGGACTACAGTATCGGCTCTATAGAGTCCTCTATCCAGCCAGCCCGAGCGCGACAGCGATCGCCCGTGCGAGCGCGGGTCGGTCAGCGACCGATCCCACAAGGTCGTTGACCACCGCGTCTTCGCCACCCTCGAGGACGGCGCCACGAAGATTCGGGTTCGCTTGGACCATCTTGGCCACCGCCTCCCCGAGCTGGCTAGGCACCAGATGGGTGTAGCCCTGCGTCGTCCGGATGTCGGCGTGTCCGAGGATCTCTTGAACGTGCCGCACGCTCGCACCGCTCTCAAGCAAACTCGTCGCCGTGGTGTGCCTCCAAGCGTGAAAGGGGAGTGAGACCCCTGCGGCGGACCTGGCGCGGTTCCAGGCATGCCGAGGAAACGAACGGTGTCCGGAGGCTGATGCATCACTTGGGAACACGAAGCCTTTCGACCAGCGAGTGACCGCCTGGCGCTCTCTCAGCGCGTCAAACGCTCGGCCGTAGAAGTAGAGCAAGCGAGGTCTGCGGCCCTTGGCAAGCTGGGCCGGGACGACGCCGACGGCGAAGCTCGAATGCATCTCGATCGGCACTACTGGTCTTGCTTCCGATGGCCTGCCGGCCGTTCTTAGGCTCGACGGCGCCGAAGCAGGCCGCGACCATGCAAGGGAAAGCAGCTCCTCTCGTCTGCCTCCGCTCGACCAGGCCAGGAAGCACAGATCGCGAAGAAAGGGGCTCGACTCTTCTTCGGCGGCTGTTACCAGGGCTTCTGCCTCCTTCGCGGAAAAGAACTCCACCGGGGAATCCGCGCGCTCGGGCAGGCGGGCGCCCCTCACGGGTGATGAGTCGGCCCACTTGCGGCGATTGGCAAGGCTGAACACCAGACCCAGTGTCCCGACGTAGAAGTTGACGGTACGCGGCGACAGGCCGCGCTCCTTCCGAATTTCGTTGCGGGCGGTAGCCACGTCGTCCTCGTCGACGTCGACCAATGGGCGATCGCTCCCAAGTGCAGATCGCCAGGCCTCGAGGTGGGTCACGTAGTGCTGCACTGTCGAGGCTCGGTCGTACGTGGCTCGGATCTCGGCGATTGTCTCGTCGATCGCGCGGCTCACCGTCACCAGCTGGCCGGACCCGGCGGCGAGCGTGCGGCGGTCGAGAACCTCACGAAGAGCTCGAGCCGCCTTGTCTACCGCTTGCGTCGATGGGTTGGCCATCTCGCCATCACAATCTGGCCAACCGAGAACGAACCGAGCCAGTTCCGCAAACGAGATCGCGGTTCCGCCGGCGAACGCATCGGCGCCCGCGCGGACCTGGCGCTCAACTCTTGCAAGCCACGACTTAGCGGCGGTTTCGGTTGCGAAGGTCCGGGACCTGGCCGGCGTCGTCAGTCGCGTCGTCGCTTTCCATCGGATCCCCTTCGTCTTCGAGTCTCTTCTCTGAATCGGCATGGCCACACCCTCTGCCGTTGGTTCAGTTTGGTGCAGGAATGGTGCACCGGATCTCGTACTGTAGGCCCTAGATTACTTCAATAACCCTCGGTTATGCCGGAAACCTATTGGAAACAGTGGGGTTTCGTAGATCTACCCTTCGATGGGTTCGATTTACCTGGATGGCGTCCATGCGGGTGAGCCGGCCGATGGTTTGGCCCACGCCTTCGATGGGTTTCTGGTCTGCAGCTCCCTGGGCGAGAAGAGCCTGAGCGGACGATCTGGCGGTGAGGAGGAGTTGGCGAAACCCTTCGAGCTGCTCCGGTGTCAGGTGTGGCATGACAGGCCATCGTACCGCGTGGAGCTTCGTTCAGAGGTTCACCTTGAGAAGGCGATGTAGTTCGTGACTCCGCGACTTGTTTACTCGGACACCCGGCACCGCCGGGACTGGTGCCGGTGTTCGTACGATGGAAGAATGCACCCGTCGTGCTGAACTTTCCCCGCGTCCACCCCCGGCATCTTCCGCGGTCACCCGCCGCTCTGCTCTGCGTCTTCGTCTGCCTATCCCTCTTGTCTTGGGGATGCCATGACGCAACGTCAGCCCATCGACCTGTCCAGGTCGAGCTGACGGGCTCCACCATGGGCACCTACTATCGGGTCAAGGTGATCTTGCCCTCCGGTGGGGACCTGGCACCGGATCGTCGGGCGGGGCTCACTGCCTTGATCGAGGGAGAGCTGGACAAGGTCAACCGTTTGATGTCGACCTATGTCGACGACAGCGAGGTGAGTCTGTTCAACGACCATCGATCGACCGAACCTTTTGCTGTCTCAGAGGAGACATTCGTGGTCATCGGCGAAGCGATCGAGCTCGGTCAGTTGACCCAAGGTGCGCTCGACATCACGGTCGGGCCGCTGGTCGATGCCTATGGTTTCGGCCCGGACGGTGCACTTCCGGAGGTCGCGGAGTCGGAGCTTCGCAGGCTACGGGCACGAGTGGGTCTGCATCACCTTCGACTCGACGCCGGCGTACGGACCGTGGCCAAGGACCGTAGTGGAGTGGAGATCGACCTTTCGTCCATCGCCAAAGGTCGGGCCATCGATCTGGTGACGGAGAAGCTCGTTTCCGAAGGCTACTCCGATCTGATGGTGGAGGTCGGAGGTGAGATTCGCGTTGCAGGACGCAACGTCTTGGGAAAGCCGTGGCGCTTGGGAATCGAACGGCCGCAGGCATCGAGAGGTGGAGTACAACGGGTGATCGAGCTGGAGTCGGGTGCCTTGGCGACCTCGGGCGACTATCGGAACTTCCGCATGATCGACGGTGAGCGGGTATCGCACATCATCGATCCGCGTACCGGTCGCCCCATCAGTCATTGGCTGGCATCCGCCAGTGTGGTGCAGCCGACCTGTGCCCGGGCCGACGGGCTGGCGACGGCCTTCATGGTGCTGGGTACGGAGACTGCGTGGAAGCTGGCCAAGGAGAACGATATTCCGGCACTCCTCTTGGTGCGCGACGGCGACGGATTCATCGAGCGGGCAACACCGGCATTCGAGCGTCGGTTTCCTCAGGAAGGAAACCGGATACCCCGGCCCGCGCCGGAATGAAGTCCGGGCTCTGGACGTTGTCCAGAGTCCGATCGTCGAGACGTCCCCCGCCGTAATCGTTACCGAACCGAGAACACTTCATGGCCATTCTTTTCTTGACGCTGACGGTCTTTCTGGTGGTCGTGCTCGCGATGGCTGTCGGTATCATCTTCCGGCGGCCGTGTCTGCGCGGCTCGTGCGGAGGACCCGAAGTGCTCGATGCCAGCGGCGAGCCTCTGACCTGTGCCACATGTCCGAATCGCAAGAAGAAGGAACGAGCTGTGGCGGGTGACGGTGAGGGGCTTCCTGTCCTGCGTTAGCCTGCGAAACGTCAGGCTCGAGCGAGCACTTCGTTCGGGGCGGCTCGCCTGCGATATGCTGTGGGTAGGTTGAAGCCAGAGTGGCGAAGTGCCGGCTGACGAAGCCTTTGCTTCGCATGAGTCGACTTTGAGGAAGACCCCATGCAGGATCTCGTTCTTCCCGCCGCGCGTCAGTGGATGACGTCTCCTCAGTGCGTTCTGAAACCTTCGGACCGGGTGCTCGACGCGATCGACCGCTTGGTGGAGTTCGGTATGACTGCGGCGCCGGTGGTGGACGACCAAGGCAAGCTGATCGGTATGCTGACCGAGAAGGATTGCCTACGGATCCTTGCCTCCGTCACCTATGAGCACGGCTGGGAGCTCGGGCTCGTCGCGGACTATCTCAGCTCGGACGTCGTGGCCTGCGAACCGGACATGGATCTCTTCCAGGTCGCCGAGCGATTCCTCCAGAACAACTTCCCGGTATTGCCGGTAGTCGAGGGCGGTGACTTGCTGGGGACCATCAGTCGTCAGGACATGATGAAGGGTATTCAAACCCTTCGGCGTAGCCTGGAGAGGACGCGGAAGTCCTTCGAGGAGAGGGCCGGACATCAAGCCGATCGGCCACGGGGCATCGAGAACATGCAGCGTGCAGCTGCGCAGCACAGCCCGAAGCAGCTCGTCCAGCTTTTCAGGCGCTAGCTCGGAGGTCCTGACCGGGTCGCGATACGCGATGCCGCAATGCGTCAGAGGGGATCGTTTGCTAGTACAGCATCCCCATAAATGGCAGGGCCACCTCTTGACTCCGAGGTGGCCGTATTAGGCTAGCTTGGTGTGGGTGGGATTCTTGGAGGGTATCTTGAGGAAGGTTGGGCGTCGTATACGCCACGAGTGCGGTAGGAAACAGGTCCGAAAGGACCTGGTGATCTGTTTGGATCACTTGCATATTCTGGAAATGCAATCCTGGTGCCAGGCATACGTTTCGTGAACGGAACGGTCAGATTCTCTTCTGTGGGTATCCGCCATGGCTGAGAACGTGACTCGAAAGTCTTTGCACCGCAGGGCTTTCCAGGCTTCCTCGCCGGTTCAAAGACTTGGAGATATTCGTTTCTCGAACGACCGTTCAGTATTGCCGCAGGGCGGCTTCAGAGCTGCGAAACCTGCCCAAAACGGGCAGACTATGCAAAAACGGCATACTCGATGTCGCGTTTTGGCGACACTCCGTTGGATTGAGCCTCACCACTCCGTTCCGACGGTGGATCGAGCCGTCAGGACGAGGGCGGACGCAGAACGCCGTCTGAGGGTGAGCCGTAGAGACCGGTTTGCTCCAGGACCAGGCGCCATAGCTCCTCCCGATCCTCCTCCGATTCGCGGGTTCCCGGTAGCGGGTATTGAGGAGCCGGCTCGCGGTCGAAGAAAAAGGACTCCTCTTCAGCGTGTCGTGTGGCTGCCGCCGAGGCCGCCAGCCACACGACGGTGTCGGCACCTTGCCGTGGCGTGCGCAGCCGATTCTTGGTGAATCTCCAGAATCGGGGAAGCGAATCGCGAACGGCCGGCGTGTCGGCCCAGCCCGGGTGCATGCTGCGCACGAAGACATCGGTTCCTGCCAGCTCCCTGTTCCAGCGATCGGCGAGAATCACCTGAGCTCGTTTGGTCTGAGCGTAGGCCTCGACGCCATCGTAGTCCTTCGATTCCCAGCCGATGTCCGAAAGATCGAGTCGCTGCGTATACATGCCCCCCGAAGACACCCAGATCAACCGCGACTCGCCTTTCTGCTCGGCTGCCGCGCGCAGGTTCGGCGTCAGCAGCCAAGAAAGCAGGAAGGGGCCCGCTACGTGGGTTGCCCAGGCGAGCTCGAGGCCGTCCTCGGTGAGCACGCGTTCGTTCGACAGGACACCTGCGTTGTGCACGAGCACGTCGATCGGCGCGTCGCCGATTCGCGCGACCAGCTCGCGGATCGACTCGAAGCTGGATACGTCAACGAGATGCAGCCGGAGCATGTCGTTTTCCGTGGCCAACAAGAGGTCGTCCAAGGCCTCTTCGCCACGTAGCTGGCTGCGGCAGAGAAGCCATACTTCGGCCCCAAGCTCGGCCAGTTGTAGCGCGGTAGAACGCCCGATACCGGAGTTGGCCCCGGTCACCAGGCAGCGCCGGCCGCCGAGGTCCAGATCCAAGTCCAACGGATCGAAGGCAGCGGAGTGGCGTTCGAAGCCGCTGCGATCGAAGGAAAAGAAGACGGAAGCGTCGAGTGCCCGATCGGTGAGTTGGCGGAGAAGTCCCATGGTCCGAAGGAGTCGTTCGCTGGAGAGATTCAATGGGGGGACGGAGCTATTCTCTCATCGTCCCGCCTCTCGAGCACCACCGGCTTGTTTGAGGAGGAGCAACGCCGGCAGGGCGACGAAGAACAGCCCAGGGGTCGCCGAACTTTGCAAGCAGGACACTATAGATGGAAGACGAGGATCCTCGCGTCCAGCGGACCGTTCTTGACGCGATGGTCACGGGCGGGCCGTTTCCCGAGCGCGGAGTCCAGGGTTTCGGGCAGGTCGCGTCCTGCCAGGATCACCGCGCGCCATCCGGCATATCGCTCGCGCAGGAACCGGCCGAGTCGAATGCCAAAGGGGTCGGGTGCGCTCTGACCCGTGCCCTTGCCCGTCACCCGTTCGCCATAGGGCGGATTGATCAGCAGAAGACCCGAGTCAGCCGGTGGACGGGTCTGAAAGAAATCGAACGTCCGCAGCTCGATGCGTGCTTCGACTCCTGCTGCCGTCAAGTTCGCCTCGGCGGCCTGCAGAGCCCGTGGGTCGACGTCTCCTCCGAGGATCGCTGCGTTTGCGGCGGGTGCCGGGATCGGTTCGTCGAGGATCTCCTGAAACGCAGCGACGTCGAACGTTGGCAGGTTCTGGAACTGGAAGCGCTTGCGTAGGGTAGCCGGCGGCGTCCCCGATGCCCACCAAGCAGCTTCCACGAGTAGCGTGCCGGAACCACACATCGGGTCGTAGATCGGGCCGTCACCCTGCCAGTCCGCTGCCAGCACGCAGGCCGCGGCAAGTTGTTCGCGGACGGGCGCCGGCACGGTCTGCTGCCGGTATCCCCGGTGGTCCAGTGACTCCCCCGAGGTGTCGAGCAACAGCGTCGCCTGATTCTTGTAGAGCCGAGCTCGCAGCGGCAGGTCGGGTCGATCGCGATCGATGGACGATCGGCGGCCGTGCCGGTCACGCTGTCCGTCGACCAGACCGTCCTTGACCCGCATGGCCAGCCAGCGCGTGTCGGTGACTTTCGACGCGGAGGAGGTGGCGTGGATGGAGAACGTACGTTCCGGCGAGAAGAGTCGCCCCACCTCGAGTCCACCCAGATCTCTGCGCCGACGGATCAGATTGCGAGCGCCGGCGTGTAGCGCGTCGCCATCATGACCGTTCCAAGTACCCAGCTCCAACAGAATGCGATTCGCTGTACGTAGGCGCCAGTTGGCTCGCCAGCAATCTCGCCAGCTACCGCGAAACGACACGCCACCCGGGTGAATGTCGGTGTTCTCGATGCCGAGCTGCCGCAACTCTCGCGCGACGAAACGTTCGAGGCCGAGCGCGCAGGTGGCCACCAGAGGCAGGCTTGGCGAGATCGTCATCGGCCGATCGTACGCGAAGTGAGAGATATGTTGTAAAAGCATGGATTGCATGCTAACTTCCACTCGACCTGCGAAGTGAATCGCTCTGTAGAACCGGAGGACTGGATGGAACCCTTCACGCGCCTGCTGCTCGTCCGTGTCTGTAGCCTCGTTTTCCTCGGCATGTTTGGGCTTTCCTTTCCCGTGTCTGCGTTCTTTTCGACGGAACCAGACTTCGTTGGCGGCGATGAGCCTTTCCGGCTGGTCGTGTCGTTCGTGGGCTCGTATCTCGAACCCGAGGGAGGTTTCGAGCCCACAGTCGAGGTCGACGGGCAAGAGATCGTCGTGCGTATTCAGCTTCTGGGCTTCATCGGCGACCCTCCGGGATCTTTCGTCTTCACCACCGACGTAGATCCTCTGCCCGAGGGTGAGTACACGGTGCGGGTCGAGGCCGAGCTCGACGGGGAGATGCTCGTGCTCGTCGAACAGCCGCTGACGATCGGTGGCTCCTATGTCTCGATGTCGATCGAGCCGGAGTTCGCCGTCGCTGGAGAGCCGTTCGAGCTGACGATTCGTGGCTCCGCACCTGCAGCCTGTTCGGATGAGGAGCCGTATGTCCAGGACGGTGTCCTCGTGGTGCCCCTCTATCTCGACTGCAGCGTCGTGACGCCTCCTCCTTTTCCGACGCCTTTCGAGTTCGTTACCCCGCCCCTGACCTTGGAGGAGGGGGTCTATCCGATCGTCGTCAGTGACCCTCGCTTCCCGTTTCTCATTGCCTATGCGCGGGGAGAGATCGAAGTGGTACCGCAGCCGGTGAGACTCCATGGTGGTCTCTTCGAGGTGACAGCGGGCTGGCAGGACTTCGAAGGCCAGAGTGGTGACGGCAGGCCGGTGCGTCCGCCATCGGACGACTCGGCGCTGTTCTGGTTCTTCGGCCCGGACAACTGGGAGCTGATGGTCAAAGTGCTCGACGCTTGTGAGATCAATGGCAAGTACTGGGTTCTGGGCGCCGCTTCGACCACGGTGGAGTACGACGTCCGGATCACCGGTCCGGGCGCACAGGTCTGGACGTTCTCGAACCCGCTGGGAGAGCCGTCCGAGGCCTTCGCCGATGTAGATGCTTTCGATTGCGTCGAGGTAGAACCTCCTTCCGACCCGGAACCACCCCAGGACCTGTCGCCGGACAACCTGTTTCACCTGGTCACGGTCGAGCCTGGACAGGCTGTTCCCCACTTACCGGTTCGGGCGGTGATTCGCGGCACCACTGCGTGCTGTGGAAAGCCCGGACTCGAGCGAATCGAGCGCATCGGTCGCACGATCCGTGTCCACCTCGAATTCGCCGAGGGTGGCATCCTGGCATTCAGCTCCTACCAGCTGTCGGCCGATCTGGGCTTCCTCGACGAAGGAAGTTGGGACCTACAGTTCGTGGGCAGTCCGAGTGGACAGGGAATGGTGGAGCTGGCGCGGACCACGATCGAGGTGACCGACGATGTCGAGACACGGACCGCGCCGCAACTGGCCTTGAGCGACGAAGCGGTGCATCTTTTCGTGAAGGGTGTCGGGACGTGCCCTTCGCTCGAGCTGGATGAGATCGTAGGCCGACGGATCAAGACATTGTGGAGCCCAGGAGGTTGTCTGTCGCCACCGGGGATCCACGAGCTTTCACTGGATCTCGGAAGGCTCGGCGCAGGGACCTACGAGGTCGAGGTTCGCGACTACGAGCGCCGCTTGATCGGAGGCCGACTGCTCGAGGTGCTGAACGCTCCGGTGACCGTCCGGGAAGGGCGCTTCGCTCTCGACGTGGCTTGGAAAGACTTCGAAGGCGGGGAAGGGCGCGGTCGGCTCGTGAACCCGGTCTCGGACGATTCGGCTTTGTTTTGGTTCTTTGGCCCCGACAACTGGGAGCTGATGGTGAAGGTGCTCGATGGCTGCGACATCAACGGCCACTACTGGGTTTTTGGTGCCGCATCGTCTACTGTGGAGTATGAGGTGTCCATCGCCGATACCGAGCACGGAGGTGAATGGAGTTTCCACAACGCTCTCGGCACCGCCTCACCTGCGTTCGCCGATGTCGAAGCCTTTTCCTGCCTAGGAGTCGAGCCGTGAGCCGTCGCTCCTTCCGTTTCGCTGCGGTGATCCTGACGCTCCTCGCATTGTTTTGGCAGCCGGCGGCCGTCGCGCAGGGCTTCTTTGTTCGACCCTTGGCCGAGCCGTTGGCGGACCAGCCGTTCGAGATCTTCTTCGCCGGTGTCTGGATCCTCTATACCGTCCCGTCCACCCCCGACCCCGAGGTACGGGTCGATGGTGAGCACATCGATGTGAAGATCGTCGCTGGTGTGCCTCCCATCCTGCCACCGGCCAGCTACTACACCTTCGGCGCGCAGGTCGAGGGGCTACCTGCTGGTGACTACACCGTTCGTTTGTTCACCGACGACGGTTCGATGCCGACCCTCAGCTATCCCGTCACGGTTCGTCAGCCCCGTCTGGATGTCGAAGTCCTGGATTCACACCGGCTGGAGGGTGAGTCGGCCCGCCTGGCGATTCGTGGCCTGACTCGTTGTCCTGCTTGGCCCGAGGGGCCCGTAGTCGACGGCGACATCATCTACTTGCCGGAGGCCCTCGACTGCGTTGCCGACCCGCCGCAGCCCTTCACGCGGATCTTCACGACTCCACCCCTCGAAGCGGGCGAGTACACCGTTTACGCCGTGGAAGCGGATCCAGAAGGCAGCTATTCCCCGGACGACGCCATCGGGTTCGGCAGCTTGAAGGTGGATCCCAGACCGGCGTTGTGGGATGGGCGTTTCGGGGTCGACGTGGCTTGGCACGACTTCGAGGGCGGTGCGGGATCCGGCCGACCTGTCGCTGCGCCAAGCGAGCAGTCGGCGCTGTTTTGGTTCTTCGGTCCCACGAACTGGGAGCTCATGGTCAAGGTTCTCGATGGTTGCGAGATCAACGATCACTACTGGGTCCTGACCGCCGCCTCGACGAACGTCGCGTACGACCTTGCGATCGAAGATACCGTCGGCAGATCTGAGTGGTCGTTCGCCAACCCATTGGGCACCAAGTCGCCGGCACAGGTCGACATCGAGGCCTTTCCTTGTGGTGGAGAGGCAGCACCTCCGTCGGAACCGAGCGGCTCACCACGCGAAACCGTGCAGGAGACCTCGTCCGGATTTCCCTGGCTCGGTCCGAGAGTGTTCGAGCCGGCATTCCCCGACGACACTCGGCCGACGACCCTCCACCTGGTCGGGACGTGGCCTACAGGCGAGAAACCGACCCCGGCGGTCGACTCGATCCATGTCGACGCCGAGAGCCAGACGATCGAGGTGGCGCTCAGCGGTCCTGTTCCAAACTGCGGGATCATCCCGCCGTGTTTCCCCGGGCCCGACTATGCGTTCTCGGTGGATCTCGGAATCCTCGCGGCCGGCGACTGGGATCTCGAAGTGGTCTACGCGTCTTCGGATGGTCCGGTTCCGATTTCGGATAGCCGGTTCTTCGTTTGGTCGGGCTACGAAATCGTGGCTCCCGACCATCCCGTTACCGATCTCGAGCCGGTCGATCTGTTGGTCCGCGGAGTCGCTTCGTGTCCGTCGGTCGAAGTCGAGTCCATCGGCGACGGAGAGATCGACCTTCGAGTGGAGATGTGTCCGATCGGAGTCCCTCCTTCGCCCGAGGAGTTCGAGATCCCGGTATCGCTCGATCTCGATCCGGGCACCTATCGGGTTCAGCTGCGACCGCCGTTCAGCGAGGACGTGGCGTTCGAGACACAGATCGACGTCGTCGGCGTGCCGGTGCCGTTGGGGCCGTCTGGTCGCTACCTGGCCTCGGTGACGTGGACAGACTTCGAGGATCGCCAAGGTCTCGGCCTACCCGCCACATTGCCATCCGAAGATTCGGCGCTGTTCTGGTTCTTCGGCCCTCGGAACTGGGAGCTGATGCTCAAGGTACTCGACGCCTGCGACCTCAATGGTCACGTCTGGGTGTTCGGCGCCGCGACGACCACGGTGGCCTACGAATTGCGCATCGTCGATTCGGTGACCGGTGCGGAATGGATCTACGAGAATCCATTGGGCGAGGCCTCCGACGCGATCACCGACGTAGAGGCCTTTGTCTGCGACTAGCCGGCACGCAACGTCGGGCAAGCCGTTGCGAGTGTTGGGCTCGCGGCTGGGGGAGCTTCGGTCGGTCAGAGCTTGCCGGAATGGTGAAGGCAGGTGAATCTTCGCTGCGGACCGTTCTCGGGAAGCAGTCAGGGCATATGGGTTGCTCAGGCTAAGATCAGCGCTTCACCCAAGCTGTTCGGAGGCCCGATGCGACATTTGATTTGGCTGCTGCCCCTGTTCCCGCTTCTATTTGGTTGGATCCTTCCGGCAGCCTCGACGGCAGAGTCGGAAACGGCGGCAGCTGCTGCCGAGACCACGGACTCGGGTGGAGACGAAACCGAAGCCGAGGAGGCCGAATCCATCGCTCCGGCGCCGCCTCGCGCGGAAGGCGAGGGACCCTACGATCAGCTGATCCTGCGTGGTGCGATTCTGATCGACGGTACCGGATCCCCACCGATCGGCCCGGTGGACATCGTGGTGGAGCAGAACCGCATCGCCAAGATCGAAGTGGTGGGTTACCCGGGCGTGCCCGTCGACGAGGAGAGGCGTCCGGAGCTCGCCGGTGGCGGACGGGAGATCGACCTCTCGGGTCACTATGTGCTCCCGGGGTTCGTCGATCTTCACGGTCACATTGGTGGAACCAGCCAAGGGACCCCGGCGGAATACGTCTTCAAGTTGTGGATGGGTCACGGCATTACGACGGTTCGTGACCCGGGCTGTGGCAACGGCGTCGACTTCTGCACGAAACACCGCGCGAGGTCGGCGCGCAACGAGATCACAGCGCCTCGAATCCATGCCTGGATCTTTTTCGGGTCGGATCGTGACAAGCCCTTCACCGCGCCTCAGCAGGCCCGGGACTGGGTAGCGGAGATGGAGGAACGCGGCGTCGATGGCTTCAAATTCTTCGGCTACCGGCCCGACATCATGCGGGCTGCCGTGGCAGAGGCGACCGCGCGTGGGCTGGGCACCGCTTGTCACCACGCTCAGCTCGACGTGGCCAGGGTCAACGTGCTCGACACCTCGTCGTGGGGTCTCACCACGATGGAGCACTGGTATGGACTACCCGAGGCTCTGTTCACCGATCGCACGGTGCAGGACTACCCACTGGACTACAACTACCAGAACGAGCAACACCGTTTCGGTCAGGCGGGTCGGCTTTGGGCCCAGGCTGCCGAACGTGGTAGCGACCGTTGGAACGAGGTGATCCAGATTCTTGTCAGGCGCGGCTTCACGCTCGATCCAACTCTGAATATCTACGAAGCCAGCCGCGATCTCATGCGGGCGCGTCGGGCTGAATGGCATGACGAGTACACGCTGCCGTCGCTGTGGGACTTTTACCGCCCGAGCCGTAAGGCTCACGGGTCCTACTGGTTCGACTGGTCGACGGAAGACGAAGTGGCGTGGAAACAGAACTACCGAAAATGGATGGACTTTCTCGTCGACTACAAGAATGCTGGCGGGCGTGTGACGGCGGGATCCGATTCCGGCTTCATCTACCAGTTGTACGGATTTGGATATATCCGCGAGCTGGAGTTGCTTCGGGAAGCCGGTTTCCACCCTTTGGAAGTCGTGCGCTCCGCAACCCTTTGGGGCGCGATGACGCTTGGCGCCGACGGCGAGATCGGCAGTGTCGAACCGGGCAAGCTGGCCGACTTGGTGATCGTCGAAGCCAACCCGCTGGCCAACCTCAAGGTGCTCTACGGCACCGGTGCGATCCGACTCGACGACGCCAATGTTCCGCGCCGGGTCGGCGGCGTGAAGTACACCGTCAAAGATGGCATCGTCTATGACGCGAAACAGCTTCTCGCCGACGTCCGCGAGATGGTGCGCGAGGCGAAGGAAGAGTCGGGCCGCGAGCTGGTGCAGCCCGGCATGCCAGGCGACGTACCCAACCTAAAGGCCGACGCAGGGTCCTAGCACCACGGTCTGCTAAGGCACCCCTGCCGCGGAGAGCGCCTGGGCCGGAATCGCTACTGACTCACGCTACCGGAGAATCGCTTGTGAGACCCGGATCCACTCGGTTACCGGCATCTAGCCGACCGTGTCGACCCACGCCGAAGGCGTGGCCCGTATCCACGAATGGCGGCCGCGGGGGCGACTCCCGTCTTCGCCCGGCCGGATCATGCCGATGGTAGAATCCGACCTCCGACATCCCGAGGGCGACGTTTCGACGCCCCTTCCGTAGCACCCACCGAAAGACTCGTTCCGTAACGAGGACAACGTGAAAATATTCGAAGATCTGACGTGGCGTGGCCTGGTCCACTCCGCCTCCGAAGGTGTGGAGAAGCACCTGGCGGAGAACCAGGTGACGCTGTACATCGGCTTCGATCCGACGGCCAAGAGTCTGCATGTCGGCTCCCTCCTGCAGATCCTGACCTTGGCTCGGATGCAGCGCGCTGGGCATCGGCCCATCGGCCTCGTCGGCGGCGGTACCGGCCTCATCGGCGATCCGTCGGGCAAGACCGCCGAGCGCCAGCTGCTGACCAAGGAGCTGGTCGAGAAGAACCTGGCCGGCATCCGTTCCCAGTTGGAGCGTTTCCTGGACTTCGACGGACCGGAGGAAACGCGAGCACAGATGGTGGACAACGGTGAGTGGCTGACCACCATCCCGATGGTCGATTTCTTGCGTGACGTAGGCAAGCACTTCACGGTCAACTACATGTTGGCGAAAGAGTCGGTGAAGAGCCGTCTCGAGAGTGAAGACGGTCTCTCCTTTACCGAGTTCAGCTACTTGCTTCTCCAGTCATACGATTTTCTCGTTCTTCACGACCGGTACGGTTGCACGCTCCAGAGTGGTGCTTCCGACCAGTGGGGCAACATCACCGCGGGCACGGAGTTGATCCGCAAGCTACGTCGCACCAAGGCCTATGGCCTGGTGTCGCCCCTCGTGACCTCGTCGTCCGGAGTCAAGTTCGGCAAGACCGAATCGGGTGCCGTGTGGCTGGATTCTCAGCTGACGTCCTACTACCGCTTCTATCAGTTCTGGCTCAACACCACCGACGAGGACGTGGTCAAGTACCTCAAGTACTTCACCTTTCTCAGCCATCGCGAGATCGAAGGTATCGCCGAAAACCACGACGCAGCTCGCCATCAGCGCGGCGCCCAGAAGCGCCTGGCGGAGGAGATGACGAGAATGGTTCACGGCGAAACGGCACTGGCCACGGCGGTCCGTTCCTCGGAGGTTCTCTTCGGTGGCGAGCTGAAGGATCTCGAGCCGGCGGAGATCCTCGATGTGTTCGAGGACGTGCCGTCGAGCGAGCTGGCTGCCGACGACCTGTCTGCCGGCGTCGGCGTCGTGGATCTCTTGGCCCAGAGTGGTCTGGCGCAGTCGAAGGGCGCTGCCCGGAGATTGGTGCGCGAGGGCGGTGCCTATCTCAACAACGTACGCATCGGCGACGAGCAGCAGAACGTGACACGCGAAGATTTTCTAGGCGGTCGAGTGTTGGTGCTGCGCAAGGGTCGCAAGGCGTATCACGTCGTACAGGTCCAGGGCGACTAAAGCGTGGCGCAGGACACCTCGACGCGGTCCGCCTCCTCGGAGACGGGTTCGCACCCGACGATTCCCGTGCAGGATCAGCTCATCGCTGCATTGAACGAGGGAGCGGGAGAACCAGGACAACCGGTGCGCCTGCTGCTCGGTACCGATCAATTCATCCGGCACGAGCGGAGAGTCGCCTTGACGCCGGAGCAGGTGCAGCGGCTATATCGGGATCTTGCCTCGGTGGGCGTAGAGGTCGACACGACGGTTGCATCCAAAGCCGGAGCGCGAGCCGAGCCACCGTTCACCGACCAGCAGTACGAAGACGCTGGAGCGCGCATCGTGCCTGTGGACGAGCTGGTCCGGCAGGCTCCGTTCGACGTCGTTCACAGTTTGAAAGAGCCCACCGAATACGAAGCCACGTTGCCCGGGCCTTTCTTGCGCATCGGTGCCCTGCATCTACCCTCCTACCCGGAGGGTGTGTGCTCCATGCTCCGGTCCAGGAACTTCGCTGCAATCCTCGATGGTGCGGTGGTCGGTAACTGTTCCTACCACCTGTCGGGAGGCGATCGAACGCCGATCGTGGCGAGCATGTCGCGCTTCGCCGGTGCCGTGTCCGGGAGGAGAGTGACCGAAGGCACTCTCGCCAGAGGACTGAAACCTGGGAAGGTCGTCGTGGTCGGCGGTGGTGTTGCCGGCCGGGCAGCCATCGGGGAGATGAGAGACCAGGCAGCCCGGCTCATCGTCATCGAGCCATGGGAGCCAATGCGTCGAAAGCTAGAGACGAAGCTTCCCGCCTTGGGCTTCGATCGAGACCGATACGAGATTCGTGAGAACTTGGACGACAAGGTGTTCGTGGATGCCATCGGCATCGTATTCGCCCACCGGACCGCCGCCAGAGCCGCGGAAAAAGTCTGTGACGAGACCCAGATCCGACGGATGACGAGAGGCGCTGTAATCGCCGACATCGCCATCGACCAGGGTGGTTCGATCCGTCACGAGGGCTACGACGAGGCTGATCCAGCCGATGTCGCGCGGCGCAAGTACATAGAGCTGTTCGCGGGCGACTATTTTTACTACGGTGAGGTCAACATGCCGCGGGAAGAGCCTCGTCTGGCATCGATCCATCACGGAATGGCGTCGCTTCCATACATTACGCTGTTGCTGTCCCGCTGCGCCCGGCTCGGCGGACCTCGATCCGTGGCTTCGAGGCTGCTCGAGATGACACCCAAGATCCACGGTCCGGATGAGCCGGTCCAGCTGGATCTCGTATCGGCGATGGAGCAGGATCTACGAAACGGTATCCTGCTGGCGGTCGTCGACGGTGATGCAGTGATCACCGACGCCGACGTCGAGTCCGATCCGGTACTACGCGACTGGGTTCAGAGCTGCGCGAGCTGAGGAGTTTCCATGATCGGAACGCGGTGGCGTCGGACACTCGGTGTTCTGTCGATCGTGCTCGTGGTCGGCTTGGCCTGGGTAGGCTGGAGGACGTCGCGGATGGCGGCCGTCGCGGTGGGCTATCCGGCCAAGATCGTCTGCTCGGAGACGTTCCTCGCCGACCGGGAGCTCGAAGACATCGTGGGTGACATGGTCGAGGATCCGATCCTCGATCGTCTACAGATCAGTGTCGATCGCCAGGAGCGCCGGGTGGAGGTATCGCTATTCGGTATCTTCTCGGAGCAAGCGGTGTTTCGCGAAGGCCTGGGTTGTACTCGAGTGCCCGAAGGAGAGCAGCTCGTAGGCTCCTTGGAGCTCAAGCTCAGACGCCCCAATCTGTCGCTGTCGAAGCCACCGTCCCAGAAGCTGGCGGACGCAGTGGCCGTTGCCTTTGGAGAACCCGACCCGCTGCGACTTCGCAACACCCGAGCGTTCGTCGTCATGCATCACGGAGAGGTCGTCGCCGAGCGATATGCCGAAGGCTTCACAGCGTCCTCGCGGTTTCCAGGCTGGTCGATGACCAAGAGCGTGACGAACGCGCTGGTGGGGCTACTGGTACAGGACGGCAAGCTCGACGTGCAGGATCCGGCTCCGGTGTCCGAGTGGCGCAACGACTCCCGCAGCGCCATCACGCTGGATCAGCTGCTCCGGATGTCGAGCGGTCTCCGGTTCAACGAGGACTACGGAATGGTGACCGACGTCACTCGCATGCTGTTCGTCGAGTCCGATGCCGGCGCTTTCGCCGCGCGCTCGCCGCTGGCTCATCCGCCCGATCAGGTTTGGGACTATTCGAGCGGTACAACCAACATCGTTACCCGCATCGTGCGTGACCACTCAGAGGGCGATCCGAGCTTCGCCCGCCGTCGACTATTCGGCCCCCTGGGTATGGATAGCGCGGTGATCGAGCTCGACGCGGCCGGGACTTACCTCGGTTCGTCGTTCCTCTACGCTACAGCGCGCGACTGGGGACGTTTCGGGCAGCTCTTCCTACAGGATGGTGTGTGGAATGGAGAGCGACTCCTGCCCGAGGGCTGGGTCGCCTACAGCACCACGCCCACTCCCCAGGCGTCGCAGGGACGCTACGGATCCCAGTGGTGGCTCAACCACGGGACGCCGGGCCGCCCTGAAGATCGTGCCTTTCCTTTGCTGCCGGCCGACGCCTACTGGGCCGACGGCTATGACGGCCAGATGGTGATGGTGGTGCCGTCGAGGGATGCGGTCGTCGTTCGTCTCGGCCTGACCAAGGACGAATCGGCCTATCCGGCGGAGGAGATCCTGGCGGGCGTCTTGGCGGCCTTGGATGCCAAGACTCTCCTGAATTCGAGCCTGGAAGACGACGAGGCCGCGGCACCTCAAGGCCAGCGGTAGAAGACGATGTCGATCGCCATGCCTCCGCCGAAGGCCGCCAGGATCAATAGATCGCCGCGTTGAAATCGGCCGGCGCCTGCGAAGTGGGCGAGGGTGATCGGAATCGACGCCGACGAGGTATTTCCTCGCTGGCGGATACGCGTCAGCACATGCCGAGCCGGTATTCCCAGGCGCTTGCCGATCTGCTGCACCATGCCGAGATTCGAGTTGTGAGGTAGAAGGTAGGTCGTTTCTCCCTCGGCGGCCTCGCCGTGCTTGGCGCGGTGCTCTTCGAGCATCTCGGCGATGACTTTGGATACCGTTCGGATGGCGTAGCGGTGAATATCGCGTCCGAACTCGAGCATGGACGCATCTGGCTGTTCGAAGCTCTCGTGATCGGGGTGGGTACCGACTTTGAGACTTCGGGTCCAATGAGCGAACTGGCCGTCCGAGACGGCTCGGTCCGCCACCACGCCGAATCCCGGATCCCCATCGGGATCGTGCTCGAGCACCACGGCACCGCCGCCGTCGCCCCACAAGCAATGAGAGAGCGAGCTGGGTGCGTTGAGCCGGCTGCCAATACACTCGCCGACGGTAACCAGACCCCAGCGCATGGACTTCGTGCGCATTCGTGCTCCGGCCAGTACCAGGGCGTCGAGCCAGGATGCACAGGCGAGGGAGATATCTCTTGCCTCGCAGCCTTCGGGCGGGATACCCAAGGCTCCCTGCACTTCGCAGGCACATGCCGGGAAGACGTTGTCGGGGCTCGAACCCCCGCTGTGGACCAAGCTGAGATCCTCGGCCTGGAATGCATCGCCCGTGCGATGCCCCGCATCGGCGATGGCCTCGCGAGCTGCCTCCAGAGCGTGCTCCGTCGCACCTTTGGTCGACCACCATCGAGTGCGGATGCCGATCAGGCTTTCGGTGTCGTCGCCGTTCTTGCCTCGTGTATCGATGCCATGTTGCCGAAGAACCGCCAATACAGTTTCGTTGTCGACGAGCTCCGAGGGCACGGGTGACGATTCACCGGTACCGACGATATGGAGGCTTCCGGACTGACTCATGGTTCTGGCCTTCTAAGGGGAGAGACGTTGAGATCGACCCCATCGAGAAGGGATGGAATGGAATCGAGAAGGGATGAAATAGAGGAGCGCAAGGTACCAGTGTCGGGTTCCGCCTGCCGGTTCGCGACAGAGTTCTGACATTGCGTCGGTCGAACTGGTGGAGGCATGACTGTGCACCAGAGGTCTCAACCCATGTCCTCGGAGGAGGACACGACACGGATGTTCGGGATCGGAACGAGCGGCCGCCGCGTTCGTCGGGGAGGCTGGACAGCATGGCCGGGCCGTCGTCGAAGCCTGAGAGGCCTGCAGTTTTGGCGCTCTCGGTCTTCGAAACGTCGGACTTGTGATGGGTTGGTACCAACCTTGCTCTGGAGTCTGACGTCGGGCTCGAGCGTTCGAGCTGCTTGATGACCGGAAGGTATGACCCAGTAGGAGAAGTAGCCATGACCTATCCCCGCTCTCATCTCCATCGAATTCCCTTCTACCTGGGAGCGCTCGTTCTCGGCCTGACCTTGGCGAGCCCTGTATTTGCGTACCACCCGGAAACCTCGCAGATGCGTGCCGTCCGGTCGTTGGCCCATGAGCTGGAAAGCGCGGCTCGGCATGCCTACCGGCTGGCCGAGCGGTACGAGCACCACTACGATCGCCGTGAACAGCGTGCTCTGCGCGCGCTGTATGGACTGGAGGAGGCGGCGGAGGATTTCCGCCGGCAAGTCGACCACTACCGGCGGGATCCCTACCGTACTGAACGGTCCTATCGCACCTTCGAACGATGCTACGCCGACGCCTATCGAGCGTTCTTCGGTTTGCACGCCTTCCGCAGGGTCGAGCGAGCCTTCTATCGAGTCGACGACCTGATGAAAGACCTCCGGTACTACTACACCGCTCCGAGCTATGGTCATGGAAAGGGTCGCTATGACCGCGGCTACCGCGACTACGGCGAGTACCGCCGCCACGGCGAGTATCGCCGCCATGGTCACTACCGTCGCCATCCTCGTAGTCATCATCGCCACCATAGAGGCAAGCACTACCGCGGTTGCGGACACGACGGGCATTTCTCGATTCGTCTCCGGTTTCCCTGATGCCGTGAACCCGAGATGACGCGGGCCGGAAGGCCCCCGGACGCCTGGATCGAGAGATCCAGGCGTTTTTCGTGGGTCCACCGGTTGGGAGCTCGCGATCCGTCGACACGAATGGGCAGGACGGTGCGGTTGGCAGTTGGGTAGGCCTGATAAACTGCCTAGCAAGCCAAGCAGTCCACGGCCGTTCCACGCAGCGGCCGATCCATCGGATCGTCACGACTAGGTCGTCGACACCAGTAGGCCTTGGAGGAGGAGTACGGATGACGGACGGACATTCCGCGGACGCCGTGGCGGAGAGCGAGCCGGTTGAAGTCGCGGTGGGAGACGCCGGCCGCTGGTCGGACGACACGTTCCTCGACCGGATTCGTGACAGCGTCGACGATCGCGCCGACCGAGCGGTGCGTGAGCTACGAGCGGACGAGTTGACCGCTTCTTCCAGCGGCAAGATCTTCGCCGCCATGGCGGCCGAGCCCGGGACGTCCGGTGGTTTGAAGCCCGAGGATCTGCCCGGTCCCATGGCCGACTTCTTCGAGGATACGGAGGCGGTTCACCGCGAGATGCTGCCGGGCATCGACGAGGAAAGAATGCGCCGCGGCAAGGAGTTCTTCCACCGATATGCCGCTCAGTCGTGCCTGGTCATGCTGGCCTCCAGCCTGCCCAATGGCTATGCCGCGCCATGTCTGTCACGGGTCTTGACCGTTTCGGACGACCTCAGCCACCATCCCTATCAGCGATTGCTCGGCGTCCTGCAACTGCTCGTCAACATCACGAATCACGACAGTCATGGCCACGAGGGCTACGGATTCGTGACGGCGCAGAAACTGCGGCTGCTTCATGCCGGGATCCGGGCGATTGTCCCGCGAGTCCGCACCGGCTACGTCGAGCGATTCGGCCAGGCGGTCAACCACGAGGATATGCTCGCCACGATCATGGGTTTCTCGCACCTGGTGGTCGAGGGCTGCCGCACTTTCGGCGTCGACGTCACCGAGGAGGAGGCGGAAGACTATTGGTACCTGTGGCGTCAGTTCTCTCGCATGATGGGAATCGCGCCGACTACCGATCCGATGTCGGAGGAATTCGTTCCGCAGACGTATGCCGACGCGAAGACCTTCTACGACGCCTACACCCGTCGGCAATACGAACAGGATGCGAGCAAGAATCCCGAGGGAGCACTGCTGGCGCAGCAGAACCTCAAGATGATGAAGGACCTCATCCCGGGCTGGCTGCGCGTCTTGGGAGCAGGGCGAATGCCTCTGATCGCGATGCAGCAACTACTCGGCGACCACGGCATGCGGCGGGTCGGCATCCAGCCGCTCTCCGGCCACCTTGCCGACCGTAGGCTCTTCCACGCCCTGTTGGGTCTGGTCCTCAGGGGAGAAAGGAAGTTTCCGTCGTTCACGGAACGCCTCGCGATGCTGATCCTGGGGGAGATGATCGAGGGTGAGATGGGTGGCGAGGTGACTTTTCTCATTCCCATGACGGTCGGAGACATGGAGCTCCTGACTCAGAGAGACGGCGTCGCGGTTCGACAGGAAGGACATTGACATGCCGGCAGAAACAGCAAGCTACGGCTCCGAGCAAGAACACAAGACGTTCCGCTTCATCGTCATTTGCATCTTCGGCATGGCGGCGCTCAACATTCCCGCCTCTCTCGGTGGCTGGGGCTGGAAGGCGGCCTACTTCAACACCGTTCTCGTGCTCACGCTGACCATCGCATACGCGTTCTGGAAGAAGGAACGTCGTCTCGGCACATGGATCCTCGTAGGCATCGGAGCCGGCTTCACCGAGCTGGCCGCCGACTGGTGGTTGGTGAACAAGACCCTCAGCCTGGTCTACGCGAACGACGAACCGATGATCGTAGCGTCACCTGCCTACATGCCGGGTGCCTGGGCCCTGGTCATCCTACAGATGGGGATGGTGGCCCATTGGCTGCGAGGACGGATGTCGGTGCCGGCCGCCATGGCGGTCGTGGCACTCATCTGCGGCCTCAACATCCCACTCTACGAGCACCTGGCCAAGGGCGCCAACTGGTGGTTCTACCAGGACACCCCGATGATCTTCGCCGCACCGTACTACATCATCATCGGAGAGATGATCCTCGGTGCACCGCTGGTCTGGATCGCCGGTGTGATCGATCGCAGAATGGAGCAGGGTCAGGCGTTGAAGTGGGGTTTGCCCCTCGGTGTCCTCGAGGGTGTGATCATTTTCGTCGCCTACGTCATCGCCTGGTGGCTGGTGGGACCGTGCACCGGCGCGGTGATCCAGTTCTCCTGTGGTGGCTGACTCGACTCAGAAAGGAACTCCATGCAACTCGGAGCGTTTTCCGTCAGCCTGACCGTGAAGGACCTCGCCGCGTCGAAGGCGTTCTACGAGACCCTCGGCTTCGAGGCGCTAGGTGGCGACGAGTTGCACAACTACTTGATTCTCAAGAACGGCGACACCATCATCGGCCTGTTCCAAGGGATGTTCGAGAGGAACATTCTGACCTTCAACCCAGGTTGGGATCAGAGCGCCCGACAGCTCGATGACTTCACTGACGTACGCGAGCTGAAGCGCCGTTTGAAGGAGCAGGGTCTCGAAGTGGAACAGGAAGCGGGCGACCCGGAGTCGGGCCCGGCGAGTTTCGTTGTCGTCGATCCGGACGGTAACCCGATCCTCGTAGACCAGCACGTCTAGCAGCTCGAGGGGTGTTGCCGGTCTACTGAGTCAGTCCGACGAGCACACAGACGAAGACGATCGCGACGGGTAGGGTCGCTATGCCGGCCAGATAGAAGCCGGCCTGTTTCCACCGCCGAGCCACGGATGTGGAGTCTCCGGTTGCGTGCGTACTCGTACGATGCGATTCGCCGCCGCCCGACAGCGTCTGGCTCGCCGGCTCGGACTTCGAGGAAGGAGCTGTCCACCGGTAGCCTCGCCGCGGGACGGTGAGGATGAAATCTCCGCTTCGCGGATCGTCTTCCAGCGTGCTGCGTAGTTGGCGGACGATCTGGTACAGGCCGGTCTGCCATTCGATCGCAGAATCGCCCCCCAAGTGCTGGCGGAGCTCCTGTCGAGTCACCAGCCGGTGCCGATGTTCGATCAGATACTGCAGGGCCCTGGCCGCCAGGGGGCGAATCGGACAGGGTCGCCCCGCTCGCAGAAGCTCGCCGGTCTGTCGATCGAAGGCGAAATCGCCGAAGTAGATCGGATCGGTTTCTTGTGTTCCCGTGTGTCCGGCGGGCGATTCCTCGAGCTCGTCGAGGGATGCTGTGATCTGGATGGTCATGATGTGCCTCTGGCAGGAACTACGGACGGGGAACCGAGTGTGTTCCCTCGGTCGGAGCGCCGAGCTGCCGGCAACCGGACCGTAGAGGACCAGAAATCAGGAAAACGTCAGACATCCACGGGCAGATTCCGCTCACAATCGGACGCATGAAAGGCGAGACATCCGTGCAGAGATGGTTTCCGTGGCTCGGCGCTGCCACAGCCGGCGTCGTGCTTTGGCGAGTCGTCGCAGTGGCGTTCCCCCATACAGCGAGCTCGGACCCGCAAGCGGTTCGTTGGGCGGCCGGGCTCATGGGGCTCTGGTTCATAGTCTGGGGACTCTGGACGTTTCACCGCGCGCGGACGGCGCCGTCGCTCGTGTTCGCCGGGTATGGACTGACCGCGGGCCTTCATTGGGGAGGGCCGATCGGGATCGGATCGGCCGGCTTCCAGAACGTCTTGCTCGCCTTCTACATCGTCGTCAGCTCCGGGCTGAACTCGTCGCTATTTCTCCATCTCGCGATCGTGGTACCACCGTCTAACGGGACGATACGCCGTCGAGTGACTCTCTTGGGTCTGTACCTGCCACCGCTGATCGGCGTCATGCTGACCATGCTGCTGGCCGTAGCACCGTCGGATGCGGGACTCCTGCAGCCTCTCCTTATCCTGTTCCCGGTCGTTGTCCTCTTCACACTGATCGGAGGTGGCCTGTGGATCCGTCGTCTGATCGTCGCCGATTCGATCTCCCGGTGGTCGCATCGGCTGCCGCTCGTGGTGGCCGCGCTGATCCTCGGTTGGCTTCCACACGCCTTCGCCTCGACCGGTCTCGGACCCGGTCCCGAGGCTGCTGGCTGGTTCAATCTGCCGTTCGCGGTGATCCCGGTAGCGATCGCTTTCTCGCTGGCGTGCCCCCGCGCGGCAGCCGGCAAAGAGCCGGCAAGTGCGAAGTCCGCCGGCGAGACGTAGGCCGCGCCCTATGTGTCGCGGTGAACGGTGTCGGGCGCGAAGGCCGGCATGCAGACTGCGACGTATTCGGCACCGTCCTCGGGAGTCGAATAGCGCACCCATTCCCCAGCATGGGCGATGACCGCCTGCCCAGGGCCGACGTCGAGAGTTCCGTCCTTCGATTCGACTCGCAGGGAGCCCGCGAGGACCAGGGTGTACTCGTCGAACTCTGGCGTCTGTCCTGGCTCGACCCAGCCCGGTGGGCTCTTCATCCGTGCGATGCTGACGACCGGAGTGTCCGTGTTGACCCGGCCGACAAACTCCTCGATGCGTTTCGGTTTGTTGCCAGCGGCTTCGACGACGGAGGGCTGGGAGACCAGGGTGGGCATGGAGGCTCCTCGAGAGTTTGTCAGACAGGGTTCGGAACGTCGATGAATTCGACTTCGAGGCCGAACTTCTCGGTTACCAGCTCGCCGAGCCGTCGGATTCCGAGTCGTTCGGTGGCGTAGTGCCCGGCCGCCAAGTAGTGGATTCCGTTCTCTCGGGCGACGTTCATCACCCATTCGCTGCTCTCGCCGGTGATGTAGGCATCGAGTCCCAGTCCGAGTGCCGCGTACATCTCACTCTGAGCACCTCCAGAGACGATGCCCAGGGTCGAAATGTCGTCCGGGCCGGCTCCTTGGAGAAGTGGTTCCTGGCCGTAGATCTCCGTACACCGACGAGATAGCTGGTCGGGTGAAACGGGTTCGGGGAACCGACCCCAGAATCCGATGTCTTCACCCTCGTACGGTGCGAAGGACTGGATGTCCTGGAGACCGAAGGCAGCAGCCGCTAGCGCGTTGTTGCCCACCTCGGCGTGGCGATCGAGGGGGAGATGGTAGGCGATGAGATTGATCTCGTGCTCCAGGAGCGTCTTGACACGGCGATACTGCATTCCCGTCAATACCAGGGGCAGGCCCTTCCAGAAGATGCCGTGGTGGACCAAGACTGCATCGGCTCCAGCTTCCGCGGCACGGTCGAAGAGCTCCTGGCAAGACGAGACCGATGTGACGATCTTGTGGATCTGATCCCGCCCTTGGACTTGGAGACCATTGGGGCCAAAGTCAGCCTGGCCGGGCGAGTTCAGATAGTCGTCGAGGAAAGCGACGAGCGCACGTGTCTTCATGGAGCTCCTGGGGGAAGTGCGGGGTCGTCAGGCGAGCGTACGATTCAGGCCGCGCCGCGCGCTGCAGCCGCGCTGGCTCTTTCCGCCGAGCGGGCGTCCATCATCTCCTGACGTACCTCGTCGAAGCGATCGGCGCAGGCGAGGAACGTATCGACCAAAATCGGGTCGAAGTGCAGGCCGCGGTCTACGCGGATCCGCTCTACGGCTTCGGTGTGCGGAATGGACTGTTTGTAAGGACGTGGACTCGTGATCGCGTCGTAGGCGTCGGCCACGGCGACGATGCGGGCCGCGAGTGGGATCTGCTCTTGGGCGAGGCCGGCAGGGTAGCCACCCCCGTCCCACCGTTCGTGGTGACTGTACGCAATCTCCATCGCCATGGTCAGGAACGTCGGACCACGGAAACGTTTCAGCACCGAGCGCAGAGTATCGCCACCGATCGTCGTGTGGGTGCGCATGGTTTCCAGCTCTTCTGGTGTCAGCGGGCCCGGTTTGCGCAGGATCGAGTCGGCGATGCCCACCTTTCCGATGTCGTGTAGGGGAGCCGATTTGAACACCCACTCGACGAACTCGTCGTCGATCTCATTAGCGTAAGGACCGTCTCGCACGTTGTCGGCGAGCAGACGGCTGTACTCCTGCATGCGTTCGAGGTGCAGTCCCGTTTCCGAATCGCGACTCTCCGCCAGCTTGGCCAGGGTCATCAGCGCGATGTCGCGGGTGCGCCGGATCTCTTCGGTCTGCTCCTCCACCATGTGCTCGAGATCGCGCTGATAGTCGCGGTTCTCGCGAATCAGCTGTCGGCGCTCCAGAGCGCGCTCGGTGGTGTTGCTGAGATCCTCTAGCTCGAAGGGCTTTGCCAGGTAGTCATAGGCCCCGGCGCGCAGGCATTCCCGAACCGTGCCGAGGTCCTGTAGGCCGGAGACCATCACCACCTGGACGTCCTGGTCGATCTGCTTGATTTGACGCAACAGGTCCATGCCGGAGATGCGCGGCATTTCGATGTCGAGCATGACCAGGGAAGGCGGGTTGGCGCCAGCGACCTCGGCCAGGGCCTCCTCGTGGTCGCCGGTGTGGCGGGCCGTGAGACCGAGATACTGGAGCTGAGAAGCGACGAGGGCCCGAACCGATGGTTCGTCGTCGACGATGAGGACGAAATCTTCCATGTAACGAGACGCGCGACAGAGATCGCGCTGGGAACTGTGCCAGTTTACAACAAGGGCGCTCGCCGCGTCGTAGGACACGCCCAGACGCAAGAAAGCCGGACACTGCGAGTACCTCGCAGGTCCGGCTTTCGGCGTTACGATGCGGTGTTTCGGTGTTCGAAACGGTGGTCGTTAGCGGCGACCGCCCCGGCCGCCGCGTCCGCGCCCACCGTCGCGTCCGCGTCCGCCACGTCCTCCGTCTCGGCCACCGCTCCGGCCGCCGCGATCGCCGCCGCCATCCCGGCTGCCGCCTTCGTCTTTGAACTCCTGGAGCGGATCATTCGCTTCGTCGTAGTTCGGATCGTCGAGAAGAGCGGCGCGGCGGGACAAGCGTATGCGCCCCTTGTCCGAATCGATCTCCAGAACCTTGACGCGCACCTGGTCTCCTTCACGCATGAAGTGGTTCACGTCCTTGACCCGGAACGGGGCCACCTCGGAGACGTGCAGCAGACCTTCGGTGCCAGGCAGGATCTCGACGAAGGCGCCGAATCCTTCGACCCGCGTGACGATGCCCTCATAGGTCTTGCCCACTTCAGGCACCTCGGTGAGGCGCTCGATCATTTCGATGGCGCGCTTGGCGGCCAGGCCGTCCGGCGCGGCCACGGTGACCTTGCCGTCGTCGACCTCCACTTCGCAGCCGGTCTCTTCCTGGATGGCGCGGATGGTCTTGCCGCCCGGGCCAATGATGTCGCGCACCTTGTCGCGCGGTACCTCCAAGGTGTAGAGGCGTGGCGCCAAGGCCGAGATCTCCTCGCGGGGCTCGGGTAGGTGTGCTTCCATCCGATCCAGGATGTGCTCGCGACCAGCCTTGGCCTGGGCCAGTGCAGTACCCATGATCTCCTCGGAAACACCCGTGATTTTGATGTCCATTTGGAGGGCCGTGATGCCGTCGCGGGTACCTGCGACCTTGAAGTCCATGTCGCCGTGATGATCCTCCTGGCCGGCGATGTCGGAGAGGACGGCGAAGTCGTCGCCGCGCTTGATCAGACCCATGGCCACGCCGGCCACGGGTGCCAGGAGCGGCACGCCGACGTCGAACATGGCCAGGGACCCGCCACACACCGTCGCCATGGACGAGGAACCGTTCGACTCCAAGATGTCGGAGACGACGCGAATGGTGTACGGGAAGTCGTCCTCGTGGGGCAGCACCGGTGTCAAGGCGCGGCGAGCCAGGACTCCGTGTCCGATCTCGCGACGGCCGGGTCCGCGCAGAAAGCGACATTCACCGACGGAGAAGGGCGGGAAGTTGTAGTGCAGCAGGAACTTCTGCATCGAGTCACCGGCGTAGTCCTCGATGATCTGCGCATCGCGGCGGGTACCGAGGGTGGCGGTGGCCAGGGCCTGCGTCTCGCCACGGGTGAAGATCGCCGAACCATGGGTTCGGGGCAGCACCTGGGTGTCCATCCAGATGTCGCGAATCTCGTCGAGGGCACGACCATCGAAGCGTCGCTTGCTCTGCAGCACCGCTGCGGCCAAGAGATCCTCTTCTAGGTCCGAGATGATCTTCTTGACGGAGGACTTGATGTCATCGAAATTCTCGTGCTCCTCGTACTGGGCGAGGTAGCCGTCGACCACCTCACGCACCGCTGCAGCACGGGCAAACTTCTCCACGGTGTGGAGAGCCCGGTTCAGATCGTCCTTGATCTTGTCGGAGACGTCAGCATAGAGGTCCTGAGGATAGGCCTCGGGCTCGTCCCAGACCGGCTTCTCTTTGCCGATCTCGGCAGCGAGCTCTTTCTGTGCGGCGATGATCTTCTGTAGCTCTTCGTGACCCCGAAAGATGGCGTTGAGCACCACGTCTTCCGTCAGCTGATTAGCACCAGCCTCCACCATGGTCACAGCATCCTCGGTACCGACCACGATCAGATCGAGGTCGGACACGTCGCGCTCCGAGTTGGTGGGATTGAACACCAGCTCACCGTCGATCAATCCGACGCGGACCGCTCCCACGGGGTGGTAGAAGGGGATGTCGGAGATGGTCAGGGCCGTGGACGCACCGTTGATGGCCAGGACGTCGGGATCGTTCTCCTCGTCGGCGGAATAGATGAAGGAGATGACCTGGGTCTCAGCGTAGTAGCCCTTCGGGAACAGTGGGCGTAGGGGTCGGTCGGTCAACCGGGCGGAGATCGTCTCTTTCTCGCTCGGGCGTCCTTCGCGCTTGAAGAAGCCGCCCGGAATGCGGCCTGCGGCAGCGCTCTGCTCTCGGTATTCGATGGTCAGTGGCAGGAAGGGACGGGGCTGCTTGGGGTTGCCCGACATGCAGGCGGTGGTGAGGACCACGGTGTCGCCGCAGCGCACCATGCAGGAGCCGTTGGCCTGTTGTGCGACGTAGCCGGTTTCCAAGACGAGCTTGGAGTGACCGATCTCGATCTCTCGGGTGACTTTCGTTCTTTGAGGCATCTTTTTTCTTCTTTCGTTTCTTCTTTCGACTGGCAGTGGAATGCCGTTTCACTTCTCACGGGAAGCTACGACTTCGTGGGGCCTGCGGCGAACCGAATCGGACGGCGGCGCCGCAGGTTCGAGGCGATTGTCGAACGGGGGTTCGAACCTCGGTTACTTACGCAGACCGTGCGTCTCGAGGGTCTTGCGATAGCGCTCGATGTCCTTCTTCTTCAGGTAGTCCAGAAGGCGACGGCGCCGACCCACGAGCTTCAACAAGCCACGGCGTCCATGATGGTCCTTGCTGTGGATCTTGAAGTGCTCGGTGAGCTCGACGATGCGATGGGTCAGAAGGGCGATCTGTACCTCGGGTGAACCGGTATCACCCTCGTGGAGCTGATGCTCCGTAATGATCTTCGACTTGACTTCGGGTTGCTGGGCCAAAGGCTTACTCCTTTTGGCGAGCGGACGGTGTCCGCCACTTGGTTGGTTGTTCGGTTTGGTTGGTTGGGTGTGGCTACGAAACAGGGAGATTCTGGGGCGGCTTGCGGTGACGTCGATACTGAGGTCAGTCCGCGGCTCGAAAGACTACCTTGGGCTGGATGACGCCGACCTTACCGGTGCCGATGCGCTCTACCACCGAGCCGACGGCGATGAACTCACGACGCTGGTTGGCGATCTTGATCCAGTCGCCTTCCTGACTGTCGAGGTCTCGAACCAGCACGGTCTGGCCGTGGCGGATACGTTTTTCTTGTTGGGCGTCGACCTGGACTCCACCGAAGGGAAGAGTGATGTCATCGAATGGGATCCAGGCTTCACCCAGGTCGGCCAGGTGTGGCTCGTCGCCGGCTTCCACACATCCGTCCATACGAGTCTTCAGCTGCCGGATGGTCGTAGCGTCGTCGAGTTGAAAGGAACCGATCTGCGTGCGCCGCAGGGCCGAGAGCGTAGCACCGGTGCCGAGAGCTCGGCCCAACTCGTACACCATGCTGCGAGCGTAGGTGCCCGACGAGCAGCTGAGCAGGAAGTCGAGATCCTCTCCTTCACACCACTCGCCGGTAGCGCGGAAGTCATAGATCATGACCTCCTTCGATTCGACCTCGACCTCCTCGCCGGCTCGCGCCAGCTCGTAGAGCTTCTTGCCGCCCACTTTCTTCGCCGAGTATGCGGGAGGACGGTGTTCTTGAACACCCAGGAAGCTCGCCATGGTTTCGTCGATCGCGTCCCGGGTGACACCGTCGACGGGCTGCTCCGCCGTCACTTCGCCCGTGATGTCGTAGGTGTCCGTCACGACGCCGAGTCGTGCGGAACCTTCGTAGATCTTCGGCGCCCGGATCAAGAAACGAGTCAGCCGCGTCGCGTTGCCGACCGTCAACAGCAGCAGGCCTGTAGCAGCCGGGTCGAGGGTGCCGCAATGCCCGATTTTCTTCTGCCGCAGAATTCGCCGCGCCTGCGCCACGATGTCGTGGGAGGTACAGCCTTCGTGTTTGTCGACCAGCAGCAGGCCGTGGCGCTGCGGTCCTTGGTTTCTCTTTCGTCCCATGTCGATCAGGCGTCTGATGTTCCGGAATCGGTCTCGATATCCCGAGGCGTGGCGTCGACCCGCTCGGCGGCGGCATGATCAGCCAACCGAATCGCCTCACCAAGTTCCTGCACCACCTCAGAGCGGAGCCCGCCGAGTTGCCGGTCGGGTTCGGCTGTGAAGCCTGCGGCGTTCTGGTGTCCGCCGCCACCGTGGCGTCGGGCGACGCGTTCGACGCTGACCTCTCCACGACTGCGCAGCGAGGCTTTCCAGCGGCGGTCTTCGAGCTGGCGAAACAGAGCCACGGCCCGGACACCCGCGATCGAGCGGGGTATGTCGATGAGACCCTCGGAGTCACCCGGCTGGGCCGAAGCAGCAGCCACCATGTCGTGATCGACATGTACCGTCGCAACCTGGCCGTCATCGTGTAATTCCAAGGTTTGGAGGACGGCGCCCTGCAGGCGCACCGCCGATTCGGGGCGTGATTCGTACAGCCACTGCGCGACCTTGTCCGGGCCGGCACCTTCGCGCACCAAGGCCGCAGCTGCGTCGAATGCTTGCGCGGTAGCGTTGGAGTGGCGGAAGCCCCCTGTGTCGGTGACCAAGGCGAGGTAGAGGCAGTCGGCCGTGGCCGGATCTACGTCGACATGTAGGGCCTCGGCGATACGGTGGACCAGGACGCCCACGGCCGGCGCTGCCGTGTCGACCCAATTGACATGGCCGTAGGGCTCGTTGCCCAGATGGTGGTCGACGTTCAACACCGGTAGCGCTGCAGCCTCGACGGCGTCAGCAATGCCGCTGCGCTCCAAACTGGGACATTCGAGTACGACGACGGCATCGAACTGGTCGGGAAAACCGCGGGGTGGATCTGTTCCGACATGGACGCGATCGGCACCGGGCAGCACCGAGTAGAGCCCTGGTACGGGATCTCGTAGCCATACCACGCTCGACTTGCCCAGCTTGCGCAATACCCGTGTGAGACCGAGCGAAGAGCCCACCGCATCGCCGTCGGGATTGATATGGCTGGTGATGAGGAATCGGTGACCGCGGCGCAACCGGTCCAGGAGTGCGTCAGGTGCCTTCATCGACGGGCTCCTCGTCCGTTGCGGGTTGGAGGCCCGCCAACAACTCGTTGATGCGCTGACTATGCTCCGCCCCGCGATCCAGCTCGAAGTGCAGCTCTGGGGTTTGGCGCAGACGAAGCCTGCGAGCCAGATGACTCCGAACCCAACCTTTGGCTTGGCGCAATGTCTCCACGGCCTCTTCGCGTTTGGAGAGGTCGTCGCCGAGAACCGAGACCAAGATCTTGGCGTGGCTGAAATCACGCGTCACCTCGACCGCCGAGATCGACGCCAGCTGAATGCGTGGGTCCTTCATCTCCATACGCAGGATCTGTGACAACTCGCTGCGGATCTGGTCCGCAACCCGTTCGGTTCTCTGGCTCATAGGTTCGATCAGGCTTGTTTCAGTCGGGGGATCAGGCGACTTCGAGAATCTCGGGCTGCCATCCGATCGCCATGCCCTCGCCGGGTTCGTCGACGATGGACCGGATGGAGTCGAGGAGCCGCCAGGCCTCGCTCTCGTTCTGGGCGATCAAGCAAAGACCGATCTCGGCTCGTTGGTGGAGGTCGTGATGATCGGTTTCGGCTATGGAGACTTTGAACCGCTTGTGAATGCGGTCGACCATGCCCCTCACCACCTTACGCTTCTGCTTGAGGCTTCGGGAGTGAGGCAGGTGTAGCTCGAATATCGACACGCCGATCACCATCTCGCATCACCTCGGGAGCCGTGAGTCGGCGCGCGGCGACCTCAGAGGGTGGCCGCAACCTCCTCCTTCGTAAACGCTTCGATCAGGTCTCCCGGCTTGACGTCCTGGAATCCCTCGAGGCCGATACCGCATTCGAAACCCGAGCGGACTTCGGCGACGTCGTCTTTGAAACGCCGCAGCGAAGCGAGCTTGCCTTCCCACACCACCACGTTGTCCCGTAGCAGGCGAGCCTGCGCGCTGCGCGGAATCACACCATCGAGGACATGACAGCCGGCGACGAGCCCGATCTTCGGTACCTTGAACAGCTCCCGCACCTCGGCGGTGCCTTGCTGGACTTCCTGGAAGGTCGGGTCGAGGAGACCGGCCATGGCGGCCTTGATCTCGTCGAGCAGCTCGTAGATCACGGTGTGCAGGCGAATGTCGATGCCTTCCTGTTCCGCCAGCTGCGAGGCATTGCGTTCGGGGCGAACGTTGAATCCCACGACCACGGCATTCGATGCCGACGCGAGGAGCACGTCGTGGTTGGAAATGGCACCGACCGCGGCGTGGATCACCTTCAAGTTGACCTTGTCGGTGGAGAGCTTCTCCAGCGAGTCCTTGAGTACTTCGACGGAACCGTGGACATCGGCCTTGACCACCACCGGCAGCTCCTTGACCTCGTCCTTGCCCATCTGGTCGAAGAGGTTTTCCAACGAGATCTTGCCGATCTTCGGTGCCAGCTCCGCTTCGCGCTCCCTCTGCTGGCGGAACGACGAGATCTCGCGCGCTTTGGACTCGTCTTCGTAGACCTGAAGCAGGTCACCTGCGCTGGGAACGCCGCCGAAACCCGTGACCTCGACCGCGGTGGCCGGTCCGGCGGCGTCGAGCTTCCGCCCGCGGTCGTCGATCATGGTTCGTACGCGTCCCCAGGTGGAACCGGCCACGAAGACGTCGCCTTTCCTCAGGGAGCCGTCCTGCACGACGACCGTGGAGATGATGCCACGGCCCACCTCCTTGCGCGCTTCGAGAACGACGCCGCGAGCCGGCAGGTCGGGGACCGCCTTCAACT
Organism: Thermoanaerobaculia bacterium; assembly: GCA_028066595.1. Classification (GTDB taxonomy): domain Bacteria; phylum Acidobacteriota; class Thermoanaerobaculia; order Multivoradales; family J023; genus JAUIJL01. The sequence goes on from JALCBJ010000005.1 coordinate 60,239, forward strand.
CCAACATCTCGGAGGTCAGCAAGAGCATTTCCAGGAGATCGTCGATGCCCTGGCGCTGGAGCGCCGAGACCTGCACCGATACCGTGTCGCCGCCCCAATCCTCCAGCAGGAGCTCTGCATCGGCTAGCTCCTTCCGGAGCTTCTCGACGTTCGCGTTGGGCTTGTCGATCTTGTTGATCGCCACCACGATCGGTACGTCCGCCGCGCGAGCGTGGTCGATCGCTTCCAAGGTCTGTGGCATGACACCGTCGTCGGCGGCCACCACCAGGATCACGATATCCGTGACCTTTGCGCCACGGGCACGCATCATGGTGAACGCTTCGTGGCCAGGAGTATCGAGGAAGACGATCTGCCGTTCCCCAACGTCCACGTGGTAGGCGCCGATGTGCTGGGTGATGCCGCCGGCCTCGCCTTCGGCCACCTTCGTCTTGCGGATGGCATCGAGAAGGGAGGTCTTGCCGTGGTCGACGTGGCCCATGACCGTGACCACCGGAGCCCGGGGGTGCTTCTCCAGATCGGTCTGCTCTTCCTCGGCCTGCAGCTGGATTTCTTCCTCGAAGGAAACCTCCATCACATCGACACCGACTTCCTGCGCCAGCTGTGTGGCCGTTTCGACGTCGAGCACGTGATTGATGGTGGCCATGACACCGCGCTGCAGCAGTACTTTGATGAGGTCCTTGGCCTTGACGCCCAGTTTCTCGGCGAACTCACGCACCGTCATGCCGGGCGTGATGGTCACCGTACCTTCTGGTTTGTTCTCTTTGAAAACCAGACCCTGCGCGCTCTTCTCTTCCTGCCGGCGTTGAGCCCTGCGTTTTCCACGTTCGGACACTGCCTGACGATGGCCCTCGCCGGTACGTGCCGCCTTGGGAGCGTTAGGCGGAAGGGCGATGATCCTGGCGCGGTTCTTGTTTCGTCGTTTCGGTTCGGGCTTGGGACGAGCCGCCAGCTTCTTCTGCTCGGCGGCCTTCTGAGCCAGGGCCTTTTTCTTCGCGGCCTCGGCAGCAGCCTTTTCACGAGCTATCGCTTGTGCCTTCTCGGCGGCGATGCGTTTGCGTTCGGCCTCAGCCTCCTCGCGTGCGGCCTTGGCGGCGGCCGCTTTCTCGGCTGCCTCCTTGGCGGCAGCCTCGGCCTCTGCCTTTGCCGCCTGGGCACGTTTCTTGGCTTCCTCGTCCGACTTGTCGGCAGCGGCTTCGGCCGCGGTCTTCTTGGCGGCCTCCGATCTCTCGGCAGCCGACTTGGCTTCGGCAGCCGCTTGATCGGCCTTGCGCTTGACCTCGAGCTCGCGGATTTTTGGCTCGACGCGATGGATCATGGCTCGCCGTTGGGGACGCAGCGGACCCGGCGCACTACCAGTGGACCGCTGGACCTGCGGCGGCTCTTCTTCCTGTCCATCGTCACGAAGGATGACCTCCCTCGGAGGGGGCATGCGCTTGCCCTGGAGAATCGCCTGAATGACGTCGCTGTCGATCGTTGGATTGTCGCCGCCTTCGAGGCGGACGCCGATCGAACGCAACTTGAACATGAGGTCCTGCTCCGGCAGGTTCAGCCGGCTGGCCAGGTCTCTGAGCCGAATCTTGCTCATCGTCTTCGTCGCTATCCTTTCCTATTGCGTGGGAGGCTGGTCGGCTGCTCGTGAGATGGGGAGGCCGCGTTTCGGATCACTCTTCGGAGTCCGAGTCGTCTCCCTCACTTTCGAGGAACTCACGGGCAGCGGCTTCCTCCGCGGCTCGCTGCTCTTCGCTCTCGGCCAGCGCGCGTGACAAGGCTGCCATGAAGTCGTCACCGAGGTCGGCGTCGCTATCTTCTTCGTCCGATGACTCGTGCTCTTCCTCGGCCTCCTCGACGACTTCGAGCTCGGGCTCGACGTCTGCGCTCAGGCGATCCGATACCCAATCCACGAGTGCCTGAGCGGTCTTCGGACCGATGCCTTCGATCGCCGTCAAGTCCGTGATGTCGGCATCCGCCAACTGACCGTAGGTGGTGAAGCCGGCCTGTTGGAGCCCTTCGGCGCCGCGTGCTCCGATGCCTGGAGCTGCGTCCCAGTCGACCTCTTCGTCATGGCTGTACGCCGTGGGTTCCGCGAGCGGGCTTTCTGCCATCGCATCTTGGAGCATCTTGGCCAGGGCGTCGGCGACCTCGTCCTTGACGTCGGACTCGGACTTGATGTCGATACGGGCACCGATCAGCTCGGAGGCAAGACGTACGTTCTGCCCGCGCTTACCGATGGCCAGGGACAGCTGTTCGTCTTCGACGATCACATCGAGATGCGGCACCTCGCCGTGATGGGTAACCGATACACGGGTGATCTTGGCCGGCGCGAGGGCGCTCTGAGCGAAGGTCACGAGGTCATCCGAGAACTCGATGATGTCGATCTTCTCGCCGCGAAGCTCGCGGATGATCGACTGCACGCGCGACCCCTTCATGCCGACGCAGGCGCCCACCGGATCGACGTCCCGCTCGCGGCTGGACACCGCGACCTTGGCCCGTTCGCCCGGAGCGCGAACCGCGTTGCGGATGACCACCGTGCCGTCGTAGATCTCGGGCACCTCCATCTCGAAGAGCTTCACCAGCAGTCTCGGATCCGTTCTGGAGAGGACGATCTGCGGTCCCTTCGGCTGGGTGTGGACATCGACGATCACGGCGCGAATTCGCTCGCCTTGGCTGTAGCGCTCGTGGCGCGACTGTTCGGACTTGGGTGCGATGGCCTCGGTGCGACCGAGGTCGACGATGATGTCGCCGCGCTCGAAACGCTTAACGGTGCCATTGACGATCTCACCCAGGCGGCCGATGTATTCGTTGTAGATCCTCTCGCGCTCGGCTTCGCGAATACGTTGATACAGCACCTGCTTGGCACTCTGTGCGGCGATTCGGCCGAGGCCATCGGTGGAGATGGGCATGTGGATTTCGTCGCCCACCTCGGCATCAGGCTTCTCTTCGCGTGCTTCTTCGACGGTCCATTCGGCTAGAGGATCCTCTACTTCTTCCACCACCTGCTTGACGATGTAGGCCTTGAAGCCCTGGGTGGCAGGATCGAACTCGGCACGCACCGGTTCTTTGATCCGGTGCTCCTTCTTCGCCGCAGAAGCCATGGCATCTTCGAGGGCGGAGATCAGCCGCTCCATATCGATGTTTTTCTCGCGTACCGCCTGCTGCAGCGACGTGGTCAGGTCGAAATCGGGGGTCTTGGCTCTAGGCATGGAGGTGTCTTTTCTTGGTTGGAGCTGGTGGGGCGGAGCTCGTAGCTAGAACTCGACTTCCAGTCTGGCGAGCTGAACGTCCGCCACCGGAATCTCGATCCGCTGGGCGGACGACGCAGCGGACTCGGACGTTTTGGCGGCGGGCTTGCCCGCAGAGGCTTCTTGAACGTGGAGGACGCCGCCGTCGGACACCTCTTCGTCGTATCCGACGAGGCGTCCCACGACGGTCCGCTTGGCCCGTTCGGGCCCGCTCAGGAACGTCACGCGAACCAGGTGTTCCGAGAAGCGGCGGTAGTCACGAGGACCGTAGAGCTTTCGGTCGAGTCCCGGCGAGCTCACCTCGAGCGTGTATTTTCCGTGGCCGAAGTCATGGACATCGAGAAGAGGCGAGGCTTGCTTTGAGACGGCCTGACAGTCGTCGAGGGTTACGCTGCCTTCTTCTCGATCGAGAACTAGCCTCAGATTTCCGTGGTCGAACGAGACTTCGAGCAATTCGCACCCCTGGCTTTCCGCAATTGCGGCAAGCTCGGAGCGTAGCTCCGGATCGATGCTCGAGTTCGCCATGGGGTTGATGTCGTTCCGGTTTCTCTGGGCTGGGTTTCGGCCGCGTGGATGCGCGTGACCACGCGTCGCAGGCCGAGGCACTGCGGGAGAGTCGTCCGACGTTGAGCGGGATGGGCGGTAGCCGAAAGAGACAGACCGCGCATCTCAGTGCTCGACTCGATCGCTGGACCGTCGATCACAAGACCGCAGTGTCATGTCGATACCTTTCGGTCGGGGTCCGTCGGAGGCGGGAGCCGGGAGACTCTCGAAGTCGCCGGCCGTATGCTCCGGTGGCGGGTACAATTCCACCGTCCAGACCATTTAGCTGGCTCGACCACTATAGACGACGCTGCGAGGAGGCGCAAGCCGACAACGGGCGCGCGATGCCATACGCTGTAGGGTCCGGCAGAGGCGCCAGCCGGCTCCGACACGAGTTCTTCGGAGAGAGTCGGTATGTGCCAATTTGACGCGTCGCCGTGGGACCGTCGGTGTCTGAGAAACCACGTGTATGCGGGGCGACGAAGCTGTCGGAAGATCAGAGAAGGACCTCGCCGCGATGGAATTCTTGGCAGTCGTCTTGCATTACAGGAAGTGTCGGCGCCTCGCATCCGGCCTCGCGAGCGATGACGTCTTGACACTCTCTTCGCCATACAGGCTCGACACCATGGTCTCAACATACGTGGCGGCCGCGGCCAGCTTGCCGTATCGCCCACGCCAAGGAGGGCTCGATGAGCTTCCAGTCCGAAATCAACCCGAGTCATGAACCCACGAGAATTCCCGGCCGTCGGTTCGTCACCCTACTCTTGGTCGCGGCGGCCGTCGCGCTAGGGCTGACCCTCGGTGGCATCTATGATCTGGCACCCGACAGTTTTGCCCAGACAGGAGCCACGGCGGTTCGCGTTTCACCGAGCACGGTCACCGGTGGCCTACCGAGTTTTGCCGAGTTGGCGGACGCCGTGTCACCTGCCGTGGTCTCGATCCAGGCTGTGAAGATCGAGCGGGGGTCGCAGCGCGGCAACGCCTTGGAGTTCTTCTTCGGCCCTCGCGGGCAACAGCCGCAGGGTCCTCAGCCGGAAGGCCGGAGGGCCGACTCGGCGGGCTCGGGATTCTTGATCAGCGCAGACGGTTTGGTCGTGACGAACCATCACGTGATCGAGGGAGCAGACAATCTCGTGGTGTTCCGTGACGGTGAGGAGTTTCAGGCAGAGCTGGTAGGCGACGATCCCGCTACCGACATTGCGCTCCTGCAGCTCGAGACCAACGAGGAGCTGCCGTATTTGGAGCTGGCTGACAGCGATCGGGTCCGAGTCGGCGACTGGTTGATGGTGATCGGCAGCCCGTTGCAGCTCAACAACTCGGTATCGGTAGGCGTCGTGTCGGCCAAGGGGCGGAGCATCAACATCACGCCCGATCGCAGCCTCGAGAACTTCATTCAGACCGATGCGGCGATCAACTTCGGAAATTCCGGTGGTCCGCTGGTCAATCTGCAAGGGCAGGTGATCGGTATCGCGACGGCGATCAACTTTGGTGCCGAGAACATAGGCTTTGCTGTCCCGGTCAACATTCTCTCGTCCATCCTGCCGCAGCTTCGCGAGACCGGAACGGTCAGCCGTGGCTACATCGGTGTGGATATCACCAATCTGGACGAGGAGACGGCGGCAGCTTTCGGTTTGGATCAGCCCCGCGGTGCCTTGGTCAACACGGTGCGGCCGGACACGCCGGCGCAAAAGGCCGGGCTCGAGCATGGCGACATCATCGTCCGTGTCGACGACGAGGAAGTCGTCGAGAATCGCGATCTCATCGACTATGTGTCGGCTCTCCGTCCGGGCACGAAGGTTCAGCTGCGTGTGCTGCGAGGCCGCGAATACCAGAACGTCGAGCTCGAGCTCGGTCAGCGCCCTGGAAGCGGCGAAGCTGTGGCTCAGATACAACCGGAGGAGGAAGGTGCCATCGAGTGGCTGGGGATTCAGTACCAGGATGCCACCCCGCAGATCCGGTCCCAGCACAACATGCCCGAAGATCTCGAAGGGGTTCTGATCACGGTAGTGGAGCCCGACAGTCCGCTATATGACAAGAACGTCCGTCCACTCGATGTGCTGACAGAAGTCAACGGCCACAAGGTCGAATCTGTCGAAGCCTTCGAGGATGCCGTCGAGAGTGTGGAGTCGGGCGGCTTCCTGCGCCTCTACTTGACTCGGTTCGATGCGCGCTCCGGCGCTTCGCGGGCCTACTTCGCCATCGTCCGCGTGCCCTGAGCCCGAGATGGCAAAGGAGGGCGACAACCAAGGTACGGTTCTCATCGTCGACGACGAGGAGTCGATACGAGACAGCCTGCGGATGATCTTGGAATTCGAGGGCTACAGGGTCGACGAAGCCGTCAGCGGCTCGTCGGCCCTGGCGCGGGTCGCCGAAGGCGCGCCGGAAGCGGTTCTGCTTGACGTCAAGATGCCGGAGATGGATGGTCTCGAGGTGCTCTCGGCATTTCGCGAACGGGGCTACGAGATGCCGGTGTTGATGATCAGCGGCCATGGTGACGTGCGGACGGCTGCAGATGCCACGCGCCGAGGGGCTTTCGACTTCTTCGAGAAGCCACTACAGCGCGACAAGGTGTTGGTGGGGATACGCAACGCAATAGACACCTACCGATTGAAGAGCGAGAACCGAGTTGCACGCCACGAGCCCGACGAGCTGATCGGCGCGTCGCCTGCGCTCGAAGGTCTACGCGCCACGATTGCCAAAGCGGCCCCTACTCCCGCCACAGTGCTTGTACGCGGCGAGTCGGGTACAGGCAAGGAGCTGGTCGCGCGCGCGATCCACCGACTGTCTCCTCGTCGCGACCGGAGCTTCGTGCAGGTCAACTGCGCCGCCATTCCGGACGAGCTCATCGAGTCGGAGCTGTTCGGCCACGAGAAGGGCAGTTTCACGGGTGCGTCCAGAAAACAGACAGGAAAGTTCGTGGCAGCCCACGGTGGCACGATCTTCCTCGACGAAGTGGGCGACATGTCGGCGCGAACCCAGGCCAAAGTGCTGAGGGCACTTCAATACGGCGAAGTGGAACCGGTGGGTGCCGCCAAGTCCATCAAGGTGGATGTCCGCGTGGTCGCCGCGACGCATCGCGACCTCGAGCAGGAGATCGAGGACGGCACGTTTCGAGAAGATCTCTTCTACCGCCTCAACGTGGTGCCGGTGCGCACGCCGGCTCTGCGGGAGCACCTGGAGGATCTACCGATCCTCGTCGACTACTTCGTCAACCGCTATGCCGAGACGAGCAACTACAAGCCGAAGACGTTCACACAGTCGGCGATCGATCATTTGAAGACGCTTCCATGGAAAGGCAACGTGCGTGAGCTCAAGAATCTCGTCGAACGGTTGTTGATCTTGGCGCCGAACGACGAGATCTCGAAGGAGGACATCTTCGCTCTCACCGGCGGCGCGAAGGCGGAGATCTCCGAATCTCTACTCGCACTCAAGACTCTGCGGGAATTCCGCGAGCACAGCGAAAAGCTCTTCCTGCTACACCAGCTCGAGCTCCATGGCTGGAACGTCACGCAGACGGCCCAGTCGATCGAAACGCCACGGTCGAACCTCTACAAGAAGATGGATCAATACGCCATCAGTCGCGACGACGGCTGAGGCGCGCGGACAGCCTCCCAGATCGCCACCGCAGGTGGTGTGCACGACAGCTCGCGCCGTAGGGGGGCGCCGTTGGCGATCTCCCTCGTCATTGACCCCCTGCCGAACCCGGCGGTACGCTTGATGTCCGCTCGGGATCTTCCTTTTCCCGCCCTCGACGAAGCCCGAGCCTCTCCATTCCGATTCAGACAACGACTGCCGCCGTCGTCCGGATCCCGGTCGACCTGCGGAGGAGATGCCATGCATATCGAGTTGAGCGACGAGCAGAAAATGCTCCGCGAAGAGGTCCGCCGCTTCGCCGCAGAAGTGGTGAAGCCCATCGCGAAGGAAGTGGATGCCGATGGCCTCTTTCCGATCGATTCCATTCGGCAGGCCGGCGAGTTGGGCTTGATGGGTGTCTCCGTTCCCGAGGAGTGGGGAGGTGCCGGAATGGACCCTCTGTCCTACTGCCTGGCGATCGAGGAAATCAGCGCGGTGTGCGGCTCCACCGGTGTGATTCTCTCGGTCAACAATTCCCTCGTCTGCGACCCGTTGGTGAAATGGGCCGACGACGAGCAGAAAGAGCGGTGGCTCAAGCCCTTGGCGGCCGGTGAACGTCTGGGCTGTTTCGGTCTGACGGAGCCGGGTGCAGGGTCCGATGCTGCGGCGCTCCGAAGCTCGGCAGTTCGTGATGGCGACGAGTACGTCATCAACGGCAACAAGGTCTTCATCACCAACGGCACCCACGCGGATACCGCCCTGATCTTCGCCACGGTCGACCCCGAGGAGAAGCATCGCGGCATCACCGCGTTCATTGTCGACAAGGACACGCCGGGCTATTCCCACGGCCATCATGAGTACAAGCTCGGCGTCAACGGTTCCGGGACCACGGAGCTGTCGTTCGAAGACATGCGGGTCCCCGCATCACAACGGATCGGAGCCGAGGGTGATGGCTTCAAGATCGCGATGTCTACTCTCGATGGAGGCCGTGTCGGGATCGCGGCCCAGGCCGTGGGGATCGCTCGCGGGGCCTTCCACGAAGCCGTCGACTACGCCAAGGAACGCGAGCAGTTCGGCACCTCCATCTCGAACTTTCAGGCGATCCAGCACTATCTTGCCGACATGTCCACCGAGCTCGACGCGGCACGGCTATTGACCTGGAAGGCGGCGTGGGCGAAGGAGAACAGGTCGCGCTATTCCTTGGAGGCCGCACAAGCCAAGCTCTTTTCGTCCGAGATGGCTCAGCGGGTGACCAACCTAGCCGTCCAGATCCACGGCGGCTACGGGTACATCCGGGAGTACAACGTCGAGCGCTACTTCCGCGATGCTCGAATCACTGAGATCTATGAGGGCACCAGCGAGATCCAGAAGCTGGTGATCGCCGACTGGATCCTCAACAAGAGCTGAGGGCCCGGCATGAGCACCCTCACTTTCGACCTTGCCGAAGAGCAAAAGCTACTGGTCGAGGAAGTTCGGCGTTTCGCCGAGGAGGAGATCCGGCCCGGCACGGCCGATCGAGATCGAGGCCACGAATTCCCGGTCGAGCTGATTGCTGAGTTGGGGGAGTTGGGTCTCCTCGGAATGATGGTCGAGGAACGCTACGGGGGACCGGGCTTCGATCCGCTGACGTATTGCTTGGCTGTCGAAGAGCTGGCGGCGGTTTGTCCCTCCATCTCGGTAACCATGTCGGTGACGAACTCTGTCTGTTGCTGGCCGATCCAGAGGTTCGGAACCGAGGAGCTGAAGCAGCGGGTGCTGCCGGAGCTGGCGTCCGGCGAAGCTATCGGCGGATTCGGATTGACTGAGCCGGGCTCGGGCTCTGATGCTGGAGCGATGAGGACTACTGCGCGTCGAGACGGTGACGAGTGGGTGATCGACGGCGAGAAGGCCTGGATCACGAACGGGGCCTACGGCAAGTACTTCGTGGTTCTGGCACGCTCCGATGCTCGGGCCGGCACCAAAGGTATTTCAGCGTTCGTCGTGCCGTCCGATGCGCCAGGATTTCGCGTCGGGCAAGCCGAAGAGAAACTCGGCCTGCGGGCGTCCAACACCACGGCGCTTTACTTCGACGAGTGCCGGATTCCGGCTGCCAACCTGTTGGCCGAAGAGGGTCTCGGCTTCGCGATCGCCATGGCAACCCTCGATCACTCCCGACTGGGCATTGCGGCCCAGTGCATCGGTATCCACCGCCGTGCCTTGGAGCTGGGCGTCGCCTATGCGCGAGAGAGAGTACAGTTCGGCAAGCCGATCGCTCAGCATCAGGCAATCCAGTTCAAGCTTGCGCAGATCTCCACGGAGTTGGCGGCTGCCCAGGCGTTGACGTATCACGCAGCTCTGCGCGAAGACTCACCGGACGCGGGGCGCCACGCATCGCAAGCCAAGCTGTTCGCCTCAGAAGCCGCGAATCGTGCGTGCTGGGAGTCGCTGCAGATCCACGGTGGCAACGGATTCTGCGAAGACTACGAGATTGCCCGCCTATACCGCGACGTACGCGTGACGACCATCTATGAGGGTACGAGCGAGATGCAGCGGATGGTCATCGCACGACACCTCACTCGCTAGTAGCCCGTGGCGCGACCTTCCCCCCAGCCGAGCGGTCGGTCGGTCGCGTCGTTGGTCGCAGTTTCGGGCCTCGCGTCGGTCTCGGGGGTCGAGCTGTGGCGGCTTGCGGTCTCGTCGTCCACGACGCCGCAGTGGGACATGGCCAAGTACGGCGTATCGGCCCTGCGGCTGGCCGACGCCGTGCGTCAGCTAGACCCGCTAGGATGGCTGGCGGAGATCCACGGCCTATCGACGTGGCCGCCGGTCTGGCCGTTGGTCCAATCGGTGGCGTTTCTCTGCTTCGGTGCCGACGTGTCCGTGGCGCGGGGGCTGGTGGCTGTTTGTTGGGCCTTGGCGGTCGTCGCAGCGTTCTGGGCGGTGCGGCCACTGGTACCGGGAATCCATGGTGATGCTGCGGGGCTAATGGCAGCAGCTTGGGTTGCACAGGCTCCTCTTCTCCAAGCTCTGGCGACCGTCAACCTCTTGGAGGTCCCTGGAGTTCTCGGTTTGCTGGTGTGCCTGGGCTGTGCCGCACGGGCGCTCGATCCGGAGGCCGATACAAGGCGCCGGGCCCGCTGGTGGCGCGTTACCTGGATCACCTCGTTGTTGCTCTTCTTCCTGAAATACAACTACGGCCTGCTTTGGCTCGCGCCGTTGTTTTCAGCGGAGCTGGTTCGGCGGCGAGGCAGCTGGCGGCAGCTCGCCAGCTGGCTCTGGATGAAGATCCGCGGTGTTCGCTGGACTCCTTGGACCAGTTTCCTCACAGTAGCTCTAGGCGCGCTGGTAGTCATGCGGTACACAGGCGGTATCGACGTCGAGGTGTTGGGTCGACGGCTGCGCGCTACCTCCGTTGGCAATCCCGCCTACGTGCTGCTCCTCCTCGTGTGCATTCGCTCGATGGCAGGCGGGAAGGAGGCCTGGCGCCGTCTCCGGCGCCATTGGCGCGCGGTCGATACGTCCTGGCATGGGCTCGTGAGCTTGCTCGTGGCCCCGATACTCGGCTGGATGCTGCTACCGCCGCACGTCAAGGAGTTCTTCGGTTTTGTCGAGAACCGCTCGTCGGACCTCGGATTCGGAGCATCGATGGCCTTCTATCCGCGGGTGTTCGTCGAGCAGTACTCCTCCGGCCAAGGTATGGGTTGGCTCGTCCTGGCACTCGGCGCGGCCGCAATGATCTGGCTGGTCTCGGACGAACCACGCCATCGATTGCTCGCGCTGACGACCGTTACGGCCTGGTGTGCGCTCTGGGCCCATCCTTACAAGCTGTCGCGTTTCGGCGTCCAAGCGGCTGTATTGACCGGCGCTCTGGCTTCGGTTTGGCTGGTCGCGGTGGATGGTCGACGTCTTCGCGGAGCGTGGGTGTCGGTACCTGCGACAGTCGCTGTATTGGGAGTACTCGCCCTCGGAGTCGACCGTAGCTTCGTCATGCGGCAACACGAAGTGCGGACCGTTTCTGGAGATTCGGTGGTCGCTGCCGAAGAAGCTGCCCGGGTCGCTCTGAGAGACGGGATCGTGCTCGGGACCTGGAACGAGTTGAGCCCAGGTTGGGTGGAATGGCGAGCCCGGCGCGCACAGACTGTGACCGCAGGTTGGAGGCCTGTCACGACCCTAGACCTCGATCGAAGGCAGCGAGCCGAGGCCGTGACTCACCATCTGGAGACCGGAACCTGTAGGCCGGTGGCCTTCATCGACCCGAAGTGCCAGGGTTGGCTCGAGGAGAATTCCTGGCTGGAGCCTGTCGAAGCTCGGCTCCGATCGGCCAGCAGTCGATGGCGCGCTCGGCCGGCCGCTGCGGGGCTCGCCGTCTTCGAATGCAGGTCTGGGGGCGACGAATCTGTCGGGCGAGTCCTGGGGCGGGAAAGGAAGCCCTAAGAGGATTCACCCACTCGACCTTTCCAGGACTCGTCGTCCAACAGACCTCTGTGCCGCAACTCCTCGAACTGCGCGTCATATCGGTCCAATCGGCTCCGGATCTCGTCGAGTGGAAGCGAGGTCGATCGATCGTCGAGCGGGTGGAAGAACTCCGCAACGGAAGTACCGGTGGCCGTCAGGATCGCAAGGACGTGGACCAGAGTCAGGGTGATTCTTCCCTGAAAGACCTGGCTCAAGTAGCCGCGCGACCAACCACACTGGATCTCTACGGTGCGCTGATTCGTCCCCCGCTCTCGCAGAAGACGCTTCAGATCCTCGCGAGTGTCGTCGACCTGTTTTTCGATCTCGGTGATGTCCATCGGTCGTAAATTATACCACAGATCGTTCTTTCGGCGACTTTTATGGGTCATCGTATTGCATTGTACGTATTGTCGTGCCATCATCGTATGACGCTTGATTACCGCCTGATGCCCCACCTCAGCTTGGAGATGCAGATGGACTCGATGGAAGGACAGATTGTGATTCGACTGGCCGGAACCAGACACTCAGCGGCGCCACAGACTCAATTCGTGACGGCGCCTGCGACCGAAGGAACAGAGGTCGTGATCCGTGCCACCGAAGATGTCCAGCCCGTGTGTTGCGACTCCTGCGGCACCGCCTTCGCAAGCGGTGGTCCCATGGCCTTCGCCTCCGACCGACCTCTGTGCGACAGGTGTGTCTTCGACCGCGACGCACAACTGGCCATGGTCTTGGCCGCAGTCAGCGTGCTGCGGGCTTTCGGCTCAGCGAAGACATCGGACCTCGACGCGCAGGCGGCACTCGACCTGCTGCGCTTCGCCCGCCTCTACGAGACCTTCGCCGGGCGACACGGATCGCGCCGGGAGCCGGAGCTCCCAGCACCGTGAATATCGCAGCCTCGACTCAGCCCAAGAGTTCCTCGATGGCAGCGCGTTCTTCGTGCAGCTCGGCTTCGGTGGCATCCATCCGATGCCGACTGAAGTCGTCGATGTCGAGCCCCTGGACGATTTCGTAGCGACCATCACGGCAGGTGACCGGATAGGAATACACGATTCCTCCCTCGATCCCATAGGAGCCATCCGATGGTACGGCCATGCTCACCCAGTCTCCGTCAGCCGTGCCGTCGAGCCAGGTACGGACGTGATCGATGGCTGCCGAGGCTGCCGAGGCTGCCGAGGAAGCTCCGCGCGCCTTGATGATGGCGGCGCCACGCTGCTGGACGGTCGGGATGAAATCGGTCTCGATCCAATTCTGATCCACGAGCTCTTTCGCAGACTTTCCGGCGACAGTGCAGTGGCTGAGGTCCGGGTATTGGGTCGAAGAGTGGTTTCCCCAGATCGTCAGACGATGTACGTCCGTTGCATGGTAGCCAGTACGGGCCGCCAGCTGGTTGATGGCTCTGTTGTGATCCAGTCGAGTCATCGCCGTGAACTGGCGGTGATCCAGGTCTGGCGCGTTCGAGGCGGCGATCAGAGCGTTGGTGTTGGCCGGATTACCCACGACGAGGACCCGGACGTCGCGGCTGGCCTGGGCGTTCAGTGCCTTGCCCTGAGCCGAGAAAATGCGGGCGTTGGCTTGTAGCAGGTCTTTACGTTCCATCCCCGGGCCGCGGGGTCGAGCTCCGACGAGAAGTGCCACGTCGGCACCATCGAATGCCTCTTCAGGCTCTACGGTCGCCACGATGTCGTGCAACCAAGGGAAGGCGCAGTCGCGGAGCTCCATCACCACGCCCTGCAGAGCGTCTAAAGCAGGGGGGATCTCGAGAAGGTGCAAGGAAAGCGGTCGGTCGCCTAGCAGCTGGCCCGAGGCGGCCCGGAAGGCGAGTTGATATCCAATCTGACCGGCGGCGCCCGTAATGGCGACGCGCTGGGGCTGAGTCATGGGGAGGGCTCCTTTGAGCAAAATGTCGAGGATTTCCTGCGAGTACGATGAAATCGTAACATCGGCCGGTCCCACCAATCCGCGGCGTGCGTAAGTTGTGATGAAACAAGGCCCTACGCCGCTGGCAGTCATGATAGCTTCGACTCGCCGCATGGTGCGGCGACATAGAACGAGTGTCGAACACGCTAGAATCAGCGTTTCATCCTCAGCCGCTCGGAGCGTTCATGCCGACCCAAAAGACTGTCCCTCGCTCAATACTCCATCTCGTCGCCTCGCTGGCGATCGCTACGTTCCTGCCGTTGGCTGCGACAGCCCAAGACGGGCCGGCCTTCGAGAGTCTCGAACTGGACAAGCGCGATGCGCCGGCCAGTCGTTTGCTTCTGCCCTACTACACGGTGGACATGAACAATCCGGCAGGCGCGTCGACACTGTGGGCTTTGCGTAACGAGTCTCTTCTCGACCTCACGGTGACCATCGAGTACTACGAGGCGGATTCGCCCCAAGCCCCACAGATCCCGCCGATCGAGATCGTCCTCAGTGGCAAGGAGGTCCGGACGGGCAACATCCGTGACGTTGCCAATTTGGAGGTGGACGGCGACGGTTTTGCCCGGGGCTTCGTGGTCTTCACCGCGGAAGGCAACAGGGGAGATCTCTATGGCGACTACTTCGTCATCACGTCCGATCAGGACTTTGCGGAGGGATCGCTGTTGGTCGACGCTACCGATACGGTGGACTCCGACCTGTGCAACCTCTTCTCTCTGCGTTTCTTGAAAGGTGGTGGCTTCGGCGGTTCCACCGACGTGATCATCTGGGTGGAATCCGACACGGCTCCGCTCGCACCTGGGACGGTCACCTACTCTCTGTACAACGCTGCCGGCGAGTTACTCAGCTTCGACAATCTCTTCCTCGATGTCGTCACCACACGATTCGATATCGACAGCTTGGCACCAGACAACCTAAACGGCGGCGCTTTGGAGATTCAGTTCGCCGAGGGTGTACGCGGTCATGTGGCGCTGGCCATGGCCGCTACCGGCAGATACTCGGTCGGCTTCGACGCCGTCTGCAAGAACTAGATTCTTCGGCGAGGCCTTGGCCCAGATTCGCTCGCCAGATATCCGGCACGCAGGTTCGAGCGATTGAGACCTCCGTAGGGCATGGCACGCGAAAGTCGTGGAGTGCATGACGGCCGGGTGTGGGTGACGGCTTCCTCGATCGAGCCGCGGCATCCTCACCGAGGTGACCTGGTTGGGTGACGGTGCCAACTCAAGAGTGAGCGCTCGGTTGACGCTCCGGTGAGGTCGACCGTCCGTCCAGACGACCCGAGCCGAGCGAGCGGCCATTCACTCGTAGACGGGTGCCCGTCGTCCCGTGCTCCTTGAGCATCTGTGGCGAGAACGATAATCTCGCACTCCTTCCGATGAAGCGGTCCCCATCCGACCGTGTCCAGCGACCCCGATCTGGCATCCTCGTTGCTTCACGGAACGGCATGTCGTCTGGAGCTGGGTCGCGGACGTCCCCTCGTCAAAGTCCGATCCGCATCTCCATTTCGGCCCACCGACAGCCTCACTGCCCGCTTCCCCGAGACGCGGTCGCCCTTCGAGCCAAGGAGCCCCAGGTGCTTCGAACCGACTCGCCACGAAAGACCCCGAATCGTGTCCTCTTGAAGGCTCGTTTCATTGTGCTGATGTTTGCGTTGCTGGCGCTACCGGATGTCATCGGGGCACAGACCCAGCGCTACGACGGGCTGCCGATCCGGCAAGTGGAGTACGTGGGCAACGAGACTCTGGCCACCGACACGCTCGACTACTACTTGTTCGGCCCCGATCGCGGCGAGGGCCGCACTCTGGACCTCACGGAGCTGAACGAGAACATCAAGAAGCTGTGGCAACGTGAGCTGATCGAAGACATCGAAGTCGATGCGGAGCCTGCTACGGACGGCGGTGTGAAACTGACGGTCCGTCTGAAAGAGCGACCGGTCTTGATCGGCGTCGAGTACGTCGGCACCAAACGGGTGAGTCGCAGTGACATCATCGAGGCCGCAGATCGCGAGCGGGTTTCGGTATTCGAAGGCCAGCCCCTCAAGTTCGGCGAGTTGGAGCGCATGACACGGGTGCTCCAAGAGCTCTACAAGGAGAAGGGATATCGCTTTGCCCAGGTGGACTACGTACTGGAGAGCGTGACACCAGGCCAACAGCGCGTGACCTTCACTGTCGACGAGGGCGACAAAGTCAAGATTGGCGATATCGACTTCGACGGCAACACGGTGTTCGGAGACTGGCGGCTTCGGCTGACGATGAAGGAGACGAAAGAGTCGGGGCTCATCTCGCGCTTCACGAAGAAGGACATCTACAATCCCGCGACGATCGAGGAGGACCTCGACAAGGTCCGTGATCTCTATCGACGCCAGGGATACAAGGATGTGCTCATCGCGAGGCCGGAGTTGGAGGTCGTGGCCAAGAACCCGGGAGCGCCATCGATCGAGGAGCAGAAGCGTCGCTTGGCGATCACGATTCCGATCGAGGAAGGCGAGCGGTGGAAGCTCGGAGAAGTCCGCATCGAAGGCAACGAGGTCTTTTCCGACGAGTTGCTCCTAGGGCAGATCGACCGGCCCCGCGGAGGCTGGCTGCGATCCAAAGTGATCGACGAAGCCGTGGAGAATATCTCCAAGCTCTACTCTTCGATCGGCTACATCTTCGCTCGTGTCGAGACCGAGCTCATCGAGGCGGGGGACAGCAGCGTCGACGTGGTGATCCACATCGACGAGTCAGATCAGTTCACCATCGGGCGCATCGAGTTCCGTGGCAACACCAAGACCCGCGACAAGGTGCTGCGACGCGAGATGCTGGTGCAGGAAGGCCGGGTCATGAGCATGACCGGCGTGCAGAACAGCTTGCTCAAGATCCGTCAGCTGAACTACTTCGCCCTCAACGAAGAGGAACCGGTCAAGTTCGATTTCGACGCCGAGAACAAGACGGTAGACCTCGAGATTCAAGGTGAGGAAGCCGAGCGGACCGAGCTTCAGTTCGGCGGCGGTTGGTCGGAGGTCGATGGGTTCTTCGGCCAGTTCTCGATGCGCACGACGAACTTCCTCGGCAGGGGCGAGACGGTAGGTGTCTCCATCCAAGCCGGCAGCCAGCGCCAGTCCTACGACGTCGAATACCGCAAGCCCTGGTTGCTGGATCGGCCTCAAACGCTCGGAATCCGTCTGTTCAATCAGCAGTACGACTCGACCGTGCTCACGGGCATCGATTTCGAACAGGACTTCTCGGGCGCTTCGCTCACCTACGGCCGGTCCTTCCGCAGCTTCCAGAGCTTCAGCATGACCTACTCGTTCTCTGACGTCACCGAGACGCAGATCGACCGGACGGGAGAAGAGGAGCTACGACGGGTCCTCGATTTCATCACGTCGTCGCTCCGCCCCTTCTGGATCCGCAACACCCTCGATAGCACCTACGAGCCCACCCGTGGCCTGCGCACGACGGCGTCGCTCGAATGGGCTGGCGGCGAGCTCGGTGGGGATAGTGCATTCATCCGTCCCATGGTGAACCTCACCTGGTTCAGGCCTGTCAGCAGGCAGCCCTTCCGCTCGTCGTTTGGCATCAATTTCGAGGCTGGAGCCATCGAGCCGACCGAGCTGAACGAAGATGGCAGCCCGAAGATCTTCCCGCAGCAGTTCTTCATCATCGGTGGTGACAACTCGATCCGCGGCTTCGATCGCGGCTCGATTTTCGTTCGTGAAGACACGCCGGAACGACAGATCCGTCGCGATCCTCAGGGATTCCCGGTGGGTGGCGACAGCTTCCTGCAGCTCAACTTGGAGTACCACATCCAACTGGGTGGCCCGTTTCGCGTCGTGCTCTTCGGAGATGCCGGCGGAGTTTTCGGCGACGATCAGACGATCAGCACGGATCTTCTCCGTTATAGTGCCGGCGCCGAAGTTCGCGTCCGTGTGCCGATTTTTCCCGCGCCCCTGCGATTCATCTACGCTTTCAATCTCGAAGAACTACCGGACGACCGCTTCAACAGCTTTGACTTCAGTTTGAGCACGTCGTTCTGATCGAGTCGCCGGTCGTCGCCGGGTGGAGGGACCGGCGTCTCAAGGTGACTCATCGTTCGTCGGCGGTGCTCGTCGTGCCGCCCACCTGACTCAGGAGAATCATCCATGAACTCGTTTCGCAACCCTCTCGCCCGTGTCCCCCACCTTTCGACCGCCGTCGTCCTCTTAGCGACCCTCGGCGCCACCTGCTGGCTGGCGCTGCCGGCTACAGCCCAGGAGGCCAGCATCAAGATCGCAGTCGTTGACCTCGAAGCGGTGGTCGCTCTATCTCCCGGGGGCAAGGCCCTGGGCAAGGAGCTGGAGGACTTCGAGGCGCAGGTGAAGGCCGAAGTAGAGCAGATGCGTGAGTCCGCTCGCGACATCCAGACGCGCATGCGCGATGGTGCCAATTCCCTCTCCGAAGACAAGCTAGCGGAGATGCAGAAGCAGCTGGAGGACCTCAACATCGCCATACGCCGCCTGGTCGACGACAAGCAACGCGAAGGCCAGAAGAAGCAGCAGGAAGGCCTCCGAGAGATCGAGAAGCAGCTCGAACCGGTGTTCAACGCCATCCGCGACGAAGAGGGATACGATCTGATCCTCAACCGTGTGCCCGGTGTCGTGGTCATGGCCGGCGAGCGAGTCGACATCACTCAGAAAGTGATCGACCGCCTGGAGGCGGAATCTGCAGGTTGAGGTCCGGTGAGCACCGCTTGGCAGCCGGTCCGAGACGCCTCGGGTAGCTCACGCCGGCTAACTCTCGACGATCTCGCCCGGCGGGTAGATGGTCGTCTGGAGGGCGTATCGGACCCTGAACAGGAGATCGAGGGCGTCCGTCCTCTCGAGTCGGCGGCGGAAAGCGATCTTTCCTTCGTACATGCGGGTTCCTATCTGAAACAGGCAGCATCCAGCCGCGCTGCTGCCTTTCTGATACCCGAGTCCTTGGATCCGACCGCGGTGGCGGCGGAGCTGGGCGAGCGGCCCCGCATCGTCGTTCGGAGCAGCCAGTTGGCGGTGGCTCAGGCCTTGGACGAGTTCTTCGTTCTACCCCGCCCGTCGCCTGGGGTTCACCCAACTGCGGTGGTCGGGAAAGATTGTGAGCTCGGTGAAGGCGTTGCGATCGGGCCCTACGCTGTCATCGGAGACGGGTGCCATCTGGCTGACGGCGTTGTGGTCGAAGCACACACGGTGGTGGGACGCGACTGTGTCGTGGGCACGGACTCGTGGCTCCACGCGAACTGTGTCCTCTACGACGGCAGTGTGTTGGGAGAACGAGTACGTGTTCATTCCGGCGCCATCGTCGGGGGACATGGATTCGGCTACGCCTCGGTCGCCGGCATTCATCACAAGATTCCGCAAGTGGGTCGCGCGGTGCTCGGTGACGACGTCGAGGTCGGTTGCGGTTCGGCCGTCGATCGCGCCTTGGTGGACGAGACGCGGATCGGCGAGGGCACCAAGATCGACAACCAGGTCCAGGTCGGCCACAACGTCCGCACCGGACGCGGCTGCTTGCTTTGCGGGCAGGCTGGTATCGGCGGAACCGCCAGGCTCGGAGATCACGTCGTACTGGCCGGCCAGGTCGGTGTGGTGGACCATGCCCAGCTGGGTGATGGCGTCAGCGTAGCTGCAGGATCCAAGGTGCTGCGTAGCGTGGACGCAGGACGGACGCTCGGTGGAGCTCCCCGTGTGCAGGACATCGGCGATTGGCGGCGTGCTTCGTCGGCTGTGACGCGTTTGCCCGAGTTGCTACGACGGGTCAAGAGGTTGGAGAGGCAGCTCGCAGAGCTATCTAGCCGTTCCTCATCGGAGTCGGACGACCGCTCGTAACAGGTCGGCAGCCTTCCGACGACGAGGTGGCGATCCGATGCTGGTAGGCCGGACTCCTCGAGCTGCTTCCGTCGATCGCCTCGATCTCCGCGAGCCGCTTTCGTAGCAGGCCGAGGGGTTCTACAATGGCCGTCCCGCAAGACGAGTTCGCTTGGCGGCGATGCTCTGCCGGCCAAGCTTCACCCGATTCTCCCGGAGATCGACGTGTCAGACACGAACGAAACGAATCACGACGCTGGCGGCGCCATGGACATCGGCTGGATCATGAACGTCCTGCCGCACCGCTACCCGCTGCTGCTGCTAGACCGTGTGCTGGAGATGGAGTACGGCCAGCGTGTCGTGGCGCTGAAGAACGTCACGTTCAATGAGGCGGTCTTCCAAGGCCACTTTCCCGGTCATCCCGTGTACCCAGGGGTTTACCTGATCGAGGGTATGGCGCAGGCCGGGGGGATCTTGCTGCTGTCTAAGTACTCGGAAGAGGAGAGAGCTTCCAAGCTGCTCTATTTCACGGCTATCGAGCGGGCCCGCTTTCGACGACCCGTGGTGCCGGGAGATCAGGTGCGTTTCGAGATCGAGGTCGTTCGCCACCGGGGCAACGTCGGAAAGCTGACCGGCAGAGCGCTGGTGAATGGAAACGTTGCAGCGGAGGCGAAACTGTCGTCCACGATGGTGGACCGCTGAGGCGCACGGTGGTCGATATCGACACGAGGTCGCGCAAGGAGACCCAGATCCACCCCACCGCGGTAGTGGATCCCGAAGCCGAGCTCGGCGTCGGAGTGGTATTGGGGCCGCATGCGGTCATAGGTCCTCGGGTCGAGGTGGGCGATCGATGTGTCGTCGATGCCGGTGCCTATCTTCGGGGTCCGCTGAGGCTGGGCGAGGAGAACCGGATCTACAGCGGAGCCTGCATCGGCTTTGATCCTCAGGACCTGAAGTTCGGCGGTGAGGAGACCTGGCTCGAGGTCGGCTCCAACAATCACTTCCGAGAGCATGCGACCGCTCAAAGGGGCACCGGGAAAGGCGGCGGAGTCACCAGGATCGGCAGTCATGGACTGTTCATGGTCGGCGCCCACGTGGCCCACGATTGCCTGGTCGGCGATCACGTCATCTTTGCGAATCAGGGCACTCTCGCGGGGCACGTGGAAGTGCAGGACCATGCCACCGTGGGAGCTTTCGCCTCGGTGCACCAGTTTTGCCGTGTCGGTGCCTATGCCTATATCGGGGGCTACTCGGTGATCACTCGCGATGTGCTTCCGTTTGTCAAGACTGTAGGGATCAAACCCGCCTGCTACGGACTCAACAAGATCGGCCTGCAGCGCAAGGGCTTCGGCGAAGACGAGCTGCAAGGGTTAGAGCGCGCCTATCGGCTGTTGGTTCGTTCGGGACTGCGGAGGCGGGACGCGTTGGAGCAGATCGAAGACGAGCTGGGTGCCCAGCCGCGTGTTCGTTTCCTGCTCGATTTCGTCACCTCGTCGCAGCGAGGTGTGGTCGCAGAAACACCACGGAAGAAAAGCGGGCGCGGAGCCTGAGATCAGCAGATAAGGACCCCCCAACATGAGCAAGAAGAAGTCGACCGTGCACGACACCCGACCGGTCGGGCCACGGGCGCCGGACGGCAAGCCGCGACTGCGGGTCGGTGTCGTCGGTACCGGCCATATGGGCAAAAACCACGTGAGGGTGCTGTCGGAGATCCCCGACGCCATGCTCGTGGGCATCTACGATCAGAAACCCGAAGTCGCAGCGGAGCTCGCTCGGCGCTTCGACACCACCTCGTTCGCCAGTCCAGAAGACCTCTGGCAGGAAGCAGATGCGGTGGTGTTGGCTGTGCCCACCTTCGCCCACGTCAACCTCGGCGTGGAGCTACTCCAGCGTGGCTTGCACGTTTTGGTGGAGAAACCGATTGCGTCGAGTCTGGAAGAGGCCGACCAGCTGATCGCGGCCTGTGGCCCCGAGCAGATTCTGTCCATCGGACACGTGGAGTTTTACAACCCGGCCGTGCAGGCGGTGCTCGACCTGGAGGTCGTTCCACGTTTCATCGAGGCGCAGCGGCTTTCGCCATTCACACCTCGTAGCCTCGACGTCGACGTGTTGCTGGATCTGATGATCCATGATCTCCAGTTGCTGCACGCCATGGACCCGAGCCCTGTGAAAGAGGTTCGCTGTACTGGCATCGACGTCCTTTCTTCCAAGGTCGACATCGCGTCAGCGCGTATCGAGCTGGAGTCGGGTGCCACCGCCAACATCACCGCATCACGGGTCAGCGGCGAGCCGGTGCGCAAGCTGCGCGTCTTTGCTCATCACCGCTATTTCTCAGTCGACTACCGCGAACAGGACGTGAAGGGTTTCGGCCTGGTGAAGAAGGCGGACGAGAGCCGCGTCATCGTTCCGGAGGAAGTACCGGTCGAACGAGCCGAGCCCCTTCGGGCCGAGCTCGATGCGTTCGTCGCCGCCTGTCGCGGCACACCGGACGTCCGATATGTCGATGGCCCGCAAGGACGTAGGGCGCTCGAGACCGCTTTGGCGGTCCGCGATGCCATCGGCGCACCGTCCAACGGAGGATGACACCTATGAGCAAGTTCACGGGTTCCGTGCCGATCGGCGTCATCGGCGGCAGCGGTCTCTACACAATGGACTCTCTGGAAGTCTTGGAAGAGCGAGTCGTCGAGACACCGTTCGGTCAGCCATCCGACGCTTTGATCATCGGCCGCCTGGAAGACCTGGAGGTCGCCTTTCTGTCGCGCCACGGCCGCGGCCACCGTCTGATGCCTTCCGAGTTGCCGTTTCGAGCGAACATTTGGGCGATGAAGTCGATCGGGGTGCGCTACTTGATCTCAGTGTCCGCCGTCGGATCGTTGCAAGAGGCCTACGCTCCGCGACACGTGGTAGTACCCGATCAGTTCATCGATCGCACACGCCACCGCCCCGACACGTTCTTCGGTGATGGATTGGTAGCTCACGTCGGATTCGCTGATCCGGTGTGTCCGGTGCTCACCGATCTGATGGCGGACGCGGCAGAGGAGGCGTTCGAGGATTCTGGTAGCACGCCGGAAGAGGTCTCCGTACACCGTGGAGGAACCTATGTCTGCATGGAAGGTCCGCAGTTCTCCACCCGAGCCGAGTCCTTTCTCTATCGCTCCTGGGGTGCGGACATCATCGGTATGACCAACTTGCAGGAAGCCAAGTTGGCTCGAGAGGCGGAGATCTGCTACGGGACCTTCGGCATGGTCACCGACTATGACTGCTGGCACGAAACCGAAGAGGATGTTACCGTCGAAGCCGTTCTCGAGATCCTGCGCGACAACGCCGCGACCGGACAAGCTGCCGTTCGCGGCACCGTTCGGCGCCTCGCCGAGGCGGGTCTCGAGCCGCGGGGAGACCATACGTGTCCCGATGCCCTGCGGACCGCCCTCATCACTCAACCTGACGTCGTACCCGCCGAAGCGGTCGAGCGACTTCGCCCGATCCTCGGCCGGTACTTTTCCGGGAGCTGATCCGGCCAGCGGCCTGCCGTTCGAGGCAAGCTGGTATCCACGTCAATCCCACGGGTCGCCCCCTGAGGTTCCTGTTTGCGTATCCTGGTCACCAACGACGACGGAGTTTTCTCTGAAGGGCTGAAGTGCCTCGCACAGGCGATGACCGAAATCGCCGAAGTCGTCGTGGTGGCTCCGGATCGGGAGCAGAGTGCGTCGGGTCACTCGCTGACGTTGCATCGCCCGCTGCGCATGCGCAGGCTGCGTGAACATTGGTATTCCGTAGACGGTACGCCGACCGATTGCGTCAACATGGCGGTGCAAGGCGTGCTCAAGGAAGCTCCGCCGGACTTGGTGGTGTCGGGAATCAACTACGGCGTCAACATGGGTGACGATGTCACGTATTCGGGAACGGTCTCGGCCGCCTTCGAAGCCAACATGCACCAGCTCCCTGCCGTTGCCTTCAGCCAAGAGGTGGGGGAGGGCTTCGACTTCGAACGTTCAGCGTCTTTCGCCCGTGAGCTGGTAGAGGTCCTGACCCGGGAGGATCTCCCCCAAGATCTGCTTCTCAACGTCAACTTTCCGGCGGAACGCTGTCGAGGTATCCGGTGGACCCGACTCGGCAAGCGCTACTACCAGCAGACGGTCGTCGAGAAGCTCGACCCCATGGGTCGCAAGTACTACTGGATCGCCGGCACCCCGCGTTGGGAAAGCCAGTCGGGAACCGATCACGAGGCGGTGACGGAAGGCTTTGCGTCGGTGACACCCCTCCACCTCGATCTCACCGACTATCGGAGCCTCGAGGAGTCGGCGCCGTTGCGCGACCGGCTCGAGCACCTGGAGTTGCGGTGAGGCCGGCGGTGGCGAAGGAACCAGTATCGAGCGCGGGCCGGTCTCGAGATCCCTTCGCCTATCGGCGAGAGATGATGGTGCGAAAGCACCTGGAAGGCCGTGGGATCAAGGATCCACGGGTTCTCGAAGTCATGCGACAGGTGCCTCGCCACCTGTTCGTGCGAGAGACGCTGCAGACCCAGGCATACGCTGAGCACGCCCTGCCGATCGAGCAAGAACAGACGATCTCCCAGCCCTATATCGTGGCGCGGATGACCGAGGCCCTGGATGTCGAGCCCCACCATTCGGTTTTGGAGATCGGAACGGGTTCCGGCTACCAGACGGTTGTTCTAGCCTACCTGGCAGGTAGGGTCTATTCTCTCGAGCGCGTTCCGGAGCTGGCGCGAAAAGCCATCGAGCGGATCCGCCCGTTCCGACTCGACAACGTGAAGATCCAGGCTTTCGATGGAACCGTAGGCTGGTCCGACGTGGCGCCTTTCGATCGCATCCTGGTCACCGCTGGTGCGCCGGAGGTGCCGGAACCCCTGCTGGATCAGCTGGCGACGCCCGGCAGGCTGGTGATCCCCGAGGGAGATCGCAACGAACAGACACTCGTGGTCTACGACAAGACGCAAACTAACCTCCACCGCACCGAGCTAGAGCCCGTGGCCTTCGTGCCGCTGATCGGGCGACACGGCTGGTCGGCGGATTGATTTGAGGAGACTCCATGGCGGAAGAAAAGAGAGCGATCAGATTCATGGTGGAAGGGCGGGTTCAGGGAGTGTCGTTCCGGTTCTACACGCGCGAGAACGCGGATCGGCTCGATCTGGTGGGATACGTCCGCAACCTCTCGGACGGCCGGCTCGAGGTCGTCGCTTACGGCACGGAGAAACACCTCGATGGGCTGGAAAAGAAGCTCCACAAGGGGCCGCGGATGGCCCGCATCGAGTCGATCGAGCGCGAAGAAGTCAGCGCCGAGGAATTGAAGGAGCTCGAGCAGCGAGACATCTTCGAGATCAAGCTCAACTGACGTTCGACCAGAAACGCACATGGCTGAAGTACTCAAAGGGCTGATCCGCGAGATCCCCGATTTCCCGAAACCGGGCATCAACTTCTACGACATCACGACTCTGCTCAAGCATCCGGGCGGCTTGCGGACGACAGTCGACGAATTCGCACGCCTGTTCCACGGTCGCGTGTTCGACAAGGTGGTAGGCATCGAGTCGCGTGGCTTTCTCTTCGGGCCGCAGCTGGCGTATCAGTTCCATGCCGGTTTCGTACCCGTACGCAAGCCCGGCAAGTTGCCCGCGGAAACCGCCGAAGAACGCTATGAGCTGGAATACGGCATGGATCAGCTAGAAATGCACCGCGACGCCGTCGAGGAGGGTGAGCGGGTATTGATCGTCGACGATGTCATCGCGACGGGAGGTACCGCCGTGGCCACAGCGAAGCTCGTGGAGTCGTGCGGTGGAACGGTCAGCGGGTTTGGATTCGTCGTCGAGCTGTCATTCTTGGCCGGACGCGAGCGGCTCTCTGGTTATGACGTCCAATCCTTGGTGAGCTACTGACGGCGTACGTGGCGGACCGCACTGCCGGCGATGGCGACAGCGCTCTGTCCAGGTATAATCCCGGCCCCGGGCGAGGCGGTCTCATAGTCCGGGCCGCGTCCACAGCCGGTGGGCTGACCCTCGGAGTCACGGTTGATGGCTCGGTCCTGTGCTTAGACGCGGCGTCGCCCAGCTCGAAGCGGCTGTAGCTCAGGTGGATAGAGCAGGAGTTTCCTAAACTCAAGGTCGGAGGTTCGAGTCCTCCCAGCCGCGCCATCCAACCCGCGAACTTTCCGAACTCTCTCCGTGCGAGATCCCAACCCAAGCTCTCTCGAATACAAATTTCCGGCCATCCGGTCCGCCGGCACCGCAGGAGCCAGCCATGAGTGAACGTCTGACACGCAAAGAGATCAAGCACGACATCCGCGAGGACGAGGTCCAGTCGTTCCTACTCACGGCGGTCGAGAAGGTGATGGAGCGACCGAAGTTCTATGCTGGCCTGCTCGGCGCCTTCCTCGGTATCGGCGTCGTGATCAGTGCCGTCACGGCCTATCTCGATCATCGAGCTGACCAAGCCAGCTTCGAGTTGGCGGAAGCGATACGAGTCTACGGTGCGACCGTGGATGCGGAGAAGCCTGATCCGAACGACCCGATCGCGCCGGTCTTTGCCAGTGAAGAAGAACGCCTGGAGGCGGTCAAGGAGAAGCTCGGCCAGATCAGCAGTGGCACGCCCGCGGAGCTCGCGAAACTCTACGAGGCCGACATCGCCCTGGACAATGGCGATTCCGAGACCGCCCGTCAGATTTGGCAGGATTTCCTGAAGGGCCGCTCAGACCACGCCTTGGCGCTCTCGGTACGGCTCAACCTGCTGGCTCTCGATCGAGCCGAAGGTAAGGCCGAGCAAGTGGCCGATGCCTTGCAATCGCAGCTCGATTCCGTAGAAAAGGAACTACCCGAGGACGTTCTGCTCTTCGAGCTCGCCCAGACCCGCGATGCCCTGGGGCAGAGCGACGAGGCACAGGAGCTGTACCAGCGATTGGTCGACGAGCATCCGCAGTCTCCGTATACCGCGGAAGCTCGTCGCAACACGGCGAGCTGAAGACCAGGCGGTCAGTCGACCCGCTGCCAACCTCGTTTTACGCCTTTCTCGATCATCTGCTCCGCCAACCGGGCTGCGGTCTCGCCGTCGGGTGCCAGCCGGACCTCCCGCTGGAGCGGCTCTTTTCGGCCGGGGCTATAGTCGGTCCAATGCACGACCCAGGCGGGGAATTCGGGGTCGACGTCTTCCTTGTTGGTCTTCCAGACCAGGAGCTTACGAACCGCCTTCCGACCCTTCGTCTCCTTGACATAGACCTCTCGGCGTTGGACTTCGCTCTCTGGCCGCTCGATCCTGGCCACCTTTTCGTCCAGCTCTTCGAGCTGAACCCGTTCCAGGATCTGTCGTGCCCGCACATCGGTGACGTTGACTTCCTTGTCGTCGCGCCTTCGGACGAAAATCGGATGAATCATGCTCGCGCCGTTCTTTAGCTGAATGGGTGTCCATCCGGTCTGCGCTTCGAAGTCGAGCACCATACGGCGGATAGGCCGACCCTGTCCGTCGTCGACCTGCAGGTCTGTGACTTTGACCTCGACCACGACCTTGGGCTCCACGAAACGATAGAGCGCACCCGTCGAGCTGGCGAATCGATACTTCGACTCCGCAACGTCCGGGCGCAGCGCCTGAAACAGCTCTGCGCGGAATGCATCCGTTCCGAGATTGCCACAGGAGCCGAGAACCTGGAACTGTCCGTCTTCCCTCAGAAGAGCGAGGAGAATCGAGCGGACGTGGTCGGCAGCGTCCGTCTGCTCGGTGAAACCGATGATCGCTGCGTCGAGGTGGAAGACAGGTTTCAGCTTGTAGATGCGGCCGTCGTCCTGGCGAACGACCAAACCTTCGCCCTTCCCACCCTCGACCCAATCGGAAAAGCGTTGCTGTACTTCCTCGTAGGTATGAACCAGGTCGGTTCGGATCGCCTGGGCGCGCTGGCCGCCGTCGAAGAGCCGTTGCAGAACGGACAGCCGCTCACGGTATTCGGCGGGCGGATCCGGCGTCTCGGCGTCCCCGCCGGCCACGAGATCGAAGGCGAAGAATCCAAGGCGCGCGACGTCGGCGTCTCGGCCTCCTCCGAGGGCAGCCCCAAGGTCGCCAACCCGGGGTCGACCGCCCTTGCGAAGCGCGAAGAGCTCGCCAGGGACCAGCAGCCAGCCACTCTCGCCGCCGTGAACCCTCGGGACCACGCGCTGCTGAATTTCTTTCATCAGGGGTAGCTCTCCGCCCAGGACCTTGCCGTTCGGTGCGATGAGAACGGGGTCCTCTTTCGAAGACGCGTCGATTGCCAGATACCAGAGCTGACCATCGATCTTTGGCGAAACGAGCATGGGAGCATTGGGCAGCCGCCCGATCTCCTCGGGAGAGATGGCGCGGTAGCGACCGGCGACATTGCGCTTGTAGCCCGATGCACGAGCGGCCAGGTCAGAGTCGGTGATGCTGCCGGCGGGTGCCAAGAAGCCGTCACCCAATGGTCTCGCGCCGTCTCGGTGGTAGAAGGTCACGGACGATCCGCTTTCTGCTCGGCGGCTGTGTCTTCAGGTCGAGGCTCAGGCAGCTTCAGCTCCATATTGGAGAGGTGAAGGAGCAACATGTATTTCTCTCCGTCGACCCGGCCTTCCAGGAAGCCCCGATACGGTGTGCCGTTGCGTTGAAACACGAGGGGGTCCCGGCCCTTGGGTCCAGCGCCGACGATCACCACCTCGTCCGCCTGATCGAGTTCCTGCGCCATGCCGTGGAGGTAGTCGTAGGTGAGGCCGTCATAGTGCCGAACCTGCAATGTTCTGGCCACTGCGAACCGGCGTACGAGCTCGCCACGAGGGAGACGCCTGCCGGTCCAGCGGATCGGCAACTCCTCATTGACGTTCGGCTCTACATCTTGCGGTGTGCGGCGCTCTTTCTCGTCGCCAAGAGGATCCAGGATGACTTCTACCACCTCGGGAGGTGCGTGCAGCACGTCTCCCTCGGCGGAAAGATAGATCTGCATGGTCTCGCCGACGCTGCGCCCGACCTGTTCGAGATCCACTTCCGGATCGCCGGTGACGAGCGCTTCGCCGTAGTCTTCGCCGAAGCGCTCCAAGAGCTCCTCGTGCAAACCGGTTTCTGTAGCTGCAAGGTAGCGATGAAACGAGACATCGTGACCCGGCAGGCCAAGGCGGTAGCGTTCGGCTGCCGCGAGACCGGCGAAGTCGACGGTGGCATCGCGACCCGCAGCATTGGTCAGGTGCATCTTACGCATCGGCCAGCGGCTCTAATAGTGTCCTGTGCACTAGAACATCTCGAAATCGAGTTCGTCGTCCAGGTCGTCTGCCCCGTCATCGACGTCCGGTAGCCGATGGGGCTCGCACCAGTCGGGGGAGGCTGGCTCACCGACCAACGTGAACACATCGCCTTCAGGATTGGCCACGAGAAAGGCCTGGCCCATCTTCCAGCCGCCGCGGTAGCTGAACGGCAGACGATAGATGTCGCCGGCTCGGAGGGACTCGTGCAGAGCCTCGTCGAAATCCTCCGGGGCGAGGGAATAGACCGACTGCACACGTTGGTCCAGGAGGTCTTGTGGGTCTACCGGCCCTTCCAGCTCGACCGGTTCCCCCAGTGTCGACGGTACTTTTTCCAGAGGCTCCCCACCCTCACCGATCCCTTGCAGATCGCCGAACGGAATCCAATGGCCGTCGCCATCGAAGTAGCCTTGGGCCGTCATTCCGAGGCGCAGCAGCAGTGATCCGTCATCGGTAAGAGATGCCCGATTGCAGGGCTCTCCGGCTGGATCGAGGTGGATACGCCGACGTCGGCCGTACAGCCGGCTGCGATCGATCTTGCGGAAGCCGAAGCTCGAGTTCCTGCCATCTCGTGTGACCACGATGGAGCGTGCCATGATCTTCCCTCGGGGATGGTGCCGTTCGAGGGCGTAGCTTATCGTTCTACAGCTCGATCTGTGCCGAGCCGCGAATCTTCAGCTCTTCGTAAGAGACCTCTGGTCGACTGTAGCGAAGACGTAACCCATCGATGCCCGGGCGCACCAAACACCAGCTCTGTTCGTGGAACAGGGGTACGAGATAGGCGTGCTCGGTCAAGCGGCGTTCGAACTCCAGGTACAGTGTGTGCCGTGCCTCGCGGTCGCTCTCGAGCAATGCTCGGTCCGCGAGGTGGCTGAGCTCCAGGTCGTCCCATTGGCGGGCCGTCGGGCCGTGCGCGATGGCCTGGGCGAACGATGCCGGGTCCGGGTAGTCGGCGATCCATCGATTGAAGACCACGTCGATTGCACCAAGGGAGGTCGAACGGAGTGTCTCCGAGAAATCTGCATGGGTGGGCACTACACGAACACCGACGATCTCCAGCGCACCACGGATCTTGCGCCAGAGCTGGCGGTACTCGGCACCGTAGCCGGGATGGAGCGCAACGTTCAGTGTCAGTCCGTCGAGTCGCTCGGCGCCGGCGGTCGCAGATGCATGGGAGGAATCGGTCGTCGGATCAGAGAGCCCCAGGAGGCTCGGCGGGACTAGCCGGTTCGCCGGCCGACCCAACCGGCCCAGGGTTGATGGCAGCTCGGACCGAATGTTCGAAAGGAGAGCGGCCAGACTGCGCCGACAACCCGGGTCTGCCAGAGGGCCACGGACAGAAGTCAGTGTCGCAAAATAGGTAGAAAACGAGGGCTGCTCCATCAGACCCGCGGCATAGTCTGGCCGCCGGCTGAATGCCTCGAGATCCTCGGCAGCGAGTGTCGAGACCATCGACAGCCGGCCTGAAGCGAAATCCTCGGCGGCTTGTTCTGGTTCGGTGCCCAACTCGAAGACCATCTCCGCGACCTTGGGCAGAGCGGGCTGGCGATAGTCTCCGTTCGCTACCAAGTCGACCCGGCGACCCGGTTGGAAGTCTACGAGTCGAAAAGGCCCCGTCCCCGCGGTACCGTGACGCCAGGTAGGGCCAAATTCCTCGGTTCCTTCCGGCACGATGGCCGTGGCGGCGTTCGACAGTAAGGCGGGGAAGTGCGGCACAGGTCGAACGAGAATCAGCTCCAACAGGTGCTCACCGACGACCTGCACTCCGGTCAAGTCACCTCTTTCTTCTGCGGTCTCGCGGGCGCCTTCCAGAGCATCCAAGAAGCAATGCAGATCGGGGCTGCCGTGGGTCAGCAAGCGTCGAAATGAGTAGCGGACGTCGCGAGCCGTGAGGTAGCGACCGTTGTGGAATCGCGTCTTTCGTAGAGTGACGCGCCACCGCCGTCCACCGTCGTCCGACTCGAGATGCTTCGCGAGATGGGGCACCGCGTTCGCGGTCTCGTCGAGACGGGTCAGAGGCTCGAAGATGTTGGATACCACTTCGGCCGCATCCACGTGGACGCACCATGCGGGATCGAGGGTGTCGACGTGTCCACCGAGAGCTACCACCAGACGACCGTCGCGGCGTTCAACCTCGTCCGGGCGGTCTCTTGGTCGCAAGCTCAGGCGGCTGTAGTTGACGAAGGGCGGCGTGGGGGAGGTTGCAAGGCCTCGGACCCGAGACGACATCAGTCGATACTCGACGTCATGAAATAGCGGCTGCACCAGATGTCGTCCGAGCAGGAGCTGCTCGAGGTGTCGGTATCGCCTGGTGCGCTCCTCGGAGTCCTTACAGAATCTGGCCTCTTCGATCTGGGTGTCCAGCTCCCCGGAGGCGAAGAGAGATCGAAACAGGCCCGCCGAGGAATGGAAGGCGCCATAGAAGAATCCGTCGGGATCAGGATAGTCGGGCCACCAACGAGCGAATACCAGGTCGAAATCGGCTGGCTCGTTCATCTGACGAGCGAATTCGGCGATCGATACCTGGTGCCTATCGACGTCGATGCCGAGCCGGCTCCAGGCCTGACACAGAGCATCGGCGATGGGGCGATATTGATCGCTGAAGGCAGGGTGTTCGATCGCCCTCAGCCGAAGGGGCAGAGTGTGGAGGAATTCCATCGCTCGCAGCGCTTCGTCGTGCGGCATGGTGTCGGGGCGACCGTCGGCATGGTGATCGGAGATTCCTGGAGGCAGCCACCCCACGAGGGGCGTGGCGAAGCGAGGCAACGTCTTCCAGACGATCTGGGTTACGTCGACAGATGTGGCCAGCACGCGGCGTAGCTCCGGATCCCCCAGCGCCGGACCCCGAGGGTTGAGCAAGGTGAAGTAGACGTTGTTCTGAGGTGTGTCCGCTAGCCGATCGCTTCCCGGGCGTCTTTGGAACTCGGCTACGTCGGATGGAGAGAGATCGCGAGCCAGATCGAGCTCGCCTCGGCGCCAGGCAGCCGCAATGTCTCGGCTGTGGCGAAAGAACTCGACTTCCATTCGATCGACGAAGGGGTGGAGAGGATGAGAGTCGTTGCGGGTCAGGACCAAGCGCTCTGGGCTACGGTGTGCGAGGCGAAATGCTCCGGTACCGATCGGTGGTGTGTCGCCGTCGTACCGGAGCGCGACCGCGATGCGTGGATCCGACAACAGCGCCGGGAATGCGGCCAGGGGGTCGCGAAGCCGGATCAACAACTCTTTCTCGTTTGGAGCGGCGACCTCGGCTACCACGTCGAGCGCCGCGGGTCGTCTGCCAGCCGCAAGACGAGCTGCCTGGCGCAGCGAGGTCTGAACTGTCGTTGCGGTCAGTGGAGTACCGTCGCTGAAGGTTCGCCTCGTGTCGATTCGAAAGCGATAGGTCAGGCCATCGTCCGAGCACTCCCAAGAGGGTCCTAGGCACGGGTGAAGTGCACCGTCGGCGCTCGCGCGGAGGAGGGGCTCGAATATCAGTTGGGAGATCTCGGCGTCCTGCGCCGAAATCGCGTCCGTCGGATCGAGCCCGGTGAACGAACGGATCATGGCCACTCGAAGTGTGCCGCCGGGTGCTTCCGGTGAATCGGTCCAGGTTTCGGCACGTAGGCGGGCCGCCTCGCCCAAGAGCTGGCGTCCCTCTTCGCTCTGGCCAGCCAGGTTCCGGACCGTGCCGCCGAGGCTGAGTAGGGATCCAAGTGTTTCGCGCGCCGGCTCGCCTGCCAAGCGAGCCCATCCGATTCCGAGCTCGAGCCAGGATCGGGTCTCTTCGATCCGTTGGGCTCGCCAAGAGGTCTCGGCAAGAAAAAGGGCGATGTCGGCCATCGTGGCGGCAGATTCCTTGGTGGCTTCAAAGTCGCTCTCTTCTTCCTGGAGCTCCATTGAAAGGCGGTCGAACATTTGCTGACCTTCGGCCATCGCTTCTGAAATCAGACCCTTCGCGGCCAGGGCTGTGGCGCGTGCGCGCCGGAGCTCGATCTCGACGTTGACCTGGGCTTCGTCAACGAATCCGAGAGCTAGGTCGCAGGCGGACAGGGCATCGTCCCAGTGGCAGGTCGCGACGAAACGGCGGGCCTGCATCGAGCCGTAGCGAAGAGCTTCCGACGCCACACGAGCTTCTGCGAAATGGTGCAGCAGCTCCAGCGCCCTTCGACGGACCTGTCCGGAGGGCCGGCGGGATAGGGATCGTGCCCGACGTAGATGGAGCCGCCGGCGTCGTTCGGCTGGTATTTGGCGATACACCACCTCGCGCACGATGCCATTGGTGAAACGTAGGTTCCGCCCGCGCCGTCCGGAAGGGTGCTTCTCCAGCAGGCCCCGGGCGATCAATGTGTCGACAGCCTTCTCAAGATCCTCGGTGGAGAGCTCGAGGGGAAGCTCCGATGATTCGTTCTCGGTAAGAGCCGCAATGGCTACGAGATCTTCGAGGTCGCGCTCCATGACGTGATGACCCAGGATCGACGCTGCTTCTACGACCAGCAGTGGTCGCTCTCTCAGCCTTTCCAACTTGGCCTCGACTGCCTGACGAACGCTCGAGGGTAGAACT
This sequence comes from Thermoanaerobaculia bacterium, assembly GCA_028066595.1. GTDB lineage: Bacteria > Acidobacteriota > Thermoanaerobaculia > Multivoradales > J023 > JAUIJL01. The sequence goes on from JALCBJ010000005.1 coordinate 93,523, forward strand.
CCGGCAAGCGGTAGGCCATCGGCAGTTCTCGTGGCGCCCGAAACGCGGAGCTCGTCTCCCCGACCCGGAGTAGGCTCCTCCGATTTCGCCAGGGCGTGGAGTAGCTCGGAGGTGAAGAACGGACTTCCGTTCGTGGCCTCGAAGATCCTGCGGATCAAGTCCGGGTCTGCAGGCGCGCCGAGTACTTCTTCGACCAACTCGGTGTGTTCATCGACTCCTAGAGGGCCGAGATGAATCTCCCGGAAGCGCGGATCGGCTCGCAGCCCACCGATCGATCGGGCCAGTGGATGCGTCCGCGGCACCTCGGTCGGACGATAGGAGGCGACCAAGAGAATCGGCGCCGAAGACAGGCGGCGAAGCAGATACTGGAGGAAGCCGACCTCCATATTTGCCTGGTGAATCTGTTCCATCACGAGAACGCACGGCCGCCCATGGGCCATGCGGCCCAAGGTGCGCGCGATCAGCTCGCCGTGCTGGTTCGGTTCGTCGGAATGACCCGGCCGCTCGACTCCGCGAGCCGCTTCGCGAATCGCGGGCACTTCCGCGAGTGCCGGAAACGCCGCAGAGAGCTCCGCTGCCAAGCTGCTCAGGTCTGGCGGGATACGGTCGGTCGGCTCGATGTCGCCATCTGCGGATCCGTTCGAGCCCAGTCGCCCAGGATCGGACTCCATGTTAGAGGAGCCACCAGAAGAGGCCTCCGAGACCGCTTCATCAAGCTGTAGGAAGTAGTCCTCGACCAGCTCGTAGAAGGCGCCGTACTTGTTGGGGCCTTCTGCTTCCGCGAAGCTTCCGTGGAGAACGAGCGCGTGCCGACTCCGCGCTTCGTCCTCTAGAGCCTCGAGAAGCCGTGTCTTGCCCGATCCCGTGTCGCCGGAGACGAACACCAACTGCAGCGCACCAGGCTCGGCTCGCTCCAAGGCACGTCGTAGTTTTTCGAGTTCCTGATTCCGGCCGATCAGTGGTGGCTCGGACTTCCTGGCCCGGCGGCGCCGGTGCCGGTGTCCGGCCGGTCTCGTATCGGTCTCGTCGATGCGTCCACCGACTGCGCGCAGCGCTCGGGCGAGCTCGCTACCGGTTTGGATCCGATCCTCGGGATCTTTCTCCAAACAAGTGCGGAGCACGTCCAGGAGCAACGGATCCGTGAAATCCGCTTCCGGAAACTCAGGCGTCTCGTGGACGATGCGGTAGAGAACCGAGGGCGAGGCGCCACCAAACGGTGGTCGGCCGAAGAGGCTCTCGTAGAGAATGATCCCGACGGAATAGAGGTCGGAACGACCGTCGAGGTCCGGATTCGACAGGATCTGTTCGGGACTGAGATAGGCCAGTGTACCGGGCAAGATACCGGTCTTGGTGAGTCGGGTCGAAGTGCGGCACAACGCCAGCCCGTAGTCCATCACCTGGACGCGCCGCACCGCCTCCACACCCTCGCCGCCATCGAGTGCGATCATGAGGTTCTCGGGTTTGATGTCGCGGTGCACAACGCCGCGACTAGCGCTGTGGTCGAGCGCTTCAGCGACTCGAGCCAAGATCTCCAAGATCTGGATCAGGGGAGGTGGTCGGTCGTGCAGCAGGCGGTGCAATGTCTCTCCCTCGAGGAGGGGCATCACAAAAAAGAGCTGGTCTTCGTCCCGTCCGAAGTCGTAGATCGGAACGACGGCTGGATGATCGAGTCGGCCCACCAGCCGAGCTTCGCGCTGGAACCGCCGGATCGCGTCCTTCCTTAGGCCTTCTGCTGCCAGCACCTTGACTGCGACCTCTCGATGCAATGCTCGATCGGTCGCGCGATACACGGTGGCCATGCCACCTTGTCCGAGCTCGGCCCGCGTCTCGTAGCGACCCGCCAAGCAACGTCCGATCACGGAGATCCGCCTGCAGGCCATCTGCCGTCGGTGCGCTCTTCCAGGTCCGAGATGCCGACCGTTCGGTTGGTATCTAGCGCGTACGACACTCTCATCGAGCTCTTGATTCGATGACCACGGTCTTCGACCCTCAGGGTGCTCGGCTCCTGAGAGGGACCCGTTTCCTACGCCCAGATACAACGAGGCCCCCTCCGGTTGGCGTCCCGCGAGGGACGGTCGGAGGGGGCTTTTTACCCCGAGCCCCCCTCGTGGTAAAAGCAGGTCCGAAGACCGTGAAGCGTAGATTCCAAGGCGTTGCAGTGGGCCGTTGGAGCCGAATGAAGAGAAGTTGTCGCGAAGTCTCGGGTGATGCCCCCCAGCGACCACCCTCGCCTCCGCGACGCCATTTAAGAACTGCATTCGGCGTGCCAACTTCTCCGCCGAGAGTCGGAAATCTCGTATCCGCCAACAGATCCGAAGAGCGCTATCCGAGGAAGTGTGTTGATTTTCAACGGATTTCGACGCATCTTAGCCCGAAGAAAGAGATCGAGGCGGTCTCATCATGCGACGGAGCTTGGCGTAGAACACTTGGTTTCTGGGTCAAAAACCGTGGGAGTTTTTCCCATGTGGGGAGTTCCTCCAGGTTGGAGTAACTCCCCACGACCGACGTGCCGACCCGTTTGCTCAGAGGTAGCCGAGGGCTTCGAGGCTCCGGCGCGTCTCTTCGTCGAGATCGACGCCTTGGTCTTCGTGTGCCGCGGTCTCGCGACAGTCGCCAAGCTGCCGACGGATGAGCGAGCCAAGGAAACCCAGACGTACCGGATGCTGCGACGAAAGGTCGTACTTCTCGCCCGGATCGTGTGAGGCTTCGTAAAGCTGCCATCGACGTTCGGGGCGCAATCCGGTCTCGGGATCGCAGCCCGCTCGGAACTCCACGATCGCTTTGAAGCTACCGCGGAGGATGGAAGCCCGCTCCGCCCCGTCGAGGTGGAGGTGGCTGAACAGGGTACGCGGGTGAGAGTGCTCCGGAGAGGGCAGCAGGAGGTCGATTCCACGAGCTCCGGCAGGAACCGGAGCGCCGACCCGTCGCAGGATCGTTGGCAGGATGTCGATGTGCTGCACCGACCGGTCTATCTTTCGCGGCTCGACACCAGGCCAGTGCAGGGCCATCGGTACCCGAAGCGACTCCGAGTGGAGAGCGCGGCCGTGCTCCAGGTTGCCGTGTTCGAGAAATTCTTCGCCATGGTCGGAAACGAAGAGCACGGCCGGCTCGTCGATACCTCGGCTCGAAAGCGACTCGAGGAACTGCCCGAAGGCCTCATCGGCCGCAGCGATCTCTGCCTGGTAGAGGCGGTGTAGCTCTTCGAGCACTGCGGCCGATCGAGGAATCCTGCCCTGTCGCAAGTCGTTCAGGCGTCGGAGCGAATCCTGCGCCCGTGCGGCCGACGTTCCAGGAGCCATTCGCTCGCGCCATGCAGCCGGCGGATCGTAGGGCGAGTGAGGATCGAGGACGTGAACGTAGACGAAGAGTGGGCTGGCGGCCAGATCGTCCCCCAGCGCTTCCAGCCGGCGCTCTACCGCACGGTTTACTTCGAAGGCATCCGCTTCCTCACCCAGATATTCGAAATGGTCGAATCCTCGGTCGAAGCCAAAGGTCTTGGTGAGGTTCGGATTGGTGACGACGGCCTCGGTCCGCCATCCGTTGCGCTGGAGTATCTCTGGCAGGGCCGGCAGGTCGTCCCGTAGACGGTCGTCCCGGTCGATGGCGCCGTGGCTGGGTGGCCACATTCCAGTGAAGATCGAGGCGACCGAAGCCTTGGTCCAGGAAGACTGTGCGACGGTATGCCGGAACACTACCGACGTGGAAGCGAATGCATCGAGGTGAGGTGTGGGTACGGGGCCCGCCGTCCATGTGTCTCGTGCCCAAGCCGAGAGATGATCGGCCCTCAACGTGTCGACCACATAGAGGACGAAGACCCGCGGGACCTGCAGATCGGGCACCACCGAATCGGGTGTCGGGTCGGCGATGGAGGCTTCGGACGTTGTTGTCGAAATCCGAGGCCGAAGCAATACGATGCCGTCGGCGGGAACGTCACTACCGTGTCGATCGGGCAGAGCCGAGAATCGGAGTCGCACGAGCCCACGGTCACCGAGCGGAACAGGCCGAAGAGGTGTTTCGGTGAGATCTAGATCCGACGTCCGGAGCGCCTCGCTGTCTCCAGCTGTAGCCGGGGTAGGCGCGGGGACGTCGCGAGACACCTGGATCGCGAGTCGCCCGGAACCGCGAAGGCTGAGGTGATCCACCTCGAGGAACGAGCGCTCCGTGAGTTCCAGGAATACATCCAGCCGACTGTCCCAGGGCAGAATGATGCGATCGTCTTCGACCACCGGACGCCCACTTCGACCGACTGGGCGACCGTCGGCGAGGGCGATACCCGTCCAGGCCGCCGCCAGCCGTCGCGAATCGCGAGACGACGTGACATCCGACGGCTTGGTGGCGCGCGAGAACACAAGTCGCAGTGCGTTGTCACCTGTCTGCCACAGCCCAGCTGGCACGTCGACACGGTACTCACCGAGGCCCGGTGCCATGTCGAAGTGGCCGACGCTCTGCCAGCCCCCGACGCTGTTTCTGATTTCGACACCAACGGACTGCGAAGGCGCGCCCTGCCAGCGGTACGGCCAGCCGCGTAGTACGAGCACTTCGTCCCTGGGCTCGAGTACGGTCCAGGCGATCTCCGACGCCTCGCCCACAGCCCACACGAACGGGCGGCCAGCCGAGTCCCGTTCGGGGTTGGCCCAGCCGGATCGTAGGTGAAGGGCCGGGTTCGATAGATCGAGCCGATGGGTCGCTGCTGCGGAATCACCCCACTTCGCGACATCGGTCAGTGAGGCAACCGGAGTCAACGGAGGTGACTCGGAATGGCAGCCCGCGAGCACCGACAGCAGCAGGAGGAGCCAGGTCAGCCGGGTCATGACGAGGCCGACGAATAGGCGCGCAGGCCGCGCTGCCAAAACCAGGCCACAAAACTGAAGAAAAGTAGGGTCACCGTCACGACGTGGGCCCAACCCAGGGCGGACGGCGCGTCGAAGAGAGCGTGAGCCGGGAAGGAACTGGCGAATGCCACCGGTAGGATCGTGAGCAGTGTCCAGCGTAGCCACGGGTGATAGATCTGATGGGGGCGGTCCGAGAGCTTGTTGAGGGACCAGCTGATCTCGTCGAGACCGCGTGACGAATGAAGCCAGAACACGGGAATGATGAAGGCCATGCGAACCAGATAGTAGAGGAGGCTTCCCACCAACAAGAGCACACCGAAGCGCAACAGATCGAACAAGCCGAGGGTTTGAGGGAAGCGCCAGAGGGCCCAGGTCATGAAAGCCACGGCCATCGCCAGGTTGAGGAAGCTATTGGCGGCGAACTCCCGCAGACTGAGAAAAAAGAGCGACGACACCGGGCGGACGAGGTAGTAGTCGAGGTCTCCACGGTTGACGTAGATCGGCAGCCACCACAGATTGTTCGAGAACACCGTCATGTGGATCGCGTCCACCAAGAAGACGCCGCCGATAAAGACGTAGATCTGATCGAGTGTCCAGCCGCCGAGGAGGTCTGTGTGGTCATACAGAACGGTGAAGAACGCGAACTGGACGACGTAGAAGACGAGGTCCATGAAGATACGAAAGAAGAAGTCGAGGCGGAACTCGAGTGCCCGCGAGAACGAGAAGCGCAGGAAGTAGCCGTAGAGCTTCAGATAGCGCAGCATGGTTGCCTGTTCACGTGGGTGCTCATCAGATTCCTACTCCGGTGTAGGTCTTCTGGCCGCGCTTCCAGACGATCGCTGCCAGCAGGCTCATCACGACGCACCATCCCGCCAAGAGCGCCATTCCCATCCACCATTCCTGCTGCGAGACTTCTCCGAGGAGAGTGCGCGTGGGGAACGAGAAGAAGAATCGGAACGGTAGCCAGCTGAGAAACGCTTGGGTCGCTTCGGGAAAGACTGCCAAGGGAATCATCATGCCGCCGAGGATCTCGGCCGTGAACCGCAGCAAGACGTTGAGGCTCCACACATTGTCGGACCAGAACGAGACGAACTGGATCGGTAGCCGGGTGACGAACCACAGCAGATTGGCCAGTAGCACAGCGGGGACTGTCAGGGCGACGGTCGTCGCACTGATCTCCAGGTCGGCGGAGACGATGTTGGCGAATGGCAAGGCGAAGAAGGCCAGAATCGCTCCGACCTGCAGAAGAGAGGGAAGGAGAGCTCCTACCTGCTCAGCGTACTTGAAGCCCGTGTAGGGTGCCGGATAGAGCAGGTATCGCGTCAGGCCACCCTCGTAGATATCCTGGGACACGGTGATATCGCGTTCGCGTCCGCGTGCCAGCCGACCTACCATGAGCACCACCACGTAGTAGATCACCATGTCCGGCAAGGTATAGCCGGCGATGACCTCCTGTCCCGAGCCAGCGAAGATGGCCTTCCAGAGGAAATATGCGACCGCGAGCTCGACGGCGAAAGCGGCGAAGGAGTTGAGCCAGAAGTCGACGCGATAGCTCATCTGCTTTCGCGCTTCCATGGACAAGACCTGCCAGAAGAGATCGGGGCGCCAACGAGCGGCGAGCGAGGTGCGGACCATCCTGAGAGCTCAGTCCTCGCGGGCTCGTTGGAGCCGCTCGATGATGTTGCCCAGGGCTCCTCTTCGATCGACAGGTCGGCCACGTCGAGGCATTCCATCAGTGCTGCTGCTGCCCGTGGTGCGCGTTCGCGCGGCACCTCGAGGGCGACCACGCCGTCCTCCGCTCCTACGCGCCGTGCCTCGACGTCCTCCACCAGCCTCTCCAGACGGAGGGTGTCTTCCGGTGCAGGAGAGCTATGAAGCACGGCGGTCAACCGTTTGAACCGTGCGAAGCTCTCGACTACTTTGCGTCTTGAACCGTCGTACACCAGCCGCCCCTCGCGAAGGATGAGGATCCTTTCGCACAGGCTTTCGATGTCATCCATATAGTGCGATGTGACGATCATCGCGGGTTGGAACCGTCGACGATATTCGAGGACGAATTCGCGGACGGCGCGTTGGGCGCTGAGATCGAGGCCGATGGTGGGTTCGTCGAGGTACACCACCCGCGGCGAGTGCAGTAGCGCAGCGATCAGCTCCATCTTCATGCGCTCGCCCAGGGACAGACGCCGCAATTGAACGTCGAGCTGATCGGTGGCTTCCAGCAGATTCGCCAGGTAGTGGAGGTTCTGGCGATATAGATCTCGCGGTATCTGATAGATCCCGCGGAGCAGCAAGAACGCATCGGCCGCCGGCAGGTCCCACCAGAGCTGAGCCTTCTGGCCCATGATCAGAGCGATCCGTCGCCTCAGCTCGTTGTCGCGCCGCCAAGGTTGGTGCCCGAGCACCCTGGCTTCGCCCGACGTAGGATGGACGACGCCTGCGAGCATCTTGACCAGTGTCGTTTTGCCGGCACCGTTGGCGCCCACGAGCCCGACGACTTCTCCCTCTTCGACACGGAACGAGACTTCGCGCACCGCGTGTTTCGCTACCTTGTGGCGCAGCACGAGGGATTTCATGGATTGCCAGAGGCCAGGTGCCTTGCGGTGGACGTAGAACGTCTTGCTGAGTTGGTCGACCGAGATCATCGCGACGCGTACGCTACCGTACCTCTCCGTCTGGAGGGCACCTTCTCGCCATTCACGGGTCGATGCGTGCTGTTGGGCTAGAATCGGCAGGCCGTCGGGTCACGTCGTCTCCGTCCCTAGCAGCCTGCCAACCGCTCAGGCAACACGGCCGACCCACGAGAAACGACCCGCCGGCTCGCCGGTATTCGACCGGGCCCCCGACGCAGCCGCGTTCCTATGCGTCTGATCTCAGGTTTCACAGTCCGAACCGCAGGAGGTACTCCCTTGAGACTTCGTAACGTGCTTCTCTGCTTGCTCCCCCTCGCCTTGCTGGCGACGGCGGTGGTAGCGCAGGACAAGATCTTCCCCTACGACGTTCACGAAGAGGTGCTCGACAACGGTCTGTCAGTCGTGGTCGTACCCATGGACTCCGGTGGCCTGGTGGCCTACTGGTCCATCGTCCGTACCGGATCCCGAGACGAGTACGAACCTGGACGCAGCGGTTTCGCTCACTTCTTCGAGCACATGATGTTCCGCGGTACCGAGCGTTTTCCGGCCGATGTCTACAACGGCAAGGTCACGGAGATCGGCGCCGACGCCAATGCCTTTACTTCCAGCGATCTCACCGCCTACTACTTGACGATCGCGGCGGAAGACCTGGAGACCGTGGTGGACCTGGAGAGCGACCGCTTCCGGAACCTCGCGTATAAGAAAGGCGATTTCCAGACCGAGGCCGGGGCCATCTACGGCGAGTACCGAAAGAACTTCGCCAACCCCTTCTTCCAGATGAACGAGAAGATCAGTGAAGTGGCGTTCACGCAGCATACCTATGGTCACACGACGATGGGTTATGAAGCCGATATCCAGGCTATGCCCGAGCTCTACGACTACTCACTCACGTTTTTCGAGCGCTACTACCGGCCGGACAACATCGTGCTGCTGATCGTGGGTGACGTGGAAGTGAACGCCACCATGGACCTGGTCCGCCGCTACTATGCGGACTGGGAAGCGGGATACGTGGCGCCGGATGTGAAGCCCGAGCCGGAGCAGACAGAAGAACGCTCTGTGGACATCGAGTATCCAGGAGCCAGTTTCCCGATCATCTGGTTGGCCTACAAGGGTCCGGCATTCGACGCCGCCGACCGTATGCAGGCCGCAGGCCGTGTGTTGTGCTCGCTGGCGTTCGGCGAGACCAGCGAGTTCTACCAACGAATGGTGCTCGACGAGCAGCGTGTGGAGTTCGTCGACTGCTCTCTCGGTACGTCCCGTGATCCGGGCCTGATCAACGTCATCGCTCGTCTCAAATCGAAGGACGAAGCGGAGATCGAAGCCGTGATTGGCGAGATCGGCTCGACAATCGACAGATTCAAGGAAACGGCTCCCGACGCTCAGCGGGTGACCGACCTGCAGTCGCGTCTTCGCTACGGATTCTTGATGAACCTCGATACGCCTTCGAACGTCGCAGGCAATCTCGTGCGTCTACTTTCGGTCACCGGACAGTTCTCCAGTATCGAAACCATGTATCAAACCCTCGCTGAAGTGACGCCAGACGACGTGAAGGCCGCGGCTGGTGAGTTTTTCGTCGGGGAACGGCGGACGGTCGGTGTGCTGCGAGGTGCCAAGTGATGAGTCGACTCAGAAACTCCTACACCCTCTTGCTTGCCTGCACGCTGTCCCTCGGCCTCGCCGCTTGCGCGCCTCCGGACGATCCTCAAGCCGGACCGTTCGACGACTACGCCGGCAACGCTGTGCTCCTGCCCGTGGAGAATGACCCCACCGTCACGTTCGCCGTTTGGTTCCAGAGCGGAACGCAGGACGATCCTGTAGGCAAGGAAGGTCTCGCTCGGCTGACCGCTTCGATGATCTCAGACGGTGCCACGGCGGAGAACAGTTACCAGGACATCCTGAAGAAGCTCTATCCGATCGCTTCCGGCTACGGCGTCCGTGTCGACAAGGAAATGACGGTGCTCACGGGCCGCACCCACCGGGACAATCTGGATCTCTTCTTCCAGCTGTACAGCGATGCATACCTTCGACCAGCTTTCGACGAGGCGGATTTAGATCGCTTGAAGAAAGATCAGCTGAACAACCTCGAGACGAGCCTGCGCTACGCGGCCGACGAGGAGCTCGGCAAGGCGGCGCTCGACCTGGCGGTCTATTCCGGCACGCGCTATGCCCACCCGGTATCTGGCACGGTCGAAGGCCTCCGATCGATCACTCTCGAAGACGTCAAGAACTTCTACGTCCAGAACTACAGCCGACGCAACGCAGTACTGGCTTTGGGCGGCGGTTTCGACCGCGCCCTGCTCGATCGGTTCGAGGCGACCCTCCAGCAGATGCCACAGAGCCCTGCGCCGGCGGAGCCGGAGATCGCGACGGCCACCCTCGAGGGACGCAAGGTGACACTGGTATCCAAGCCCGGTGCGGACGCGTCCATCAGCTTCGGTCGCCCGGTGACGGTGCGGCGTGGCACGCGCGACTTCTATGCTCTGTGGATTGCCAACTCGTGGCTGGGGGAACATCGCAACTCGTCCAGTCACCTGTACAACGTCATCCGCGAAACCCGCGGTATGAACTACGGTGACTACTCGTACATCGAAGCCTTCCCCCAGGGCGGCTTCCGCTCGATGCCGCCAACGAATGTAGCCCGCGACCATCAGAAGTTCGAGGTGTGGATTCGGACGCTGCCCAACGAGCAGGCCGTGTTCGCTCTGCGTGCCGCCTTGCGTGAGCTGGACATGCTGATCGACAACGGGTTGAGCGAGGAGCAGTTCCAGCTGACCCGTTCCTTCCTGTCGAAGTATCACTTGCACTTCGCCACCACGACTGCGGAACGTCTCGGGTATCTGATCGATGACCGCTTCTACGGCATCGATGCACCTGGGCACTTGACCACCTTCGGCGAGATGATGAGCTCCATCACCCTCGACGAGGTCAACGCGGCGGTAAAGAAGTACCTCCAGACCAACGACCTGGAGATTGCCATCGTCACCGGCGACGCCGAAGGCTTGACGCGTCAGTTGACTTCGGGTGAGCCCACCCCCATGTCCTACAGCATCGAGAAGCCGGCGGAGGTCCTCGAAGAGGACAAGATCATCGAAGCCTACGCGCTGCACATCTCGGAAGACGCTGTGACGGTGATCCCGGTCACGGACATCTTCGAGAACTGACGGAGAGAACCATGAAGCTCAATCGCTACGCTCTCGCTGCGTTCGTTCTACTTGCTCTCGCCCTGCCGCCGACGGCCACCGAAGCCACCGATTCGGTCTCCGGAACGTACGGCGAAGCGCCGACCTTGGAGGACGTCACGCCGATCGCCGATATCGTTGCCAATCCCGAAGCTTTCCAGGGCCGAGAAGTCCTCGTCGAAGGAAAGGTGCAAGGCGTGTGCGCCAAGGCCGGCTGTTGGATGGAACTCGCCGACGGTGAGGGTCATGAGGTTCGCGTCAAGGTGGAAGACGGTGTCATCGTCTTTCCGGTAGCGGCGGTGGGCGTCAATGCCGCCGCCCAGGGTACGGTCTCGGTGCACGACATGAGCCGCGACGAGTATCTCGGCTGGCAGCGTCACCTCGCGGAGGAGATGGGCGAGGAGTTCGATGAGTCGTCCATCGGCGAAGGTCCCTATCAGCTCGTGCAAATCGCCGGAACCGGCGCCCACATCGACGGCTGAGAACGGTCGCGCTGTCGGTTTGAGTCGGCCGGTCTGACGATCAGTAGAGGCTCAACGAGCTCCTAGTCGTTGACCCGGGCGATCTGCAGCGCGAAACCCAGTTCCGTCAAGCGGTCAAGGGTTCGGCAAACTTCGATCTTGGCGAAGAGCGGAAGCACTCTGCGCGGATCGAGAACTGAACCGTCCGGCCCGAACCAGGACTTCTCGACGATAACCAGGATGACCGTCTGGTCAGGACGCCGGGGAAACCTCAGCGGAACGACCTGCAGAAGCGGGTCTGGATTCTTCCGGTCTTGTCTAGCGGCGCTGCGGATCTTTCTCCGAGCCTGTTTCCTGAAGTCCCGGCTGCTGCACAGCAGCTCGGACGATACTGTTGCCTGGCCGCATACGTAGCTGATCGACCCCGAGCCTTTTCCCTTCTTGACGTGAAGGAGCTTTCCGTCAGCGGTCAGTACGTCGCAGAACTCGATGGCCGTCGTTCGCCTCGGGATGGTGATGACGTTTCGAGCATCCATCATCAAGCGGCCCGCGGGCGCTCCGATCGCCGTGTTGTAAGCCCGTTCATCGATGCGCTGACCGTCTCCATAGCTCCGGGCCGGAGCTTCGCTGAAAGAGATTAGGGAGAGACTCTCCGCCGCAGTAGCGTCGATCGAGGAGATCTTCTCGTCGAGGGAATCGACGAACCGGTCCGAGATTCTAAAGACGCTGCCCTCGCTCAGAGCGAAGCTGTCGTCGCCAACGACAACGACTCCGTCGAGCCAATCTCGCAGACGGACCTCAAGTTTGATCTCATCGTCGGAATCGATCATTCGCAATCGATGCTTGTTGAACTCGTCGAGATCGAGTCTCGTCAGTCGGTCCAAAGAGGCAAGGAGCGAGCGATAGTCGCCAAGGTCGAGATCGCCGAGCACATGGCCTCCGCGGGCACTGTGACCAGAGACGCCAAGGATCGAAAACGAGAGTTGAGAGAGGTCTTCGGGACCAGGGGGTGAGAGCCCCAGTTCTGCGATGGATCCGGAACGGATCGCTCGCACGGCTTGGGACCAGACCCGTTGTCGTTCTTTGGAGTCGTGTACGAGCTCAAAGTTGTCTATGAACTCGAAGTGCTTCTTGTAGTCCGTTCTCGAGAAGTCGTCTTCGAGACGTTCACAGAGCTCGGGCAATTGGGAGAGCGAACCCCGCCAGCTGAGTTTGAGGGCGTCTCCCCCCGAGATATTGGGACCCCACTTGTCCCGATTGACTCGGACCTGAACTCCGCGAAGAATCTGGCGGCCCGGATTGAATCCGAATTCTTCATGAGTGATAGCAGCGCTGGACATGGCGTCCGATGTGATCCCTCTGGTCAGATCCTTCGATCTTTCCCCTCGGAGGAGCTTTCCTCCCTCGAGGAGATCATGGGATCTCTGGTCATATAGAAGATTCAGGGCTATGCGCCGGCCCCAACCGCGGTAAATCCGATTGGGAAGTACCAATGTGTGGCCCTGTGGGCCAAAGGGGACCGCATAGTTGTGCTCTCCTCTACTAAGGAGGAGGACGCCACGTGGCGACTTGTTCTCGTAGTCGGGAATGTCGTCGAAGTGCTCCTGGATTGCTGACCACCACGGTGGCACCTTTTCTGAGATCTCTGGGTACCAGAATTCTGCACCCGGAAGAGTGTCCGAACCTTCGGCAGCTCTCAACCTGGAAGGTCGACTCAGATAGTCCTGAAGGTCTGTCGAGCTTCCGCGGAGACGGTATACACTGATCGGCAGTGCAGGCATTCGATAACCTCATGCAGAGTTTCTTCCAGAAAGACACTCTTTCATCAGTGCAGATGCTCCCTTGCAGAAGGGATGCAGTTATTTTGCGACAAACAGCCTATCAGCTCACCCTGTTCTGCCGCACGAGGCCAGCGCGACGACCATGGGCCCCTGACCGAGTCCACCAGGCCGAAACCGATCGTGAGCTCGACGCGATCGTCGAAGTCGGGGCTTCTGGTGGCCTCCTGGAGTCGCAGCCCAAGCTCGATGGCCGACGCATTCGAATCCGGCGGTCTGGGTGGTCGACGGTCGCGAGTAGCTGACTCTCTTCAGCCACTCCGCACGCGATGAACGCGCATCAGGTTGGTGAGCGGCCGCTGGTCGATGGGGTCGCCCATGAGGATGGTGATGGTGTCACCGGGCCGGGCGAGTTGCTTTTCCACCAGGATCCGATCGACCGACGCCACGACCTCGTCGTGGTGGTTCACTTCATATTCGAGGAGCACGGGGCGGGCACCCCACACCAGCTGCACACGCCGCGCGACCTCCTCGTTGCGCGTGAATACTGTGATCGGGGTGTTGGGGCGATAGCGGGCGATCATGCGGGCGGTGAAGCCACCTTGGGAGAACGCGACAATGTGTTTGCAGTCGATACGGTCGACGGCGTAGACGGCGGCAGCGGAGACGACCTCGGGGATCTCGAGATGAAGATCTCTGCCGGCGTTCAGGTAGGGCTGTTCCGAGCTGCCGGGCAATAGGTGAGTTGCCGCCGGTTTGTCCTTCGGATCGTAAGCTTTGGGCCTGCGATAGTGCTCCGCTTCCTCGATGATCCGACACATGGTGCCGACGGCCTCGACCGGGAACCGGCCGGCTGCTGTTTCACCCGACAGCATGAGCGCGTCGGCGCCATCGAAGACCGCGTTGGCCACATCCGAGGTTTCCGCACGGGTCGGACGCGGCTGCTGCATCATCGACTCGAGCATCTGGGTGGCAACGATCACCGGCTTGCCGTAGCGTCGACCCGAGGAGATGATCTGTTTCTGCATCACCGGGACGCGATGGGGCGGGACTTCGACACCCAGGTCGCCGCGTGCGACCATCACCGCATCGGCGGCCTGCACGGTCGGATCGAGGCGCTTCATTACCGCTGCGCGTTCCAATTTGGCGATGAGCGGTAGGTTGCCCCGATGTTCCTCCATCACGCCGCGGATGGCTTCCAAATCTCCAGGACCGCCGACGAAGCTGACAGCTATGAAGTCGGCGTCGTGCTCGACGGCAAACGCGATGTCAGCGCGATCTTTGTCGGAGATGGTGAAGGGTAGGTCGGTATCCGGCAGGTTGATACCCTTGCGGGTCGATACCTGACCACCGAAGACCACGGTCGCAAGCACTCTCCTGTCGGCGCGCTGGACGACCTCGAGCTCCACTAGGCCGTTGTCGATCAGAACCCGCTCACCCACCTGTAGGCTGTCGAGGAATTCTGATTCCTCCACAGGCAAATCGACCTCTCCGACGCCGAAGGTGACCTCCTCGCCGGCTTCCAACATCTTGGGCTCACCCTCGAGTTGACTGAGCCGGTAGCGAGGACCCATGAGGTCGACGATGACAGGAACGAATCGCCCCAACTCGCCGGCGATACGACGGACTCTGCGCAGGATTGCGCCGTGAAACTCGTGGTCTCCATGGGAGAGGTTCAGACGGACGACATCGACTCCGGCCTCCAACAACTGACGCAGCATGGGCTCGTCGCCGCTGGCCGGGCCGACGGTAGCCACGATCTTGGCGCGGCGCGGATGGGCGTTGGTTCGTTGCGCGGCTCGATGGGGCATGTGGAAAGAAACTCCCGGGGATGTAGATGGGCGGCCGTCAGTTTGCCGGTTCGCAGTGCTTTCTACCGATTCTTGCAGCTCGAGCCGAACTTCTGAATAAAGAAACGGCGGGGATATCCCCGCCGTTGCCAGACAAAGTGACGCCGATGGGGCGTCGGAACCCGATCAGCTGTCGCCTTCGCCCTCGGCGTCCTCTTCGGCCGTGGCTTCGCCTTCTCCAGCCTCTCCGGCTTCCCCGGCTTCTCCTTCAGCTTCTTCTCCCATCGCCTCGGCTTCTTCGGCGACCGCTTCCGCAGCTCCTTCCGCAGCTTCCGCCACGTCCTCCGCGGCTTCCTCCAAGGCGTCAGCAGCTTCAGCGGCGGTCTCTTCCACTGCCTCGGCGGCCGCTTCGGCCGGCTCGGCTGGTGGCGCGGACTCTCCCGCGCAGGCGACCAGACCCAGGATCGTCAAGAGCGATGCGACGAGCAGCAGTGCCTTGATCTTCTTCACTTCTTCCTCCGGAGCTTTGTCAGTTCAGATCCAGCCGCCGGACGCTCCGGCAGCCCGTGTCCCTCATCGTCGGCCCACAGTGGGACAACAGACCCATAGGATGGAATCAGGGGCGAATCCTAGCGGATCAGAGCGTGATGTCAAGACAGCGCGTGAACCGTCGGTGAAGTCGATGTCCAGGTGAGCCGTGGCAGTAGCCTGTCTCCGAGCGATGGCCGAAAACGCAGAACCGCCGCGATCTGAAGGATCGCAGTGGTCTGCACGGTCACGGGCTTGTAGCCGAAGGCCTTTCTCGAGCTCGTCCGCCTCGGCGTCCTTCATCGGACGGCTCATGGGTCCGAAGTTAGAGCGCCCTCGATCAGGCCGGAGGCGCGCTCGAGGAGCCCTTGCCCTCGATCTCCCCCTGCACTTTCGAGTAGATCTCCTTGAACTTCACCGTCCAAAGGGTCATCAACTTGTTGATCTTGTCATCCGATCGGAAGGTGATCCGCTACCAGCCGATGGGTCTTCTCGCTCCACTCCAGAACGAGCGGTGCCGGGCTACCGTCGATCTCCTGCGGCTCCCGTAGCGTGACGCGGACGCCGCGGAAGTGGGTGCGTTGAAGGGCTGTCGCCTCGAGCGCTGCCCACGGGAAGAAGAGCGTGGGATGGAAGGCCCGCAGCAACCAGATCGGATGCAACAGGAGGCCTTCGCCGGACACGCCGATCACCAGGATCCCGTGGAACGCGAAGCCGTTCATCACAGCAGTGCAAAAGTGAAACTTGCGACCCCGGAACCCGCCGCCATGGTCTCGCAACCGGTACGACTTCGCGAGCGTTTGCCACCCGTTACGGTCGGCCGACATGAAGCTCATGTAGAGCAGGATGCCGACAGTCGTCACGGCGATGGTGGCGACTACTGTGGTGACGATGAGCTGCATGGCGGCGGGAAGTATATGGGGATGTCAGCTCAGAAATCCCATCCGAAGGCCAGGCGGAACGACCGACCGGGCTCGCTGATCCGCTCCCTTGTGAACGGGTTCGGTGAGTTGAGGTGGCTGGCATACGCCTCGTCCGTGACGTTGTCCACGAAAAGCGCCAAGGAAACGCCCTTTCCGGTTCGAAGGCCGGCCCCGATGTCGAAGACCTCGTATCCCGGCGTCACCTGTTCGAATCGCGAGACCGCAACACGATCCTGCCGATCGACCCAGCGTACGACACCGTCGATCCACCAACTATCGTTGGGTGTCAAGCGCAGACCCAGCTCGGCGCGTAGCGGTGAGATGCCCAGAACCGGTTCGTTCAGCTCCTCGTCCTCGGCTCGAACCCAGCTCATGGACGCACGCCACCCGACGACGTCGTTCGTCTGGTGGCGGATCGACACCTCGCCGCCGAAGTAGATGGCCCGGTCACCGTTGACGTAGCGATAGACCAGGGGTGGACTGAGCGGCAGGCGCTTCGGCAGCTCCGGGTCTGGCGACACTGTGATGTATTCGTCGATGCGGCGGTAGAACCCACCCACTTCGAGATAGAGGTCACCGTAGCGCGCTCGGGCGCCCCCGTCGAGCTCGAGACTCGTTTCCGGATCGACCAGAGGATTGCCCATGAACTCGGCCGCGAGCTGGAACTTGGTAGCCGGGAATCGGTCGGAGTAGCGCTCCAGGACGGTAGCGGACCGAACGGCCCGCCCGAGACCGAATTCGAGGGTCCAGTGCTTGCCCGCCTCGACGATGGCATTCACCGCAGCGCTGAGATTTGTTTCGCTCTGGTCAGAGGCACCTACCGTATTGGCCGCGAAGAAGTCGGACACGTCTCCTGTCGAGGCCTCGACCCGATCGGCACGAACCGTGGCGCCATAGCGGACGCGGTTGCGCCGGGTCACGACCTGCGCCCAGCCGCCTAGGTTTTGGATCACGGCATCGGGCCAGACTTGATCGGTGAAGATCACGAGGTCGTTGCTCCGTCGCGAGATGGTCCGGGTGGCGGTTTGCTCGACGCGGTATTGGTCGAGGCCAAACGAGAACTTCGTGTCGCCGTGGGACGCGAGGTCGAGACGCAGCCTGCCACCGGAGGTGTTCGATTCCGTGGGCAGGTCGATGCGTAGGCCGAACGGCGGAATACGTCCCGGCATGTCCGATGCCGTCGGCTTTCCCTCGTTGTTCATAAGGTGATCTTTGCGATTGGAGTAGAGCTCCGCGGTAAACCCCTCGATCCGGTCGCGGCCTGCCCATCGCAATTCGAAAGCGTGGGAACGAGTATCGAAGTACGTTGCGTCGAGGATCCGACCCGGATAGTCCAGGTCGTCCTGCTCTTGGAAACCACCGCTGTAGTCGATCGTCAAGTTTTGAGACGGTCGGAATCCCAGTCTCCAACGTAGGTCGTGGGACCTGTAACCGCCGGGAACCGACGCTCCTCTTCCGTCTTCGTATTCCTCGCCGGATCGGCGGCCGAGACCGAGATGGAAGCGGAGCCGATCCGTCGCTGCGGAAACGGAGCCGTAGGTGTCTGCCGTGTCACCGTTTTCGCCCCATACGGCATCCAGTCGGCCCTGCCAGACAAGGCCGCTGGACGGTTCGGAGAAATCGGGTCTCACGGTGACCAGCCGAATTGCGGACAGCGTCCCTGAGCCCCAGGTCAGAGCATAGGGGCCTTTTACGACCTCCAAGCTCTGGACGGACCGGGGGCCGACATGGGATAGATCGGAGTCCATGCGTGCGGGACCGGCTGCGAAGGTTCGCGTACCGTCGACGAACATGGCGATTTGAGATTCCTGGAGTCCACGGATCGCGGGTTCCAGGTTGATGGTGCCTCGGCGGACCGCGTCGAGACCGGCGATGTACCGCAGATGGTCCACCACGTCTTGCGATCCGCCGTTCGTCAGATCTGAACCCGGGATCCGCAGTGATGTAGCTAGCTCGGGGAGGCTCGAAGTCACGGTGATCTCAGCACGTACTGTGTGGCGATCTTCTTGGTCAGGCGCCGACTCGTTCGGCGGTGTGTCGGTCGTCGACTCCGAGGCGACGGCGGGGGGGAGCGTCAGGACGGTTGATAGGAAGAGCGGAGTCAGGTAGACCGTGGCGTTGCGAAGGGCTTGAAATCGTTGTTTCATCAATCTCTCTCGTAGGCTCTGGGGATTTTTGACACGCGAAAAGCCATCGGTACCGATACGTGGCACCGACGCTCTTTCGCGCGAAGCGAGCGGCAGGCGATCGAGGTCGGCGGCGGGCTATCACGTGGCACCGCAGCGTTCCGATGGACCCGATCGGGGAGCGAGAAGCTACAAGAGAGAGTTCGGCGGGGGCCGCGGGAGCAGGTTTGGATCCTGCGTGGGTATCCCGCGCAGTGCATCGACCGAACGGCTGATCGGTTCCGCTGAATATGATCCGGCCTCTGAGCGGTAGGGCGGTGGTCCTACCCACGGCGGCTTCGGGGCGGTATCGCGGACGGCTCCCGGACACGGGCTGGAGAGCGCCCGGTCGACCGGGTGGCGTTGTAGTCCGCGCCCGGTGGTGCCGACCGCAACGAGGGGACGACCGTCGGAACGAGCGAGCAGCATGCAGCAGCAGCTCTCGTTCTCAACGCTGCACGCCATGGTGCAGAAACTCGTCGACGATTGGACGGCCGCGATGGCGGGCGATACGACGCCATAGGCCAGCCAGAGCGCTAGCGCCGCAGCGAGCATCTGCGTCCGCCCTTGTCTCCGAAGCTGCAGGTGGCGTGGAGTCGTCATCGGTTCGTCCGCTGCGTGCCTCACCCTATCTCAATAGCCTCTACTAGATTTGAGGGTTCTTAGATCTGGGAGTCTCTTGGATCTGGGAGTCTCTGCTATCTTTCGCCGGTGTCCTTTCTCAAATCTCTTTCCGGACAGGCAGTTCTGTTCGACGTCCTGGAGGCATTCCCCGAGAGCGCGCGGCCGTTGATGGATTTCCACGACGTGGTGCTGCGAGGCCCGTCTCCCCTGGGTGTAGAACAGCGCGAGTTGATCGCTGCCTATGTCTCCGGGCTCAACGCATGCCACTGGTGTCATCGGATCCACACTCGCGTAGCGGCGGCTTTCGGCGTGGATCGAGATCTGCTGGAGCAGGTGGTCGACGACGTGGATTCGAGTGCTGTGGCGGAGGAGATGAAGCCGCTGCTGCGGTTGGTGCGCAAGCTGACGCTGACTCCCGGTCGCATGACCCGAGCCGACGCCGAGGCCGTTTTCGCCGTCGGTTGGGACGACCGGGCCTTGCACGACACGGTGTCGATCTGTGCGCTCTTCAATTTCATGAATCGGCTGGTGGAAGGTCTGGGAATCGGTGGTGACACCGAAGATCTCGACATCGCGGCTCGGCGAATCTACGAGCGAGGATACGGAGCTCTGGTGAGCCGGCCGGATCTCGAGTCCGCCTCAGACGTCGGTCAGCCGGACGACGAGGAGTAGGCGCGTGACGCGCGCGGTGCGTCTTCGAGCCGTTGTCGGCTCCCTCAATCCGGTCAAGATCGAAGCGGCGAGGACGGGAGTGCAGCGCGCCTTCCCTGGAGCGGAAGTAGACGTACGGGGAGTGGCGGTGCCGTCGGGCGTGTCGGACCAGCCTATGGACGATGAGGAAACCCGCCGCGGTGCTTTAGGGCGTGTCGAGGCTGCCGCCCGCGCCCTTCCCGATGCGGACCTTTGGATCGGCATGGAAGGCGGGCTCGAGCAGATGCAAGGTTCCTCCGGTCCGACGCCCGATCGCCTTTTCGCCTACGCGTGGGTCGTGGTCCGGCGTGATGGGCCAGATGGCTCCGGACGGCGCGGTGAGAGCCGTACGGCGAACTTCGAGCTTCCCCCGGAGGTCGTCGAGTTGGTGCGTGCCGGCATGGAGCTGGGAGAGGCCGACGATCGGGTGTTCGGACGCAGGAATTCGAAGTCCGAGGAAGGGGCGGTCGGTCTGCTCACCCGCGGCCTGGTAACACGCGCCGAGCTATATGCACCGGCGGTGCTACTGGCGTTGGTGCCGTTCCTCCGACGGGACCTCTTCCCTCAATAGGCGGTCGCTGGAGCCTGCCTCTTCGCCTCATCCGCCTCGATGTCACTTATGCGCCTTGCGGCCTATCGTCGCTCCAGCAGCAACGCCGTCCAGTCGTCCTCCAACTCCTCTTGCGTCGCTTCTCGAAGTTCCTCGAAGAGTCCGTCGAGCCAGGGACGCGATGGGTCGACTTCCGTTCTACGTACTACCTCCTCCAGAGCTTCATAGCCCAAGGGCTCTCCCTCGGACGCGGGAGCCTCGGGCAAACCATCGGTGAGCAGCAGAAGTCGTTCCCCCGGTTCCAGACGGGCGGTCACGATGCCGTAGCTCAACTCGGAGCGCAGGCCCAGAGGCAGTCTGGGTTGGGGCGCCACCAGCGAGCGTATTTCACCTCCGGGGCCGAGAACGTACGGGTCCGGTAAACCGGCGTTGGCCAGCTCGACTCGACCTTCCGGATCGACCGCTGCCAGAGCTAGGGCAACGAACTCTCGCCGATCGAGAAAGCCAGCGAGCCGCCGGTTGAGATCGCCGAGTGTCTCGGTCACCGAGCGGTCCACGGCCACCAACGGAAGCACGGCTTTGACTGCGGCCATGATCAAGCTCGCCGCGACCCCTTTTCCTGCCACGTCGGCGACTGCGATGCGCAGGCTGCCGTCGGGTAGCGAGAAATAGTCGTAGAAGTCGCCGGCCACTCCGCGGGCTGCCAAGTTGCGCGCCGTCAGGCGGAAACGGTCGCCTCGGTGATCGGGCGCCGGTAGGAGGCGATGCTGGAGGCCCCGGGCGATCTCGAGCTCCTGAAGTGCCAGCTCTTGCCGCCGCTGTGCTTCCATCACTTGCTTCTCGGCGTCGTGCGACGTGCGCACCGCCAGGTACACATAGGCTGCAGCTGCCGCCTGCAGGTAGACCACCACACCGACGGCGAAGAACAACGCGGGTACGTGCGCCAACAGCTCCTGAGCGTCTCGCAAAGCGTTCGTGCGAGACAACAACCACGCCCAGCCGCCCGCCGCTAGCTGCCACAAGGAACTGGTCAACAGGGCGCCGATGAAGTGACTGGTGATGGATTGCCACAGGTGGGTGCGGTCCAGCGGTGCTGATTGTGCCGGGAACCAGGCTGCCAAGCAGAGGAAGCCGAGCACCACCGTCAGTGGGACGGCGAGGGCCAGGGCGACCGGCCAGCGGACGTCGTTCTGCTGGACCACCGCGGCGAGGAGCAGCCCGGCCGGACCGAAGAGTGCTAGATAGGCGAGCAGTCGGCCCCGCTTCCCCAGGATCGGGTGCATCGATCAGGAAGCGGTTCGTACGCGGGTCCGCGGCGCGGAGCCGAGGCAACGGATCCGACTCCTGCGGCGCCTACACGGCGTGTCTCTGCGCCGTGGGTCGTTCGGAGCGCGGAGATGCTCTCTCTGCGTGAACGCCGGGCTGGGGGTTCGTGACACGCGGGCCCCTAGTAGGTGATTTCCAGTCCGCCCATGACCACGAATCCACGGATCAAGAGACGGGGCGCGTCCGCCGAAACGGGACGGCCGCTGCGGCTCTTTTCATCGAACCCACCCATGAATGGGATCACCCGTACATCGACGGCCCAGTTGTCGGGCAGGCGGATCTCGACGCCACCCCAGAAGCTGAAGACATCGACGACGGCGCCTTCCGCGGCCAGCTCGGTATCGTTCAGGTCGAGCGTGTAGGCGCCGACGAAGGCCGTCGCCTGATCGCCTCGGTAGGACTGGCTCCGCGGACGCCACACGATCGTCCGAAAGATGGCCATCGATCCCGGGTGGCTTCCGTTCTCACCCTCGCTCTCACCTCGCTTGCTGCCAGGCTCCGGCAAGAAAGAACGGATCACCGTCCAGATGCCGATGGCGACCAAGAACAGCGGCCACTGGGACAAGATGTCGGTGATGCTGATGTCGGGGCGTATCTTCGGTAGAAAGAAGACAGCTCCCAGAGCGGTGAACACCAAGAAGCCACCGAAATCGAGCTTCGACAGCGAAACGAATGCCAGGATGAAGAAGATCAGAGGCCAGAGCTCACCGATGTGTAGCTCGACGGGCAGCAGATCTAGTCGAGAAAGAAGCAGCAGACCGCCGATAGTCGTCAGCACGAGGCCGAAGACGATACGAGGTACGTCTCGGGGTAAGGCAGCGTCGGGGGCGCTCGATTGGATGGGATCACTCGATGTCATGTCGTCCTCTTCGCGGTTCTCGTCTCCTGGCCAGGGATACGTGGGCGACTCGGGCAGGATATAGGAAACCCCACCAGCGTCCTGTGAGGATCGGTGAATGGCGGTCGCGATGGGGTAGGCGAGTCCGTCGGCACGGGCCCCTACCGCTACCAGGGAAGTCGGTCGAGGTCGACGTTCCCCCCGGAGATCAAGATGCCGACAGCCTTGCCTCGCACGTCGATCTTGCCGTCGAGTAGAGCCGCGACCGGCACGGCGCTGGAGGGTTCGATGACCAGCTTCATTCGCTGCCAAACCCATCGCATGGCGCGAATGATCGCTTCGTCGTCGACCGTGATCAGATCTTCCAGATTTGCACGGAGTATTCCGAAGGTCAGTTCGGATAGCGGGGTTCGCAGGCCGTCAGCGATCGTGTCGACCACGCCGACCGGCTGCCGGCTGCCGCTGCGGAACGAACGCGCAGCGTCGTCAGCTCCCTCGGGTTCGACACCGACCACCGCAGTCGTCCGGCCGAGGTGGCGGGTCGCCAAACAGGCGCCGGACATCAAGCCACCACCGCCCACCGGGCCTAGCAGCAGATCCAAAGGTTCCGGAGCATCCTCGTGCATCTCACGGGCGGCGGTCGATTGCCCGGCGATGATGCGTCCGTCGTCGAACGGGTGGATGAGCGTCCCGCCTGTCTCGCGCAGCACTGCGGCAGCAGCCTCCTCTCGCGCGGTATGGGTGGGCGCACAGCGTGTGAGGTGGGCGCCATAGCCGCGCACCGCTTCGACCTTGACCTCGGCCGCGCCCTCGGGCATCACCACGTGCGCGGCGACTCCCAGCAGACGTGCCGCCAGAGCCACGGCCTGGCCGTGATTACCCGACGAGTGTGTGACTACACCGCGACCGCGGTCCTCGTCGCCGAGGCCAGAGATCGTGACGTAGGCGCCACGGAACTTGAAAGCCCCGATCCGCTGCAGGTTCTCGCACTTCAGATACACGCGCCCACCGACTCCCTCGTCGAGGCTCGACGAGGTGAGGATCGGCGTGCGATGTGCGTGTCCGGCCAAACACGCCGCTGCAGCATCGAGATCCGCCGGGCCGGGTGCCGACCGAGTCGTCAGCGCTCGTTCTCCGCTGTGTTGCCCATGGATTTGACGACGCTGCGCTTGTCGTTGAACTCGCGGCGGGCTTCGACGAACTCGGCATGGCTCAGTGCCAGCTCGTCGGCGATCTTGCGGATCTCTTGTTCTTCGACACCACTGATCTCGTCATCGGCCGCGGATACGGCGAAGAGGCAGCGCAGGAGATCCAAGCGCTCCTGCTTGCCCGTGATGTCACGGAACTCACGGGCGACCTGAAAGTTCTCTGTGTGGCCTAGAAGACGCGATTGCATCTTCGCGACTTGAACCACCAAGATCGCCTGTTCCTCCGGCATGTCGGTCAGTTCGCGGACGATGCGCTCCATGGCGCCGGTTTCCTCGTCGGAAATGTCGAGATCGGCATGGGCCACCCTCGACAAGAGGTAGGCAAACGCGGCCACGAAACGTGCCCGGTCCGGCGGCAGCTGTTCCAGCTTGCCTACGATGCGCCGTACCGTGGCCGTGTCGCCGCCGGAGGAAGGTTCCCCGGACTCCTGGGTGGACAGGCCGAGGAACTCGAAAAGGGAACGCACCGTATCCCCCGATCAGTGCGATTCGGGGGACAGAATCATCGTCATCTGGCGGCCCTCCAGGCGCGATCTCGAATCGACATTCGCCTGTTCCGCCAACTGCTCTTGAACCTTGTCGAGAATCTCTTCGCCCAACTCGGGCCGCCGCAACTGGCGATAGCGGAAGAAGACGGTGACCTTCACCTTGTTTCCCTTCTTCAAAAAGCGCTCGGCCCGCTTGACCTTGATGTCGAAGTCGTGCTCGTCGATGGTGGGCCGGAACTTGACTTCCTTGACCTCGATGGTGACGGCATTCTTCTTGGCTTCTTTGGCCTTCTTGTCGCGCTCGAACTTGGCCTTGCCCCAATCCATGATCTTGACCACGGGAGGATCGGCCTTCGCTCCCACCTCGACCAAGTCGAGACTTTGCTTGCGGGCGCGCTCTCGGGCATCCTCCACCGGCACGATGCCGACTTGGGTGCCATCGGCGTCGATGAGGCGTACTGGACTCTTTCGGATACGTTCGTTGATGCGGGGCTCGTCGACGTTGCGCCGCACCGGTCTAGGCGGTCTACGAATGGGGAACCTCCTGTCGGCTCGAAGGCCGAGGACGTGAAATGCACGCACGACGAACGACTCGCCGTGTCGGGCGGAGAGTGATGGTGAAGGGGGCGGCCGCCATCATGCACGCGGAGCGCACACCCAGCCGGTCGGCTCGGTGTTCACGCATCGCGATCTGGCATCATGGCGCCGGTCTCGACAAGTGAGGCGTTTCGGGTCGGATTTCGGCCATCCGCCCGCAGTGTAGCAGAAGACCGAACCTTGTACCGTCGATCGGTTCGGTCACTCGGGGCCCAGCTCCTCGTCGAAGAGATGGTAGATCCGGCGGTACTCGTGCAGCCACCCCGAAGGGCGTCGGAACCCGTGCGGCTCGATCGGAAACAGCGCGACTTCGAAGCTCGTCTTGTCCAGCTCGATCAGCTTCTGCACCAAGCGCACCACGTCTTGGAACAGGACGTTGTCGTCGAGCATGGGCGCGCAGATGAGGAGCGGATCCTCCAGGCCGTCAGCGAACTCGATGGGGGAGCTGCGGGCGTAGGCCTCGGGGTCGACGGCAGGCGTGTTGAGGA
Source organism: Thermoanaerobaculia bacterium (assembly GCA_028066595.1). Lineage (GTDB taxonomy): Bacteria > Acidobacteriota > Thermoanaerobaculia > Multivoradales > J023 > JAUIJL01. The sequence goes on from JALCBJ010000005.1 coordinate 118,618, forward strand.
TGTTGGACGTATAGCCGTGGTTGTAATGGGCCCAGTCGGTCACGGGCCGCAGCGCAGCGCCTGCCGCGAAGGCTCCCGGCTCCTTGAAAAGGGCCATCATCACCATGAATCCGCCGTAGGAGCCGCCGTAGATTCCCACCCTCTCGGGGTCGACGTCGTGCTCCGAAGCGAGCCACGATCGGCCGTCGAGCAGGTCTTCTAGCTCGGGCTGACCCATGTGACGATAGATGGCCTGACGCCATTCAGCTCCATAGCCCTTGGATCCGCGATAGTCGACGTCGAGAACGGCGTAGCCGCGTTCCGCCAGGAACGTGTGGAACATGAACTCGCGGAAGTAGCCCGACCAGCCCTCGTGAGCGTTCTGCAGGTATCCTGCTCCGTGGACGAAGATCACAGCGGGGATCTTTCCGTCCGGACCGCGAAGGAGATCGGGGTTCTTGGGTGGATAGTACCTGCCCCAGATCGGACGATCGTGATGGCTGGAGGGGACCTGAACGATCTCCGGTGCAATGAACGGCAGGGACTCGAACGGTTCGCTCGTGGTATCCGTCAGCTGCCGCACCTCGGAACCCGGTGTGACCGCCTGCAAGAACAACTCGGGCGGTTCCAAGAGCTGAGAGTTCCGCAGGAGCAGTTGGGAGCCGTCCGGCGACAACTCGAACTGAACTGTGCCGCCCGTTTCGGTGACGCGTTGGAGGCTGCCTCCCCGTGAGCCGACGCGATAGACGTCGTAAGACGTGGGCCGCTCCGGGTTGGCTGTGACGTAGAAGTTCTCACCCGCGGGATCGTGCTGTGGATCGGAAACCACGAACTCTCCCGACGTCAGCGCTGTCGTCTCGCCGTTCTCCGGGTCGTACACATAGAGGTGGGAATACCCGCTCTCCTCCGAGAGAAAGTAGAGTCGCCCGTCGGGCAGCCAGCCGAAGTCGTTGTGAGACCAATTGATCCAGCCGTTCATCGTCAGACGGTGGATCGTCTCGGGTTCGGGATCGTCGCGCGACAAGGAGACGAGCCAGCGGTCCTTGTTGTCGCGGCTCCGCACCAGGAAAGCGACATGTGAGCCGTCTGGGCTCCATTCGAATCCGAAGATCCGTACGTGGCGCGGCTTGGTGTCGTCTTTTTTTCCGGTGTCTTCTTCGTCTGCTTGCTTCGATGCGTCGGAATTCTCCGGCGAAGGCTCGCTCTCGGCTGCCCGGTCATCGGCTTCGGCCTTCTTGGCCGCTTCGGTCGCCGCCTTGAGATCTGCGAGGGGGTCTTCGTCGATTCCCGGTAGTACAGACAGGTCGACTTTATGCAGCTCGTGGTCCACGAGATCGAGAAACACGAGACTGTGCGTGTAGTCACCTCCGACCCCGACCTTTCGACGGACCTCTTCGATCTCCACGTAGCCGTCGGCACCGACGTAGTTCGGCATCTTGTCCTGGCGACCCTCGTCCCGGTTCTCAGGAGCCATCAACAAGAGTTGGGCCTCCCCTGAAGGCGACAGGGTGCTGCGGAGAGTCTCCCGACCTTTTCCCAGGTAGAAGGGCGACGGTACGGAATGGGGATCGACGCGACGGCGTTCGCGCCGACGCTCGGCGCGTCGATCCTCGGTCGCTCGATCCTCCCGAACGACTTCGAACAGCCGACGCTGCTGCTCCGAGAGATAGTCGTCGTCGGGTTCTTTTTCGGCCGGATCGTCACCAGCGATCACGTCGGCGGGCTGGAACTCCAGACCGGTCTCGAGTTCGCGGACGTACCAGGTTCCGCCTCGTGAGAATGCGACACGGTCATCGCCGCTGAGGAAACGAGGGCCGCTCTCTCTCGCGGACGTTCGGGTGAGCTGCCGCCTCTGGCCCATCGTGACGTCGATCAGGTAGACGTCGCCGTTGAGTGCGTAGACCCTCCGTGTTCGGTCCTCGCTCCAGTCGCCGGAAAACGGTTCGACCGAGCTGAGCTCGGCCAGCGGGACCTCCGTCATCTCGCCACTGGCGATGTCGAGACGCCACCAGCGATCGTCGTCGTCTTCCAGATCGGCCGGGTCCCGGTCGAAGAAGACGGTCGACCCGTCGGAGGACCAATAGAATCCCTGTGGCGCTCCGCCGAGCCAGTCGGTGTCGGCCATGATGCGCTCGAGAGTGATGCCCGATGAGGTGTCGGCCTGGGAGGCAGGAGGTGTCGAGTCCGCTGCGGACGTCGACGCCAGAACCAGGAGAGCCGAGGCCATCAGCGTCAGCAGACGTGGCTCGGTGCACAGCAGTCGGTCCGCTGGGCTTCTCGAGGTGTCTCGGCGCGACATGAATCAGGCGCTCGGCTTCAGACTATGGAGCATGGAGAAAAAGGCGTCCCGCTGAGCATCCAACGTCGCCGACGGCCCGGTAGCCTTGAAGAACCACGGACCCTGCGGGCCCTCGACCACCGCGCCCTGCAAGCGGGAACCAGGCTGGGGTTCCGTGGGTCCGGTGCCCATCACGCTCGCCCTCAGCGTTCCTGTCACCTCGATCCAATGAGCCACCAGCCCTCCTTCGAGGTCCATGCGAATCCGACGCGGCAAGCTACCCGGATCGAGCTCGACTTGACCCACCCAGCGGTCGATGTTGGCGTCGACCCCGCCACCGCCGCCCGGTCCGAAATAGAAGACCGTCAACTGGCCGTCACCCGATTCCCCGGGAATCGAAGCCTGGGCCATGCGCATGCTCGACGACGGCGTCTCGTTGCGCCACTCCGCGGGAAGGTGGAAAGAGACTCCCGGCGCCTGGATCGATGTGCCGCCAGCCGGTGCGATGTCGGTCGGTAGACTGCCTTCTTCCTCTCCTTCGGATCGGGAGGTGACGGGCTCGAAGCTGTCCGCTCCGCCCGTGTCGGCAGACGGCGTGCTCGGCGCAGACTCCTTGTCTGTCGCAGACGCGTCATCCTGCGATCCCTGACCACCGCTACAGGCGACGGCGCCGAACACAGTGCAGAGCACCGTGAGTACGAGCAGAACCGTTCGCGTCGTGTGGGACGTATTCCGGGAGTATGAGTTGCGGAGCGAGAGGGAGGTAGGCGAGGTCATGGGGGACTCCTCGGGAGATCGCGTGGACGAACGGCTGTTTGTGCTGCCGGCACGGCCGGGAGACGTTACCACGCAGGTCTGGGTGAGTCCGGCTCCGGTAGTCTCGAATCAGACATCGACCGCGGGCTGTTCGGCCCGCCTCAACATACAAGGAAGAACCGATGGCACAGATCACCAAGCTCGAATCTCAGGAGGCGCTCGACGCCGCATTCACCGAGTCCCAGGACCAGACCGTGGTGCTGTTCAAGCACAGTCTGATTTGCCCGACATCCAGCCGGGCCTTCGACGTGTTCCAGAGCTTCGTCTCGGACCAACTGGACGAGCGGGCCAGTTTCAAGTTGATCGAGATCCAGCGTCAGCGAGCCCTCTCCCGTGAGGTGGAACAGCGAACGGAGGTCAAGCACGAGTCGCCGCAGGTTCTGGTCCTGCAAGACGGCCAAGTGATTTGGCACGACAGTCACTGGCGCATCACCGCGGAGGCTCTGGAGGACGCGGTTCCAACAGCAGTTGCGAGCTCGTAGGAGCGGTTGGGAAGAGGCTCACCTCCGGCCACTCTAGCCGTAGATCGTCGGATCGACGGCGTGATCGGTGCACTCGTCGGTTCCCGCCTCGGCGAATAAGATCGCAGGAGACCGATGACCCTCCTCGGACTCAGATCTGTGTTGTGCCGAAGATCCTCCGTATCGGCCGCGGCCGTCCTGGCCGGGATCCATATCGTCGCTGCACCGTGCGCGGCCGACGAGCTGCCGACCGGGCCTCCAGCTGTGGGTCATGCCGTGCCGTACACCGTCGCGCCGGGCCCCACTGCGTTGGCCGCCGCCGCTCAGGGCGTCTGGAGCGAGACGGTTCAGATGCCCGGCGCAACGTTTATCAAGCCACATTTCGTCGGGCTCGAGCTGGAAGCAGGAGATGAGCTGGTCGTGCGCAGCGCGTCGGGGCGGGTGGTGGAGAGACTGACCGGCCGAGGTCCGAAGGATCGAGGCACGTTCTGGGGTCTGTCGGGGTTCGGAGACCTGCTGACCCTCGAGTTTCGATTCCGTGGTGAGTACGACGAGCTTCCGTTTCGCATCGACCAGGTGATCGTAGGGGACCGGGATCTCTGGGGAGGGAACGGTGGTTCCGGGCTCGGCAAGAGCGTCTGCGCTCCAGCGGATTTCGACGACGTCGCTTGCTATGACGACGATCCGGTCAAATGGGCGAACGCTCGCGCCACGGTCGGAGTGCTGACAGTGAGCGGCGATCCCGCGGTGGCCATCTTCTGCTCCGGCTCCAACGTCTCGCCTGATAGCTACGTGCTGACCAACGATCACTGTCTCAGCGGGACCGGCACCTGCCCACAGTTCGGAAGCTGCGCCGCCGCCGAGTTCATCTTCCGCTACTACCGCGCAGGCTGCAACGATGGCTCGCCGATCGGCTACTGGGAGAGTTTTCACTGCGACGAAGTCGTCGCCAGCTCTCCCTGTGTGGATTGCGACTCGGGCCTGGGCGACCTCGACTTCGCCCTCGCATCTGTGATCGGCGATCCGGCGTCGACCTACGGCTGGATTCAGCCGGATCCGGTGCCACTTACCGACGGTGAGGCGATCTACGTGATCCAGCATCCGAACGGTCGCCCACAGGAGATCGCGCATGGCAGTGGTGCGGACGTCGACGTCGACGGTACAGTGATTCGGTACTACGGCACCCTCGATACTCAACCAGGAAGCTCCGGCTCACCTGTGCTCCGCGAGTCCGACGGCAAGATGGTCGGACTGCACCATTGCGGCGGCTGCGAGACGGCGTCGGGCAATCGCGGGGTGGCGATGTCGGACATCTTTCCCCACATAGCACCGTGGGTAGTCGACCCGACCTCTATTTTCGAGGACGGTTTCGAGTCCGGCGACACCACATTCTGGTCAGTGCTCGTTGATCGGGCGCTCAGAGATTCGCCGACACGTTAGCTCGCACGCCGAAGCGTCAGCGAGATGGTGGGATTGTTTTTACAGATTTATGTCTGTAATATTTGAATAAAGTCAAAGAGATCCGGACTCGCCCCGTTCCACCGACTTGGAGACACTTCCATGGACCACTGTTCAGCTCGACTCTCCCTTGTCTGTTTGTTACTCGCGACCTGCCTTGCAGCTGCCGCGACAGCCGAATCCCCATCGCCGATCGACCTGAAGACCGGCGAGCTCGAAGTCTCGACATCCTTCTCTCATCTCGATCCGGTGGTCACCCACGCTGTGAGCTCCATCGAGCGCGGTAGAACGTGGTTTCGATACGACCCCTTCGGAAGCCGGCTGTTCTTCACAGACGCGCTCCGGCTGAACGAGGTTCTGGCCGGCGTCACACCCCGTCAGGCGCTGGCGTTGGGCGTGAAGGTCGATTCCGACAATCTTCCCGGTTCGGTCCGAGATGCGCTCCGACGCGGTGAGGTGGACCTCGACGATCCTGCGGTGACCCGTTTCCTCTTTCAACGATTCGCGGTGGTCGGCGTTGTGGCCGAAGTGACGGACGACGGTAAGCTCGAGAACCTCGGTATTACCTGCGCACTCTGCCATTCGACAGTCGATGACTCGCTGGCTCCAGGTGTCGGGCGCCGGTTGGACGGTTGGGCCAATCGCGATCTCGACGTTGGAACCATTCTCTCGCTGGCGCCCAATCTCCAGCCCTTCGCGGATCTACTGGGCGTCCCGGTAGATACGGTCCGCGCCGTGTTGCAGAGCTGGGGGCCAGGCCGGTTCGATGCGCACCTCAATCTCGACGGCAAGGCGTTTCGGCCTGACGGTGCGTCGGGTTCTGTATTGATACCGCCTGCGTTCGGCTTGGCGGGTGTCAACCTCCATACCTATGAAGGTTGGGGTTCCGTGACGTATTGGAATGCGTTCGTCGCTGGACACGAAATGAACGGTTTGGGCCGTTTCTACGATCCGAGATTGGCAGATGCGGAGAAGTACCCGATCGCTGCTGCAGCCGGACTGGACGATGTCCGGGAAGTACCTGATCTGGTGACTCGTCGCTTGGCGGACCTCCATCTCTACCAGCTGGCGATGCCGGCGCCGACACCTCCGGAAGGCAGCTTCGACCCGGAAGCTGCCGCGCGTGGCGGCACCCTGTTTCTGGGCAAGGCGGCCTGTGCTGACTGTCACGTGCCACCCTTGTTCACCGAGCCTGGATGGAATCTGCATACGCCGGAGGAGATCGGGATCGACTCGTTCCAGGCGGATAGAGGTCCGGAAGGGCGCTATCGGACGACTCCGCTGAAAGGACTCTGGAGTCACATGCGCGGTGGCTTCTACCACGATGGTCGGTTCGAGACCCTTCTGGAGGTCATCGAACACTACGACCAACACTTCGACCTCGAGCTGACGGATGCCGAGAAGGCCGATCTCACCGAATATTTGAAGTCTCTCTAGCGGACCCTGCCAGCGCGCCCCGGCTCTGCTAGACCGGTCAGAATCTAGTCGTCGTTTTCGGGTTCCCACGCGAAGAGAGCGTCGGAGACCGATTCCAGACGCCGGTCGAGTACTGTGAATACGCACCGACCGTCACCTGCCTGGAAGCGCTCGGTGCGTACGACGTCGCGCTGCAGCAGGCGGCGTAAGACGGAGACCGTGACGCTGCACAGCGCCGGCCGCCGTTTCGCCACCTCGAGATAGGGGCAGTTCATTTCGACGAGTCGCACCTCGTCGCCGTCGCCGTATTCGACACGGCAGAACGGATCGTCGGTCTTGTAAATGTTACGAAGCGCCGCGAGTCGTTCGTCCAGAGACTTGCCGTCGATCTGTGGTAGCAGCTGCTCTACCTTCTTCGACGCGATCTCCTCGAGAAGACTGTGGAGCGCTTCGGGACCCAGACGGTCGGCCGCCGCATCGATCAGAGCGACCGCCAACTCGTCATACTCCTTTGGAAAGAGGTGGTCTCCGGCCGCGGTCAGGTGGTAGACGGACCGAGGCCGTCCGGGGCCGGGAGCGCTGCGGTCGATCTGTCTCGCGATCCAGCCATCCGCCTCGAGCCGTCCCAGTTGCTGACGCGCGGCTTCGTATGTGATTCCGTTGCGTTCGGCGATCTCCGCGACGCCTGCCGCCCGGTCGCGCTTGAGTGCGATCAGAATCGAGCGCCGGGGCTCGCCTAGCGTGTCGAGGGTTTGTGATCCCTCGTTCTCGGTCCCGTTCCGCGCCGACTCTGTCTTCACATCGGTCTCCTCATGCGAGCCCATGGTAGCGAGTTCGGCGGATTGGCGCACGTTGGGCTCCGCTGGATGACTTGCCGAGTGGGCCGAAACGGGATGTAGAGGTGTCGGACACTGTGCATTGACGTACATCGCTCTAGCAGATAGATTGGCAATAGTATCTCGAAAAGCTACCGATTTCGGCAGGATGAAAGGAGTCGGATAATGTGCTCATCCCTGCCTGCGATACGAAGATTCGCCATAGGGTCCGTCTCGATATCGTTCGCCTGCGTGCTCGGTTGTGGCGGACAAGGCACGACATCGGAGCCGCAGGCGGCGGATCGTGAGCTGCTGTCGGCCGGATCGGCCGTGGTGTGTGACAACACGGCTCCACCGGTCACCCTGCAACTCGACTGCCCCGCGTTGCCGAACACCGTCGCGTCGGGTCAGATGCAGTCGTCGTCGGCTGGCGAAGTGCTCGACTACGATCTCTTTGCCTGGAACTCGTTCATCGCGCTCAACTGGCCGGCGATCGTACCGAGCGCGGCCAACGGGTATCGGCGCGGTTTCCCCGACACGTCGCGCAGCTTTGCTGCTGCGCAGGCTGCGGATCTGACGGTCTGGGAGACCCTGAAGGAGAAGCGGGAGATCTTCCTCGCAGACCCGTTCACCGGTGAGATCACGCCGGATCCGCAGGTCAGTCCTTGGAACGCGGCGCCGGTCTATGGGCCAGCAGATCAACAAGTTCCGCTGTGCGAGGACGTGAAGGCGCAGGACCTGGCGATGAGTCGCGAGATCGTCTTCGCCGTCAAGGGCAACCTCTTCGATACGCAGGACGAAACCGCCGAGGTTGCTTCAGAGGCCCGAGAGACCGATGCCGTGCTGTGCAAGGGGCACGATCCAAACTGTGGGATCTCGGGGACCGCGGTCGGTCCGCGCGTGTGGAAGGGGCAGCCGAATGACCAGGGCGTGCCGGTGGTCTACGAGGTGAAGGTCAATTGGGACTTCTATGACTACCTGCAGAACTTCGAGGCCGGGCCTTTGTGGAACCAGCCGATCGCCCGGCAGGCCGCGACGCGAGGCGACATCCGTTTGCCCGCTCGCACCAGTGCAGGGGAGGCAGCCTATGTACCGGCTGGATCCCACGTATCGAGTCCTGCGTCCGGGCAGCAAGTACGCGGACCGAATCCCCTGGTCGCGGGCTACTCTGCCGAATCCTGTTTGACAGGAAGTCGCGAGACTCCGTGTCCCGTGGGTTCGATTCACCTCAAGGCAGCATGGTTGCCGATCAGTGAGGCCGATGCCGACTCGGGCAAGTACCACGTGGCCGAAGCCTTCTACTACCGAAATTCCGGGGCTGAGAAATGCAGGGCTCCGCAGCTCTTCGGATTGATCGGTTTGCACATCATCCAGAGGATCCACCAGCAGGAGTTCGAGGGCGGCCAGGCGCAGGAACCGGCCCGCCCTGCCGGCGGGACCTTCGTATTCGCCACTTGGGAGCATGTGGACAACGACGAGCAGGGTCTCACCTACGCCAATCTCGGACCCACGCAGTTCGACGGCGAGCCAGTGGACGATCCGATGCCGTATCCCAACGTCGACGCAGGAGAAGACGCCATCGATTTGCGTCGTGTGTACGATCTTCTGCCTTCGACGAAGGCTGCCAATCAATTGGTACATGATGCGTTGGGATGCTCCGGATCGCAGCCGAGCGTCTGGTGTAACTATGAGCTCATCGGTACCCAGTATCGGGCAACGAACTTGCCGTCGCCGGCACCCACGCTGCTGACGGTGATTCCCGATCAGCCACTTCCCAACGTCGAGAGCCCGGCCGGTTCGGGTCAGCCCTACTACCTGGCGAATCTCGTGATCGAAAGCAATCTGGGACTTCAACAGTTCCAGGGAGTGCCGCCGGCGTTTGCGCCGGTCGCGCACTTCACCTCGCCGAAGCCGCCGCCGGGGACCAGTGGTCGCACACGTGGTCAAGGCGGAGGAGCGCCGGAGATCCTGGCGAACTCGGACGACTTTCATTTCCAGCACGGCTACAACAACCTCGCGTGGCGTATCGCCCCGCGGGTCAAGGATGCCGAACCCAAGAGCGACATCGACAACAACGGCGGAACGTTCGCGGGCAGCAAGCGCGGAGCGTTCAACATGGGTGGATGCATGGGCTGCCACGGCGTTGCTCAGACGCAGGGATACTCGTTCAGTTTCGTGCTGCTCGACAACCAGGCGGGTGGCAGCCCCGACACCCAGACCGAGGTAGTGATTCCGCCGTTGCCACTCGGTGCCGAGTAGCTCGAACGAGCGGTCCCCGCAGCGGAAGCCCGGCCGCGGGGGGGGGGCGGCTCCGCCGAGGCGTGTCTACGCGAGTCCGATCGGCAGGGCTCCTTGATTCCGAGGAAGAGCAAGTCGTCTCCGGTCGCCGCGCGGTGGCATGAGGGTCCTGATCGGCTCGATCGACCCTCAGTTTGATTTCGGATCTTGGACAGTATCTTCCGATCTGAAAGATGGTCTTTCTGTGACACGATGAGGTTATTGGACAGGCAGAAAGCGAGAATTCGATGAATCAGCCTACGGCTATGCCGTTTCCACCGGAGCTTTTCCAGCTCCGCCAGGACACGAATTCGGTTCGGTCGGTGATTGACCAGTTGCAGCCCCTCGGTCTGCAGTGGCAGGTCGAGGAAGACGCAGATCGGGATCGAGTCCGCGCTCTGGCACCGCTCTTCGTCGACTCCGAGGCCGGTGAGATCTGGGCCGTCGCGGCGGTAGAGAACTGGGGCTCACCTCGGCACGAACACAACGACGGTGGGATCTACGGTGAGCTGGTGATCACCATGGCTGGCGCGCTCGACGACGTCACCGACGACGGACGAGCAGTGCAATGTCTACCGGGCACTGTGTTGTGGCATGCCGGTGGTACCGTTCACCAGGCCACGGGGGAGTTCTGGGTCGGGATCTACCATCAACCCAGAGGCTCAACACCGCGGCCTATCGAGGACGATCCGGATACCCTCTGACTTCGTCTGGAGGCCGACCATGCCGAAGCTCTTTCGCGTTCTGTTGCCCGTTTCGGATATCGAGCGGGCTGCGTCCTTTTACGCGGCGGTGCTTGGCCAGCAGGGGTATCGGGTGTCGCCCGGCCGCCACTACTTCGACTGTGAGGGAACGATCCTCGCGTGCTACGACCCGGCCGCCGACGGCGACGGCGGAGAGGCCGTGCCGCTGACCGAGTCGTTGTACTTGGCGGTCGACGATCTGAAGGACGGAACAACGAGCACGCGACGCGGGCGCCAGCTTCAGTACGCACGTCGTGCCCGATGTCGGTCCTCTGGGCGAGATCGCGGATCGCCCCTGGGGCGAACGCTCGGTGTATTGCGAAGATCCGTTCGGCAACCCGCTGTGTTTCGTCGCTCGCGGAACGGAGTTCGTCGGCTGAAGGGCTGGCACCGTGCCGCCTTCAACCAATGGAAGGAGACTCGGACTCTCGGTACGCCCTGATCCCGCCTCGATACGTTGATCCCGTCTCGATGCGTTGATCCCGTCTCGATACGTTGATCCCGGCGCTAACCGAACATCGCCTCGGTCCCCTCGGCGTTGGGTTCGCCGGCGACACACCAAGCCGTGAGATGCGCCATCAGGTTCAGCTCGGTTGCTGTGAGATGGGTCTTGAACGTGGAGTAGTTCGGGAACCCCGAATAGGAGTTGGGGTCGTCGAAGTCGCCGAGGATCGCCTGGACTTCGGGCTGCAGCTGGTCGTACCAGTCGCGGACCCGGTCGAGGTAGAACCAAAGGATCTCGATCTGGCGTTGCGACCCGTCTGCCCGGGTTCCGTGGACGTGAAACCAGGTGTTGTCGACCACCCGCAGGGTCTGTCGTACGCGAGGTGTGGACTGCTTCACGCCGGGTTTTCCAGGCCCCAGATCCTCCGGGTCGACGGTATTGCCCATCGCTTTCCACAGACCGGTGAGGAACTCGACGAAGCCGCTCGACTCGAAGACGTGGCTGTGGGCGTAGACCGGCTTCTCGGGATCCTCGTCTCCCGCGTACAGAACGTAGCCTTTGTCCTTATCGTAGGGCTGGTAACCGAAGAGCGGCGGAATCTGTGCGGAGACCACGATGCGGGTGCCGGGTGCCTCTGTGGTACCTCCTGAGCCGTCGGGCACCATGACGCCACGAGCTCCGGTCATCAACGGCTCCGACGAGTTGACGAAAGCGAGAACCCGATCGACGTCGTCGTAGCTCAGCGCGTTGGCGACGCCGGTGTTCTCCAGGTTTCCCCCGTCGGCGAATCGGGTTGCCTTCAGATCTGGCTCCGGAGAGGCGCCCTGGACCGGCCAATAGAAATACTCGGGGATCAGATCCTTCAGATCGCCGATTACGCCCAGGAAGTCTCCGACCAGCGGTGCCAGATGCGCCTTGGCGTCACGAAACGGCTCGAGAGCTTCGTCCTCGAGACGATGCAGGACCCGGTGCGCGGCGGAGGCCTTGAGATGACGTCGAGCCATGGCGCGGGTTTCCTCGCGATGCTCCAGCGCGGCAGCGACGAGTTGGGAAGGGTCGTCGTGCCACTGCGTGAACAGGTTCTGAAGGACTTCGGCGAAGAAGGCGCTGCTGGATCCCACCGCGTCGGTGAGCGACCACTGGCGGCTCTGGCCTACGGAGGCATCGCGACCTGAAATTGCCAACAGCGAGCAGTTGAAGGCGAAGCACGTCAGCCCGCCGCCGCCCGCCTGCCGGCCGTTGGCGTCGGCACCATCCGGGTGGCTTACGATCCCCGACCAAAACGGCGTGCATTGCACCGGCGCCAGGAGCTGGAAAGCCTGATTTGTTCGTTGCAGGAACATCGAGGTATTGCAGACGAGGTACGGACGGCGGCTGTGCTCCGGGTCGTTGGCCGTGACCAGATGGGCCGTTTCCCCCGTCAGGGAAGGATTGGGGGCCAACACGTCGCGCTGCAGCACGGCTTCGTCATACGAGAACAGGGACGTCGGTGCAGCGTCCTCGCCACCTTCGTAGAGTCCGTAGGGCTCGAGGAGGTGGATTCCGACCAAGGTCTGCCACACACTGTGCGCCGGTACGCCGCCGAATAAGTGGAGCATCAGAGCTTTCAGTGCCAATCCTGCGGGCGCGAAGCTCCTGGCCGCGATCGCCAGGCCAATGTTGCCTTCGGGTAGCTCGTCGAGGGTTTCGGCCATGGAATGATCTTGAGTTTTCGTCGGCACCAACCGTCCGGGATCGGCGACGAATCGATTCAAGTAGTCGTCGTCGGGGGTGGAAGAGGGAAGATAGGTCCACGTGGTGCCGAGCCACGATCCACCCGAGACCGTCGACAGGGCACGCGCCAGGGAGACCAAGTCGCGGTCGGCCGACGTGAGGGCCCGAAGCGCCCTCATCTGGCCCATCCCTGCGGTGAGCGCACGAGAGCCTCCTCCCGAAAGGCAGATCGCGACGTCGCCCGGGGTATCTCCGAGCTCCACGAAGTCGGAAGTCTCGAGTCGCGAGCCCTCGGGAGTAGGGATGACTCGAGCGTCGAGGGTTTGTGGGGTCGTCGAGGGCTCGGGCGACTTGGACCCTGAGCTGTGCGAGTGGTGGCCAGGCATAGGTGTTTCCTCGAGGGTGCGCCAGCGCACGCGGCTAGGCGAGCCACGTACGCCAAGATCTTTGGTGCGCGTGACCGAAATCATCGGCTCCGCGGCGCCAAAGTAGAGTTGAATCAGCCGTTTTGGGCAGTGTATCTCGATCCGGGGATTGATCGCATGGAAAAACCGTTCTTTTCTGGCGGTCATCCCAGCTCGCTTTCGTAGTCATATTGACGAGTCGGGGAGGCGATAAACTCTCCCCACCAGCCGACTAGCTCCTTCTTGGTCCACCTCGCCCCCCGCGGACCCGCACCTCATGGCTTCGCCCATTGCCGACATCGAAGGCAAGTACGAGATCCTCGCCAAGCTGAGCGAAGGCGGGATGGGTGCGATCTACCAGGTTCGCCATCGGCTGCTGGAGGAGATCCGTGTGGTCAAGGTGCTGCGCCAGCAACATGCCGGAGACGACGAGCTGCGCCTCCGATTCGCCCACGAGGCACGAGCTGCCATCCGCTTGCGCCACCCCAACGTCGTGCAGATCTTCGACTTCTCCGTCGACGACCAAGGCAACGGGCTGATCGTGATGGAGAATATCGACGGGATCGACTTCGAGAAGCTGGTGCGCAGCCACTATGCGCCTTCGATGGCCTTGGGCCTCGAGATGGCCCGCCAGGCTCTTCGCGCCTTGGGCTTCTTGCACCAGCACGGGTTCGTCCACCGGGACGTTTCCCCGGACAACCTGATGCTTACCCTCGATGTCGATCGTCGGCCTCTGGTCAAGCTCATCGATCTGGGAATCGCCAAGCGCGTCGACGCCGAGCGTCAGCTGACCACCCGAGGCTCTTTCTTGGGCAAGTTCCGCTACGCTTCGCCCGAGCATTTCGGAGCAGCTGGGCATGACGGCATCGAGCCCCGCAGCGATCTCTACAGTTTCGGTGTCGTTCTCTATGAGCTCTTGACCAAGAGCTTTCCGATGTCGGCGGCCACCACTTCTCAACTGATCGCCGCCCATCTGATGAGGCCGCCGCGCGATTTCGCCGAGACCGATCCGGAGAATCGGTTGCCGCACGACGTACGGCAGATGCTCCTGCGCTCCCTGGCGAAGGGTCCGGAAGGCCGTTTCCAGGATGCCGAGTCCTGGATTGCCGCGCTCGACGAGCTTCGTTCGCAGGTCGAGCCCGCCGACGTTGCGAAAGAGGCGTCGGAGTGGTTGGCGAAGGCTCCGCCGGAGACGGGGCAGACGCCGGGAAGCGCGACCCAAGGACGCTTCGATCACATCTTCGGAATGGAGACAACCCCGAGGCCGACCAGCCAGATCGAGCGGGAGCCGGCGCGGACGACACCAGGCGGTGATCTCGACGCGCTCGTGTCAGGGGCGCGAACGCTTTTCGAGCTCGGGCAGACCAAAGCAGCACGGCGGCAGCTGGAGACGCTCCTGGGTATCGCACCAGACCATCCTGACGCCACACGTCTTCTGTCGGAGTTCGAGACCGGTGGGCAGGAAGCTCCGACGGCCTCCGAAGCTGCCGATCCAGAGAAGTCAGCCGCGATCGAGGTGTCGACTGAGCCGGAAGAAACGGAAAGGGAGGCCGTCGCGGTTTCGGAGAAGCGAGAACCCGACGAGCCGGACGCCGATCGCATCGGGGCCGGATCTGCGCTGCCTGAAGAATCCGAGACCGTTGACGACCAGCTGGCTTCGGAGATCTCCGACATCGAGCGGCTGATCGGGGAGGGGCGGCTCACGGAAGCCGATCGTCACCTTTTTCAGCTTGCCGAAGAGCACCCTGATGCTCCTCAGTTTCGGCCGTTGCAGGAGCGTCTCCAGGCTGCGTTCGATGGTGGTTTGGAAGTCCAGCTCCAGGCCTTGTTGGCCGAAGCCGAGTCGAAGATCGAGAACGACGACTATCCCGCGGCGCTCGCGCTGATTCAGAAGGCGGAGATCATGGCTCCGGAGGAGCGGGAGATCCGGCGGAAACACCTCCAGGGCGTCGCTCGACTCAAGGCCGAGATCGATGCACGCGAGAGCCGCCGGGGGTTGGAACAGATCGAGCGCCACGTGGTCCGCAGGATCCAATCCGGCAAGCTGGCCGGCTTGCGCGACGAGCTGGCGCGCGCCAAAGCATCCTACGGTCAGGCGGACGGCGAGGCGGGAGAGATGCTGGACCATCTGGACCGCCTTGTCGACCGCACGGTGCGCGATCGACTGGGAACCTACGTGGCGGAGGCAGGCGTGGCGTTGGAGAACGGTCGCGTGGCTGCTGCTGTGAGTCAGCTGCGCGACGCGTCGGAGCTGGCACCAGACGACCCGTGGATCGCGCGCCAGCTGGCTGCGGCCGAGAAGCAGCTGGCGGCACAGCGGGCTCGAGACGAGGCCGACGCATCGCTGGTGGGTAGGTTGGTCGCAACGGCCGACGGCGAAGGAAACCCGACGCCGTCCGATCTGCCGCCCAACCTCGTCAGTACCCTGGCAGCCATCGAGCAGCTACGCCTGGACGGCGACAACCTCGGCGCTTGGAAACAGATGCTGAGGGCGCTGGAGCGGTTCGGCGAGATCGAAGTGCTCTTGGAGGCTCGTCGTTCCCTGGCCGAGTCGATCCTCGATCGAGAGTGACGATACCGGGATACGCTGTAGGTCCGTTCCGACCTTTTGGAGAATTCGGTGAGCAGAATCCTGGGTTTCGGTCTTCTTTGCCTTTGGGCGACTTCGATCGCCGGCGAACAACCTGCCGAGGTGGACTCCGATTCCGTACCGATTCCTTCGTCGTTCCATGAAGAGACGGACGTGGTCGCCATCGATCGTATGGTGGGTCTGGAAGGCACGGCGGGCTGGCTACGAGGTGGCAAGCTGCCGAGGAGGCTCGGCTTGGGCGAGTTCGAAGCCTGGGTGCTACCCCTGGAAGAAGACCAACGGAGCCGGACCGCCCTCACCCCCGTGGTGGTGGAACGGGTCGTCCGCGGCCTTCCCGAGCGAGCCGAACCCTGGAGCGTCGTGGTGTTGCTCGATGCCATGACGGCGTCGACCCGTACGGTGCGCTGGGCGGTCGGCCTGTTGGCGGATCATGCCGAGGAACTGACGTCTCTGGGCCCGGTCACGGTGTGGATGAGCTCTGCGGACGGTGGACTGAAAACGTTGCTGTTGCCTTCGGAAGAGACCCAGCGGGTGAAGGAGCTCCTATCGCGGCTGGCGTTGCTGACGGAGGGCGAAGATTCGGTCTTGCAACGGCGCTGGGAT
This sequence comes from Thermoanaerobaculia bacterium, assembly GCA_028066595.1. GTDB lineage: Bacteria > Acidobacteriota > Thermoanaerobaculia > Multivoradales > J023 > JAUIJL01. The sequence goes on from JALCBJ010000005.1 coordinate 134,616, forward strand.
TGGGTGGAGGACGGGGAGAACGAGATGCTGGCAGCGGGCATCGCCCAGGAAGAGACGGTATCCCTACGTCGCGCGCTGGATGCGCGCCTGTTGCACCTTCGTGAGCAAGCAAGGACGTCCGGACCCCGCCGTCTCTTGCTTTGGGTGACCGACGGGTTCGATCTGTCTCCCTCGGATTTCTACGGTGTCGAGATGGAGCAGCCCGACGCGCTGGCCGGCCACTTCGAGGACGCCATCCACGCCTTGGCAGCGGACGGCTGGATCGCGGCAGCGCTGCGTCCGCCCGACGAAGATCCGTACCGGGGGAAGGCGCGAGGCGTACGCATCGGCAAGTGGCGTTTCGTCGGGATCCCTCCCTTTCTGGTCTACGGTGCGTACGAGGCGGAGCGTGATCCCGAGAAGTCGGAAGCGCTCCTGGAGTTGGGGGATCAACGGCTGGCAGCCGACGACATAGAAGGTGCAGCGGATGCCTATTCCCGTGCCTTCTACCATTTCTGGGGCGATCCCAAAACAGCCGACCGACAGTCCGTCGCCTTGCTACGCCTGTCCGACTGCCTGGAGATCCTAGGCGATCGGAGCGGTGCTCGCAGGGCCCGTGGCCTGGCCGCAGAACTGGATCCGGTGACGGCGGAACGGCATCTGGCACGGACGATGGACCCCGGCAACCATGCCTCCGTGGCTCGGCTGCTCGATCCGCTGGAGCCCCTGAACCTTCTCGCGGAGGCGACATCGGGCGTGGTCATCGCCGAGGCATCCGAGCTGGACGATGCTCTGTTCGAGTGGCAGCGCCGCCTGCATCTGACCCTCCAGCTTCCGGCTGGGCTGGAACCCGGGATTCACCGCGTGGAAGTTCGTTGGCGGGGCGAGACGGCGAGGGTTCCCGGCTGGGTGCGGTTCGGCGAAGCGCCGGCCGTCGACGAAGCTGAGATCCGCCGAGGTCGGCGTCCATGATCTGGCGCTGAGCCGCAAAGTAGCCTTCCGCCTATCGTGGTTGCTGCAGTGAACGTGCGATGTCTCTCGTTCACCGAGCCTTTTCGGTGGGATTCTTCGCTGCCACAGCTCCAGCAGCGATCGAATCGCTGCATCGAGTGCTGGTCCGCGGAGATCCCGCGCGACGATCCTGCCTTTGGGATCGACCACGAACAGGGTCGGCACGGTCTGCACGTCGAAGCGCCGAGCCGCAACACCCTCGACGCCGGCGGGTTGGTGGACCTGCGGCCAGTCGATGCCGTGGCGACGGAGGAAAGAGAGCAGCCGTCGTCGATCGATCGCATCGAGCGCCACGCCGAGAATCAGCAGATCCTCGTCTTCATGCTGCTCGCGAAGGGATCGGAGATGGGGCAGCTCGGCCAGGCACGGTGCGCACCAGGTGGCCCAGAAATCGAGCACGACGACCCGGCCGAGCAGGGAATCGGCAGTCCAGGTCCGACCGTCGAGATCGATCCAATCGATGGCTTGCCAGATACCGGTGTTCGCCGACTCTTCTTGTGTATGTGATGGTTGGACCGCAATGCAACTCGCCGAGACGACGAGCACCACGATCAGCTGCAGTCGGACGCTCACAGATCCCAGCGTAGTCCGAAATGCGCCGTACGCGGTAGGCGCGGCCCGTAGACGTAGTTCGAGTCGCGATCCGGGCCGCGGTCGAGATCCGGTTGATACTCGTCGGTCAGGTTCTTGACGCCGGCCGTCACGGTCAACTGATGGCCAGCCACCTCGAAGGTACGCGAAAGATTGAGGTCGAGCTCGAGGAAGGTCTGCGTACGCTCCAGCCGATCCTCGTCGATGAATCCAGCATAGTGAGGCGCGATCATGGAGCCGGTGTAGCGTCCGCCGAAGAAGAGATTCAATTCGCCGGGTAGAGCCACCTGCAGGTTCAGGGTGCCGTGCTCGTCCGGGGAGCGGAAGAACCGCAGGCTGCCGAAGTCAGGCTCGGCCGTTTCGAACCGGGAGCTCTGAACCACGTAGCCCAGCTGCGCGGTCCAGCGGGAGCCCCAGCGCACGGACGCCGACAGCTCCACACCCTCCACGCGAGCACCTTGCGCGTTGACGCGCAGGAATTCACGGCGGTTGGGAGTGGCCGGGTCGTCGGCCTCCACGACGTCGAATAGGTTCTCCAGGTCGGTACGGAACAGCGCGGCTTCCAGTGAGGCGCTTCCTTTCCGAACGCCACCGTTCCAGCTGAAGGTCGGTCGCCATTCAGCCGAGGCAAGCCAAGCGCGGGATGTTTCCTCCACCAGTCCAGGTGCTCGCGACACCACCCTCGCGTCGCCGCCGGCCAGCTCGATGTGTAGATCCTCGTCGAAGATCTCAGGCGCCCGAAACCCCTCGGCGAAGGACACGCGGAAGGTCAGGCTCGGTCGAGGCGAGATCATCCAGGCCATTCGCGGCGACACCACCGGATCGTCCAGCGCCGAGTGGCGATCCACCCGAAGGCCGTAGACGACGCTGGCTCGTTGTCCGAGACTTCGATCCTCTTGCAGGAACAAGCCCGTCTCTTCCTGTGTTTCCGCCAGCTCTCGACCGTAGCCGGGTTGGCTGTCGGACAGGTCCTCATGGCTATGACTGAGGCCGGCGCTCGTGGTGACGCCATCACGGTAGAGATTCAGCTGACCGTCTACCAACCAAAGTGGATCGTCGGTTCGACCGTAGGCAGCAGGGTCGAAGCCAGCGCCATAGTAGGAACCGCGATCGGTATCGGCCCAAGAAGCCGCCAGCCGATAGTCGAGCTTCGACGACACGGTGTGCAACCACGAGGTACCGAAGGCTAGGCGCTGGGTGTCGATCTCCTCCGTCAGCGCCGTCTCCTCCGGCAAGAGATCGATACCCGCGAGGTCGCCTCCGCGGCGGTAGGCGTCGGTGTAGTTGACTTCGGCTGTGAGGCGGGCCGCATCAGAGAGAACATAGCCCTCGCCGCGCAAAGCGAAGGTCGTCAGATCTCGGCTCGTGATCTCGGTAAATCCGTCATGGTCGCGATCCGAGGGCTCGACACGATCGTCCTGAGCCAGCAGGGAGAGGCCGGCGCGACCGTTACGAGGACTCCAGTCGATGAGCGCCGACAGGCTATGACCCGGCTCGTTCCCCGTCTCCAAGAACCTGCCGTCGAGCGTCACGTGGGTGTCGAGAGGTGCGTGGGGGATCAGATTGATCACTCCGCCCACCGCTCCAGCTCCGTAGATTGCGGCGCCGCCGCCCTTGACGACTTCCACCGTGTCGAGCATACGGGCAGGAAACTGTTCGATGCCGTAGACCATGGCCAGCGACGACACCATCGGCTGGCCGTCGATCAAGATCTGAGAGTAGGGGCCTTCGAGGCCCAACATCCGTACCTGGGAGAAGTTGCAGTTCTGGCAGTTGCTCTCGATGCGAACGCCTGGTGTGAGCTCCACGGCGTCAGCCAGAGTGCGAGCCGCGGCGGCTTCGATGGCCTGGCGGTCCACCTGCTGTACATGGACCGGTGAGTCGAGGAGCTTCTGCGCCACGCGAGTGCCGGTGACCACGAGTTCCTCGCCGAAGGCTGGTGCCAGCTGTACACGGAATTCATCTCCCACGTCCCCGCCTACATCGAAGATCGCGTCGAGCACTGCAAAGCCTTCGGCCACCACGATGGCGACGTGCCGGCCAGCGGCGAGGCTCGCGATACAGATCCTGCCTTCGGCATCCGTCGTGTAGACCTCCTCGTTTGAGGACAAGAATCGGACTTGCGCATCCGTCACGGCGCGGTCTAGAGGTCCGACCACTTGGATCTCGAGGTTGCACGGCTCAGCGCCACAGGGAAGAGCGACGAGCAGTGCCCCGGTGAGCGATGCGGCCAGTAGGCCGCTCGAAACAAGGCTCCGTAGGGAGCGAGTCCGTGTCTGTGCTGAGGTGAACATCGGCAGATCCTCGTGGGTTCCATGTGTGGAATCTGAATTTTAGACTAATCAAAAACTAAAATCAAGATAGTCGAGAATCAAGATGAGTGTGGGATGGTAACCTCGCTCGATGAGCATCGGACGAAACGACCCTTGTCCCTGCGGAAGCGGGAGAAAGTACAAGCGCTGTTGTCTGGGCAAAGGGGATCCCGAGGTGCAGGCGCGCAACCGGAAGTTCATAGTCCTGACCGCTCTGGTGCTGGCGGCCGGGTTGGCCTGCGGTATCTTCATCTCCCGAGAGGTGGGCATTCTCGTGAGCGGTGTCGGCTTGGCGGTTGTGGCTGTCGCTGTCTGGCTCAGCACGCCGCCGCCCAAGTCGAGTGGCGGAGCGGATCCGAGCGCCATCAATTTCGGACGCTGAGTACCGAATTCGGCGCGCAGGGTCGCCGTACGTGGATCACTGAACGAGACAACGGACAACGCCGTCGGCCGGGAAGGACCCGCACGACGCCTAGCTGAGAGAGGCTCGATCATGACTCGCGAAGAACTCGACGGCTCTACACCTACCTACCGGTTGTGGCCCGGGATCGTGATCGTCGTGCTGCAGTGGCTGGCGACGTTCGGCACCGGAAAGATCGTGCCGGCGTCGATGGTGCAATTTTTTGCCATGGTGGGAGCACCGCTGCTCGGCTTCTTGATCCTTTTCGGGTGGTGGATGAAGGTGTCGGGTGAGTCTTGGAGCCGCAGGCTACTGGTTTTCTTTCTGCCGATCCTGCTGTTCGTCGGTTCGGTGTCGCTGTCCGATCCGTCGGTCTACCAGGCGTCCTACATCTATGGCTTGCCAGCAATCTGCATCGCGTTCGTCGTCTGGTTGATCTGGTGCCGCGTCGCGTCGGTCTCCCGCCCGATCTGGGTGTGGCTGGTGATGTTGGTCGTCGTGTGCGGAGCCTGGATGGCTTTGAAGACTACCGGCGTCGATGGCGACATGGCGTACCACTTCGAGCCGCGATGGAGCAAGGCACCGGAAGACGACCTGCTTCTGGCACCGCTGGCGACGGTGGAGACGGTGGAGACGGTGGAGACGGTGGAGACGGTGGAGAGTCCAGCGCCAGAGACGACGACGTCCGCGGTGGAAGACGCGGATCCGCAGACCGAGCAGGACGGCGAGAGCGACCTGGCCGACCCGAGGGCTGGCGGGGCGGAAGGAGAGACGCCGGACGGTGAGGCGCTCGCCGATGCCGCTCAGGCCGAAGGCGAAATCCTCACCGCGGCCATCCCGACTGCCGAGCCACCAGCGTGGCCCGGCATGCGCGGCGCTCGTCGCGACGGCGTGGTTTCCGGTGTGGGCATCGCGTCCGATTGGTCGGCGACCCCGCCGGAAATACTCTGGAAGCGTCCGGTGGGTCCTGGATGGGGTTCCTTCGCTATCGACGGTGACGTCATCTACACCCAGGAGCAGCGTGGAGAGCGCGAAGTTGTCTCGGCCTATTCAACCTCGACGGGAGAACCGATCTGGCAGCACGCTGACGAAGCCCGGTTCTGGGAAGCCATGGCAGGTGCGGGTCCACGCGCCACGCCGACCCTCGCAGACGGTACGGTCTACAGTCTCGGCGCCACCGGCATCCTCCAGGCGCTCGAAGCCGAGATGGGGCGTGAGCTCTGGCAGCGCAACCTGGCCGACGACACCGGTGCGGAGATTCCGATCTGGGGATTCTCGTCTTCGCCTTTGGTGGTGGACGACCTCCTGGTGGTCCACAGTGGCGCTCCCGACGGCAAGGGGCTGGTCGCTTACGACAGGAAGACCGGCGAGCCTGCCTGGTTTGCGCAAGCGGGGCAGCTCAGCTACTGCTCCGTACACGAGGCGGAGCTGGACGGTGTTCGCCAGCTCCTTGTCGCCACTGGATATGGCGTGAGCAGTGTGTCTCCAACAGGAAAGTTGCTCTGGACGCACGTGTGGCCGGCACCGGGCGGCGCCCGAGTTGTGCAACCAGCTATCACGGAGGACGGTGACGTTTTGGTGGGCACCAGCTTCGGTCTGGGTACACGCCGCTTCAAGGTCGAGAAGTTGCGCGACACCTGGACCACTCGAGAGGTTTGGACGTCGACCGGAATGAAGCCGTACTACAACGACATCGTGGTCCACGAAGGCTACGTCTACGGGTTCGACAACCGCATCCTCGCGGCGCTCGATCTGGAGACCGGTGAGCGCGCCTGGAAAGGCGGGCGATATGGCAACGGCCAGCTGCTGCTGCTGGCGGATCAAGATCTCTTGCTGGTGGTGTCAGATCGCGGCGAGCTGGCCTTGGTGCGCGCCGCGCCTGACGGCTACGAAGAGCTGGGCACCTTCCAAGCTATCGAAGGCAAGACCTGGAATCACCTCGCCCTGGCCAACGGCATCCTGTTCGTACGCAATGCAGAAGAGATGGCCGCGGTACGCCTCCCCACTTAGGGCGGTTGTCGCGCTGGGGCTCGTCTGGAGCGCCGCGTGCCAAGGGACGGAGGAGGACTTCGACTCCCCCGATCAGAGTGTTGCGTCCGTTGGGACCTTGCTCCACGGTCCGCCTGGTGCCGAGCCCTATCCGAAGGCTCTGGCCGAGCGGCTCTGGACTGCGTACGAGGCCCGCGGGCGCGACTACGAGCCGCGCACCGAGCATCTGCACGAGGACGGCCAGCCGGTCTACGTCAATCGACTGATCCTCGAGGACTCTCCCTACCTGATCCAGCACGCCCACAACCCGGTGGACTGGTACCCGTGGGGAGCCGAGGCTTTCGAGAAAGCCCAGCGCGAAGACAAACCGATCTTCTTGTCGATCGGCTATTCGACATGCCATTGGTGTCACGTGATGGAGCGGGAGAGCTTCGACAACGAGGACGTGGCGCGACGACTGAACGAGGGTTTCGTCAGCATCAAGGTCGACCGCGAACAGCGTCCGGACGTGGACCAGGTTTATATGACCGCGGTGCATGTCCTCGGCCAGCGTGGCGGCTGGCCCATGTCGAGTTTCCTGACCCCCGACGGCCACTCGTTCTTTGGCGGTACCTACTATCCGCGGGAGAGCTTCGTCCAGCTGTTGGACGCTGTGGCAAATGCCTGGGACGTCGACCGGCAGCGTGTGCTGACCCAGGCGCATCGTATTTCCGACGTCGTCCGCGATGTCATGACCGCGGCACAGGAGGCAGCGCAGGTCGATGAGGAGGTGTTGCGCGCCGCGGTGGACGAGATCCTGTCTCGGTTCGACCCCTACAAGGGAGGGTTCTCGCCGGCACCGAAGTTCCCACACGAGCCGGAGCTGCTCTTCCTTCTCGGGCGAGCTGCGCGCAGCGGCGACGAGCGCGTCCTAAACGCCGTTTCGGCCACCCTCGACCACATGGCGCGGGGTGGCATCTACGATCAAGTCGGTGGCGGTTTCCATCGCTATTCGACGGATGCAGATTGGCTGGTGCCTCACTTCGAGAAGATGCTCTACAACCAGGCTCACCTGGCCCGTGCCTATCTCGAAGCATCTCGACTCGTCGGTGACCCATTCTTCGAGCGGGTAGCCCGTCAGACCCTGGACTACGTGTTGCGGGACATGACCTCGCCGCAGGGCGGGTTCTACTCGGCGACGGACGCGGACAGCGAGGGGCGGGAGGGAGAGTTCTTCGTCTGGACAGTCGGTGAGATCCGGTCGACCCTGTCATCCGAGGAGGCCGACCTCGCTCTCCGGCTTTTCGGTGCCACCTCCTCCGGCAACTTCGAAGGCAAGAACATTCTTCATTTACCGGCTCCACTGAAACAGCAGGCGGAGGAGCTCGGACTCTCGTTGCAAGGGCTCCTCGTCCGCCTCGACCGCATTCGCCACCGCCTATACAACGCACGCGAGGAGCGGCCCCGTCCTCTGCGCGACGACAAGATCGTCACGGCGTGGAACGCCATGATGATCACGACCTTGGCCCGAGCGAGCACCTCATTGCGGGAGGATCGATATGCCGAGGCGGCGGTCGGTGCAGCGGAGTTCCTGTGGCGCCACAGCCGTCGACAGGACGGGCGATTGTGGCGCGCGGTGCTGCAGGGAACCGGCTCCGTGTCGGCAACTCAGAACGACCACGCGTACATGTTGGAAGCATTCGCGGCTCTCTACGACGCTACGGGTGACGAGCGATGGCTCGATCGGGCCGGCGAGCTGGCCGATTCGATGGTCGAAGGATTCTGGGATGACGACGATGGCGGGTTCTTCCTCGGTGAAGACGACTACGAGGGCAGGCTGCCGGCCCGACCGAAGAGCTCCACCGACGGAGCGATTCCATCGGGCAACGCAGTGGCTGCGCGCGCTTTCGCGCAACTCGCGGAGCGGACGGGTGACGCCGTGTTCCGGCAGCGGGCCGAAGCCACGCTCGCTGCATTCTCGGGCCGGGTCCGAGGCCAGCCGTCAGCCTTCTCCTACCTGTTGCTGGCAGCGGACGAGCTACTCCACGGTGCGGCGGGGCCGCTGGCCCATGGCGCGCGTGGCGCGGTGAAGGCCGAGGCCTCGGTCAGCGCTGGCGGACGCTTGCAGGTACGGGTCGAGCTTGCCGAAGGGTGGCATCTGAACTCCGACCAGCCTCTGCAGCAGAACCTGATGCCGACCCGAATGGACGTCTCTGACGGCTGGCAACTCGCGAACGTGAACTACCCGGACGCCGAGACCGTGACGCTGGGTTTTCAGGAGGAGCCGCTCGCTGTCTTCCAAGGAAGTTTTACGATCCATGGCGTCGTCAAACGGGTCGAAGAGACCGGGCCGGTCGTCCCGGTGCGGCTCTCGGTGCAGGCTTGTGACGAACGCAAGTGCCTCCGGCCCGAGGAACTCACGCTAGAGATCCCGTGGCCGAAGGCAGGACACTAGGTATAAGCCTGCAACAGAAAGAAGATGACGACGCCCGTGACCGATACATAGAGCCAGGTCGGTAGGGTCCAGCGTGCGATCTTCTTGTGACTGGCGAAGCGCTTCCGGGAAGCGAAGAAGAGAGTCGAGAGGATCATCGGCAACATGACCACCGACAGCACGATGTGGCTGATGAGGAGGGAAAAATAGAACGGGCGAATCCAGCCCTGGCCCGGGAATGGAGTGTCGCCTTGGTAGTGGTGGTAGACGAGGTAGCTGGCGAGGAACAGGACGGAGAAACCGACGCCTGTCAGCATGAGCTTCGGATGTAGCTGACGCCGTCCTTGGCGAATCGCCCACCATCCGGCCACCATGAAGGCTGCCGCCAGCGTGTTGAACGTGGCGTTGACGGCCGGTAACGCAGAGATCCATCCAGCGTCCGACGCCCCCGGGGTCTTGAAGTAGATCCACCAGATGAGAAATGCCGCCGTCGCGGCGGATACTCCGAGGATGGAGCCCAGGGGTGTGCGGGCCTTGGGCTCGCCGCCCGAGCCCAAGGCTAGGGAGTCGTTGCTCACGGGGGAAGCTCAGCCGCCGTGCTCTTCACCCAGGTACGAATGCCTGAACTCGTGGATCAACTTCCGGAGGGCCTCGACGTGCGCGAGGTCTGCGGTCTGCTTGGCCTTCATGGCATGGACCATGATCTTGTGCAGCAGACTCAGCTCCCGGACGTATTTGGCCTGGGTAGCCTCGTCGGCTCCGTGCGCGGGCGGCTTGATGCGCTGCGCCATGAAGTAGTACGTCACGATCTCGGTCAGCTCATCGGCGTGGTCTTCTTTGTTGTTCACCCAGCGGACGAGCTGATTCCAGTCCGGTGACTCGGCAGCGCCGATCTCGCCGATCTGCTTCATCGACTTCTCGATGGTCTGGACGTGCTCGATCATCATGTCGATGCGCATGGGGTCGCCGTAGATTCCGCAAGGGATCTGGCAATGGGCAAAGGCGGCGGGCGCGAGCGTTGCGAGGACGAGAGTTGCGCTCAGCAGAAGGCTCAGGCGGCGGATGGAGCTCATGAATTCCTCCGGGGGTCTGGCTGGACGTGTGGAATGAGGTCGAGAGCTGGTGGCAGCAAGGCTCTGGGCGGACGTTATCACCGGCCCGCCTGTGGGACCCGGGCCAAGACCGGGAGGGCTTACGGCTCCTCGCTCGCCTCGGCGGAGGCGGGGACCAGCTGCGGCGGCACGTCGTCCTCTGAGCTCTCTTCGGCCTCGCTCCGACTGCCCCAGCGCATCACCACCAGCGTCAGGTCGTCGTCGAGATGCCCACCGTCACCGTAGTGGCTGGCGACCGCGGCCAGCAGTGCAGAGCGCACCTCTTCGATGTCGTCCGAGTGACCCTCGAGGGTCTCCACGACCCTTCGATAGCCGAACAACTCGTCGTCGCGATCGGTGGCTTCCAGCAGTCCGTCCGACAGCCACACCAAGACGTCACCTTCTCGGAGTCTGGCCTGGTGCAAGGGAAATGCCGGCTGAAGTAGTCCCAGAGGTGAGCCGTGAAGCTCGACCTCGGTCACGTCGCCGTTCCGCAGGAGATAGGTCGGCGGATGACCCGCGTTGACGATCTCGATCTCGCCCGTGGCACGGTCGATGGCGGTGATCGTCGCGGTGACGAAGAAGCGCCGCTGCTCGGAGCTTTGTAGCCGTTCCTGCAGGAGATCGTGGAGACGCCCCAGAAGAGTTGTCGGATCGGACTCCTCTTCCGACAAGAGCTCGAAGGCGGACTTCACCATCGCCATGCGCAGCCCAGCGGCGAGCCCATGTCCCGACACGTCGGCCACGACCACGGCACAACGTCCATCCGCGAGCGTCAGCACGTCGTAGTAGTCGCCGCCGAGGGCTGCGCTGGGTCGGAAGTAGGTAGAGAACTCGAGTGGCTCGGGAGCCTGCAACGTGTCTGGCAGGAGGCTGCGTTGCATCTCGTGGGCCAACGACATCTCGCGTTCCCAGATCTCCTTCTGGGCTGTATCGCGAACCAGCCGTTCGAGATTCTCGGCCATACCGTTGAAGCTTCTCTGGAGCGCGCCCACCTGATCACGCCGGCGCACCGCGATACGGGTCGCAAAGTCGCCGCTCTGGATGCGTTGAGTAGCGTTCGACAACCGGTTGACCGCCCTGCTGAGCCCGACGATCATGGTGACAGCCATGACGACCGCCACCAGGTAGAGGTCGAACGTGACCAGGAAGACCACGAGGAAGATGAGGTAGACGAAGAAGCCCACTTCCGGAGACTGCGGCACGATGTGGTCGGACAGCGATCGGACCGTGGCCGACATCGTCGCCGTCAGATACTCGTCAGCGGTCGTGCCGCCATCGAGCAAAAGATACGGGCGCGACAGCTCGACCCAGACGAGCCAGGGTTCGTCGAGCCAGCCGGGATCCGCTCGTTCCGTAAAGTGTTTGCGGATGATCTCCGGATCTTCCACTGGTTCCAGGGCATGGATCGGGTACTCACGGCCGAAGAGCTTGAAGGTCACCCTTTCGCCGACGTGTGCCCCCGGGCGCGCTAGCTCGACCCAGAGACCGGTACGACGGGACAGATAGGGCGCCAGTTCTTCACCGTGGCGAGCGAGGATGGCGAAGCGTCCCGCCCGGGCTGCTCCGAACACCTCCGGCTGTCCATCGATTCCCTGGACCATCGGTAGCTGTCCCGTGCGTGCGTCGAGCCGTGCGTCGGTCCACCATTCCTGCCATCGTTTGGGTGCATCACGGGCTCCCAACCAGAGCTCGCCGTCTCGGTACAGGGTGAAGGCGACGTCCAGGTCGGGAGGAGGCGGTTCTTCCGCCAGCTGGCCGCGTAGCACCAGGTCGAGCTGGCGTGCTGCGAGGGACTCCAGCTGGGCCTGGAGGTCGTAGACCGCATCGCGGAAGAGATATCCCTGGTAGAAGCCGGCCAGGACGTAGAAGATCAGCGAAACCAGGATCGCCAACAGCGGGATCGGTACGATGCCGATGAGGAAATAGGAGAACGCGAGACGTCGTCCGACGCTCCACAGCAGTTTCCCGATGGCGACCCCGGCCAGCCAGACGAGCATCGTCACCAGCCACAAAAGGGTCCAGGCGCGTAGCCACCATTCGAGTACGCCGGCGCCGTCTCCGGGCCACAGGCCGAACCACACCGCCAAACCCGCGATAGCGGGTAGGCTCGTGGCACAGACGAGAAACGTGCGCAGACTGGGCAGCTTCAAAGGGGGTTCCGGCGAGAAAGGTGAAGGCGGTGCCGAGGCGGGTCAGACCGACCACGGCTCGCCGGTCAGCACTGCTACCTACGATAACGAACGCGTGGTGTTGTCGTTGACCGACGTCAGAAAAACTCTAGAGAAGCTCTCGAGCGCATCCATGGACCGCCCCAGTTCAGAAAGATCCGTTGCTTCCTCGTGCGAAGGAGCACCAGACCGATCGAATCCTCTCCTGGAGAGCCGTCTCGAGCCGGGAAGCGCTCTGCGAGGGATCCAGAAATCGTCGTCCGCGACCAGCGAAAGGGTCTGCTAGCATCCTTGGAAGGGGCCCGAACGAACGGCCCTTTTTCCGTACCAGCTGGGCCACGGCGAGGCAGGCTCGCAGGTCCGCACTCCTACGATGCTCAGCTCGGTCTCACGTGTCCGACTCGCTGCAGGAAGCCTTCGAGGCGCGGCGGGCTCGGTCGTATCGGAACCGCTCGCAGGCTCTAGATTCAGCTCGGATTCCCAGAAAGGTCGAACAAGCCGATGACCACTCCCGCCGTTTCGGACTCTGTTTCCGAACGTCAGCACGAAAAGCTGCACGATGTCGTGATTCGATTCGCTGGCGACAGCGGAGACGGCATGCAGCTGACCGGCACGCAGTTCACCAATACATCGGCTGTGCTCGGCAACGATCTTTCCACGTTGCCGGATTTCCCGGCGGAGATCCGCGCTCCTGCCGGCACGCTTCCGGGCGTCTCCGCGTTTCAGGTACGGATCGCCGACTACGACATCCATACGCCGGGGGACGTGCCCGACGTGCTGGTGGCGATGAATCCGGCGGCACTGAAGACCAACCTCGGGGACTTGGTGCCGAACGGCATCGTGATTCTCAACGTCAACGAGTTCAACAAGCGCAATCTGGGCAAGGCCCACTACGATGTGGATCCGAGGGAAGATGGCTCCCTCGAGGGGTTCCGGTTATTCGAAGTCGAGCTGACCCGGTTGACCTTGGAAGCGCTGCAGGAGCTCGAGCTCGACAATCGTAGCCGTGGGCGCTGCAAGAATTTCTTCGCCCTGGGCATGGTGTACTGGATGTACAGCCGCCCCCTCGACAACACGATCGAGTACCTCTACAAGAAGTTCGCCAAGAAGCCGATCTTGGCCGAGGCCAACGAGAAGGCACTACGAGCCGGCTACAACTATTGCGACATCACCGGCGCTTTTCAGGTCCGCTACGAGGTGGAGCCAGCGCAGCTGGAGCCGGGCCTGTACCGGAACATCAACGGCAACTCGGCTCTGGCACTGGGCTTCGTTGCCGCGAGCCGGCGAAGCGGCCTGCCGCTGTTCCTGGGCTCGTACCCGATCACCCCGGCTTCTTCGGTGTTGCACGAGCTCGCCAAGTACAAGCAGTACAACGTCACGACATTTCAGGCAGAGGACGAGATCGCTGCAGTTTGCGCCGCCATCGGTGCATCGTTCGGTGGGTCGCTGGCGATCACGTCCACCAGCGGCCCGGGGATCGCTCTGAAGTCCGAGGGCATGAACCTGGCATTGATGACTGAGCTTCCGCTGGTGGTGATCAACGTGCAACGAGCCGGTCCTTCTACCGGCATGCCGACGAAGACCGAGCAAAGTGACCTCCTTCAGGTGATGTTTGGGCGCAACGGCGAGGCACCCATGCCTGTCATCGCACCGTCGTCGCCAGCCGACTGCTTCTTTGCGGCTCTCGAAGCGAGTCGGATGGCCGTGCATCACATGGTCCCCGTGATCCTGATCTCCGATGGCTACCTGGCGAACGGGTCGGAGCCGTGGAGGCTACCCTCGGTCGAGGATCTGCCCGATCTGACGGTGGACTTCTACGGCGGTGAGAACACCGATCCAGAGGTTGGATTCTTGCCCTACCGTCGCAGTTCCGAAACCTTGGCTCGCCCTTGGGCGGTGCCGGGCACACCGGGTCTGGAGCACCGCATCGGGGGCCTGGAGAAGCAGGACGGTACGGGAAACGTGTCCTACGACCCGGAGAATCACGAGCACATGACCCGGTTGCGTGCCGAGAAAGTGGAGCGCATCGCGAACACCATCCCTGAGCTGGAGGTGGTGGGCGACGAGGACGCTGAGCTATTGGTGGTGGGGTGGGGGTCGACTCTGGGCGCCATCACTGGCGCCGTGAACCTGGCCAGGCGCCAGGGATACAAGGTGGCGCGGACTCATTTCCGGCATATTCACCCACTACCGCGCAACACCGAGGAGGTGCTACGGCAGTTCCCGAACGTACTGATGCCCGAGCTGAACACGGGGCAGATGGCCATGCTGCTGCGCTCCCACTTCCTGATCGACGTCCAAACCTATTCGAAAGTCCAAGGGAAGCCGTTTACCCGTAGCGAGATTCTCGATCGCATCGTCGAGATGCTGGAGACATGAGATGACCGAGCAAGCGACACTCACCCGCAGCGATTTCCAATCCGATCAGGAAGTCCGTTGGTGTCCAGGTTGTGGCGACTACGCCATCCTCAAGGCCGTGCAAGACGTGTTTCCGACGTTGGGGATACCGAAGGAGAAGTTCGTCATCGTCTCGGGTATCGGCTGCTCCAGCCGGTTCCCCTATTACATGGATACCTACGGATTTCACACGATTCACGGTCGTGCGCCTGCCATCGCCACAGGGCTCAAGGTCAGTCGACCGGATCTGGAAGTGTGGGTGGTCACGGGAGATGGTGACGCCCTGTCGATCGGTGGCAACCATCTGATCCACGCGCTGCGCCGCAACGTCGGGCTGAAGATCATGCTCTTCAACAACCGGATCTACGGACTGACCAAAGGCCAGTACTCGCCCACGTCCGAGGTCGGAAAACGCACCTCGTCTACGCCGTATGGCTCGATCGACGCACCTTTCAATCCTTTGGCCATCGCGCTCGGTGCCGGGGCGAGTTTCGTGGCTCGCGGTGTCGACGTCTTCCTGCCACACCTCAAGTCGATCCTGCAGCGAGCCTCGGCGCATCAGGGCACCGCGTTCGTCGAGATCTACCAGAATTGCAACATCTTCAACGACGGCGCGTTTCAAGCAGTGACGTCGAAGGAGCATCGCAAGGCCGACGTGATCTACCTAGAGCATGGGCAGCCGGTGACATTCGGCGACGATCGGGAGCTTGGAATTCAGATGGACGGTGCGCAGTTGAAGGTGGTGGAGTTGGGGGACGGCCTCACCGCGGACGACTGTCTCGTCTGGGACGAGACCGATCGGAATCTGGCCTGGGCCATGGCCCAGATGGAGGCACCGGCGTTCCCGACTCCGATCGGGATTCTTCGCTCCGTCGAGCGCCCGTCTTTCGAGAGCCAGGTCGTTGCACAGATCCAACACGAAATCGACATCAAAGGAAGCGGCAGCCTCGACGAGCTGGTCCGTTCCGGCGATACTTGGACCGTCACCTGAGAGTACGAGAGACGCGACGATCGCACCGGACACCACGATCGCACCAGAGACACAACGGTCGCGCCGTATACACGACAACCGTACGAGAGACACGACAACCGTACGAGAGCCACGACGATCCGCTTTGATTCATGACTGACCACAGCGAACGTCACGACAGCTACGCCCCGGAGGACGCCGCGGGATCGAGCATCGCGGAGCCACCTCGGGCCCGTGACGGTGCCGAGTCCGGAACGGTGGAAGTCGAGGGCTGGAAGGGCAAGAGCCATGCCTTCTGGCGCGAGTGGATCAAGCCTCTCCTGATCATCGGGCTCGTGATGTTCTCGTTTCGCTCGGCCGTCGCCGATTGGAACGATGTACCCACCGGTTCCATGAAGCCGACCATTCTCGAAGGCGATCGCATCTTCATCAACAAGATTGCCTACGACTTGAAGGTGCCGTTTACGACGATTCGGGTCGCGGAGTGGGATGATCCGGAGTGGGGTGACGTGGTGGTATTGCTGTCACCGGAAGACGGCAAGCGGTTGGTGAAGCGGGTAGTGGGACTCCCGGGCGATACGGTCGAGATCGACGGGCCGTTCCTTTATCGCAACGGTGAGCGGGCCGCGTACGACATCCTCGATCCGTACTATGTGAACCAGATCGACAGTCACGAGCAGGCTCGCTATCACTTTGCAGCAGAGGAGCTGGACGGTTTACGACATCCCATCATGACCCGCGTCGGACGGCTGGATTCGCCGACCGGCCCGTTCGTCATTCCTGACGATCATTTCTTCGTGATGGGCGACAACCGCGGCAACTCTCGTGATTCCCGCTATTTCGGCACCGTCCACCGCGACGAGATCTTGGGTCGCGCCACAGCCGTTGCTCTGTCGCTGGACCGAGAGAACTACTTCAAGCCTCGCTGGCACCGCTTCTTCACGAAGCTTCCCTGAGCGGGCCCGAGCTCAGGCCGGGCACCTGCCGAGCGCATCCCGTGCCCGATCCAGGGCCGGTGCGGTGGCATCGTCTTCGTCTGGATTTCCCAGGAGAGGTGCGAATTCCTCGCGGGCGATCCGACATGCTCCGCTCTCTGCCAGCATCATGACCCAGACCGCCCGAGCGCGCCGGGTCCTGGCGTGGTGCGTTCCCAAGGACCGCTCGAAAACTTCGACCGCTTGCCGCGCCTGGTCGCGGGCTTCCGGTCCACGGCCCACCTGGAGTAGCACCTGAGCCAGCTGAGTCCGCGCATGCGCGATCTCAGGATGGTCCGGCGGCAATGTCTGGATCATCCAGTCGATAGCCTGCCGAAATCCCTGGACCGCTTCGCCGTGCTTCCCCGCGTATGACCGAAGGACCGAGAGATTGATCAGCACGGCTGCTAGGTCTGGATGCCCCGGATCCAAGGTGCGGTTCCACATGTCGAACGCCTCCGCGTGGAAGGTCTCGGCTTTCTCCAGATCACCTCGGTGATACCAGTAGGCTCCCAAATTGTTGAGTGCCTGCGCCACCTCCGGGTGGTCCGCAGCGTATAGCCGCCTGCGCATCGAGAGGGCCTCGCGATAGAAGGGCTCTGCTTGTTCGAGCTCTCCCTTGATACGCAGAAGGTAGGCCAGGTTGGTCATCGCCGATGCTGCGTGCGAGGAGTCGCGGCCCAGGACGCTCTGAAAGACGCTCAAGCTCTCCCTCAGCAGGGGCTCGGCCTCCGCCAACTCGCCAAGAGATGAATGGACCGAAGCCAAGTTGCTCGAGGTGCGTGCAATCTCGAGGCGGATCTGGCCGGTGGCCTCGAGCCGCTGCAAGATCTCCAGCGAGCGAAGGAAGCTCGATCGAGCGGCCGGAAATCGACCCTCGTCGGACTCGATCAGGCCCAAGCCGTTGTATGCGGCGGCCGCGATACGTCCGTCGGTTTCTCCCCGCCGCTCCAAGCGATTCAACAGCTGTTGGTAGTGGTCGACCGCCTCCTGGAACTGAGCACTGAGTCGGGCGAGCTCCCCGAGTTCCAGCAAAAGTTCGTCGGGTTGGTGCTCGTCGTCGAGGCCGCCGAGCTGAACGCTGCGCGTCAACTGTTCGCGCGCATCCTCCAGGCGTCCGAGACGAATGTAGGCACTGCCCAGCACGCGAAACAGCTCGATCTGAAGATCGGGTTGTTGTTCGAACTGCTCGTCGACTTGTCGTACTCCCTGGTCCAGGAGGTCGCCCGCATCGATGATCTGTCCAGGCGACTCGTTCGGGGTCGAGAGATCGAATAGTCCGAGGAGCAACTCGGAGACCACCTGGGCCTTGCGAGTCTCTTGCTCTGCAGTACGCTGGCCATGGAGGGAGATGACGAAGCCGACGAGAAGAGAACCGGCCAGGAGTGCGCTCATCAGCGAGCCGAACCAGTGGCGTCGAAGTGCTCGGTGAGCTCGGTAGGCCCATGAGTCCGCGCGGGCCCGAATCGGCAACGCACTGCGGTGGCGCCGAATGTCCTCCAGGAGCTCTCGAACCGAACCGTAGCGGCGGGATGCATGGCTCCGCAGCGCCGTGAAGCAGATCGTATCGAGGTCGCCCACCAATGCCCGACGTAGGCGTGACGGCGTCGTTCCGCGAGTGCTGGCGATGGAGTGATCGAGATCTCGCTTCGAAGGTAGCGCGGCGCCTTCCTCTCGAACGCGACGCAACATGTCCAGTGGCCCCGAGCCTCGTGGATCGAACGGGCGGTGGCCGCAGAGCAAGCGATACAGCAAGATGCCCAGCGAGTAGACGTCGGCACTGGTACCACTACTGCGACCCTCCAAGATCTCGGGAGCTGCGCATTCGAGACTGAGGAACCTCGCGCTGGTTCGGGTCGTCTCGAAGCCCGCACCGAGTCCGTCGTCCTGCAGCGCCCTGGCGATCCCGAAGTCGAGCAACTTGACGACGCCATCCGGGGTCACGAGGATGTTCGACGGTTTGAGGTCCCGGTGGACCACCAAGCTCTGATGCGCTGCGGCCACGGCTGCGCCAATGGTGTGGAAGAGATCGAGCCTCTGGTCGAGAGTTGCCTGGTGTGCGTCGCAGTACGACAAGACATCCTGTCCCGGCACGTGTTCCATCGCCAGCCACGGGACGCCGTTGGCGGTCATGCCACTGTCGAGAAAACGGGCGATGTTGGGATGATCGAGTCTCGCCAGAATTCGCGTTTCGCTGATCAGGCGGCGAACCAGGCTCGGACTGAACCCCTCGACGATCTTCAGCGCAACCTGTTGCGAGAACTCGGCATGCTCTTTGACAGCGAGATATACGACGCCCATACCCCCACGCCCGAGGATCTCCTCGATGCGATAGGGACCGATTTCCTGCCCGGCCGGGAGGCATGTCTCCACTCTGCCCCCGTCGAGAAGGCTCGGTCTCTCCAGCATCGACGGTGGGTCGCGGAAAGCCTCGACCAGGCTCCTCACTTCCCGACGTAGCTCGATCTGCTGGCCACAAGCCTCTTCGAGAAACGGCTCCAGCTCTTCCGGCGATCGGGCGAGCGCCTCGTGCAACAGGCCCTCGACGGTCGTCCAGGAATAGTCTAGATCCGGGCGCGTCACTCGACGCCGACCCCTCGATCCTCGCCATCATCCGGCCCGCTCTTCAATTCTCGGGCCAGAAGCGCTTTGGCGCTGATCCAGTCCCGTTTGATGGTCATGCCCGACACTCCGAGGGCCGAGGCGGTTTCCTCGACGCTCAGGCCGACGATGAAGCGGCATTCCACGACTCGGGCCAGCCGCTGACTGGTTTCCGCCAGACGCTCCAAGGCCTGGTCGAGGGACAAGATGTCTTCCAGCATCTGGTCCATCGACGGATCTCTGGGTACTTGGGGGTCGTCGAGAGAAACCGGCTTCTCGGTGCCACCTCGTTTTGCGCGGTGGTGAGCTCTGGCGTAGTCCACGAACGCGAAACGCATGGCGCGAGCGACCAACGCCAGGAAATGATCCCGATCGTTCCAGCGAACGCTGTCTCGCCCCTGGAGTCTGAGATAGGCCTCGTTGACCAGAGCGGTGGTATTCATCGTGGCATCGCGGCGCCACGGTGCCATACCGCTACGAAGCGTCCGGCGGGCCACCAGGCGCGCCTCCTCATAGAGATCAGCAAAAGTCTCGTCAAGGTCGGCGCGGGTCGCCGACGAAAGTCCGGCGGGGTGTGGCTCGCCTCGGAGCGCCACCTTCTCCATGTCTCCTCGTTCGCCAGCCATGTTCCTTTCCAGCTGCGGTTGACGATCATCTTAGTAGAGGGCCGGATCGGAGATCCGAGCGGCCTTCTTGCAACCACACAGAGGAGATCTGATCGTGACAGGACTGAGAAGGATCGCTTGCGTGGCTGGCTACTTGGGTGCCTGGCTCTGGCTTGCTGTCTCAGCGGTGAGTCAAACCTGGATGGAGGAGGGTGATGCGATGAGCTTTCCCGATCAGGCAGCCCAGGTGACCAGGGGACAGGGCCAGTTGTCGATCGTCGAAGGAGCGACCGGGCTCGCAGACGCTCGGGACGCCTACTGCATCCGGATCGACGAGTCTTTCTTCTTCCGAGCGACCACCGACCCGAACAGCCATCCCGAGGCGAGCGCCACATTCGACACCCGGCTCTTCCTGTTCGACGAATACGGCTGGCCGGTGCTGGCGAACGATGATTCGTCCGCGGGTGGAACGACTCTTTCGACCCTCGAACGGTCCGCGTCTGACGGTTCCGGATTCGAGTTGGAACAGCGTGGGCGGTACACACTCGTCGTGGCCGGAGCCGCGGACTCGCCGCAAGATGTGACAGGTGCGGACCTCTTTGACTTCGGTGCAGGCGGAACCTTGACCCACTCGCCGGCAACAGGCGTCGGCGCCTTCGCAGAGTGGCAGGGCGGCGTGGTAGAGACGGGGAGCTATTCGCTGGCGCTCGAGGGTGCGAAGTTCTGCCAGGAGACACTATCTGCAGTCTTCACGACACCGGGAGACCCAGATCGAGTCTGTCGCCTGGAAGGCGGGGCACTATCCGGCTGTGCGGATCGACCGGACGACGGTGGGGCGGACAGCCAAGCCGCTGCGTTCGGCTACTTCGACTCCAATGCTCATCTCGACTTGGTGGTCGCGCTGGGAAGCAATGAGCGAGACCAGATCTGCGCGGGTTCGGCGCAAGGCCTCGTTCTCTGTGTCGAGGCCTCCACTACCAGCCTCTCCACCCACGACGTCGCGGTCCGCGATCTCGACGGTGACTCGATTCTGGATGCCGTGTTCGCTCACCTCGGTACCGACAAGATTTGCTACGGCGATGGTGGAGGCCTTTTTGTCTCTTGCGACGACATTTTCCAGCTGGTCGCTCCCAACGCCAGCTCGACAGGCGTCGCTATGGGACATCTGGACGGCGATGCTTTCTACGACGTCATTTTTTCGACCGATGGTGTCGGAGAGCTGAACTACGCCTGCCTGGGAGACGGTCTCGGCAACTTTGATACGTGTGAGGCAGTGGGGACGGTCGCGGTCGCGAGTCAGAGCGTCGCTCTCGGGCGTGTCGATGAAGATCTCCACCTCGATGCTGTCGTCGCCAACGCCCTTGCCTCTGACGAGATTTGCTTGGGCCTGGGCGACGGTACCTTCACCTGCTCGAGCATCGATGCTTCGGATACAGAGTCGTCGTTCGACGTCGAGCTGGGCTTCGTCGATGGAGATCAGGTTCTCGACGCCGTCTTTGCGCGCGGACCGGAAACCGAGAATCTGGTCTGTCTCGGGGACGGTTTAGGTGGCTTTACCTGTTCTCAGGTGAGCTTCGACGATGACGATACTGCTGGTGTGGCTCTGGGATTCGTGGACGACGATCCATTCCTCGATGCGGTCTTCGCTGGCGACGTCGACAGAATCTGTCTGGGTGATGGCAGCGGCGACTTTACTTGCGCCGCTACTTTGGCTGCGAAGTCGTCCCCGGCTTCGACGAGCGTGATTCTTGGCCCGCTCGCCGACTCGTTTCTGTTCGGCGACGGATTCGAGTCCGGAGATCTACTGGCCTGGACGCCTCTCGCGCCATAGGAGGCGAGGGCTGCTATGGTGCGGGTGGTGACCAGTCGAGGACGATCCGGATCCCTTGGGGTGTCTTCGTACGTCTGTCCTGGATCGCGAGAAATCCGTCTTTGGCGGGCTGGATCATCTCGAGTCCCAGATCGTGATCCAAGACCTTGGTCGGGCTGCCCGGCAGCACCTGGCCGTTGCGCCGGATCTCGACTTCTTGGAGTCCCTCCGCGTCGTGAAAGTAAAGGCGGGTCCCGTCCACGGACCAGAAGGGTGACCAACCCCCATCGGAGCTGATCTGCCAACGGGAGGAGAGAGACGGGAAGTCGAAGAGAAAAATCTGCCAGTCGCCGTTGACCGAAATGCCCGCAGCGAGCAAGTCCCCGTCTGGGGAGGGCGCTGCGGCCGACTCGAGGGCCTGCGATACGAAGATAGGACGTCTCTCACCGCCTTCCTTCCATAGCCACAGATCCCAGGCCGTCTCGGGGTGGGCCTCGGTGTACAGAAGGTGTTCGCCATCCGGCATCCAGGCCCACGGGTAGGAATGATGCGGCCGTTCGAAGAGTAGGTCGGCATCGCCCCGCCCGTCGGCACTCTTGCGATGGATCCCGTAGTGACCACCGCGATCTGAGGCGAACGTCACCGAGCGCCCGTCCGGCGTCCACACCGGCTCGATGTCGAAACCCTCGAATGTGAGGCGGCGGAGAGTGCCTTGTTCCAGATCGACGATCCATACATCCGACTCTCCCTCCTCCGCGATGGTTACTGCGGCTTGCGTGCCATCCGGGGAGACCTCCAGATTTCGGTAGAAGCGCGGCGGTGTCGGCAGTGGAGTCACCCGACCGGTGCGATCGATCCGTACGAGGCGTCGTCCGGCGGCTCGGACGGGGTCGGATCGATCGGTCTCGGGTAGGTATGCCATGGCCCCCCTGGGCGCCAGTGCCATGTGTAGCAGACCCGTGAACGGGCAGGGCTCCAGATCTGGGAGCACAGGAACCGGTGGGCCCAGATCGCCTGTCTCCGGGTCGTAGGTGGCGGCCGCCGTACCGTCGGGTCGGGAGAATATGAGGTGGCCGGGCATGCCCGGTTCGCGAGGTGCCAACCACTTGGCACCGGCCGCCCCGGCGACTACCGTTCGACGCGTACCCGTGTCGGGGTCGAGCCGGATGATCGAGGCGGTACCGACCGTATTCGACCAGGCTGTGACCAGCAGATCGCCGTTCGGAAGATGCTGTGGCCAGATCAGGGCCACCTCGCCGGCCGACGGGTCGGCATGGGCCAGGATCTCGGGTTCCCCGCCGATCGCGGGCACGCGGAGCAGTGTCGTTCCCGGATGGGGTGAGAAAACGATGGAGTCCGATCCCCAGCTGGCCCCGAGCGCTTTGGACGTTTCGCAGACGGCGACGCGAGAGCCGTCCCTCGGATCGATCTTCCAAAGCCTTCGCTCCGCGAAGAAGCCGATCCACCGACCGTCCGGTGAGAAGAAAGGGGCCTGAGCTCCGCGAGGTACGGGGATCGAGGTCGGTTCGTATCGATCCAGGGATTGGTGAACGAGCATCGCGTTCTCGCCGCGAACCACGGTCCAAGCGAGTTGCCGACCATCGGCCGACATGGCCAAAACCGGGTATTTGGGATGGATCTCGTCACCCGGCACCCAAGGCAGGAGAAAGCGCGTCGGTTGGCGGGAGCGGGCCCCGCTTTCCATGGCGCCCGAGCTCGCGACCAAAGCGCGAGTGTCTGTCTTGGAGCTCACCGGTCCGTCTCCGGAGCGCCCGAGCCAGAGAAGCAATGCCTGCACCGCGACGATGGCGCCGAGGGACCAGATCAGCCATCTGGAACCCACCTCGGCGAAACCGCGGTGCGGTATCTCCGGAGCAGGATCTTTGCGTTCCGAGGTGACGGTCGGAAGCTCGTGCAGGAGCTCGACGGCTTGCGGCTCCGTCGGACCGGCCGGAGATACCTGGGCGACGAACCGGTAACCACGCCGATGCACCGTCCGGATGAACCTGGGTGTCTGGGGTGAGTCGCCGAGGGCTTGTCGCAACAGGCTGACGGCCTCGGTGATGGATGCATCGGCGACATGGGCTCCGTTCCAGACCTCCTCGATCAGCTTCTCCTTCGAGACGACGCTGCCCTGGCGCGCCAAGAGGGTGTCGAGGACGGCGAGTGCCCGTGGCGGCAAATCCACGTCTTCGCCATGTCGCTGGAGACGACGATCGCGCAAGTCGTACTCGAAGTCGCCGAATCCGATCCGCGTGGCGGCAGGATGTCGAGCGACGCTGAACTGCGAACTCTTGCGGATCTGGGTCGAGACGCTCATCCTCGGACATGTTACGGCCGGCATCCGTAGGAGTTCGCGAGACTTTGGACGCTCTTGAGACTTTCCTTGGAAAAAGTTCCTTGTGTGTTGAGGACTGTAGAAGGCTCTTGGGGAACACTTCAAGACACTCGGAGCCTCGTTCCGAAGCTTCGATGCAAGAGACCAACCTATCGGGAGATTTCATGATTCGATGCCACTTCGCGCGCTGGCGGTTCCTCCCTGTGCTTCTCTCTTTCCTGTTCTCCGTTTCGGTGCTCGTCGGTCCTCTCATGGCTCAGGAATCTCCGGTCCAGACCGCCGCCGAATCGCCAGAGCCTCTACCGATCTCCCGAGCCAGCTCTAGCATCGAAGTCGATGGCGTTCTCGATGAACCTGCCTGGGCCAATGCGCTGAAAATGACCATCGGCTATGAGTGGTTTCCCGGCGACAACGCCGAACCGCCGGTGGCTACGGACGTCTTCTTGACCTACGACGACGACGCCTTCTATGTCGGCTTCGTGGCCTACGATCCCGATCCCTCGGCCATCCGAGCTCATCTGATGGATCGCGACACGATCGGCACCTTCGTCCAGGACGATCACGTGACCTTCATGATCGACACGTTCAATGACGAGCGTCGCGCGTTCCAGTTCCGCATCAACCCTTTGGGGGTCCAGGCCGACGCGCTCTTCTCTCAGGTCGAGTTCATCGAAGACTTCTCGTGGGATGTGATCTGGGATTCGGCGGGACGCATCACCACGGAAGGGTACGTGGTGGAAGTGGCGCTGCCGCTCGATCAGATCCGTTTCCCAGAGACGGAAGGCCCGCAGACCTGGGGAGTCGAGTTGGGGCGATCGTATCCGCGAGACCGCCGCCATCGTATGAGCGCCAATCCCCGCGACCGCGATCGGACGTGCCTCTTGTGTCAGGTCGACAAAGTGCGGGGATTCGAGGGCATCGAGCCGGGCCGAAATCTGGAGGTCACTCCCACCGTTACCGGGCTGGTGGCCGAAGCGCGACCAGGATTCCCCGGGGGTGATTTCGAGACCGAGGAAGAGGACGGCGAGGTGGGGGTTTCCATGCGCTGGGGCATCACCCAGGCGCTGACTCTGAACGCCGCCTACAACCCCGACTTCTCCCAAGTAGAGGCCGACGCCGCGCAGCTGAACGTGAACGAGCGCTTTGCGCTCTTCTTCGAAGAGAAGCGGCCGTTCTTCTTGGAAGGAGTCGACTTCTTTGCAACGCCCATCAACGCGGTGTTCACTCGTACGGTCGTCGATCCGGAGTTCGGACTCAAGCTGACCGGCAAGCAGGGCGCGAACGCCGGAGGTGCCTTCGTCACTCGGGACGAAGTGAACTCCTTGGTCTTTCCGAGCAACCAGGGATCGCGCCAGACCTTGACCCGCGAAGCCGTGGACGGCGCCGTAGCTCGCTACCGCCGGGATATCGGCCAGGGTGGGGCGGTCGGCGTACTCCTGACGTCGCGATCGGCGGACGAATACGAAAACCAGGTAGCAGGGATCGACGGGTTTCTGCGCTTGGGGCAAGTCGACGAGCTACGATTCCAGTATCTGGCCTCGGAGAGTCGGTATGCCGACGACGTGGCTCTGAGCTTCGGACAGCCACTGGGGGACTTCAATGGCGATGCCTTCGAGGTCTCGTACGCACACAACGCGCGGAACTGGGCCTGGAACGCAAAGTACGAAGATCTCGAGCCAGGTTTTCGGGCCGATTTCGGCTTCGTCCCCAGGGTCGATCTGAGGCAGTTGAGCGGGGGGGTTCAACGAACCGTTTGGGGAGGCGAAGATGATGCCTACGATCAGCTGAATTTTGGTGGCAGTTGGGTACGGGCGGAAGATCACGAGGGCGATCTCACCGATCGGGAGATCGACATCTTCGCGAATTTCCGCGGACCTCTCCAGAGCTTCGTCGAGGTGGCGACGTCCGAGCGGACGAGGGTGGTTCGCGGTGTTCGCCACGACGGGCTCCAGCTCTACGAGGCCGTGGGGCAATTCCAACCCGGTGCGATCGGCAAGGTGGTGCTCTTCGTGGCGGACGGGGAGACGGTGGATTTCTCGAACAACCGCCCGGCGGACATGACGATCTGGAACCCGCAGCTCGAGATGAAGCTCGGTCGCCATTTCAACGCGCAGCTGTCCCACGTCCAGCAGACCCTCGATGCGCCGGAGGGCGAGATCCTCGACGTCGGGTTGTCGGAGCTGAAAGTGGTCTGGAACTTCAGTCTTCGCTCGTTTCTACGAGCCATCGTCCAATACCAGAACCTGGATCGCAATCCGGAGCTCTTCGTGGTCCCGGTCGAAGAGAAGGTCGAGACGCTCTTCACCCAGCTGCTCTTCAGCTACAAGCTCAATCCCCAGACGGTGCTCTTCCTGGGCTACTCGGACAATTCGCTCGGTGTCGAGGACTCCCGGTTCCCGCTGCAGAGCGTGTCGTTGACTCAGACGGACCGGACCCTGTTCTTCAAGCTCGGCTACGCGTTCACCTTCTAGCTCTCCTCCCGGGCTCCGAGGTGGGTATAGGAATGCGATACCCTCTCGGTCCGATCGTTCCGGCGTGGCCGACTCGCCCTCGGGCGGCAAACGTCGCGTCGTCGAGATTCATCCGCTGCGAGGAGACACCATGAGCAACCCGACCGCTGTGTTCGAGACCAGCCACGGAACCTTCAAGGCCGAGATCTTCGAAGACAAGATGCCGAAGACTGCCGGCAACTTCATTCAGCTCGCCGAGGACGGTTTCTACGACGGTCTGCATTTCCATCGCGTGATCAAAGGCTTCATGTGCCAGTTCGGCTGCCCTCATTCCAAGGATCCGAGCAGCCCGCGTGCAGGCACCGGTGGACCGCCCCACGGCACTATCGAAGACGAGCATCCGGAGGACGCCAAGTTCTCCAACGAGCCCGGTACCCTGTCGATGGCCAACACCGGACGCCCCAACTCGGGCGGTTCGCAGTTCTTCATCAACACGGTACACAACACCTACCTCGATTGGTTTTCTCCCGGACCGTCGAAGCACCCGGTCTTCGGCAAGGTCAGTGAAGGGATGGACGTCGTCCAGAAGATCGAGACGACGCCGACGGCGCGTGGCGATCGGCCGGAACCGCCGGTTCAGATGGTTCGGGTGACCATCGAGAGATAGCGGCCGGGGAGTCGAGGGTGCGGCCTGCGGTTCGAGGTTCCCGGCGCAGCTAGCGATGCCGAGAATTATCGAGCCCTGCTGCTAGATCCGCGGGGCCGAGACGTCGGCCTCGTCGGCTCCTTCGAGCGCAGGCTCGATGACCTCGGAGAGGAACTCGTCCACCTGCTGCTCCGACCGACCGGTGAAACCGCCCGGATCGAGCCAAGGCTCGACCTCCTCTCGCGACAGTCGGAAGTCCGGGTCGCGGACGATGCTCTCGATGAGCGGGTTTTCCGCGGCGCCGGCTTCCAGATCTTCCTGGGCTGCGAGGCTGTGCCCGCGGATTCTCTCGTGCAGGTGCTGACGGTCGCCGCCGCGCAGCACCGCTTCCATGAGAATCGTTTCCGTTGCCATGAAAGGCAGCTCACGCTCCACACGAGCTGCGATGGCGCGATCCTTGACCCGCAGACCCGCCGCGATATGCGCGGCCAGGCCGAGAATGGCATCGGCGGTAAGAAACGCGTCTGGCAGCACCAGTCGCCGATTGGACGAGTCGTCGAGGCTTCGCTCGAGCCATTGCGTGGCGTGGTTGAGCGGCCCATTGAGGGCGTCGACCATCAGCTTTCGTGACAGTCCGCACAGTCGCTCGGAACGGATCGGATTGCGTTTGTAGGCCATCGCCGACGAGCCCACCTGCTTGTCGTCGAACGGCTCCGACAGCTCGCCCACGCCTTGTAGAAGGCGCAGATCGGTCCCCATCTTGTGGCAGCTCTCGGCGATGCCCGAGAGCGCCGCCAACACCTGGGAGTCTTGCTTGCGCGAGTAGGTCTGGCCGGTGAGGTCCATCGACGACTCGAAGCCGAGGCGCCGTGCGATGGCCCGATCGAGCTCCCGTACTTTGTCGCCGTTGCCACCGAACAGAGTCAGATAGGACGCCTGCGTTCCCGTCGTGCCTTTGGCGCCGCGACAACGCAGGGTGGCCAAGCGGTGATCGATCTCTCCCAGATCGAGGAAGAAGTCCTGGAGCCAGAGTGTGGCCCGTTTTCCGACGGTCGTCAGCTGAGCGGGTTGAAAATGGGTGAAAGCCAAGCAGGGCACACCCTTTGTGCGTCGGGCGAAGTCTGCGAGATGGCGCATCGACGAAACGAGGCGGCTACGCAAGAGCCGCAGAGCATCACGGGTCAACACCACATCGGTGTTGTCGGTGATGAAGGCACTGGTCGCCCCGAGGTGGAGGATTCCCCCGGCACTGGGATGGATCTGGTCGGCCTGCTCGGCGTAGTGCCGGATATGAGCCACCACGTCGTGTCGGGTCTGTCGCTCGACCTCGGCCACGCGATCCAAATCGACGGAGTCCGCCGCGTTCCGCAACGCTCGGAGCTGTGCTTCTGTGATGTCCAGGCCCAGATCCCGCTGGCTCTCGGCCAAGGCGATCCACAGGCTGCGCCAGGTACGGAAGCGGTTGGCGGCGGAGAACAGGCCCGCCATCTCACGGGATGCATAGCGCTCGTGAAGTGGATTCTGGGGTGCGGCAGACGACATCGGAGCTACCTCGCGCTGGGCTGGTGGGCGGGTCGAAGAAGGTCGAAGACGGTTTTCACAGGCGCGAAGATCGAAGCCGGGATCTCCACGAAGACGGTATTCCAGCGCGCCATGGCGCCATTCCAGAGCCCCGGGCGTTCGAGCACTCGAATCGGTTGCCCTTGGTGGGACTTGTTGCTCAGGAAGACCGTGTCGGGGTCGACGAAAGACGCGAGGTCATAGGGATCGCCGCGGTGCGAGCGCAGGCGGCAGACCATATTCACAGGGTTGAAATGGGTGGCTGCTCCAGCGATGTCCGTTTGCTGCGGATCGCGACGATTCACTTGCGCCTGCTCGACGATCTGGGGGGTAGTGACCTGTCCGACCTCGGAATCGGAGGACACATGGCGTACCCAAAATGGGCCGCCGCCCGGCTCACCCTCGTTCTTCACCATGCCGCAGACCCGCAGCGGCCTGTCGAGCCGGTCCACCAACCAAGCATGCTTCACCCGTAGTGGACGGTCTAGGTAGTCGAGAGCGTGGGCCAGGTTCAGCCTTTCCGCGGCGAAGCGTAGGCCAGCGTCGACCTCGGACTCGCCCACGCTACCCGCGCGTTCGGCCCGTTCCAGTGCACCGAGGTGCTGCACGATGCCTTGCTCCAGCTCCAACAGATAGCCTCCGAGAAGACGATTCCACAGCAGGACCTCGCGACGCTGCGCCGCCGGCAACACGTTGTCGATCGTCCGGAGGAAAACCAGGTCGGCGCCAGTCTCCTGTACTACCTCTCCGAGGTTCACCAGCAGGGCACCATGACCGCCTGGACGAAATAGCAGCCGCCCTTCCTCGTCGCGCAACGGTGCGGCGAGCTCAGAGCTTCCGTCTTCCGCCAGACGGACTGCCACGGTATCGGTCGATGGACGCTGGATCGAGCAACTCAGCTCGTAGCGTCCGCCGAGCCTCGCTTCGAGACGAGCCACGATGTCGCGGAAGGCCTGTCGGAACTCCAGCTCCCGGTGCTGGGGAATGGTGAAATGCACGCTGCAGACACCATCGTGTGACCGTAAGTGCTCTGCTGCTTCCTCGACGTGCTCGTCGAGAGGGGTGCGGGGTCCGGAGTCCGTGGCGTGAAACGGAATCAGCGCCTTGGGATACGAGCCAAACCCGAGAGCTGGTGCGTCGTCTGTCGCTTCGTCGAGGAGCGCTTCGAGAGCTGACTGGGCTTCGGCCTTTCGGGCCAGCTCGTCGAGTTCGAGGCCGCGCTCGTTTAGGACCTCGCTGAGGAGATCCCGGAACGGGAAGCGGCCCATCTCCGACAGAAACCGTTTCGCCTCGTCTGCCTCTGTGCTTCCTAGTTTCAGCGTCCCGGCGTTCCGCGCGGCGAGTAGCCCGCGGAACATTCGGGTTGCGGCCCCCGAGGCGGGCACGAATTTGGCAAATCGGCCCGCCGCTGCCGCCGCCTGGAACCGGT
The DNA here is from genome assembly GCA_028066595.1 of Thermoanaerobaculia bacterium. Lineage (GTDB taxonomy): Bacteria > Acidobacteriota > Thermoanaerobaculia > Multivoradales > J023 > JAUIJL01. Next base: position 164,353 of record JALCBJ010000005.1, read on the forward strand.
CCTGCAGCGCGGCGTGTCGCTGTTCGGACAATCTCAGGATCCCATCCCCGACCGTGCAGGGGCGATCGAGCTGAATCGGAGGCGGCTCGTGGCGGAGTAGTCGCAACTGACGGGACACTTCCGCCAGGTCTAGACCGTGGCGTTCGATCCGAGCTCGGTCGGTTTCGGTGAGTCCGTCCGGGAATGTTCCGTGCGGGCTGTGCTCGGATCCTGACATCGACGTCAGTCCTCCGACCAGAGCGGAAGCCGGTCGCGCACCTCGGACAATGCCGCCGCCCCGGCGTCCTTGGCCGACAGAAGGGGAGCCCCGTCGAGAGGCCAGTCGATGCCGATCGCGGGGTCGTCCCAGGCGACCGTCAGTTGGTGCTCGGCGTCATAGACATCGGTACATTTGTACTGCACCTCCGCTACCTCGGAGAGGACGTAGAAGCCGTGCAGGTAGACCGGCGGTATGTACAGTTGGTGATGATTCTCGGACGAGAGGTGGAATCCGACCCATTTGCCGAACGTCGGCGCTCCGATCCGCGTATCCACTGCGACGTCGAAGATCTCACCGGCCGAGCAGCGCACCAGCTTGCCTTGGGGCCTGCGATCCTGACCGTGGAGTCCCCGGAGGGTACCCTTCTTCGACTTCGAATGGTTGTCCTGAACGAACGTCGCTTCGAGTCCTAGCTCGGCGTATTTCTCTGAGTGGTACGTCTCTACGAAGAACCCGCGATCGTCACCGTGTATCACGGGCTTCACCAACAGGACTCCGGGGAGGGACGTCTTCTCGATCTCCAGGGCCATCAGCCGGAAGCTCCCGCTTCCTTTGTCTCGGATTGGCCCGAGCCCAGGCGCTGCCGATCGTATTTGTCGGCCAGAACCTTCTTGCACCAGTCCTGGTTGTCCAGGTACCAGCGTACGGTCTCGCGCAGGCCCGATTCAAAGTCGTGGCGTGCTGCCCATCCCAGTTCGGAGCGGATCTTCGAAGAGTCGATGGCGTACCGCCAATCGTGCCCGGGCCGGTCGGTGACGAAGCTCTTCAAGTCGGTGTACGACGTCTTGCCGGCGGCCCGAAGTGTTGCGTTCTCTGCGGCGGGCAACTCCTCTTCCAGCACCTCGCAGATCCGGTCGACCACCTCGAGGTTGGTGCGTTCGTTGTGCCCACCAATGTTGTATTTCTCACCCACCCTACCCGAGGCGAGCGCGAGCAGGATGCCGCGGCAATGGTCGTCGACGTACAGCCAGTCGCGAACGTTCGAGCCATCGCCGTAGATGGGAAGGTTGCGGCCCTCGGTAGCGTTCAGGATCATCAACGGGATCAGTTTTTCGGGGAACTGAAACGGGCCATAGTTGTTGGAGCAGTTGGTGATCACTGCGGGCAAGCCGTAGGTATGGACGTATGCGCGCACCAGATGGTCTGCCGCCGCTTTCGACGCAGCGTACGGCGAGTTGGGTGCGTACGCCGTCGTCTCTTCGAAGAGACCGGTCGGACCCAGGCTGCCGTAGACCTCGTCGGTGGAGACGTGGAGGAATCGAAATCGTTCCCGAGCCTCTTCGTCGAGGGACGCGAATCGGTGCCTGGCGGCCTCCAACAGCTCGAAGGTACCGACGATGTTGGTGCGTACGAAATCGCCCGGACCATCTATGGAGCGGTCGACGTGACTCTCCGCGGCGAAATTGACCAGTGCGCTCGGCGGCAGCTCGGCGAAGAGGGAGCGCACGTCCTCGCGCCGGGCGATGTCGCCTCGAACGAAGCGGAAACGTTCGTGACCTTCGACATCGCGAAGATTCTCCAGGCTGCCAGCGTATGTCAGCGCGTCGAACACAACCACCTCGGCCTCGGTCTCTGCGAGGGCCAAGCGGACGAAGTTGGAACCGATGAAGCCGGCTCCACCGGTGACGATCATGCGTTGCATCGAGAAGGTTCCGAGGAGGGAAGGGGACGGGGAGGAGTGGGCGGGTGACGCCGCAGGGTCGGGAGGATCGTAGACCATCCGACCTCGGCGCGGTCGCGAGTATACCGAGGCCATGACGGGTCTGTTGCAGGCATCTCGTCCAGGCCTGCGGTGAGATTCACGGCGCCGTACCCTGCTTGACAGTTCGACCGACTGGTTGGTAGGCTCGCTCCGCGAGGGGGCGAAATCCTCCTCTCATCCCTCCCAACGAGGGGCGCCAAAGCGCCCCTCCTTTTTTTTGCCCGAACGAACCCAGGGACGGGGCTACGGCTTGACGCCGTAGGGCGCTAGAAGAGCTGCAGCCTCTCCGAGGTAGCCCTGGGTGCGGACCAAATGTTCTTGTGCCTGTTGCACTCGGGCGGCGTTACAGTCGACCGCGAGAGCCTGCATCTCGACGAAAGCCCGCCGCAGCGGCTCGACGACCTTTTTGTCCGGAGCTGAGGCGAACACCTGGGAGCTGTCTTTCAGAATCGGAATCACGGCCCGGCTCAGGTCGCGGCATGCCGATCCGACCCCACGATTTCTCTCGGCCTGTGCTCTCAGGTAGTCCGCCAGAGCTTGCTTGGCGGGTACGACGGCGGGTCGGTAGACCTCCTGATGCCAGTGCTGCATCAACTGGGTGAGAGTCGGCCCTTCCGGCTCGTCCGGTTCTTCTGTTTCCAGATAGTCCTGGTACTGACCTTCCGCTTCGACGGCCGCCATCTGGATGCCTGGCAGGTAAGGAGCGATGGCTTCGGCCTTTCGTTCGTCGTCTGACAGAACCAGTCTGCCCAGTTCGCGAACCTCTCTCTCGATCTTCTCGACCGTCTCCAAGACCTCGAGCTGAAAGCTGTCGAAGGGTGCTACCGGTACGGCCACCAGATCGCACAGCCGTCCCGAGTGTTCGGCCATGCGACGGAGAGATGCGCCGGCTTCGCGTCGGATTTTCGGTTGCAACTGGTCCAAAAGCTCATCGGCCACGTCACCGGCCTTGCGGAAGCTCGCCATTTCTCCGGTATGGCTCTGCAGAATCCAGTCGCGGATGCGCTGTTCTTGATGCTCATTGGTACCCGCCATTCGGTTCCAGCGGGTCGAGATGCCCTCGGACAGTTGCTGACACCCCTCGAACTGATAGTCGAGCAACGCCAGGATCGTGACCGCTTCCTTGCCTGCATCGGGCAGTGGCACCGAGGCGCCGAGCGCAGCTTGGGGCAAGGTGAAGGATCCGATGAGAGAGGCTGCGACCGCGACCCACGAGACGACCCTCCCAGGATCTTGGGGTCGGGCGCGAAGTTCCGGGGCAGCGGCGGCGAAGGTGCAGACTGATTCCATCTTCTAAGTATATCGAGGGACTTCGATGAGCCGATGAAGCGAAGTAGCATGGTACGTTCTCGCAGCCAAGAGACTCGACTTGCGACCGGTGACTCCACTGCCATCGTCTTCTAACCCGCTCTTCGACGCATTCGCGCGCCAGGTGCGCGATCGGGGCCGACAGGAAGCTTTGTGGTCGCGGGGAGAAGGGTTGCGCTTGAGCTTCGACGATCTCGAGGAGCGCATCGGAAGGCGGGTGTCGGAACTACGCGCCGCCGGCATCTCGAAGGCGGCGACCTTGGCGACGGGCAACAGCCTGGCGTTCGTCGAGGGCTATCTGGCGCTACGGCGGCTCGGCGTGACCGTGGTGGCCATGGATGGCTCGCTGCCGGAGCAGGACAAAGTCGCCATCTGCCGAGAGCTCGGCGTACGACATCTCCTCCAATCAGACCGCACGATCACGGTCGATCTAGATGCACGGGAAGACAAACCCGCCGTGTCGGATTTGCCGGATGAAATCGGTCTGATCAAGCTCACCTCGGGCTCGACCGGACGCCCTGCTGGCGCCTGTTTCTCCGATGAAGAGCTTTTTCACGGAATCCGGCAGATCGCCGAAGGCATGGAGCTGGATTCGAGGCAGCGCGTCCTGTTGTGCATTCCGCTCTCTCATTCCTACGGTTTCGACAACGGCGTGCTATCGATGATCGTCGCGGGGACGCCTCTGATCTTGCAGCCGAGCATTTTCCCTGCGGATCTCCTGCGGGCTCTGGACGAGACTTCGGCGCACTTCCTTCCCTTGGTACCACCTCTGGTGCGCAGCTTGGGACGAGCCGTCTGGCCGAGTGGGCTGTCGTTGCGCCGGGTCATCTGCGCTGGCGGTGCGTTGCTGCCCGACGCTGCTCGACAGTTCCGCCAGGCCTCCGGTTTGCCGGTACACAATTTCTACGGCTCGACCGAGACGGGCGGTATCAGTTTCGAGACCGCTCCCGAGGAGACCGCCGCCCAGGGCACCGTGGGTCGCCCTCTTCCTGGCGTGCGTGTGGAGCTCGACGAGTCGCACAGAGTCACGGTGCACTCGGCGGCCAATCTCGTCGCCCGGTGGGGACGCGATGGATTCTGTTCCTTGGACGATCGCCGGGTCCGGACAGGCGATACTGCGGAATGGACACCCGATGGGCGACTTCGTCTCACCGGCCGTTCGGCCGACGTGCTCAATATCGGCGGCCGCAAGATCGCCGCAGCCGAGGTAGAGCACGCGTTGCGAGCCTTGGCCGGAGTGCGCGACGCGGCGGTCGTCGGCGTCGAAGATCCGGTCCGTGGAGACCGAACCGTCGCCTTCCTCGTGGCGGACGAGTGGCCGGTCGAGACGTCCGGTGTGCCGCCGAGGCTCGCTCCTCGGGAACTTCGCCGGGTAGAGTCGCTTCCTTATACGGTCCGAGGCAAGCTCGATCGTCAGGCTTTGCGCGGCATGGCGCGCAGAGGGCTCGTCACGTAGGCTCGGCGTGCTCCGCTCGCCCCCTCCGGGCATCAACTCCGGATCGCGAGCTTCGTAGCTAACGGGGGCGACCTTCACGATTCGTATGAGCCTGCGACCCCATATCACCACACTGCTTCTGATCTTTGGTCTGTTGGCATTCGGCATCGCCGGCCTGTCGATCGCGGACATGTTCGTGCCCAGGCCGTACGACGGTGTCGTGTTGCGTCAGGCGGCCACGTCGGAAATCGTGGTCAGTGAGGTGCTTCCGGACTCGAGCGCGGAGAGGGCAGGCGTTTTGCCCGGAGACGAGATTCGCGGAATCGGCCGACAGGCGCTGGCCCATCCCCGCGATGCGGCCGAAGTGCTCGAGGACTATCGGATCGGCCAGAGGGTGCCGTATCTCATCAAGCGGCCAGGGGAGAAGGTATTCGAGATCGAGGTCGAGCTCAGCCGGCGAAGTCTCGGCGACGGTACCTACTTCTACATCTCCTTTCTCGGCTTTGCCTTTTTTTTCATCGGCTTCTTCGTGCTGGTACGCCAACCTGGTCTCGTGGCGAGCCAAGTGTTCTTTTTCATGGCTTGCCTTTTCCTGTTACTCCTCGTGTGCAGGCTCAGGCCGCTTTCCTATTCAGGCATCGACACCGCGATTCTGAGCGTCGGAACGGGCGCACTTCTCTTTCTGCCGTCCGCCTTCCTGCACTTCTTTCTGATCTTTCCGCGTCCAGTATGGCTTCGGGCCATGGCGTCCGAGGGCCGTTGGCGGCCACTGACCTGGTTGTTCTTGGGAGGTGGCTGGCCACTGGTATACATCCTTCCGCCTCTGGTCCTGGCGACGGCCCGTCTCTTCGCTCGCAAGACGGAAGGATCGTGGCTGACGGACGCGCCTCTCACCAGCTGGTGGCTGTTGGCGACCTTCGTCGGGCTGGGCTTCGCGGGCCTGGTGGCCAATGCGCGCCGGATTCAGAGCTCGCGAGAGCGGCGCGGCATGGTGCTGGTGCTGTTGGGCTCGGTGTTCGGCTTGACGCCGTTCGCCTTGGCCAGCGTAGTACTACCGAATCAGGCCTCGACCATGTTCTTCGTGCTCGGGGTCGTGCCTCTGGTGCTGGTGCCGATCACCTTCACATACGCCATCGTCCGATTTCAGCTGCTCGACATTCGCGTCATTCTGCGGCGCAGCCTCCTGTATACGGTGACCACGGCTCTCGTGACGAGCCTCTACGCTGGCGGGATCGCGATGTTCAACGCGTTTTTTCGCGACAGCGCCCTGGCGAGAGGTGGCTATTTCCCGATCGTCCTGGCGCTGGCGATCGTGGTCCTGTTCGACCCGGTGCGTCGACGAGTCCAAAACCTGATCGACCGCAGTTTCTTCGCCGAACGCTCGCGGTTACAGGATGCACTCAAAGAGTTGACCGAGGCAATGACCGCGCAGTCGGACCTTCAGGCCGTGGTGCGCGACCTGGCCGAGCGGTTACCGCAGATTCTGGATATTCGTTTCTGCGGTCTCTACATGGTGCGCCATGGCCAGTTGGAGAGGCTCGCGGGCCCGGCGGAGCTGCCGCCCCGGCTCGCTGCGTTGCCCGAGCTTCAGCGCTTCTTGGCCCGGCGGCGTGGTCTCCACCGGCTCGACCAACTCGGTTCGCTGCCGCTCCGTTCTCCGAAGGTAGCGCAACTGGTGGAGACTCTGGTGGACGCAGGGGTCGAGTCTTTGGCTGACCTCGCCTCGCGACGGCGTCAGATCGGTTTGGCCTTGTTCTCACCGCGCCAGGGACAGGCACCACTGGAACCCGAGGAGCAGGAACTTCTGGAACGGCTCCTGGACCAGGCCTCCATCGCCCTCGAGACCGGTCTGCTGCTGGAAGAACGGACCCAGCAGGCCGAGCTGGAGCGAGAGATGGAGATCGCTGCATCGATCCAGGCGCGCCTGCTTCCGGATCGGCTACAGGTGGCGCCGGGTTGGCAGGTGGCTGCTCAGTGTCGACCGGCCCGGATCGTCGGCGGCGACTTCTTTACCCAGTTGCCGGCCATGGGCCACGATGGAGGCGGTGCCGTCGTCTACGGCGATGTGGCGGGCAAATCGGTCTCCGGCGCGTTGATGATGATGGCGGCCCACGAGGCGCTCCACACCCTTTCCATGGCGATGGACGGATCGGATCCGGCCCGCCTCTTCGATCTCGCCAATCGTCGGGTGTATCAGCTCGGCAAGCGCAACTTCGTGGCCATGGCCTATCTGAGTGTCGGAGACGAACAGGGCTTGCTGCGCTACATGGTGGCCGGTCAACCGCCGCCGCTCCTGCGACGAGCGAGCGGAACGGTCGAGGAGCTGCCGATGGTCGGTCATCGCTTGCCCGTGGGTGCGTTCCGCCATGGCGGGTACCAAGTATCGGAGGTTCGTCTGGAACCGGGTGACATCGTGCTCGGCTACAGCGATGGCGTGACCGAGGCGCGTTCGTCGGATGGAGACTTTTTCGGAGAAGATCGCTTGCTCGATGTCGTGGCCACGGCGGTGCACGCCGATCCGGAAGAGCTGGTGCGCGAGGTGTCGTTGGCTGTAGAGGCGTTCAGCGACAGCAACACCCTCTACGACGACGTCACCTTGGTCGCGGTGGCGCGTACCGCATCCAGCATGTCGTCCGCACGAGATCCCGACGCAGCCGACCGGGCCCACCGAGCTACCGGCTCCGACCTCGGACGAAACACTTCAGCCTCTCGATCGTCCAAGCAAGAGAGCCGATCCACCGGAAGCACCGGATCGGCCGGGAGAATCGAATGAAAACCGCTCTAGTCGTCTTGGCTCTTCTGCTGACAGTCTTTGCTCTGGTGGTGGGTGGCGCCTATCTATGGTCCACGGCACCGGATGAGGCACCTTGGACGGCCAGATCGCCGGAGGCGTTGGGGGAGCTCGAGGCAGGAATCGAGGATCTCTCGAGACGATACTTCCGCGACGCCATCCTGCATTTCGAACGGGCTTTGGAGCTCGATTCCGAGATGCCGGCCGCGCGCTTCTTCCTGGCGCAGATCTACTCTGAGCTGCCGAATCAGCGTGAGGACTATCTGGAGGCCCTTCGAGACACCGACCCCCAGCGCATGAACGAGCGTGAGCGCATGTTGCGCGAGTATTTGCTGGCGGTGGCCGATGGCCGGCGGGCCGAGGGTGGCGAAGTCGTGGCGGCCTATCTGGCGAATCAGCCAGACGACCCCTGGGCGCTCGATCTCCAATGCTCCTCAGCGTGGCTAGCTCGCGATTGGAACGAGGCGGAGGCCTGCTATCGGCGGCTATTGAAGTTGGATCCGAACTGGGTGGACGCCCAGGGCCGCTTGGGATACATCGCCATGGCGCGGGGTCGCTTCGACGAGGCTGAAGAGCTGTTTCGCACCTACGCCTACATCGCTCCCGATCAAGCCGCGCCCCACGCCGCGGTCGGGCAGCTTGTGACGGTGCTCGGACGTTACGAGGAAGCGCAGCAAGCGATCGATCGTGCGCTCGAGATCAAGGGTGACTTCTGCGAAGCCCACCACTACCAGGTGAGCCTGTTGGTGTTGCAGAACCAGCTCGAACAGGCGATGGCGGCGCTCGGTGAGATGGAGCAGATCCCGGCGTGCTCAATCTACGAGCAGTTCGGTGTGTTCTGCGGCACGCGGAGCTGGCTTCACTATCTGATGGGTGACGTCGCTGCAGCCGAGGCTGAGATGGACGCGACGTGCCTGGACGCCAGAGGGGGCTGGGATGCGTCGTACCACCGTGTGTCGGCCATGACCGGTGACACGCAGCGAGCCGCCGAGCTGCTGGCCAAGGCCCGGCAGGGTCTGGAAGGCAAGGATGACGATCCGGAAGCGCGCACCTATTTCCTCGAAGCCATCGTGCTGCACATGGAAGGTGTCCAGAAAGCTGCCGACGGCGACTGGGCGACGGCTTGTGAGCTATTCCGGGCGGCCGACCAGGACGTCCAGTACTGGATGATTTCGCGGGCTGGCTTCAAGCTGCGGAATCGGCAAGATCTACTGACGTGTTTGAAGCAGCAGGGTCGGGTCGAGGAAGCGGAGGCGTTGGTCCAGGAGATCACCGCCATCAACCCGGAATACCTCGGCTCGCCGACGGTGACCGACCTCATCGAGCTCGCGGGTGTGGAGATACCCTAGTGCATCGTTTGACCATTCCCTTCCGTCTTTTTCGGGTCGTCCTGGCCCTGGACGGCGTTGCTCCTCCTCGAAATAGCTCTGCTATTCCTCGTCGGCGTGCCTTGTCAGGACCACGAACTCCTTGAAACAAACGGGAAGGCTCTAGTCAAACGCTGCACTAGCAACCTCCCATCGTAGCACCCGGATAGACTGCGACCATGGCGACCGAGCTCGAGTCCGCTCCGGGCCAGATGGCTGGGATCGAACGGTTCGAGGTGAGGAGTCTGGGTGAGTTGCTGGATCGCGCGACTCCCGAGACTCCCGATCCTCGCAGCGGTCGACTCCGCGATGCCGTGGTCTACCGCGGCAGTAGCGATCTAGAGTGGTCCCTGCTCACGAGCCTCGATCGACTCGGTGGCATCGATCCACCGCATACCAAGGCCGCGCTCGAGGAGCACATTCTGCGCAACTTTTTGCGCTACTCGCGGCCGTACCTCGACGGCCCCGTGCAGAGCTTGTGGGAGACCCTGGTCGTAGCTCAGCACCATGGCCTGCCGACCCGGCTGCTCGACTGGACCTACTCGCCACTCGTTGCCGCTCATTTCGCGACCCTGGAAGAGTCACCTGCACCCAACCGCGTGGTGTGGAAGCTCGACTGGCACAAGCTGCACCGGCATTTCCAGCTTCGCCCCGTGGCGCTCTTGGCCGATGACCTCGACGAGGTTCTTCGGTCGCGAGGTATCGAGTCGATCTGGCAGTTCTTCGAGTGTGGAGAGGAGCTAGAAGGAAGCTTTGCTTGCATGATGGAGCCGCCTTCGCTCGATCTGCGCATCGTCGCCCAGGCAGCCGCTTTCACCGTCTGCTCCAGCAAGAGCAAATCCCTGGATCAGTTTCTCATCGAGTGTGGTTTGGCCTCGGCGATGACCAAGTTCGTCATCCCGGGAGACAGCGTAGATCATGTGCGCGATCAGCTCGATCTGTGTGCAGTGGACGAGCGGCGCCTGTTTCCCGACCTGGGCGGGGTCACCCGCCAGATGCGCCGCTACTACTCCATGTCCCCCGGGGGCTAGCAGCCCGTGGTGCAAGTCGTGTGCGGCCGCGCGCCAGGGATCTGCGGCCGGAGACAAGGCGGTCCGAGGACTGCGATGCGGGTCATCTGGGACGAGGACCAACACTGTATCCGGCCGCAAACCCCTGGCGCCCAGAGGGTTCCGGCGCCTTGGGCCCGACTCCGGCGTTGCGCCTCCTCGACGATGGCTCGCATCGTCTGTGTCGACGCGCCTTGGATTCGGGCCCAAGGCGCTCGGAACGAGGCTCGCACGACTTGCACCACTGATGGGATGGACTCCTCCCGCGACTTTGTTCGGCATCATGGTGCCAGAGTC
>JALCBJ010000050.1:0-6339 GCA_028066595.1 Thermoanaerobaculia bacterium
GCGTTTATCCCTTTGTTTTCAACGGAAATCTCGTTTCTGGATGCGATCTAGCTAGGGTGCGTATTGGAATCCATGCCCTAGCTAGCTAGGTCTATCCAGTGGTTGACTCGACCTTCCGGTCTCCGGACTCGTGAGATGAAGAACAAGAAGAACGACATCCTCCAGGGCACGCTGACGTTGCTGGTCCTGCGCACCTTGGAGCGCCTCGGCCCGTGCCATGGCTACGGCCTGTGCAGCGCCATCCAGTCGAACTCCGAGGATCTCCTTCGAGTCGAAGAGGGCTCGCTGTATCCGGCCCTTCACCGCATGAAGCAGCAGGGCTGGCTGCGGGCTACCTGGGGTTTGAGTGACAAGGGCCGTCGGGCCAAGTTCTATGAAATCACCGCGCTCGGCCGGCGTCAGCTGGCCGAGGAGCAAGAGAGCTGGGAGCGTCTCACCCGCGCCGTCGCCCTGGTGCTCCGTCCATCTTGAAGAAAGAGATCCTCCCATGAGTCTTCTCTCGCGCCTGATTGGGGTCTTCCGCGCCGAAAAACACTACGCTGAGCTCGATGAGGAGCTGAAATTCCATATCGACGAGCGCACCGATGAGCTGGTGGCAAGCGGCATGTCCCGTGAAGATGCCCGCCGCGAAGCCTTCCGGCGATTCGGCCACTACGCTTCTCAGCGTGAAGCGGTGCGGGACGTCGACGTCCTGAGGCCCGTCGAGGCCTTCGTCGGCGACCTTCGCTACGGCGCCCGTCAGTTGCGTCTGAACCCGGGTTTCGCGATCGTCGCGGTGCTCTCCCTGGCCCTCGGTATCGGCGCCAACTCGGCGATCTTCCAGCTCATTCATGCCCTCCAGATCAGGCCTCTTCCGGTGCGTGACGCGGAGAGCCTGGTGGCCCTCGACAGAGGCCCGGACTTCTACGCCGCGGGCAGGTTTTCAGGACGCAACACCTCCTTCACCTACCCCCAATTCGAACAGCTCCAGGCATCCCAACGAGCCTTCTCGTCCCTGGTGGCCTTTTCCACCACCCGATTCAATCTGAGCCGGGGCGGTGAAGGTCGCTTCGCTTCGGGCCTGTTCGTGACGCCTGATTTCTTCACCGAGCTCGGTGTCGAGCCGCTTTGGGGGAGCGGCTTCTCAGAGCAGGCGAACCCGAAGGATTGTGCGCAGGCTGGCGCGGTGGTCGACTATCGGTTCTGGCAACAGGAGCTCGGTGCCGATCCGGCGGTGATCGGCCGCGAGCTCAGCCTCGACGGCGTCGTGCTGCCCATCGTGGGAGTCACCCCGTCGCACTTCTTCGGTCTCGAGCCAGCCCGCCGCTTCGATGTGGCGGTGCCGCTCTGCGTCGAGGCGTTGGTCGCCGAATCGTGGGGTAGCCGCATGGACAATGAGGCGGCCTGGTGGCTGGTGGTCATCGGACTCCTGAAACCCGGATTCTCGATCGAAGGGGCCTCGGGCCATGTGCTGGATCTGTCCCCGGGCCTATTCCGTGCCACGGTGCCTGAGGCCTACCGAGCTGAGGAGGCCGGGGCCTATCTCGAGAATACCCTCCGCGTCGTCTCGGCGGCGACGGGCGTCTCGTCGGTACGGCAGGAATACCGGAATCCCCTGTGGATCCTCCTGACGAGCACCTGCCTCGTGCTGCTCTTGGCCTGCGCCAATCTGGCGAACCTGCTGCTGGCTCGGGCCAGCGCCCGGGAGCGCGAGATCTCTCTGCGCCAGGCGGTGGGCGCCTCGAGGCCGCGCCTGATCGCACAGCTTATGGCGGAGAGCTTGCTGCTCGCCACCTGTGGCGCTGCGCTCGGCGTTTTCGTCGCCCAAGCCCTCAGCAAGGTGCTCGTGCTCTTCCTCGACGCCGGCTCGGGGCAGCTTGACATCCGGCTCACCGTGCACTGGCATATCGTGGGTTTCACCGCCGCCCTGGCGGCACTCACCTGTCTACTCTTCGGCTTGGCGCCCGCCGTGCGAGCGTCCGGGGCCGCGCCGGCAGACGCCATGCGCGGTGGTCGCGGTACCGAAGGCTCCGGTCAAGGCCATGGCTTGCGCCGAGCGCTCGTGGTGACGCAGATCGGCCTGTCGCTCGTGCTCCTGGTAGGTGCTTTGCTCTTCGGCCAGAGCCTGCGCAATCTGCTCTCCTCAGAGACCGGCCTCGAGAGTGGCGGGGTGCTCCTGGCGAGGGTCGAGGCGGGCTCGGTGCCGGCGGATCGGCGACTTTCGGTCTTCGCACAGCTCGAGGAGCGCTTCAGCGCTGTGTCGGAAGTGGCGTCGGCGAGCTCCGTCTTCTTCACCCCTTTTAGTGGCGCCAGCTGGAACCAGGAGGCCTATGCTGGCGACGGCAGTCCGGACGAGGCGGAGATGGCCTGGTTCAACCGGGTGGGCGCGGGCTACTTCTCTACCTTGGGAACCCGTCTGCTCGCCGGGCGGGAATTCACACCACGGGACGACAGCTCGGCGGCCCCGGTCGCGATCGTAAACCAGCAGCTGGCTCACGATTTGTTCGGAGAACAGAACCCCGTCGGCCGCACGCTGCGCTACCGCGGCGCTGCCGGTGGTGAGGATCCGGGTTTCGAGATCGTCGGCGTGGTCGGCAACAGCAAGTACTTCGAACTGCGCGACGAAGAGCTCCCCTTCGCTTATCTGCCTGTAGCCCAGCAAGACTCGCCGATCGACGCCATGGGCTACGCCTTGCGAGTGCGCGGTACCTCGGCGGGCGTCAGGGCTGGCATCGAGGAGCAGATGGCCGGAGTCGACGGTAGCTTGATGGTCGAGTATCGAATGCTCGATGAAATGATCCAAGGCAGCGTGCGGCGGGAACGCCTGATGGCCAACCTGTCCGCGGGCTTCGGCGTCCTCGCGGTTCTTCTCTCCTCTCTGGGTCTCTACGGCGTGATGTCCTACATCGTGGCCTGTCGACGTCGGGAGCTGGGCGTACGCTTGGCAATGGGCGCCAGCGTCCGCCATCTCGTCGGCCTCCTCACCACGGAGGCCGGACGCCTGGTACTGCTCGGTTTGCTCTGCGGCCTGGCCGGCTCTTTCGCGTTGACGCGCTTCGCGGGATCTCTGCTCTACGGTTTGCCGCCCAACGACCCTGTGACCTTGCTCGCTGGAAGCGCCCTCCTTGTCGCCACTGCCTGCGCCGCCCTGCTCGTGCCGCTCAGGCGCGCCGCCAGCTGCGATCCCGCCGTCGTCTTGCGGGACGAATGAGCTTTCCCTTGACCTAGGACCGAGTCGCATCGGGCGCCCCGAAGCGGCCTCGGCGGCGGATGAGGTGATTGCGGACTCGAGCCGAACCATGAACCGGTTCGTTCGTTGGAGAGGTAGACCGCGATCGACTACCCATCGACCTGGCAAAGGAACCGAAGCAATGAACATGGCCGCACTCGTCACCGATTTCCTCTACGCGGTTCGTGCCCTACGAAAGAACGCGAGTCTCGTCTGTCTGTCCGTCGCGATCATCGGCCTGGGCGCGGGGGCGTGCACGGCCGTCTTCAGTTTGCTCAACCCGCTGCTGCTTCGCGAGCTGCCGTTCGAAGAGCCCGAGCGCCTGGTCTGGGTCGCCAATAGCGGCGAAGCTGGCAGCATGTCGGGCGTGACCTCCCGGACTTCCAATCTGCGGGACTTTCGGGTGATGAACCACACCTTCGAGGCGATCACGGGATATTTCGCGTTCTTCGAGCACCAGAGCTACAATTTCACGGCTGGAGGCGAACCGGAGCGCTTGGTGGGGGTTCCGGTGGCCCGAGATTTCCTCGAGGTCCTCGGTGTCGAGACCATTCACGGCCGGAATTTCGTAGCAGAGGAAGCCGCTTGGGGCGGCCGGCCGGCGGTGATCCTCAGCCACGGCTTCTTCACGCGGAGCTTCGGCGCCGACCCGGGAGTCGTAGGACGGTCCATCGTTCTCAACGACGAGCCGCGAGAAGTGGTGGGTGTCCTGCCGCCTTCCTTCGACTTCGCTTCGATCTTCGCGCCGCACACGAGCATCGACTTTCTCAGTCCTTTTCCCATCACTGACGAGACCGACCGATGGGGTAACACGCTGTCCATGATCGGGCGGCTGCATCCGGATCAGACGGCGGCTGCCTCGCAGGCCGATCTCGACGCCGTCGTCGCCCGACTCGAAGAAGCCGATCCGAGCCGTTGGGGGCTGGGTGCCGTGGTTACAGGCCTGCAGGACCAGATCGCCGGTCCCTTCCGCATTGCCGGCTTTCTGCTGTCTGCGGCGGCTGGTGCGGTGATGCTGATCGTTTCCGTCAACCTGTCGAATCTTCTGCTGGCCCAGGGCTCCCGAAGACGTCGGGAGATGGCGGTTCGCGGTGCGCTGGGTGCTTCCCGCCTTCGCCTGATCCGTCAGCTCCTGTTCGAGAGCTTGATCCTCTCGGTCTGTGGCTCGATCGTCGGACTGGGAATCGCATGGAGCCTCATCCGCTTCGTGACCTCGAGCCCGGTACTGACCGTGCCACTGCTGCAGAAGGCGACCCTCGACGGTGTCACGTTGGGATTCGCCGCCCTCCTCTCGTTGCTGGTCACTGGACTGGTGGGGCTGATACCGGCACTTCGAGCGACCCGGCGCGAGGCCGCGTCGACGCGTACCGAAGGACGATCCCAGAGCGCAGACCGGGGTGCCACGCGTTTGCGCGCGGCGCTGGTCGTTGCGGAAGTGACGTTGGCCTGCGTGCTGCTGGTGGTCGGCGGACTCTTGCTGCGCAGCTTCCAGAACGTCCTCGATGTCGATCTGGGCTTTCAGACGACCGATGTTCTCCGCTGGCAGATCAACTCCAGTCGTTCCTTCGAGACAGCGGAGCAGCGGAGTGCATACTTCGCGCAGCTCACGGATCGAGTCGAGCAAGTACCCGGTGTGGTGTCCGTGGGTTTGACCGACGCCGCTCCGCTCGGTCCCAACCGCACCTGGGGCGTCTCGGCGCCTGGCTACGAATATGATGGCAACCCGACCTTGGGAATGTTCGTCCACATCGTCGATGAGGGATACGTTCCGACACTGGATATCCAGCTGCTACGCGGACGGAGCCTGAGCCGAGACGACCAGGCGGATCGGCCGCAGGTAGCCCTGCTGAACGAGTCGGCCGCACAAGCCGTGTTTCATGGAGAGGACGCCTTGGGCCGGAGTATCCGGATCGGTGAGCGAGAGGTCGAGGTGGTCGGTGTGGTCGCCAACATCCGACATCGTTCCTTGGAGGAGGGCTCGGGGCCGCAGATGTACCTCTCCATGGCGCAGGTACCCGACGACGGCACCCTGGATCTCGTGGTGCGGACATCCTTGTCGCCGACCACGGTGGCACCGGGTGTTCGTACCGCGATCCGGGCACACGATCCGACGCTACCGGTTCACAGTCACCAATCTCTCGACAACGTGGTGGAGCAGGCGGTATCGCCCAGGAAGTTCACCCTCCAGATTCTCGGCTCCTTTGCGGCCTGCGCGCTGTTCCTGGCCGTCCTGGGGATCTACGGGGTCCAGTCCTACGCGGTGAGCGAGCGGGTGCGGGAGATCGGTATCCGCATGGCCCTCGGCGAAACGAATCTCGAAATCTTGTGGCGGGTCCTCGGCCGTTCGATGCTGCTGGCATCGACCGGACTGGTCTGTGGCCTGGGACTCTCTCTGCTCGTGTCTCGCTCGACAAAGTCATTGCTATTCGGGGTCACGCCGTTCGATCTTCGGACTTTTCTGGCCATGGCTTTGCTGTTGCTCGCCGTCTCAGCTCTTGCCGGCTTGCTCCCGGCCTGGCGAGCAGCGCGCACGTCCCCGGCATCGGTATTGAGGTCGACCTGACCCAGGATGACAGGAAATACAAGCGACTCCAGAGCTAGAAATAGCTGCACGGAAGCGCGAGTTTTGGTGCTCTAGTCCGCCCGCTCGGCGAGCTCGCTCCGCCGAAGCCGTTGCACCAGGAGCGTCCGGCGTCGGTGAGTCGGTTGATGCCTCGTGGCCCGCACCAGGGCTCTCCGGCTACCGACTACCACGACCAGCTGCTTGCCCCGCGTGATGGCGGTGTAGAGGAGGTTGCGCTGGAGTAGGACCCAGTGTTGAGTGTGAAGTGGCACGACGACACAGGGGTACTCGCTACCCTGGCTCTTGTGGATCGAACACGCGTAGGCGAGGGACAGCTCGTCGAGGTCGGAGAAGGGATAGATCACGAGGCGGCCGTCCAGGTCGACGCTGGCCCGCTGCTCCTGAAGGTCGAATCCGACGATATGACCGATGTCACCGTTGTACACGTTCAAGTCGTAGTTGTTGCGCCGTTGCATCACGCGATCCCCGACGCGCAGTACCCGGCCAGCTCGCGACACGGTTTCGCCGTCCGGGTTGAGGAGTGCCTGGAGCTCCCCGTTGAGCTGAG
>JALCBJ010000050.1:6439-48205 GCA_028066595.1 Thermoanaerobaculia bacterium
GACACGGTTTCGCCGTCCGGGTTGAGGAGTGCCTGGAGCTCCCCGTTGAGCTGAGCGGTACCCAGCGGTCCCCGACGCATCGGAGTGAGGATCTGTATCTCGCTGCGGGGATCGAAGCCAAAGGAACCAGGAATTCGTTCCGAGACCAGATGCTTGAGCGTGGCGAGAACGCCATCGGAATCGTCTCGTTCGATGAAGAAGAAATCGGCCTCGAGGCTCTTCCGAGCGTCACCTCGGCGAGTGACCGTGCTGTGCACCGGTCCGTCGTAGCGGGCTTCGGATTCGGTCTCGGCCTGGGGGACGAGCCCGTCGCGCACTCGGTGTGCGTTGACCACGATGAGGCTCGCTCTGGCTTGGCGGAAGATCTCCGTCAGCCGCACGGTTTCGACCACTTCGCTCTCGATGATGTCTGCCAGGATTCGCCCCGGGCCGATGGAGGGAAGCTGGTCGACGTCGCCGACGAGGACCAGTCGGGCCGCTTCGGGAACCGCTGACAGAAGGTGCGAGGCCAGGGATGTGTCGAGCATGGAGGCTTCGTCCACGACCACCAAGTCCGCCGCCAAAGGCTGAGTGATTCCGCGAGCGAAGGTTCGCGTTTGCGGTTGGAACTCCAGGAGACGATGGAGAGTCTTGGCCTCCAATCCGGTGGCCTCGGCAAGGCGCTTGGCGGCTCGGCCGGTGGGAGCCGCGAGCATGATGCGCTGTTCTTTGCGACGCAGGATTTCCACCAGCCCTCGTACGAGTGTGGTCTTGCCTGTTCCCGGGCCGCCGGTGATCACCAGAACCTTGGTGAGGAGAGCTCTCTCGAGCGCCACCCGCTGGCTCGGTGCGAGCTCGATACCGGCAAAGGTCTCGTACCAATCCAGAGCTTTCTCGACGTCGATGCGCAGCGGCAGCTCGCTCTGTCCCGTCAGGTGCCGCAGCGCTCCGGCGACGTGGCTCTCGGCACGTTCCAAAGCGCGGAGATAGACGGCGACATCGGTGCGTGGGCTCGCCGGGCCTTGCCGCATCTGCCAGCGTTGCAGATCGACGATCACAATCTCGTCTTGGGCTACCAGCTCTTCCACTGCCTCCTCGATCCGTGCCGGCGAGATGTCGCCGTCCGCCATCTCGAGCAGCTCCTGGGTCGAGTCCAGTAGGTCCCCTCGCCACTGGAATACGTGGCCTCGGTCGCGCCCTTGGCGAAGTGTGTGGAGTAGTCCTGCTCGCAAACGCTCCGGCGCGTCGGGAAGCACGCCGACATCTCGCGCGATGCGATCCGCGGTCTTGAAACCGATGCCGAAGATGTCTTGGGCCAGGCGGTGCGGTGTTCTCCGAACCACCCCCATCGCCTCTTCGCCGTAGCGTTTCTGGATCTTCGTGGCGTAAGCGGTGGTGACACCGTGGCTCTGTAGGAAAACCATGATGTCGCGGACGCCGCGTTGAGCCTCCCAGGCCTTTCGGATGCGGGAAGACCGGACGGCACCGATCCCTTCGACCTCCTGTAGACGTTCCGGCTCGTTCTCGATGATGTCCAGAGTGTCGAGGCCGAATTCGTGGACTAGGCGTTTCGCCATGGTCTTGCCGATGCCCTGGATCAAGCCCGACGACAGGTAGCGTTCGATGCCTATGAATGTTGCCGGGCGCACGCTCTCGAACGACTCGACGCGGAACTGCCGTCCGAATTTCTTGTCTTTTACCCAGCGGCCGCGTAGTTGCAGCGTCTCGCCAGGCTGTGCCGTCGCCAGATGGCCGACGGCTGTGATCTCTCCCTTGCCGCGGACCGTCAGGCGGAGCACACTCCAGCCGGACTCGGGATTTGCGAAGACGATCCGGTCCACCACGCCATCCAGGGTTGCTGGCTCGTCGGCCGGCGACTCGACCCTGGACGAGCGGACCTGGTTTCCTGCCGGATTACCCTTCGGCATCGAGTCGAGAAGAGTTTTCTGTCTCGACGAGGTCTGGCGTTGGCTACGAGACACGATCAGCCAATTGTAGACTCTCGCCATCGATGAAGAAGTACCTCTATATCGTGCTGATCGGCTTGCTTGGGATCGGCGCACTATTTTTTCTGATGTGGCAGCTTCGCCTCGGGGACTACGCCCAGAGTCCCCAGACGTTGTTCTTGACCCGGACCATGAATCGGATCGCGGCGGGCGGCAAGGCCGGGCTGCTCTACCAAGGCCGATTCCAGAACGATCAGGCTGCGATCCTGGTTCGCTGCCTGGACACTGCCGAGCAGCTGCGGCTGCGAGAAGGAGAAGAGAGTGAGGAGATCTGTGGTGTGTATGTGCGACTCGAGGACCTGCGCAGCGACACCGAAGCGATTGTCCAGGTCCGGTGGGGCCAGTAGCGCCGCGGGTGGCATCGACGGTGTTTCGATCTCGGGCCTGCGGCCCGGAGAAACGTCATGACCGGGAAGCCGGACTTCGAAGGTCGTGCCACACGACTTCGGGAGCAGTTGGAGCGGCACAATCGGCTCTACTACGTCGAGAATCGGCCGGAGATCACCGACCGTGAGTTCGACGAGCTGTTGCAAGAGCTCACCGAGCTGGAGACGTCACATCCCGAGTTGCAGCGTCCGGACAGTCCGACTCAGCGCGTCGGGGGTGAGCCGTTGGAGGGATTCGAGCAGGTCGAGCACGATCCACCCATGCTGTCGCTGGCCAATACCTACGACGATGATGAGCTGAGCGACTGGGAGAAGCGAATCAGTAAGCGACTCGACGAGGTCGACGCAGCTCGGTTGCTCGCCTACGTCGCAGAACTCAAGATCGATGGGGTCTCGATCTCGATCCTTTACGAAGATGGTGTCCTGAGCCAAGCCGTGACCCGAGGGAACGGCGAGATCGGCGATGACGTCACGATGAACGTTCGCACGATCCGTACGCTCCCGCTACGGCTGGGGCAGACCGGAGAGTACGAAGGAGACCTCCCACCGCGTCTGTTGGTGCGTGGCGAGATCTACATGCCCAAGAAGGTCTTCGATCGCATCAATCGAGAACGTGGAGAGCGAGGCGAGCCGCTGTACGCCAACCCCCGCAACACCACAGCCGGAACGATCCGCCTCCAGGACAGCAAAGAGGTTGCGAGACGCCATCTCGAAGTCGCGGTATTTCAGTGCACCGATCCTACAGTCCTGAATGCGAGCCATCAGAGCGACGTGCTCGACAGGCTGTCTCAACTCGGTCTTCCCACCCAGCCCACATGGAGGCGATGCGCGTCTTTGGACGACGTCCGGAGCTACATCGAGGAGTGGCGCGAGGATCGGCAGGAGCTGCCGTTCGAAACGGACGGCGTCGTGGTGAAGGTCGACCGACTCGACCTCCAGGACGAGCTGGGACGTACAGGCAAGGCACCACGCTGGGCCGTGGCGTACAAGTACGCCGCCGAGCAAGCCAGAACCCGGGTTCGAGACATTGTCGTCCAGGTTGGGCGCACCGGTACTCTGACCCCCGTGGCCGAGCTGGAGTCCGTACAGCTGGCCGGCACCACCGTGCAACGTGCGACTTTGCACAACTACGAGGACCTTTCGCGCAAGGATGTACGGATCGGTGACACGGTGGTGTTGGAGAAGGGAGGAGACATCATTCCCAAGGTGGTGCGCGTGGTCGGCGAAGAGCGGCCCGAAGGCTCAAAACCATGGATGATGCCTGCCATGTGTCCACGCTGCGGACACGAGGTGGTGCAACTAGAAGGTGAAGTTGCTCATCGCTGCATCAATCCAGGGTGTCCGGCGGTTGCATCTCAGTCGATCCAACACTTCGTCTCCCGGAGTGCGATGGACATCGAGGGCTTGGGGGAGAAGCTGGTGGAACAGCTGCTGGCGCAGAAGTTGGTAAGCGACTGGACCGGTCTCTACGGCCTGGAGGCCGAGGATCTGGCAAAGCTGGAAGGTTGGGGCGAGACGTCTGCCAACAAGCTGCTCGGCGAGATCGAGAAGAGCAAGTCACGCGATCTATCGCGTTTGCTGCACGCGATCGGTATTCGGTTCGTGGGAGAACGGGTGGCGCGGATTCTTGCCGATCATTTCCTGCACCTCGACAAGCTGATGGCTTCGGATCGCGACGAACTCGAGCAACTCGACGAGATTGGGCCGAAGGTTGCAGACAGTGTCGTAACGTTCTTCGCAGACCACGACAACCGCAAACGCATCGAGAGAATGCGGGAACACGGCCTACAGCTGACTCAGCCCGAACCTGAGGCCACATCGGCGGACAGTCCGGTGGCCGGCAAGACGATCGTGCTCACTGGCGTGCTCGGCAGCATGAAACGGAGCGAAGCCAAGAAACGGTTGGAGGAGCTCGGGGCGCGTGTCACGGGTTCGGTTTCGAAGAACACCGACATGCTGATCGCCGGTGCGGACGCCGGGTCGAAGCTCGACAAAGCGAAGAAGCTCGGAGTCGAGGTCGTGGGAGAAGAGGGGCTGTTGTCGTTCCTGGAATGAGGCGCGGCGAGGAAATACGACTCGCCGGCCCGCGGAGCCGTCGATCCGCTGCGCGTTGGCATATCCTTTCCGAGTGATGACTTCAGTTCGCAACGAGGTGGACCGGCAAGACTCCGACACCCGCGGTACCCATCTGCTGCCGCTCGAAGAGAGATTCCGTGGTCGCAGAGTCCTGGTCACCGGCGGTGCCGGTTTCATCGGCTCTCATCTATCGGAGCGACTTCTGGAGTTGGGCGCCTCGGTACGCGTATTCGACGACTTTTCGACCGGCTTGCGTTCCAGCCTGTCCGAGATCGCGGACGACGACCTGGAGGTTGTCGAGGCCGACCTGCGGGACCCGGAGGCCTGTCGACGGGCCTGCGACGGCACCGACCTGGTCTTCCATCAGGCCGCGCTCGGCTCGGTACCCCGTTCGATGAAAGATCCCGCGACGTCGATCGCGGTGAATGTCGCGGGTACCGCCAATCTTCTGGCCGCAGCTCGCGACGCCGAAATACGCCGATTCGTGTACGCATCTTCGTCGAGCGTCTACGGTGACTCTGCGACCCTGCCGAAACGGGAAGGCGAGGAAGGAAAAGTTCTCTCGCCGTATGCCGCCTCGAAGGCGATGGACGAGCAACTGGCGGACGTATTCCATCGCGCTTTCGGGATGGAGACGGTCGGGCTCCGATACTTCAACGTCTATGGACCACGTCAGCGACCGGACGGCCCGTACGCCGCGGTGATTCCCCGATTCGTCGATGCCTGCCTCGCGCATCGAGCCCCGATCATTCACGGCGATGGAAAGCAGAGTCGGGACTTCACCTGGGTAGGCGATGCCGTGGCCGCGAACTTGCTGGCGGCCGTAGCACCCAGCCAGTCGTGTGGCCGCTCCTACAACGTGGCCGGGGGGAGGCGTGTCACGTTGCTGGAGCTCGCCGCCGTGGTACGGGCAGCCACCGGCGACGCGCCGGAGCCGGAGCACGGCCCGCCGCGCCCGGGGGACGTGAGGCACTCTTTGGCCGACCTCACCCAGGTTGCCGATGGACTGGGCTATCAGCCTGCGGTGGAGCTGGACGACGGGCTCGCGCGCACCGTGGCGTGGTTCGTGGCAGGCGAGAAGCGTCCGTCGAAACGAGCCGATGGACGGGCGTAGGTAGGTTTGGGCCGGGAACGGCTTCGCGATAAGATCCGCAGGATGTCGCCGAGCTTCTTCGCGGTCAAACTCGAAGTCAAATGTTGCGGTGGCGGCCCCCCGATCAAGATCTTCTCCACGTAGGGCACCTGGTAGGAAGAGGGATGGACGGCTACCGGCTCAGATTCCTGAACAAGGCGAGCAGCAAATGAAGACGGTTCGATTCGGGCGCACAGGCGTCGAGGTCCCTGCTGTGGGGCTCGGCACCTGGTCCCACGGTGGACCCAATACGGTCCACGGCCGCCCCGTGGGCTGGTACGGCGCCACGCGGGACGAAACGCGTCGTACCTTGATCGCTGCTCATCGCGAGGGGATCGTCCATTGGGATACAGCGGATGTATACGGTGACGGCGTCGCCGAAGAGCTGATCGGGGAGGTCTGGGACGACGTTCCGCGCAACGACGTTTTTCTTGCCAGCAAGGTGGGCTGGGATCCGGGCGATCACAGACACTACTACCACCCGGCTCAGGTCCGCCGTCAATTCGAGCGATCGCTGCGGAACCTGAAGACGGACGTCATCGACCTCTACTATTTGCACCACTGCGATTTTGGCCCCGAGGGTGAGTACCTCGACGACGCACTCGATCTGATCTACGCGTTTCGCGATGAGGGCAAGATTCGGTACATCGGCTTGTCGGATTGGAAATGCGAGAAGATCCGGCGCTATGCCGATCGAGTGAAACCCGACGTCGTACAGTGCTATCGAAACGTCGTGGACGACACCTACGAATCGAGCGGCTTGAAGGATTGGGTCGACGCCAACGACGTAGGCGTGGCGTTCTTCTCGCCGTTGAAGCACGCCTTGCTATTGGGTCTTTTCGAGGGGCCCGTCACGTTCGGCGAGGGTGATCACCGCAGCTCCTTGCCGGAGTTTCGTGACTATTCGCTGATCCGTAGGCTGCGAAACTGCCGTCGCGAAATGAAGGAGCGGTTCGCTGACCAGGAAGAGCCCGTCCTTCACGGACTGATCGGAGCTCTACTCGCGGACTCGCCGTCGGGTTGTGCCCTCGTAGGCCAGCGCAACCGTGCTCATGTCGACGCCGCTGCGAAGGCGGGCGATCAGCTCGACCGAGACGCGGCCCGCTGGGTCCGGCAGCTGTACCAAGAGAACGGGCGAGCATTTCGCGCCAGCTGGAAGACCTTTCAGCAGCGAGTCTGATCCAGAACGCGAGCGTCGTGACGGCGGATTCGATGTTGGGAGAGGTCGGCCGCGGCGGACCGCTCGCGTCTGTAACACGGAGGTAAACATCGGGCCAGAGTGGGTGAGAGTCGTTGCAACATGATGGATCCAGCGAACCGGATCGCTCGAGATCCGTAAGCAGGAACATGATGACCGTCCAGTCACCTTCTGATCCCCGCCTGCCCGATTCGGGTGCCTGTCCGATGCATTCGCCTGCTGACTCTTCCCCTGTGCTCGACGCCTCTTCGAGCGGTGGACCTGCCACGCTCGATGGCCTCTATCCGTTGGGTGAGCTGCTGGCCCAACGCCCCGACGTTTCCGTTCGCCATTTCGATAGAGATCGTGGCGACATGCCGGAGCCCTACCGGAGCCTTCTGGTCCACGATCAGGACATGACGTCTACGTTGGAGAAGCACCACCGGGAACCGTTGGAGCTTTGCAGGGTGGAGAGTCGTCGCAGCGCTGGTGCCCTCTGGCGACAGGTACTCCTGGTGGGTCGCTACAGCGGGGAGATTCGCGAAGCGGGAGCCATCCGCATCGATCTCCGACATTTCGACGCCGCAGCCCGTTGGGAGGTTCTGGAGGGACAGAAGCCACTCGGAGCGATATTGGCCGACCACCGCATCACCTATGTCAGTCGGCCCCGAGCCTTCTTTGCGTTCGATGCCACTCGACAGACCGACCGGCTTCTCGGCTTGAGCGCTCGCGGGCAGACTCTGTACGGTCGCCAGAATCGCTTGTCGACGTCAGCGGGCGTCTTGGCGGACGTCGTGGAGATCTTGCCGCCCGTAGAACGGTAGACTGCCGCGGTGACGACCCGCTCGCCGCACCTGGAACCAGCGACCCATAGATCGGACGCCGAGGCCGGTATGTTCGGCGATCGTCCGCCAAATCCACTGACGCGTGCCGACTTGGAGGCCTGGCAACTCCAGCGGCTCGGTAGTCTCTTGCAGGTGGTTGCTGAAGGGAACCGCTTCTATCGGCCCCGGTTGGAACGCGGCGGCTTGTTAGAGGGTGTCCGCTCGCTGGACGAATTCCGACGCTTGCCGTTCACCACCAAGGACGAGCTGGTCGCCGACCAAGCACGTCATCCGCCGTATGGCAGCAATCTCACCTTCGAGCCACAGCGGTACGCGAGGCTACACGCCACCAGCGGCACCAGCGGACAGCCGCTACGGTGGCTGGATACGCCCGAGAGCTGGCGATGGATGCTCGGCAACTGGGCGCGTGTGTACCAAGCCTGTGGGGTGGGGCCCGAGGATCGAATCTTCTTTCCCTTCTCATTCGGGCCGTTTCTGGGTTTCTGGACCGCGTTCGAAGCGGCCTGGCAGCTCGGTTGCCTCACGCTGCCCGGCGGGGGCATGACCAGCAAGGCGCGCGTCCGGGTGTTGGTGGAGAACCAGGCCAACGTGCTGTGCGCGACACCGACCTACGCGCTCAGGCTCGCCCAGACCGCGCAGGAGGAGGGCTTGAGTCCAGCGGATCTGCCGGTTCGGAAGATCATCGTCGCGGGTGAGCCCGGCGGTAGTGTCGCGGCGGTGCGCGACCGTCTGTCGCGTGCCTGGTCGACAAGCCAGAACCCTGTGATCGTCTACGATCACCACGGCATGACCGAAGTCGGCCCGGTGAGCTATCCAAGCCCGCAGGTACCGGGGATCCTGCACGTCATCGGCACTTCGTATCTCGCGGAGGTCGTCGACCCGGAGACGGATCAGCCGGTGGCACCGGGCGAACGCGGCGAGTTGATCCTGACGACGTTGGGCCGCGAGGGCATGCCGTTGTTGCGCTATCGCACCGGAGATTTGGTCTGTTGGTCGCGCCGGTCGGCGGCCGATCTGGGTACGGCCGACCCGGCGCTGGAAGGCGGAATCTTGGCTCGTGTCGACGACATGGTGGTCATACGCGGCGTCAATCTGTATCCCTCAGCGGTCGACGCCGTGGTGCGCGGTTTCGCCGAGGTGGCGGAGTATCGAGTGGATCTCTGGAGCGAGCGAGGGATGAGAGAAGCTCGTGTCGTTGTCGAACCCCTGTCGGGGGCAGGGAGCGACGATACCCTCGCCGACCAGATAGCCGACGCGCTACGTACCGGCTTTCAATTGCGGCTGCCCGTGTCCTTGGTCGGGCCGGGGGATCTGCCTCGTTTCGATCTGAAGGCCAAACGTTGGCGCGTCCTGGAAGAGCCGCCCTCGCAGTGATGAGGCAACGCCCGACCCCACGACGCACCCACCCACCGGTTCGCCGTATGCGGACCATGGGCTGGATTACCGTTCTCGTCGTGGCGAGCCTTCTGGGCGCCCCCGTTGAAGCGCAGCCTCCCCAGGGCCAGAAGTGGTGGCTTGCGGAGTCGGGTGATCTGATCTTCGTCAGCCAGGTACCCGAGGAGCGTCTGCGCCCTCTGGCGCTACATCTGAACGCTCTGCTGCGACTGGTCGAGCGCACGACCACCTTGATGTCTCGAAATCCGGTACCGGTCCACGTCTACGTGTTTCGTGACGAGGGCAGCCAGTTGCCCTATCGGCACCGATACGACGGCGAGCCAGCTCTCCTCTCGGGTGCCTTCTATCCCGGACCACATGCCGATTTCGTCACGGTCTCGGCCGACCAAGGCCTGATCACCGCCGGACACGAGGTTCTCCATGCGTTGCTGCACAGCCAACTACCCGGGGCTCCTCTGTGGCTCGAAGAGGGGATGGCGGAGCTGTTCGGGGCCGTGGCTTTGCTGGATGCGAAGGGTGATTGCGGCGGACAGCGTGCATGCGATCCTTCGACGTTGAGGGCTGAGCTGGGGCGGCCGTTGGCATCGCATGTCGGAGTGCTCCGCGATCTCGGAACCGATGTCGACATCGCCGGCTTGGCCGCTCTCGATCCCGGCTCTCCGGAGTATCACGAGTTCTCGTCGCAGCAGACCTACTACGCTCGAGTCTGGGCGTTTGCTCACTACTTGGTGTTCGGGTCCGATATTCGGCGTCGTCAGGCCTGGCAAATGGTGGCTCGAGGCAGCGGGTCGATGACACGGGAGTCGGTAGCTGGGACCTTTGGCCTCACACCCGAGGAGCTCGATGCCGAAGTGCTCCATCACGTACTACACCCTCTCGTGCGGAAGGCCGACGATCCGCCGATGTCGACCTGGTTGCCCAGAGTCGTCGAGCTCCGCGGGCGAGATTCGAAGATTTCCGTGCAGCCTCTGGCGTATGGAGACCTGGTGACCTTGCTCGGCGAGCTGCTGGTCATCGAAGGCCGGTCCCTGGATGCCCAAGACCATTTCAATCTGGCCTTGCGCGCGGATCCGCGGAACGCCCGAGCCCTGGCTGGGTTGGGGCTGTCGGCCGAGCGGGCGAACGACTGGTCCCGGGCCCGTGCCGTGTACGGAGATGCGGTCCGGGTGGCACCCGACGATCCGCTTCTCACATTTCGCTATGCCCAGAGCTTGTTGGTCTTCGGCAAGGCTACCCATCCTTCCAAACTGGCCGAGGCGCGCCATCATCTGACCAAGGCAACGGCGGCTCGACCTCGTCTGGCGCCGGCCTGGGCAGCGTTGCTGGATGCTCACGAGCTCTCGGGGAAGGCTGGTGATCTGAGCTTGGTCTATGCTCGCCTCCGCGCAGCGGATCCAGCTGTAGCTTTGGGCCTGCTCCTGCACTACGTCCGCCATGGTCGGGGACAGTCAGCACAGGATCTGATGCGGCATGTTCTGGCTACAGATGGCGAGGAAGAGCAGACGGCGGCCCGCTACGCGATCGAGCGTCTCGATTGGCTGCGTCAAGGCCGGGTGCCAGACACCGATCTGATCCGGCCGTGATACCTTCCCAGGCCGAGCGGAAGACGCGCTAGAGCCTCTCTCACCGTGCCCGGGGGTGGGACGCCACCGCGATCTCCGACCATACACCGCGCCGATTACACTGCGAGCCTCGCGACGAACATGCAAGTTCACCGATCCAGAAAGCGTGTCTTCTCCGGAATCCAGCCCACCGGGGACCTCCATTTGGGCAACTACCTGGGCGCCATCCGTCATTGGGTGCGCGGCCAGGGGGAGAAAGAGAACTTCATCTGTATCGTCGATCTGCACGCGATCACCGTGCCGCAGGATCCTGAGGAATTGCGAGCGAGCGTACGGAGGGGTGCCGCCATGTTGCTGGCGGCTGGCATCGACCCGGAGGAAACCACGCTCTTCGTGCAGAGCCACGTGCGTGCCCATGCCGAAGGCGCCTGGTTCTTCAATTGCGTCACACCTCTCGGTTGGCTGCACAAGATGACGCAGTTCAAGGACAAGTCGGCTCGACAGGGCGGAAAGCAGGACAGTATAGGTACTGGCCTACTCACCTATCCCGTTCTTCAGGCTGTCGATATTCTGTTGTACGACCCGGACGAAGTACCGGTGGGCGAGGATCAGAAACAGCACATCGAGCTGGCGCGCAATGTCGCCGCACGTTTCAACCACCAGTTCGGCGAGATGTTCGTGCTGCCCGAGGCACGTATCGCGGAGGTTGGTGCCCGGATCATGGGATTCGACGACCCCACCGCGAAGATGTCGAAGTCGATCGGCGGTAGGTATCACGCAGTCGGCCTCACCGACTCTGATCAGGAGATCGAGAAGACCATAAAACGAGCGGTGACCGACTCGGGCAACGAGATCGCTTTCTCGGACGAGCCCGAGAAGGCTGGCGTCAACAATCTACTGACGGTCTATCGGATGATGACCGACAAGTCGCCGGATGAATGTCTCGCCGATTTTGCCGACGCGCGAGGCTATGGCGATTTGAAGAAACGGGTGGCGGAGTTCGTGGTCGAAGGGGTGCGACCGATCCGAGAGCGGTACTTCGAGTTGATGGACGACCCGGTAGAGTTGGACCGACTGCTCGAGATCGGAGCCGCTCGCGCCCGAGCCGTCGCAGAGCCCAAGCTCCTGCACGTCAAAGAGCGCATGGGCTTCGCAGTTCCCGATGCGCTACGCGGCTAGTGTCCCGCGCGGCCTGGCCTGGCTGTCGATAGTACCGGCGATCATCGGCTGCGGGCCTGACGCGACGCCACCTCCGGTCATTGATTCCGACGCGAAGAGCGCCGTCGTCGATGCCCAGTCGGCAATCCGTCCGGTGACGTCTGGGAACCTTCCGCCGCTTTTCGATCGGGCGTCTCATGTACCGGGTTCGTCGGCCGATTGGACTTCGCTGCAAGTGGCTCTGGATCGCAATCTCCAGTGGTTGCGCGGGCGACCGAAGCAGCGATCCTATTCCTACGGCGAACGTCAGGTGTCGGTGGAGGAACTGCTCCGCGCGCTGACGGAGGTTCGGGGTTGGCTCGACGAAGAGCCATCCCCCGAGGTGTTCGCCTCGCGGGTGGTCCAGACTTTCGAGGTGGTGGAGAGTGTCGGCCGCGCGGGGACGAGTCCCGGCGAACGGGGAGTGTTGGTCACCGGCTACTACGAACCCGAGATCGAGGCATCCCCGCGGCGGAGTAGGGACTACTCCGTACCGATCTATGGACCTCCCGGCGGCTTGATCCGAGCTGATTTGGGGCAATGGAGCGACGATTGGCGTGGGCGCCGGATCGCGGGATTGCTACGCGGTGGCAGACTCGTGCCGTTTCCCGATCGAGCGGCGCTGCGGGAAGATCCGATCTTGCGCGGCCGTGAGATTGCCTGGGCCCGGGACGAGGTAGACCTTTTCTTCCTGGAGATCCAAGGAAGCGGGAGGCTGCGCTATCCCGACGGAACGGTACGTCGGGTGGGCTACGCAGGGGCCAACGGCAGGACGTACCGATCCATCGGTAAGCTGCTCATCGACGAGGGTGCCATTCCCAGACAGCAAATGTCGATGCAGAGTCTGCGCAAATGGCTCGCCGAGAATCCTGAGCACATCCGCCGGGTGCTCGATTTCAATCAAAGCGTCGTGTTCTTTCGGTTCCTCAGCGGCGAGCCGGTGGGCAACCTGGGCTTTCCTGTGACCCCGGGCCGAAGCGTCGCCGTCGATCAAAGCCTCCTTCCACCCGGTGGATTCGGTTTCTTGGTCACCGATCTGCCCAAGCCGAGCGCCGGAGGTGGCAGTGTGGTCGAAGGTCCGCTCACACGATTCGTTCTGGCCCAGGACACGGGCGGCGCCATCCGCGGAGCCGACCGGGCGGATTTCTTCTGGGGCCCTGGCGAGGAAGCGGCTGCGCGCGCGGGCGTGATGAAACAACCCGGGCGACTGCTGTTCTTCTTGCCTCGCACTCCATAGTACGAGGCAGAAACGACATGAGAGGGTAGCGGTCGCTATCCGGGAGAACCCGAGCGGCCTCCGAGTACGGACGAGCCGCCGGGAACGACGATGGCTCGGCTCAAGGGAGCGGATCCGGCGATGTGAAGACCGACCCAGGTAGCTCGTCGAATATGGCAATGTCTGCCAAGGGACGCTCGGAGCCGTCGCCGACGTTGCGCCGGACGCCCGACATCTTGACGTCGCCGTAGGTCTGCCAATCGAGCCAGTCCCAGGCTGTCGGCTCGCGATCGGCCTCCCAGTTCTCCAGATGGTAGGCCCACCGACGCATCAATCCCGTCTTCGGTTCGAACCAGGCCCAGTAGGTGTCGCCGGGAGTCAGGCCCACGCCATCGAAAGTCAGCTTCACCTTCTGGTAATTCGTACCGTCGATTTCCTCGGTCCCTTCGGAGGTGAGATGTACACCCGGGTCCCGTAGCTTGAGCGGCATCAGCAGCCAATAGACGTCGTTGATCCATGCGCTCCATGCATAGTCCAGGCGTTGGGCCTCGTCGTCTCCGCTCAGTTTCTCGCCGTTCAACCATGCGTCGCCCTGTCGGGCGTCGGCCGGGCTGTGCAGGTCGAGAAGGATGACGTAGCTGTCCCCATCCCGGGTCTTGCCTTCGAGGCGATGGTGGCCCGCATGGCGATCCCAATGATGGGTGCGGAATCCGAAGAAGTCGAATCTCAAGTAACGGACGGCATCCCAGGCAGCCTGGCCGCCCATGGCCTCGACCGAGCGAGCTGCGATGCCGGCGGCTTCAGAGTCGGCCGTACCTTGGCTCTGGCTGGCCCAGCCGGGGATCGAGAGACTGAGGAGGAGTGTGAGGATGATGAGGAGGGAACGACGGGACGTAGAAAATGCACGCTGGCGGAGAGGCATGATGGCTCCTGGGGGTGAACGGTGACTCGGTCTGGGATCGTCGCGTGGCGGGCCGATGATAGGCTGACATGCCGTCAACAGAGAGCTGAGCGGCGTCCTTGGATCCTACCGCCCGTCTCTCGAGCCCGCGTTTCAGATGAGTGATTCGTTCGACACCTCCTCCGGGGATTCATCTCCGCCCGAAGAACCTGCAATCGAGTACACGCGACTGGTGCAGGAGGCGCTCCGTCAGGTCGTGCGGAGCGCGCTCGAGCAGGTGGCTGACCTGGGACTTCCTGGGGAGCATCACTTCTATATCTCGTTCCGCACTCTCCATCGCGGCGTCGGACTCTCGGATGGGCTGAGAACCAAGCATCCGGAGGAGATGACGATCGTCCTGCAGCACGACTTTCGCGACCTCGAGGTAGACGAGGAAGGCTTCGACGTGACACTGCGGTTCGGCGGAATACCACAGAGCATCCGGGTCCCTCTGGAAGCGGTGACTGCCTTCTTCGATCCTTCGGTGCACTTCATGCTTCGTTTCGATGCCGAGACCGGTGAGATCGAGGACACGGACTCAGATCAACTAGAGTACAAGCTCGGCGACGCCGCCGGCTCGGGCCGCATTCCGACCGATATCCTTCGCAAGGTAGACATCTCGTCTGTCGAAAATGCACAGCGGGCCGCCGAGACCACGGGCGTCGAGGACGGTGAGGTCGGTACGGAGGAGCCCGGCGGTAAAGTCGTATCGCTCGAGGCATTCCGTCGCAAGTGACTGAATCGAACCTTGATCTGGCTTCATGACGGAGTCCTTGCCCGCCCCGCGTCTTGCCGACGCCTACGAGATCCTGGAAGTGGTCCGCCGCGGAGGCCTCTCCACGACGTTTCGGGCACGTCATCGCGGCACGGGCGATCTGCGCTGTATAGACGTCCTGCGCCCGGCTCCCGGAGAGCCTGAGGCGTTGGAACGGCGCCTGGACGCGGACGTGAGACCCCTGATGGAGCTTCGCCACGATCATGTGGCCCGCTTCGTCGATGCGGCGGTGGGAGAAGAGGGACGGGCGTGCCTCGTGCGAGAAGACCACGAAGGCGTGACGTTGCGGCGCTTCACGGGGACGTCGCGTCCGTCGGTCTCTCTGGCGGTCGAGCTGCTTCGCCAGGCTGCCGGGGCGATGGCCTTTCTTCATAGCCGAGATCGAACCGTCGGAGATCTCGCACCGGAAGGAATGTTGGTGGGGCGTCGTCGGAATGGTGAGCCCCAGCTGATCGTGGCCGACCTGGGCTTGGCGAAGGATTGGCAAGAGGAGGCGGCATTGACCGCAGCTGGCCTGTTTCTGGGGCGCTTGCGATACACCGCGCCCGAGCTGTTCGAGGCTGCAGGTCGTTGGTCGGCACCCGGGGACGTCTATGTCTTGGGTCTGACGGCCTACGAGATCTTGACAGGTCGGTATCCGATCACCGGAGACACGGCGTCGTCCCTCATCGCGGGCCACCTCTTTCGGCCGCCAATGGCCTTTGCCGACTCAGATCCAGAGGAACGAGTCCCTACACCGCTGCGACGTCTCGTCTTGTCTGCACTTTCCAAGGATCCCGAGCAGCGCCCGTCCTCTGACGTGTTCGAAAGCGAGCTGGCTGGGATTCAGGAGACCTTGCCCGCGTTCGAAGTCACCGAGCTCGATCGCTGGATCGACCCGGCACGGGGCCATACGAAGCATGGCGAGTCTCCGAGCTCAGTCGCCATTGGGGAGCCGGCCCAGTCGCCAACCGTGGATGTACGCGGACCCTCGGCGGCTGGGTCGGATTCGGCGGCACCGAGTACACGATCGATATCGGCGATGGAAGTGGACGAGTCACGTCTGGAATCCTGGCTCGGTGAGGCGCGTGCCCTGGCCCGAGACGAGGAATTCCTGGCAGCCCGCGACAAGGTTCGACAGGTACTCAAGGTACGGCCGGATCACTCTATGGGCCTGATGCTGCTGGCCTCGTTGGAGGCATGCTTGAAGATCCAGGTCGAGGAGTCGAAGTCTCACCAAACCCAAGCGGTTGGATCAGATCTCGAGTCCGGGGTCTCCGATTCCGAATCCCAGCTGCAAGCAGGCGCCCAAACCGTGATGTTGTCTTCTCTTGGTGCGGATGACGTGAGAGATGCATCGGGAACGGAGACCGTGCAGGTGACCTTCGAACAGCTCCGAGGACTGGGGTCCCCGGCATCGTCGGATGACGCGATGGCGACGCAGCACATGGAGCCTCTCAGCCAGGTTCCCGGCGGTCCTGCCTCGACAGAACGACTCGATCTCGATCAAGTTGACAGCAGACTGAGCGCCGATCTGGACAACGAGAAAACTCGGCCTTTGACCCCCGAGCTGCTCAACCGGTTCCGAGATGGGGATGCTGAGAAGTCCGATCCGAAACCAGGGCCGTCGTTCGCGGATGAGGCGACGCAGCTTCTGGCGGAAGGGCTGCCGGCGACGGCCACGATGCCGATGGCACAGATCGAGGAACAGAAGCGTCGGTCTTTCGAGGGAAGTGTGGGTGAAGGCCATCGCCCGGCTGGATCGAGAGATACTGCAGCAGAGGAGTCGACGCCGAGTCGTTCCCACGATGCGAGTCCTTCGGGGGGCGAGCCGACGGAATCCGTCCTTCCGCCATCGTCAGATGCGGTCAGGTCCGTCTCGTCAGCCGAGGTCCACGAAACGGCAGAGGCGGTGCCCGAGGGGCAGGATACCTATGACTCGGACTCCGCGACAGCAGCCACCGACTCGAGTTCCGACAGCGTTTCTGCGCCCGTATCGCCGCCCGAGGAGAGCGCGTCCGATGAGCCCGAACCGGTCCCGGCGCCCACTCCAGCTCCTGTCCGCCCCGAGGCGGCCGCGTCTGTCGATGAGATGGGGTTCGGCGGTGCTCCGTCGCCGCCGTTCGTCGAGCGCTCGCCTCGCGCCCGGCGGGGGCGTAGGCGTGGAAGGAATCGGCCGCGGCGACAGGGTCGGTCCTCGGGGCGAAGCGGCGGGAAGTTGGTTCTGGTCGGAGCTTCCGTGATCGCAGTGCTGGTTTTCGCCATCGGCTATTCGATCGCGGCGGGTATCGATCTGGGAAGGTTGGTGGGTCTCGGTGGCTCGCCGGATCCCGTCCCACAGGTGGACTCGCCTCCAGCGGCAGCGGAACCAGGATGGCTTCTGCTCGACGCCACTCCCTGGGGCGAGATCGTGCGGATCTCGGACTCCCTCGGCGAAGAGGTTCCTCTACGGTTTAGGCATACCCCGGCTCGATATAGCCTGGCGCCGGGGCCCTACACGATCATCATGGCCTCTCCCGACGGCGACCAGCAGACACTGCAAGTCGAAGTCATGTCACAACAGACGGCGGAGTTGCGGGCAGGCTTTTCCGAGCTGAGTGTGGAAGATTACTTCCGTCTCATGGGGTGGCGATGAGGACCGGAGGATGAAGTGTCTTGTGTCTTGGCTGTTTCTCGGTCTGCTCCTGCCGGCTGCCGCGATGGCGCAAGCAGCGCGGCAGGCGGCGGCCGATCAGCTGGCGGTTGCGCAGTCCTCGTTGGAGCGCGCCGAGCAACTCGCGAGTCACCCGGACTATCCGTCGGTCATGGAACGACGCGTCGCATTGACCGGGAGGTTGGACTCGGGGAAGCGGTACCTCAAGTACGCCCAGGATGCCTTCGAACGAGCCTCTTCGGATCGGAACTACTCAGATGCGGGCACTCTAGCGGGCAAGGCCGGAGAGCAATTCGAGGCCTACGTCGAGGCAGTTCGGGCAGAGTTCGATGCGATCGAGAGGGAGCGGAATCCCCCACCCCCGCCACCCCCACCACCCCCGCCGCCTCCGCCACCTCCAGAGCCCGCACCGCCCGCAGAGTCACCTGGCGAACAGACCTCCGGGTCTTTGGAGAAGGACGTGGATGAAGGACAGCCGGGTGAGGTTCGGCAGCCCGCGGTCACGCCTCCGCCGCCCGCGCCGAGGTCACGCCGTCCACCGAAGCCTCTGCGCGACGCGGCCTCGGCGTTTCTCGCGGGGGACTATCAGCGCACGGCCGATATCCTCGCGTCCACCTCCTACGGTCGAAAATCCACGCAAGCTCAGGTACTGCTGCTGCGGGCCGCTGCTCGATACCGTCTCTTCCTGATGGGTGGCGAGAGCGAGTACTCCCTTCGCTCCCAGGCGATCGAGGACATCCTTGCGTGTCGTGACGCGAACCCGGACCTCGAACCGGCGGCGGAGATCTTTTCACCGAGGTTTCGAGACTTCTTCGCTGGCACACGCTAGGCGCAGGGGGCAAGAGTAGCCAGCAGCAGGAGTACCGTGGCACCGGCGATGCACAGCCCGATCTCGAATCCGGTGTCGGGTAGCGCAGCTCGATGTGGTGGTGACCCGGCGGAACTGGCATCTGGAAGCCGCCGAGAGCGGAGGTTTCGGGTCGACCCTGGTTATGCCATCGAGGGACCAGGTCCAGCCTTCCAGCTCGGCTACAGCGACCCGCAGGAGGGCGGGTGGACCCTCGAGCTCTACAGCGACCGAGTCAATGCGCCACACAGCCTCCGGTGGTGGGGTATGCGGGGGACCCCCGTCGACTCATCCGGGCCACTCCACGCCGGCAGCAAGCGCTATCCGCTGTGCCTGCCACAGCAGCTCTTTGGCCTCCTCCCGCCGGCCGGTTTCGCGCAGGAGCTCCGCGCGATCTTCCAGGAACCGGATCCAAGCGGGATGGTCCGGCCCGACCGTGCTGTCGAGAATCCTGTCGACGGTTTCGTAGGCCGACTCCGCTGCATCGACGTCGCCCCGGTCGCGGTAGAGGTTCGCCAGCTTGAGCAAGGCCGAGCCATACCTGGGGTTGTCCGGGCCGAGCGCTTCCACCACCAGATCTCGCGATCGCTCGAGGTCGGCCTGGGCAGCCCCGTGGTCGCCCCGGCGCCTACGGACGTCGCCCAAGGTACCGAGATAGTGAGCCGTTTCATGGTGCTCGGCACCGAACGTCTGGACCGAGAGGTCGTACGCCTTTCGTGCAGCATCTTCCGCCTCTGCCAGTCGATCTGTCTGGCGGTAGATCTTCGCCAGGTTGTCCAACGTGCGGGCGTAGTCGGGATGATCTTCCCCGATCGCCTGGCCGAAGAGATCTAGGGCGCGTTCGAAGTGTTCCTCGGCTTCGAGCCAGCGGCGCCGGGTCGCCAGAGAGTTACCGACCCCTCCTAGGCACGCAGCGACTGCTGGATGCTCGGGTCCCAGAGCTTCGCGGAAGATACCGAGTGCCTTGCGGTAGCTGGCTTCGGCACGCGCAGGCTGTCCTTGCTTCGCATAGAGCGCGCCGAGGTTGCCATGCAGATTGCCGATCTGAGGATGTCCGTCGCCCAGCGACTTGCGATGAATCGCGAGCGCTTCCAGGAAGATGGGCTCGGCTTCGTCGAGGCGTTCTTGGCGAAGGTAGACCAGGGCCAGGTTCGACAGAATCCGTCCGGCGTTGGAGTGGTCTGGCCCGAGCATCTGGCGACTGAGATCGAGCGCCCGGAGATAGAGCTCTTCGGCTTCGTCGAAGCGCCCCTGTTGCTCGACCGTGATCGCCAGCCCGTTGAGTGAGTCGATCAGATCGGGATGGTCGGTGCCGTGCAGCTCCTCCAGCATCGCCAGAGCCTGCCGATGGTGACCCTCCGCCTCCTCGACCTTGCCCTGCTGATCGTAGAGCTCGGCCAGCAGATAGAGCGAATTCGCCAGGCCTTCGCGGTCGTCCAGGTCGCGCTGGATGGCGAGGGCCTGCTGCAGCAGGCCCTCGGCCGCCTCGAAGTCTCCGCGTTTGGCCCGGACGGTAGAGCTCTGCTGCAGACTGTCGGCCGTCGACGAGTGATTCTCGCCGAATACCTGACGACGGATCGCCAGCGCTTCATCTGCCGCTTCGCCGGCTTCCTCGAATCGGCCTCGTGAAGCATGAACGTCAGCCATGTGCTGCCATGAATCTGCCAGAGCAGCTGGGTCGTCGCCATCTCTGCGGGTTTCGAGAGCTTCGAGGACCAGTGGCTCGGCTTGGTCGAACAGTCCCAGGTTGTGATAGATCACACCGATACTGTCGAGCACCCGTGCCCGCACCTGGGGCTGATCCTCGAGCTCACCGGTGATCTCTTTCGCGCCTCGATCCAAGATCTCTCGGGCGGTGATCGTGTTGCCTCGCGCTTCGCTGGGGTCGGAGACCGCGAAGATCGACATCATGAAGTCCAGGACGCGTTCGAGGTTTTCAGCGTGCCGGCGAACTTCCCGAGCCTCTTGCCGGATGCGAATCGCCTGGAAGGTCATGATGGCGGTGACCACGATCAAGGCGGCAACCGCTGCGAGCTTCAGCCGTTGCAGGCGGCGACGCGCTGGTGCGTCGCGGATCGATCGCAGCGCTTCTGCGGCTTCCGAGGCCGTCGGGCGGTCACTGGGGTCGAGCGACTCGAGTCGTTCGATCAGCGCTGTCCGATCGCCCGGCAGCCCTTCGATCTTGACCACCTTACCTTCGGCAACGAGAGAGTAGAGAAGTGCGGGGGAGACTCGCGGGTTGTAGGGCGCCGCTCCTGTCATCATCTCTTGCAGTACCAGACCCAAGGAGTAGACGTCGCTGGCCGGTGTTGCAGGCTCGCTACGCGCCTGCTCTGGACTCATGTATTGCGGCGTTCCCACCATCGAGCCGGTTTCGGTTCGGACTCCGGCTTCGAGGGCCGACATCGGCTGAGTCTCGCCGGGTGCCGCGGTGTCCCGGGCAGCGAAGGCGGGATGAGGTCGCACCTCGCCGGCGGGGGCCGGCGTGTTGTCGGACCCATCGCCCGTCATGGCGCGGGCGATCCCGAAGTCGAGGATCTTGAGCTCTCCGCTGTCCGTGACCATCACGTTGGCCGGCTTGAGGTCTCGATGTACGACGCCGCGGGCATGAGCTGCTGCTAGTGCTTCCGCCAGCGGTATCGCAATGTCCAGCTGTCGATCCGGATCGATCCCGTCCCGAATCAGATCTTTGAGGTTCTTTCCCTCGATCAGCTCCAAGATCAGGAAGTCGGCGCCGTCGCCCTCTACATAGTCATAGATCTGGCAGATGTTCGGGTGTTTGAGGAGAGAAAGGAGGCGTGCTTCGCGCAGGAATCGAGCCCGCATTTCGCGACTTTGTGCGCTACGCGAGCGAATACACTTGACGGCTACTTTTCGCTCGAGCCTCTCGTCGTATCCGAGATAGACCTTGCCCATGCCACCTTCGCCGAGCACGTCGACCAGCCGGATGGCGCCGATCTTTCTCCCCACCAGATCGCCGGCGAGCCGTTGGGCTTTGGGTAGCGCCACCGTAGGCGCGTCTTGCGGTGTTCCGGGCGCTTCTCGTGTCTCGGACTCGGGGTCGAGTTCCGGACGTCCGTCGCTATCCTGGGGGGGCATTCCCGCTCCTCCTATGAACGATTGATTCGTTCCGACCCTACCGCAGTCGCCCGACCTACTGTTCCTGTAGGTTCATCTTGAGCCCGGCAACTACAGATCCTCAGCGTTCCCACCTCCGTACTGCAGCGTGAACGACCGACAAGTGAAGACACCATGACGACCGAGACGACGTTCGACGCCCTGATTATCGGTACGGGCCAGGCCGGACCATCACTGGCCGTTCGTTTGGCGCAGGCCGGCCTACGTACGGCCATCGTCGAGCGAAAACGCTTCGGCGGCACCTGTGTGAACTATGGCTGTATCCCGACGAAGGCTCTGGTGGCCTGCGCCCGTGCGGCGCATGTGGCCCGGCGAGCCGCTGACTTCGGTGTGATGTTGGATGGAGAGGTCCGAATGGACATGCGGGCGGTGCGACAGCGCACGCAGAAGATCATCCAAGAATCTAGCGGCGGGGTGGAGAAATGGCTGCGAAGCACCGAAGGCCTGACCGTGCTCGAGGGCCACGCGCGGTTCTCGGATCCACATTCGATCGAGATCGAGGCGCCCAACGGACGGCGCCGCGTGCGAGCCGACAGGATCTTCGTCAACGTCGGTGCCAGACCTCGTGTGCCCGAGGTGCCGGGAATCGACGATATCGAGTACTTCACCAGTAGCTCGATGCTAGAGGTGAGTTTCTTGCCGGAGCACCTGGTGGTAGTCGGCGGCAGCTACGTAGGGCTCGAGTTTGCCCAGATGTTCCGACGATTCGGTAGCCGGGTCACAGTGATCGATCGCAACTCGCGACTGCTGGTTCGTGAGGATCCCGACGTCTCCCAGGCGATCCAGGAGATCCTCACGGGAGAGGGGATCGACCTGCGCCTCAGCGCCGACTGTATCCAAGTGTCCAAGTCCGCGAACGGAGTCCAGGTCGGTGTCGACTGTGGAGAGGGCGCACCGACCGTCGTGGGGAGTCACGTCTTGTTCGCCACCGGACGGTTGCCCAACACCCACGATCTGAACGCCGATGCCGCCGGCTTGCGGCTCGACGAGCGCGGGCTGATCCCGGTCGACGAAAACCTGCGCACCAATCTCGATCACGTCTGGGCACTCGGTGAGGTCAACGGCCGTGGAGCGTTCACCCATACGACCTACAACGACTACGAGATCGCAGCGGCGAATCTGCTCGATGATGATCCCCGCAGCGTCGGCGATCGGATTCTCTGCTATGGCCTGTTCGTCGACCCGCCGTTGGCTCGGATCGGCATGACCGAGGGGCAAGGGCGTGAGTCGGGTCGTGACGTCCTGATGGGTCGCATGAAGATGCAGCGGGTAGGACGCGCAAAGGAACGTGGTGAAACCCAGGGCTTCATGAAGGTCCTCGTCGATGCCGGCACGAAGCGCATTCTCGGAGCTGCTCTTCTCGGAATCGAGGCCGACGAGGTCGTTCACTGTCTGCTCGACGTCATGTACGCAGACGCCCCCTACACCACGATCCAGCGTGCGGTCCACATCCACCCGACGGTCAGCGAGCTGATCCCGACCTTGTTGGGCGATCTGCGCCCGTTGAGCGCCTAGGCAGCGTCAGGCCCGAAGGGTCTCCAGATCCGTCAGCAGCGAGTCGACGACATCGAAGCGGTCGTCGCGGTCTCGGGCCAGGCTGCGCTGAATGATGCGCTCCAGATCCTTCGGGATCTCCGGCCAGTGAACGCTCGGCGGGGGCGGATCTTCCTGCAGCTTGTGTTGCAGTAGCTGCATGAGATTCTTGTCCCGCGGAAACGGCAGGACACCGGTGAAGATCTCGTAGAACGCAACGCCACAGGCGTAGATATCGGCGCGGACGTCGGGCTCTTTGCCTTGTAGCTGCTCGGGTGCCAGGTAAAAGGGAGTTCCGACCAGACCGCCCGTGTCTTGGGTCGACTGGGTCTTGCCGCGGATCGGTTGGGCGATACCGAAGTCCATCAGCTTGAGGTTGCCTGTGGGGTCGAGAATGACGTTTTCCGGCTTGATGTCGCGATGCAGGACCCCTTGAGAATGGGCAGCCGCCAGACCTCGGCAGAGCTGACGGGCCATATGCAGACCGGCGGAGAGAGGAAGTCTGCCGCTCTCTTCCAGCAGCCGCTTCAGCGTGACGCCTCGAACGAATTCCATGGAGATGAAAGGGAAGCCATCGGCCTCACCGAAGTCGAAGGTCCGTAACACATTGGGGTGGGCGATCTTCCTTGCCAGGCGAAGCTCGTCTTTCAGGCGGTCGAGGCCCGACGGCTCGTCGAATACGTCATGGCGCAGCATCTTCAGTGCCACGAGCTCGTCGAGCTTGCGATCGCGAGCCTTGTAGACCACGCCCATCCCGCCCGCGCCCAGTTGTGTCAGGATCTCGAACCGCTCTGCCAGAACGCTGCCTGGCCCCAACACGCCCAGGGTGACCGCGCCGGTACGACCACCGGTCTGAATGGCGGTCTCGCGCAGGGTCGAGAGATCGACCGTGGCGTCGAGCTCCGGGATGTCGAGGCGAGCGGCTTGGGCGCGATCGAGGGCCCAGAACATCTCATCGGAGACCGACGAGCGATGGTTCTTCGGATTGAGGTTGGCGAGCTTCATGGGCTCGCGCACGTCGTCGTGGCAGGACTCGGCGACCAGGAGCGTGCTGTCTGGGCTGACCCGCAGCAAGGCCTCCAGAAGATCGAGCGTCGGTCCTGCGACGGTATAGCTCGGCTTGTTGTGCCAGGTGATCGTTCCCGACACGGTGCTTCCGGCGGCCATCGCCACGGCGACCGAGAAGTCGAGTGGCAGGCTCAGCACTTTGGCCGCCGCGCCCAGCGCGCGTTCGCTACGCACCGCACCTTCGAAACTCGCGAGGATTCGGCTGCCGCCAGCGGTCTCGATGGCGCCGCCTTGTTGCAACACGGCCCGGGTGAGATGTCGTAGGTCTCCGGAGAGACGGCCCATGATCTCCTGAGGCCGAGTGGCATCTGGCTTCTCTCCATACCAACCACGCAGCTCGATACCGAGTAGGGTCACCGTCTTGCGGCTGGCCGGCACTTCGTCCGAGGCCTCGGCATCTTGGTCGGGCAAAGTGCGGGTCAACTCCGTGAGATAGACCTGCATGTCTCGTTTCTCGCGAAGCTCCGCCAGCAGATGATCGAACGCTCGGGCCAGGAGGCCGATCTCGTCGTTCCGATCCTGACCTCGTACCGATTGTGTGTAGTCGCCGGACGCTGCCGCCGCTGATGCTCTCGCCAGTCTGCGCAACGGCTCGAGGAGGCGTCTCGGGAGCAGGAAAGACAGCGCAAGGGCGATGGCCAATACGCCCAAACCGGCCCAGATCATCGTACGATTGATGCGGTTGAAAGGTGCGAAGGCCTGATCGATGGATCCCAGATTCACCAGCGCCCCGACGATTTCGCCGCTCACGTCCCGGACGGGTACGCTCTTGACGAGCCATCGGCCTCGATCCAGCTCCATTTCGGAGACGGAACCGTCTTCCGACGCGAAGTCGATACTCTCGGCCGCCATGGAGCGCAACATTTCCGACCCGTTGGCCGAGAGGGAGGTCCCGACCGGTACGGCTTGGCCCGCCCCGGGCAGTGCCAGGAAGGTGACTTCGGTTCCCGTCAGCTTCTGAAGATCTCCAGCGGTCTCGTCGTCGACCTCGTAGGCGGTGATCAGGAATCCCTCCAGGAGACCCGAGATGCCCAAGGGCACCAGGACGGAGTGGT
The DNA here is from genome assembly GCA_028066595.1 of Thermoanaerobaculia bacterium. Classification (GTDB taxonomy): domain Bacteria; phylum Acidobacteriota; class Thermoanaerobaculia; order Multivoradales; family J023; genus JAUIJL01. The sequence continues at coordinate 31,399 of JALCBJ010000050.1, forward strand.
AGAGCTTGTCACCGTTGGCCCAGATGCCTTCGGAGACGTACTCGCCACTCTCGACCGGGACGCGATAGATCGCCTCGTCGGACAAGTCATCGTCGCCTCCCTGCTGGTCGGTCCGTGCGATGACAAGACCATCGGGATCGAGGACGATCGCGAACGTGAAGCCGAGGTCGCGCTGCCGCTCGTCGAGCTGATCGATCAGAGACAGGGGACTATTGGTCTCCATGGCTTCCGCCACGTAGGCCACGAAGTTCGGATTATCGGAAACGGTCAAAGACCGAAGGTAGAGCTGCTCCAAGAGATCTTGGCCCGCTTTGGACTGTACGTTGACCGCACGTTCCAGGTCGGCGCTTACCTCTTGGAAACAAACTACGCTGCCGATCCAGTGGGTGACACCGACAGCAACGGCCACGGATGCGACCACGAGCAGAGCGGAGAAGAGGGCAAAACGGAGCCCGAGGCCTAGTCCTCCTCGTGGGTCACGCTTCTTCGGTTCAATAGGCTTTGCCACGTCGCTTCCTCGTATAGGGCTTGCCGAACTTGTTGCGATGGCGCGGAATCTGATCCTTGGTCAACTGAAGGTCCAGCAGCAGCGGGGCGTCGAGTGGCAGAGAGACGTCGAGCGTCTTCGGTTCGGCGCGGTGGTGCCAGACTGTCAGGCGACCCGGACCCGGTGGAACATCGGCCAACCGGAAGGATCCGTCACGTCCGAGGCGAGAGAAGAAGGGTGTTTCGAGTACCGCCACGTAAGCGACCATGGCATGGTGGACGTTGCAGAACACGCGCACGACTCCAGGATGCTCGAATCGTTTCTCTTCAGCGTCCCCGCCGCGGTAAAGCCCCAGATCGAATCGATTTCGTCCGCTGACGGAGAAGACATTGTGAAGGATCGGATCTTGGTTCGGAAAGCTCACGGTCGAGCCTACCGGCACCGGCAGGACTTTGGGCTGAAACTCCTTGCGAACCGTGATCATCTCGAACGGTTCGTCGGGAGGTGCTACGGAGACATCCGCCTCGGGCTCGAACCAGACCAAGGCGGTGCGGAACTCTTTGCCGGTCTGGTCCTTGCGTCCGTCCAGCAGCTGAAGGGTGCCTTCGATCGAGGAATCCGCACCGGTGGATGCTCCGACGAAGAGGAGCGCCCACGTCGAGAGCAGCAGAAAACCTAGAGATCGAAACGGGAGCTGGGTCTTGAAAAAACGGCTGAGCAAGCGAACTCCGGGGGTTGATCGTCTCCAGGGTCTGGGCGGATGTGGAGGAACGGACTCGGTCCGAGGTTAGCAGATGGTCGCTCGGGTCCGGCGCTCAAGGTACGAGAGTTGGACGCTACAAGATCTGTCTACGTATCATCGGATGCCGGAAGGTCCGGCGCCCGCATTGAATCCATCGCTTCAGCAGTCCGGATGTTCCGGACGACTACGAGGTTCTTCCGATGCCCATGGTCCAAGATCCGCCTGTCGAGTCCGAGCCTGTTTCTTCCGCGACGTTGCACTCGTCCGACCTACGCGAGCTGGTCGAGATTCGGCCGACAGAGATATTCCAGGAGTTGAAACGCGGCGTTCTCGGCCAGAACCGAGCACTACGTTTCGTCTCGGTCGCGATCTACAAGCACGCGACCGGGAAGGTCGCGGGCAACCTTCTGATGGTCGGCAACTCCGGAACCGGCAAGACGACCATCATGAACAATATCCAGCGGCTGTACAACGAGGTGCCGGAGTATCGACCCCTGCGTGCCGTCACGATTCTCAACGCCAACCTGTTGGTGGACGTGGAGCGGATGGAGTTCCAACCCGAACGGTTGCTCAAGGCAGTCGAGCAGAGAGCTCGGGCGATCTGTTCCGAGCACCCGTCGCCAGACGAGCTGAAGGAAGCGATCCAGCGCGCGACGTTGTGCATCGACGAGATCGACAAGATGTCGTCGATCATCGCCGGAAAGCCCAACCCCATCGGTGTCGTTTTGCAGCAGGGACTACTGACTCTGATGGAGGGCGAACACGTCGCCCACACTACCTATGCCTGGGTGGATGGCGAGGAGAAAAGCGTCACGCTCGATATCGACACCCGCGGCATGATGTTCATCTGCGGCGGAGCGTTCGAAGGACTCTACGACCAGGTGTACAACCGGGTCACGAAACCCGGCTCGGGCGAGAAGCTCAAGACCAAGACCTTTCGTACTGCGGAAGGAAAAGTCCGTCAGGAAATGGTGTTCGCCTTGTCGGACTTCCTCAAGCCGCGGGATCTGTTCGATTTCGGAATGGTGCCGCAGTTCCTGGCGCGCTTTGCCAATACCGTTCTCCTTTCGGATCTCGGCGTCGACGTCCTGCGGGAGATCCTCCTACATAGCTTCGAATCGCCTTTCCGCCGATCCAAGCGATACTTCGACGTTCTCGGGATCGAGCTCGAGCTCGAAGAACTGGCCGCCGCACTGATCGCAGAGCAGGCGCACAAGGACACCCGCACCGGCGCACGTGCCCTTCGACCGATCTTCGGTGATCTGATCAATCCTCTGGAATTCGATCCGGAGCAGGGTGGGCACCTGCAGCGAGGATCTGATGGTCGAGCGATGCTTCGCATCACCGCCGATATGGTGCGCCAGATTCTGCGCTAGACGCTCTGCCAGCCTACGATCCGCTCCGGCGAGGAGCGCAGCGGAGCCCCCGATTCGACAACGGATCGGGGGCTCTTGCGTGCTTCGATGTTGACGATAGGCGTAAATAGAGCGTAAGATCGGTCATGGCCAACGGCCAGCCGAGCGGTTCATGGCAACGATCTCTGAAATCTCTTCTTAAAACGTAAACTCTCTTGCTGTCAAAGAAACTTGCGTAAGAGAGAGATCTCTGAACTTGCCATAATAAACACTTGCTAAAGGCCCGCTAATCAGTAGAATCACGTCCATCATGAAGAACCTCGACAGAGAAATCGAGCGTGTCTTGTCGCTTCTTCGCAACAAGATCCGAGAACGCGGCTTCACACAGTTGCAGGTGCAGGAGCAGCTCCACTGGGGGCGTAGCTATATCTCGCAACTCGTCACACGTCAGAAGGCCTTGCGGCTGGAGCAGATCCTGTGCATCTTGGACGTGATTGGAGTCACCCCGACCGAGTTCTTCGGTGAGCTCTACGGATTCGATCGACGTGGAAGTGGATTTCAGCACGATCTGCTGGGACCCGCCGGCGAGGTGACCCAGGAGGAGCTACGCCGTCAGCTGAGCATCACCCAGGGGCTGGTAGAAAGCTATGCCAAGCTGCTGGTCTCGAAGAGACTGCTCGACGAATCCGACGTCGAGCAGGCGCTTCGGAGGGTCGGAGAAACGGACTCGTAGCCTCGGCATGTGTGCGTTCGGCACTCATTTCATGGGGCGGAATGCATCCATCATTCGTTCCCGAAGCGCGGCCGATAGTTCTTTGCGATCGCGACCATGTACCGGATCTGGCCCGAAACGTATGACCGCCGTGATCCGATCGAGAGTGACGAATCGCAAGTAATGTGGAACGAAGCCTTCGTCGCCCCACCAATTGACGAAACGGCTCGGTAGACGCTCGGCGTCCTCTGTTCGGTACTCCAAGGTCGCCCAATGCACGGGCCGGTGACTGCCTGCGGCGATCTGCAGCAGGGAGGGCTTGAAGGGCAACATCGACTCTCCGCTGGAGCTGGTTCCCTCGGGGAACAAAATGACGCCCAGTCCGTCGCCCAGAGTCCGGTCGACCTCTTCCATTACCCGAAGAAGATCGCGTTTTCGGCCTCGGTCGATGAAAATCGTGTCGCCACTCCGAATGATCTGTCCCGCGACCGGCCAGCCGGAGAGCTCCGACTTCGCGATGAACGTCCCGTGGAGCTTCCTCGCCAGCACGGGGATGTCGATGTAGCTGAGGTGATTCGTCACCAGAAAGTAGTCGCCCGTAGGTGGATCGCCGTCGATTTCTAGATGGATGTTCCAAGCCCAGCACAGTCCCGTCGTCCAGGCCCGGTATGCCCAATTCCGAACCGGATAGTAGAGATCGGGTGCTGGCCGTCGTAGCGGCTTGAATCCGAAGGTGACCGACGCCGAGAACAGACTCAGCAGCGCCACGATCGCCGTTCGCCAGATTCCTCGGAGACCGACCCAAAGCCGGCCAGCTAGAGAACGGTTGGTTCCGATTCCTTCGTTTCGGGGTCTGTCGGTCACGGGGCCGGGAGATTAGCACGGCGCCACACCAGATAGAGGTTGTCTCGACCTGTGGGTCCATCGGCTTCGAACCGGTGCTCGATGGCCAGGTCGGGACCCAACGCGGCCAGCCGATCGATCTCTGCGTCGTCCGGGAAATGACAGTATCTCGGTGTCGTTCGATCGCCCTTCCAGCTCAGCAGCACATCTCCTACATCGAGATCCGATTCGTCGACATGTTCAGCTTCTGACCGGGTCTCGTGCCATTCTGACCACGAGATCCGTTTTCGGGCGAACCGTTTCTCGTCACGGTCGAGGCGCCAGATCGAGGCCGCCAGACGTCCGCCGCCCGTCAGGCGGCTCCCCAGCTCGCGCAGCAGCCGTCGCCGAGAGGCCTCGCCGGGTACGTGGTGGAGGACGCCAAAGAGAGTCACCAGGTCTTGCGACTGCTCGGGTACGAGGGCTGAGAGATCGTCGCGGATCAGGTCCCGCCTCACGAATCGCAGACGGTGACGTCCGGGTGGCACGGTCCGAGCCGAGTCGAGCAGCCCGGCATCGAGATCGACCCCGAGGTATTCGAGTGAGTCCACTTTGGAGCCGAGGAACAGAGCGAAACGCCCATTGCCGCAGCCTGCATCGAGGCACCGCAGGGGTCCTTCTTGCGCGCTTTCGCTTCGTGCGATTTTGCGCCAGAACCGATCCCATCCTGCCCAGGCGCGACTTCGCGTCATGTCGAACGATTCGCCGTGTCGCTGGTAGAAGCGAGTGGAGATCTCTAGAAGACGGCGCTGGGTTTCCTGTCGCACGTGGTGCTGCGGTTCGCGGCGATGTGCGGTCGCGAGGGCGGCCACGACGCGGTGCGCCGACCGTAGCACGAGATCAATCGTCAGCTTCCTCGCTGCGCCAGGTCTCTCGGCATTCCTCGGCTCGGCGACGCCACCAGATCGAGACCTCACCGAGCCAGGATTCACCTCCCCAGAATCGAGCCCAGTGCGACGCTTCGTCCTCGAGCCAGCTCAAGAAAGACCCTGCGTCTTGGCGTAGCAGGTGCTCCACTACGTAGCGCCGTTCCCCAGCCCGTAGACCGAGCCCGAGGTCATGAGCGGCGCGCCGAAGATCGTTCCGCACCAGGATCATTCCTGAGCGGACTGGTGCGAGAAGCCCCTGGAACGCGTTGTCCGTCGCTCCGGTTTGCGGACTCGCCACGTCAGGTGCCTGCCGGAGATGGAGGGGCAGCTCCCCCGGCGCACCGAGTCGATTCGCTTCCCGACGCAAGGCAGCCTCGAGTAGATCGGCCCAGCGGAGATAGTAGTCGGGCGGCCCGAGGCGGCGGAGAGCTTGGAGCCAGCAGGGAATCCAGGTGAGCAGGTGCTCCCAGAGCAAAGCCTTGCGTGCTTTGAAACGCCTGGGATCGACATCCACCGTCCCCGGATCTCCGTCGCCGGCGGCGAGGTCGGCGTAGGCGGCCAACAGGAATGCGATGTGGTCGATCTCTTGGGTCTGTGTGGCACCCAGCGCTCGGAGGAAGCCGGCGATGCGATCGCGGGCCTCACCCCCCATCATGCCTGCTGCATCGAGGTAGACCGAAGCGTAGGGGTAGAGCTGAAACAGAAAGAGATCTGTGTACGTGTCGTCAGCCGGCAGATCGCTCTCTGACGCCGCCAGGTTCAGCGTACGGGCGATGCGCAGGCGCTCGCTTTGCTCGGCAGTGACGGGAGGTTCGATGAGCGCTCCCAACGCGCGGAAGATCTCCACTATTCTCGAGCCGCCGCGGTCAGCGCGGTCGATCAGGCCTCGGCCGTCTCCGGCAGCTCATAGGCCTCGTCGGTGGGCTTGAGCGGGCGGATCAGCCATTTCGGTCGCCGGGTACCATCGGGCGAGACTCGTGCGGCTGCACGCGTCTTGGCCATCCAGTCTCGAAACGCTTGTTTGGACTTTGCGGTGTCCACATGTACGTCACCGTAGCGGTCGCCGGGTCTCGCTCGGGTGACCCGCACCGCCTGATGCCAACAGTGCATACCCGAGACTGGGTCGGGATGGACCGGGAAGGTCAGGTTCTGGTGAACACCCACGTCGGTCCACCAGATACGGCTGGTGTCAGGGTCCGAGGAGGTGTAGGGACCGCCCGGTTTCAACCGATCGAGATGCCACTTCGATCCATCAGAACTTTGTCCTCGATGTAGATCGACCGTGGCCATCGCTTGGCGTTGTCCGCTCTGATGCTCGTCGCCGCCGGCCGGCTTCCAGCGGCCCATGTGATGGGAGCACGCGACGGTACCCGGGCGGATGCCTTCGGTGACCCAGGCCTTGACCACGAAATGTCCGATCTCGGTTTCCACTCGCAGCAGGTCGCCGGTCCGTGCGTCGAGCGGCTCGGCATCCTGGGGGTGGATCCAGAGCGGGTTGCTGTGGGCGATCTCGTCCAGCCATTTGGCGTTGGCGGACCTCGTGTGAATCTGTACCGGAATGCGAAACGTGGAGATCAACACCTTGCGATCCCCCAACACCTCCGGGTGCACGTGAGACCGCATATAGGTTGGGACGGCAACGTCGTTCCAACCCCACCGAGCCAGCGTCGGGGAGAAGAACTCGAGCTTGCCCGACGGCGTCGGGAATCCACGGAGGACCTTCTCACCGTTGTCGGTTTCGATCCGTACGCCGGCCAGATGCCGGCCTTCGGCGTCTCCTGGTGGAGCACCTGTCGGTGCGAAGTTGACCTTCTCGGGCGGCGTCCCCCGGGCGAAGACACGTCCCAGATCGTCGGTGACCGCGTCTTCGAGCTCCGACTCCGGAACTTCGGCTAGGAAGAGTGGGCCGACGTCGGTCGTCACCTGGAAGGCTCCGTATCGCCGCATGTAGGCCAAGGGAGTAAGCCCCTCTCCCTCGGCAACCTCGGGAAGGCCGGGGACGGAATGGTCGAAGATCCAGCCGTAGAACTCATCAACGGTCAGCCGTTCACCGGGTCGGTGAGACGATTCGACCCATTCGCGAATACCCAAACTACCGTCGGGATCGATTCGCCACGACAGCTCGAGCCAGAACTCGTTCTCCTCCCACACCTCACCGGGATTGACGTCGCGGGTGTCTGTGACGTCTTCGCCGATGCGTTCCCGAGCAGTCCGCAGTACGGGCTGCCGGAATCCGATCCACTGGCCGTCGTGGGTCTCGTACGAGTGGAGATCGTGCCGCTCCGAGCTGTGGCCCATGGGCAGAACGTAGTCGGCGAAGAATGCCGATTCGTTCCACGTCGGTGTCAGCGCCACATGTTGGCCTACCTTGTCTTCGTCGAGCAGCATCTCGATCCACGAGAAGCCATCGGGGTTGGTCCAGACCGGGTTGTAGACGCGGGTGAAGTAGACGTCCAGCTTGCCCCGGCCCTCGGCCACCAGGTGAGGCAACAGGATCGACATCTCATACATCGAAAGGGGAAACTCGTCGGGCCACGAGAGTTGATTCCAGCTATCGGGGTGGCGTGGCAGGCGAATCGGCTTGGGGACGAATTTGTTCCAAGAGCTTGGGTAGGTTCCACCAGGAACAGCTACCGCCCCGAGCAACGCGGAAAGGAAGAAGAGGGTCCGCGATACCTGCCAGCCGCCTTCGTTGCCGGCTGCGGCACTGCGCCAGTTGTGGGCGGCGAAGCGGCTGCCGGCCGTGGCGACGACCTGTGCCACTTGTCGCAGCTTGTCGGCCGAGACGCCCGACTCGGTGGCTGCGAACTCGAACGTGTAGCGCTCGTATTCGGCTTCGAGCATCTTCTCGAAGTTCTCGAACTCGACGTCGAGTCCCGGATGAACCTCCTGCAGGTACTGCTGCCAGTTGAACCACCGGCGAACGAAGGCACGGTCATATTTCCGCTCGCGGATCAGAAACGACGCGATGGAGAGATGGATGGCCGCTTCTGACCCAGGCTGAGGAGCCAGCCAATGATCTGCGTGCGTGGCGGTATTCGACAGGCGAGTGTCGAGCACGATCAGCTTGGCGCCGTTCTTCTTCGCCTCCATGATGCGCTGGGCATGAGGGTTGAAGTAGTGCCCCGTCTCGAGATGGGAGCTGACCAGGAAGATGACCCGGGCTCTCGCGTAGTCGGGACTCGGTCGGTCCATTCCGCACCAGAACTGGTAACCGGCGCGAGCGGCGGAGGAACAGATGTTCGTATGGCTGTTGTGACCGTCGACGCCCCATTGGGCGAGCAGGCGCTCGGTGAACCCATCCTCGCCGGGCCGCCCCACGTGATACATGATTTCGTTGTTCCGGCCGTCCTGGAGAGCCTTGCGAATCCGGGCCGCGATGTCGTCCAAGGCCTCGTCCCAAGACACCCGACGCCAACGTCCTTCTCCGCGGGCGCCTGCTCGTTTTAGCGGGTAGAGGATGCGATCGGGGTCGACGATTTGGTTGTGGGTCGCGGGACCCTTGGCACAGTTGCGGCCGCGAGAGCCGGGATGTTCTGGGTTGCCCTCGAATTTGCGCACCTGCATCGACTCCTTGTCGACGTAGGCCAGCAGACCGCACGCCGACTCGCAGTTGAAGCAGGTCGTGGGAACCAGCATGTACCGTTTTTCGGTACGGTTCGGCCACGATGTCGAGTCGAGCTCGATCCAGTCGTCCCAGTGTTCTTTCGGCGGGAAAGATGCCAGGTGGATCCGGCTCGCGCCAGGGTAGAAGGTCTCGCCGCGTGCTTCTACCTCCGCCTTGGCCGCGCTGAGACGCCGTTCCAATCGATCCAGATTCTCGTTCACTGTGTGCTCCGTCATCGCGTCGTACCTCAGGCCAGAGGGACTGACTGACCGGCTTGAACGTAGGCGTGTTCGTAGGCGAGCAGGCCGAGCAGGGCCGAGCAACTCGTGAGCAGCGTCAGCCACGGCAAGGGGAAGCCCGTCGGGATCAGTGCCGGCGACAGGATGACCACGGCAAAGAGAGCCAAGCTGCCCAGGAAGTACTTGCGGAAGGCTCCGTGGGTCATCGTGTCGATCGCCAGCTTGGCGTGCGCCGTCACGTGCGGCAGGCGAATTTCGCCCCAGACGAACAAGAGATGAAGCGCAGCGCAGATCGACATGACCGCCAAGAGCAGCGGGCGATGGTCAATGTGCGCGAAGGGCGTGAGAGCTGCTGCCCCGGCGAGGAGCGCCTGCAGCAGCAAATGCGGTGGCAGCAGAGGGCTTTGCCACAGATCGCGGGCTTTGGCCTGTGCGAAGAGAAAGGCCGTGTAGACAGCCGCCATGATCGCCGCCGGAACCCCGAGGACAGCCAGGTAGATCGAAGGCCTTTCCGGCAGGTCTAGAAAAGTCGCTGTGGCGTGTGCGGCGAGAACCGCGCCGTACACTCCGAGGATGACGGCACCGCGCGCCAGCCAGCTCCGCCACTGGGGTCGAAGGAGAATGTAATAGAAGCGGCGCGGCTGCTCGAGATCTGAAATCAGGACACCGAGCGTGATCACCAAGAACACCAGCCCCATGACGGGTGTTCCGATGCGCCACAGTCCGGCGGATGGTTCGAGGAAACCCGCCGCGATCAGCAGCACGGGGACCAGATAGGCACCGGCTGCGATGCCTTTGGTGAGAGTGTAGAGGCTGACGCGCCAATCCCAAGGCGCCTTGTGGGGCACGTCGTAGGCGAGAATCGCCTCCGCGGACGACGACGTGCGGCCGGGGTGGCCGGCGACCACGTCGTGGGGATCGTTCGTCTTCTGCTCCGACCAGAGAAAGAGACCGCCCTCGGGACGGCGTGCCGCCAGCGGATCGAGCGTCGCTTGGTGGGCGCCTTTGTAGAACAGCTTTGGCCGCGTGTTCTTCTCAGGCCGCCGGACCTGTACCGCGTCGCGGTGTACCGTCTGCGCAACCCGGGAGCCCGGATCATCGAGGTCACCGACGAAGATCGACTCCGTGGGACAGACCACGACGCACGCTGGCTCCAACCCCACGTCGATCCGGTGTGCGCAGAAGTTGCACTTCTCGGCGGAGTGATCTTCGGGATTGATGAAGATCGCGTCGTAGGGGCAGGCTGCGATGCAGGCTTTGCAGCCGATGCACGCGTTCTTGTCGAAGTCGACGATACCGTCGGGACGGCGGTACATCGCCGAGGTCGGGCAGGCCGTGGTGCAAGGCGAGTCGGCGCATTGGTTGCAGCGAGTCACCTGAAAGGCACGGCGTGCTTCCGGGAACGTGCCGACGTCCGCATACTTGACGTAGGTGCGGGTGACACCGAGCGGAACCTCGTTTTCCGACTTGCAAGCCGTCGTGCAGGCGTGGCAGCCAATGCACGTGGTGTGATCGATGACCTTGGCCCAGCGAGGTTGCCCAGTACCGAGGGTATCTGGCTCCGGGCCGGGTGCAGTCGGGATGGAGGACATGAGGGCGGCTCCGGGTGCAATTGACGAGGCGGGGCTGCCGGAGGCTACCCATCGGCTCCCGGGACTGTCAATCGGGCGACGACGCGAGACTCACTGGGGCGACGCTTGCACCGGATCGGCACCTGACGCCTCCAGCACTTCACGCCCTATGCGTAGAGGGCCGATATCGTGACCCCCATGAGGTGGATGTACTGGATCATCGGAATAGGTTTCGTATTCTCCTGGTGGAGAGCTACGCGTCAACGGACGACCGGGGAACTCTTCGGCAGTGTCGCGGGGGTATCAGTAGCCGGTGTGATGTTCGCACCGCTTCTGGCGACGAGTTTGTTTGGCTGCCTGCAGCTTCTCGCGGACCTACTCTTCGTCGTGATCCCGGCTTTCTTGATTCTGGGCGGTGGACGGGTGAGCTCGAGGTGCGCCCGCAACCTGGCCTGGATCGGCGCCTGTTTGCTCGTCGGCTTGGGGTTGTGGTCGACGCAGATCGAGCCGCGCTGGCTGGAAGTCACACATCACCGCATCGAGTCGCCGAAGATCGAACAGCCCGTACGCTTGGTGGTGGTCTCGGATCTTCAGACCGATCGCTGGAGTTCGTTCGAGCAGAGAGTGGTTCGCGAGGTGGCTCTACAGCAACCGGATATCGTGTTGATGACCGGTGACTACTTTCAGGTGGGGGGCGACAGGCGAAGAGACGTGGTCCGCGCATTTCGGCACGAGATGTCAGTCTCTGACCTTGGAGCTCACGGCGGTGTCTTCGCCGTCGGTGGCGACGTCGACCGCCCGGGTTGGGAGAGAGACTTCGAGGGGACTGGCGTCACTCCGGTCGTCGAGACTTCCCGGTTCGAGGCGTCCGGGCTCCTGTTCACCGCGCTGGACCGCGAAGCGTCCCGCCGGGTGTCGGACACCTGGCGCGGCTCCTCTCGCTCGGTCGAGCGGTTTCACGTCATGTTCGGTCACGCTCCTGACTTCGCGTTGGCGCATCCAGCAGCCGATTTGATGCTCGCAGGCCACGTCCACGGAGGACAGGTCCGCTTGCCGTTCTTCGGGCCACTCCTGACCTTTACCACCGTGTCGCGAGATTGGGCGGTCGGGCGTACGGATTTCGCCGCCGACGATCGCTACACGCGGCGGACGCTCATCGTGTCGCGGGGTGTGGGAATGGAGCGAGGGCAAGCTCCGCGCTTGCGGTTTCTCTGCCGCCCGGAGCTGCTGGTCATCGACCTTCTCCCGCGTCCCTGACGTTCACTCTACCCAGTGCAGATCGAAGACGACTCTGCCCGTGAGAATCTGTGCCTGGCAGGAGACGTCGCGACACGACATCATCTCCGCAGCTCCAGCGTAGAAGCCAGCCGCCACCTGCATGTCGGTCTCGTAGTAGACGGGTTGGCCGATGAGCGTGATTTCGTACCGGGTCTGCTGCTTTTGAGCCAGGATGAGCTTGCCCTGGTCGTAGTACCGGCTGTGTAGGCGGGCCAACCTGCGAAGGAAGCCATGAATGTCGCGAGCGTTGAGGAATGCCTGGTACGTCGTGTTGAGCGCGTAGCGGGCGGAGAATCGGCCGACGGCGCGTAGTCCCGCCAACTTGCCGCCGAAGTGGCGATCGGCGATGGCTCGTAGAATCCGGTCGAAGAGCTTGTAGTCGTACCAAGACGCTTCGAGAACGACGCCGACGCCATGCTCTTCGAGCAGGTCCACGAACTCTTGCTCGGCCTCTTCGCCGAAGGTGTCGCGAACAAAGACCAGTTTCGAGCGGATCGAGCCGCCCTTGACTCGTACGACCGCAGTTTCCTCAGTGCCCATGGATTCGAATGGAGTAACTTCCGTGATGTTTGCGACGATACTCGCCGGGCAGTTCCACAGTAACGGAACTCTCGGCCGATGAAGAAGTGGCAGCTAGAATCACCAAGTTTTGCTCAGTTTTCGCAAAGTAGTCGATCGAATGGGCAATGATCTGAGCATTTTCACCCCGAGTCGTGATTCACCGATCGCTTAGCCTCGAGGTGCTGCATCGTGACCCTCTCGGGATCTCCAGGTGGCTGGCCCGGCGAAGCGAGGGCGACGAACTCGGCCGGGTCAACTACGTAGACCACCTAGGAAGCGACCGTGAGTAAATCTCGACCGAAAGACCCCCGCGGAGGACTCATGCCGACAACTCGATTCGACTCCGGATACCGATGGAGTGTGACCCTCTTCTTGGCTGTACTGCTTCAGTGCTTGCCTGCGATCGCGGACGACTGGCCGCAGTGGCGTGGCGAGAACCGCGATGGAAAGTCACTCGAGACCGGCCTCCTGCAGAGCTGGCCGGAAAACGGACCCACGCTCGCGTGGCGTTCGCGTGGCGTCGGAGCTGGCTATTCCAGCCTGGCGATCGTCGAGGGCAAGATTTACACCTTGGGTGATCTCGTGGATGTGGAAGGTGTGGAAGCTGGCCAGTACGCCCTGGCTGTGTCGGAAGCCGACGGCTCGATCCTGTGGCGCACACGAGTCGGCTCCGGCCACGACGACAGGCGCCCAGGAGCCCGTTCGACGCCCACCTACGACAACGGGCATCTCTACTTCGTCACGACCGATGGTGACGTCGTCTGCCTGCGAGCCGAGAACGGCCAAGAGGTTTGGCGCCGTAGCTTGACCGGCGATTTCAAGGGCTATTTGATGAAGGCGATGGGAAGCTACGAGTGGCGTTCCTCGGAGTCGCCTCTGGTGGACGACGGCAAGGTCATCGTCACCCCAGGACACGTCGAGGCCATGCTGGTCGCGCTCGACTCGAAGACCGGCGCAGAGGTCTGGCGGACACAGGGTGGACGCATCGGCCGTATGGGCGCCGATGGAGCTGGCTATTCCTCGCCGGTGGTGGCGAACGCGGCGGGAGTCAAACAGTACGTAACGCTGGTGGGGCGCGGGCTGATATCCGCCGACGCCGCGACGGGGAAGATGCTCTGGGGATACAACCAGGTAGCGAGTGACATCGCGAATATCGCCACGCCCGTGGTACGCGGCGACCATGTCTTCGGCACTTCAGGTTACGGCACCGGCGCAGGTTTGGTGAAGATACAGAAGGGTGCCACGGAGGAAGGCCAGGAGGGGCTGTTGGCTGAGGAGGTCTACTTCCTCGAGGCGCAGGTGATGCAGAACCACCATGGAGGTGTGATCCTCCACGGCGACACGCTGTACACGGGAACGGGACACAACAAAGGATTCCCATTGGCCGTCGACTTCTTGACCGGCGAGGTGAAGTGGGGGCCGGAACGCAACCAGGGCGTCGATTCCGCGGCGATCATCTATGGCGATGGACGGATCTACTTCCGCTACCGAGATGGTCGGATGATCTTGGTAGAAGCCACACCGGAGGCCTATCGGGAACATGGTACGTTCACGATCCCCGACGTCGAGTTGCAGAGCTGGTCGTTGCCGGTCATCGCCAACGGTCGGTTGGTCTTGCGTGAGCAAGATCACCTGTTCAGCTACGACATCGAGGCTCCGTCGTCGCCCTGATCCGATCCCGGGAGCCGGTGCCGGGTCCTAGCGGCCCGAGCGGGCGACGGGGGTCGTCTGGCCGTCGTCCGGCTTGCGCGCGTCCACAAGGACCTCGTACTTTTCCACTCCCTCGGTGACGCGGATATGAAGTCCGGTCGGCACGTTCTCGAGCACCTGGACCTCTCCGGACGGCCAGCGGATCGTGAGCCGCTCGACCCTCGAGCTCGAACCCAGACCGAACGAGGTCAGGGCGGGTTGTGACGCGGCAAAGTTGTGGCTGGGAAAGATCTGCCTCAGGATCGGTGGGAGAGACTCCGTTTCGGCGATCAGCGACGCACCCAGGCCAAGGGTGTTGCTCCGAGTACCGCGAAGAGACACTACGAGGCGGCTGGCCTCGGGAAAGCGGTTGGCAAAGACCATGAGCGCACCGCCACCGGCCTGGCGAACCACGAGATCCGGCTGCAGGTCACCGGTGACGTCGGCCACACTGACCCCGCGGCCGTCTCCGTCACTGTCGGTTCCCGTCAGGTGGCCGATCTCGGCAAAGCGGTCGGGGGACAGCTGTAGGAACACCTGGTTCTCTCGTAGGCGCTGACGTTGAGCGGCGAGTTGTTCATCGTCCACGGATTCGAGATCCAGAACTCGCCACGCTCTTCGTCCAGCTCGCCGACCGGGGCCAGATCCTTCATCCGATCCGTGGGTTGCGACACGGCAACCCTCCAAACGCAGCTTCACCCGTCAGGTTTGCCGCGTTCGACGCTTTGGTACCCGGCTGGCGAGTAGAGGTCCAGCGCTCCATCGCCGTCGAGGTCGACGAACTCTGGGCCATAGGCCCAGCCACTATTGGAAACCTCGACATGCTGGGCGATGGGTTCCAGAGGCTCGTCCACGTGATTGAGGTAAAGCTCGTTACCGGTCGCGAAGCCCCGAATCAGGCCATACACCCCTGGTGGATAATCTTCCGGAGCGAGGTTGTCGATGATGCGGCCGCCGGCAGACGTGTACATGTTGGCCACATAGAGATCCGGGTCTCCGTCGTTGTCGAGATCACCGGAGGCGGAGCCCATGCTGAAACCACCATAGCCAGGAGGCTGGGGCATCTTGCGGAAGGTGCCGTCGCCTTGGTTGACCCATAGCACGTTCGCGCCGATGTGATTACCGACGAAGAGGTCGGCGTCGCCATCGGGCTCGAGATCGAGCCAACTGACGGAAAACGTGTCGACGAACTCCCCCGTCATCTTGGCCGACTGCGTTGCGTCCTCGAATCGGAATCCGCCAAGATTGCGAAGTAGAAGGCCCTCCGGGGAGCTCCGGTCACCGACCCACCTGGGCTTTCGCCACTGAGGCGGCGGCGGGCGTCCGGCCGTACCCAGGTAGAGGTCCACGTGGCCATCGTTGTCGAAGTCGGCGACGGCCACACCGCGAATCGGCATGCGAAAGCGCTCGTTGAACCTATGGACCGACTCGTCTATCTGTACGAAGCTCTTGCCTTCGACATTGCGGATGACGAGGGTCTGGGACTCGAGGGACTGGGGTCGACGGTGATCCCCGGTCACCATGAGATCTTCGAAACCGTCGCTGTCGAGGTCAGCGACGAGGACGCCGCTGATCTGCACGTCGGGCGGCAACCGGGCCAGCTGATCCAGACCGACGTCCCACGTCACTTCCTCGAAGCGACCGTCCCCGAGACCCCGATACAGAAAGAGGCGCTGCTCGGTGGGAATGAGGTTTGTGAGCAGCAAATCGGGATGGCCGTCCCGATCGTAGTCGAACATTCGTGAGATGCCCGGCAGGGGATGGTAGGGCGGCTGACTCTGCGTCCAGTTGTCATGCAGAGACTCGACGCGGATACCCGTCCTGTCGGTGATGTCTTCCATCAGCGGGTGTGGACTCTGGCTCAAGCGATCCTTGTAGAACTCAGCCTGGGTAATCCAGCCGGTCTGTTGAGCCATGTCCTCGACCAGAGACGACAAGGTCAGACGCATTTCGAATCGTTGAATGGCTGGAGAGCCGTCCTTCAGCTTGCCGGCGATGTGGAAGCTCCATCGCGCACCCCAGCCTCCGCTCAGATCGAACCGCTTGTGCGGCGTCAGGTAGTCGATATGAGAACCCACGTGATCGATGTGGGAATAGGCCCGGCCGAGATCCGCGAGGGATTCGATGAACCCATCTCGATCCACGACGTCGGTGGACTCCTGGCCTTCGTCCCAGTAGGACGCCTTCACGGGTCCACGTTCGAAGACTCGACCCGGACCCGAAAAGGTCCGGCCACGGAAGTCCGCCGCCAAGAATCGCTTTGCCTTTTCGGTTTCGCCTTTGTCCAGAACCCGTTGGAACGCCGGCGTGACGTCCTGATTCATCACGAAGAAGAGGTGTTCGATATCCCAGACATAGGTCTGGATGTCTTCGTCCAGCACAAAGTCTTCGGTGGCCAACTCGCGGTCGAGATAGCCACCATGCCTTTGCGTCCGATCGGCGATCTCGCGCGGGACCGAGGCGACCTGCATCGTCTTCTCGGAGTCTTCCGTGTCTCGACTATCGGAGTCTCCAGGATCTCGACTCTCGGCTCGGGCCGGGATGTCGTGGAGCCACAGCGGGAGGAGGCATGCGGCTACGATGAGGGTAAGGACTCTCACGATGGATCTGGAACGCACGAACTGGAGGTTCTCAATCGCTACTCTGTGTTGTCGGCGAACATCGTTGTCGGCGCGCAATGTCGTGGATCTCGACGCCGTCGGTACGCGGCGTTGTCGACGAGTGTGCCGTTCCTGTCCACGACGCCGATGGGCGCGCCAAGCTAGGAGTGTGTTGCGGATAGCCCTGGAAAGGTCATCGCAACTGCGGTCTACTT
>JALCBJ010000198.1 GCA_028066595.1 Thermoanaerobaculia bacterium
TGACACCAGACCGGGCGGGCAACCGCTTGGAAAGATGTAAGGATCTACCAATGACCCAGGAACTCCGTCCCGACGTTCTGCTGATCGGTGGCGGTGTCGCAGGGCTGGTGTGTCTCGATCGCCTGGTCACTGCCGGATTTGAAGCCCTGCTCGTGGAGCGAAGGGCCCTCGGCATAGGTCAGACCGCGCATACACAGGGAATCCTGCACAGTGGGCTCAAGTACCTGCTCCACGGGCCACTCGATGGCCCCATGGCGGAGGAGTTTCGTGTCGCCGCATCGCGCTGGCGGAGTGATCTACAGGAAGGTCTCGAGATGGACTTGCGGGGCTGCCGGCTCCATAGCGACCGGGTTCTGGTGTGGTCGTCAGGCCCCTTTTCGCCCGAGCTGCTCGAACGATTCGCGGCGGACGGGCGACCGAAGCGGGTCGAGGCGCCGCCAAGCTTCCTCGCCGGTGAGGTCTTCGAGTTCCCGGAGCCTGTCATCGACGCCTTCAGCCTCCTTGCCTTGTTGAGGGATCGCCATCGGACACGCATCTTCGTCGGAGAGGTCGAGCCAGCCTCCACCACGGACGACTCGGTCTGCGTCGGGGTAGCAGGCCATCGGGTCGAGCCACGTCGGCTTCTTCTGACAGCAGGCGCGGGCAATCAAGCCTTGGGTCAGAAGCTGGGCCTCGCCGTCTCCATGCGTCGCCTGCCGCTCCACATGGTGGTCGTACGATCGGCTGAGTTGCCGCCGTTCTGGGGCCACGGTGTGGTCGGCGAAGGTTCACCCGAGCTGACGGTTACGTACCATGGCAAGCATCGCGGCGAGGGTATGTGGTACCTCGGGGGGCGCCTGTCGGAGGAAGGCGTCGAGCGGACCGAAGAGGAGCAGATCGATGCCGCTAAGGCGACGCTGGCCCGGATGCTGCCGAACATCGGCATCGGAGGTGCTCGTTTCGACACTCTGCGTGTCGATCGCGCCGAACCGGTTCGTCCGGATGGGCGCCGGTTTGAAATCGAAGTAGAGGGCGAGAGCCCTGTGTGGGCGTGCTGGCCCGTCAAACTCGTGCTGGCGCCGCGGCTGGCGGATCGTGTCCTGAAACGGCTCGAAGAAGAAGGCATCGAGCCATCGAGCGAACCAGCGGCGCAAGTCTCGACTTCGACCGTGAACAGAGAAGTGGAGATTGCGGAGGCACCATGGGCGACGTGATCCGGGAGTTGGGAAAGCGTCCACTGGGCGACACCGGACTCGAAGTCAGCCGACTGGCACTGGGCACGGTGAAGTTCGGCCGCACCGAAGGCCTGCGCTATCCCCGTGGCTTCACCATCCCCGAAATGGGCCAGCTCGACCAGCTGCTGGGTCTGGCAGCGGACCTGGGCGTCAACCTCCTGGATACCGCGCCCGCGTACGGCGACTCAGAGCACAAGCTCGGGAGACTGCTCGCCAGCCGGCGAGATCAGTTCATGATCTGCACCAAGGTCGGCGAGGAGTTCGAAAACGGCCGCTCGACCTTCGACTTCTCGCCGGCTCACACCCGGCGGAGCGTCGAGCGCAGCCTCCGTAGACTCCGGCGAGACGTCCTCGACATCGTCCTCGTCCATTCCGACGGGCGCGACGAGGAAATCGCGCGGACTTCCGGGGCCCTCGAAACCCTCGACGAGCTACGGCAGGCCGGCACGATCCGAGCGTACGGCATGTCCACCAAGGCGCCCTCCGGGGCGCGCCTGGCGCTGGAGCGCACTGGCGTCGCGATGATCGCCTGGAATCTCGATGACGACTCCCACGCCGATGTGCTCGAAGAAGCGCGCGAGCGGGGGAAGGGTGTGCTGATCAAGAAAGCCCTGGCCAGCGGACACCGGCCCGATCTGGATCAAGCGATGGGTACCATTTTCCAGCGCTTCAATCCCGCCACTGTTGTCATTGGTACGATCGATCCCGAGCATTTGAAGGCCAACGCCGCGGGGGTCGTTCGTGCGGTGGGACGGTAACGGCGTTTGAAGACGCGAGTCGATCACGTCGAGTGCGTGGTTCACTCCCGGGACCGGGGCTTGGCGTGGAGAGACATTCTCGACTTGCCCGTAGCTCTCGATAGATATATTTCTGAATCTGTGCCTGCGTGATTTTGCCCGTGCCGCAGGCGGTGATCTGCCTGTACGACAACGAATTGTGTCATCTAGACGTGCAGGAGGTACGACTCTCGGCAGCGAGTCCGCCGGAAAGGCGTTGAAGAGTCCGTCTTTATGACAGAGACCTGTCGAGTAGGCAGGTACCAGCGCGACACGACCTCGCTGGGCGTGCGTATTCGACAGCGTCGGGTGTTGACCCAGCTGGCCGACGGAGCATATGCTCAAAGAGTACAGCGACTAGTGAATCGGCTGCGGACCCGGACCGGCGTCTGCGTGCCGCATATCTGTGCGCCGCATCGACGGCTCGTGGGTCATGGAATTGAATCTAAAGGTATGCGGAAGGCATGCCCTTGGGGCATGGCATGGATGGAAGGTTAGACAGGTAACAATAAACTCAGGGAGAGAAACAATGAAGCGGTTTGCGGCGTTCTGTGTTCTAGCGTGGATAGCAGTTTGCCCGGTTCCTGCGTTCGCGCAGGGTGAGATAACCGGGATCCCATTTGACACGATTCCCGGGAATGTAACGATTGAAGGTGGCGGGGCTTCGATAGGACTTGAGGCCGATACC
This sequence comes from Thermoanaerobaculia bacterium, assembly GCA_028066595.1. GTDB lineage: Bacteria > Acidobacteriota > Thermoanaerobaculia > Multivoradales > J023 > JAUIJL01. The sequence continues at coordinate 2,679 of JALCBJ010000198.1, forward strand.
GAAGTAGCTGGCGACGTTCGTGCAACCGGAGAGATGAGCTCCGATGTGGGCTATCGCTTCCCGGATGCAAGCCTGCAAACAACTGCTGCAGCCAGTGCCAGCGTTACGGGAAATCTTGGGCTGTATGGCAACACTATCGCGGAAATGTCCCCGCCGAATGCGTACACCGAGATCTGCATCAAGGGTGGCACGGTCCTTTCTGACATCCATGCTGGCTCCGAAAGTACCGCTGGAGGTAACTGCCTACCAGGAGATGCTGGTTGGATCATCGAGCGCTTTGAGCGCAATTCGGGAGCTCCCGAGTTCTGGGAGTCTGCACGTCTCGAGTGTTTGAAAGACGGGATGCGACTCCCAGAGGTATTCGAGTGGAAAGTTGCTTGCGGTGATGCAGCGCTCTTTGCGTTGGCAAACATGGTCGACAACGTCGAGTGGAGCGCCAATGCAACCATTTCTGTAGGTGGAGCCGGAGGAGTATTCGCGACGAGCCTCGGAAACGGCTCATGCAACTGGGGCAGCCCGTCCACCGTTTCGAATGACAGCGGCAATGCCTCGGACAATCACTACCGGTGTGCCAGGTAGAAGGTGCTGGAACACCTTTGCCAGATTCCACCGAGGCCGCTCGTGGCTTCCCAACGGCATATCCCGGAGGGTTGAGGGCACGGCGCGGCGTCGCCGCTCAGCCGCGTCGCGTTGGCCAACTGACCCGAGGCTAGCCTGATCCAACGTTTGCGAACCGAGGGACAAAGATGAAAGAAACCCACAGGCTATCGGACGTATTCGGCCTTTCTCGAAAACTGCCGAAGACGTATACGATGCGAGACGGAGTCGACGACCTTTTCGTCGAGAGCCTTGGTAGTGACAAGCATGTAGTCGTACACGGCAGCTCGAAGCAGGGCAAAACATGCCTCCGCAAACAACATCTCAGCGATGACGAGTGCATCGTCGTTCAGTGCACGCGTGATGTGTCGAAACCCAAGCTGTACGAGGCAATACTCAAGAGCGCTGGCGTATCGCTAGAGGTAGGGTCAGTTAAGAGGGAGAGTCGAGTTTCTAAGGTCTCTGGCGACGGCGAAGTTGATGGCGGTGTTCCACTATTCGCCAAGGCGAAGGCCAGGTTTAGAACTTCTCGGACCCAAAGTAGGGATGATGCTTTAGAGTACAAGGAACTTGAAATTGATCTTAGTGATCCAAATGATATTACAAGAGTGCTTGAACGGGCCGGAGTAAATAGATACCTCGTAATCGAAGATTTTCACTATCTGAGCGAGGCCATTCAACAGTCATTCGCCTTCGATCTCAAGGTTTTCCACGAGAAATCCGACTTGGTATTCGTCATCGTTGGAGTCTGGCTTGAGAAGAATCGACTGGTGCAGTTCAATGGCGACCTTAGTCAAAGGCTGACTCCCGTTGATGCTGATCGATGGGACGGGCGGAGCCTTAGGAACCTGATTAGAGCTGGCGAGGTTCTCCTTAATATTCGCTTCTCGGATTCGGTAGTCGACCATATTGTCAGGAACTGCGAAGGCAACGTTGGAATCGCGCAGCAGATCTGCGAGCATCTCTGCAAAGGCGCGAAGGTGTTTCGAACACAAGTCACGACCAGGTTGATCGACGAGGTCCGGGAGGTGGACGAGGCATACAGAGCGTTGGCGGAAGAGCAGGCTGTCCGTTATATAAACTTCCTAGGAG
>JALCBJ010000199.1 GCA_028066595.1 Thermoanaerobaculia bacterium
GTGGTCGGGTCAAGGGGTACTCAGGGGGAAGCACCTGCCAGCAGCACCCCACCGCTTTCTATCGCACGTACCAAGCAGATCTCTCTGCGGTGGACGGCAACTCGAGACTCGCGGGTCTGAGTTCGCCGGGCACTCTCACGAGTGTACGAGAGCAGGTCGCCGCCGCGTTCAGAAGCCCTCTCGACGTAACAGTCGACTTCAGTATTCTTCGTTGGATCGAGGGTTGCGGCATCGGCCCGCACAGCGACTTCGCCGGAGGTCAGAGTCATCGACTGCTGATCTCCGTCTCGACGCCCGGCTGGGAGGTGTCCCAAGGCGGGATTCTCATGCTGATGGAGGACGAGAACCCAGGTCGGCGTACGGATCGCCAGCGCTACATACTCCCGAAGTCGGGTAGCGCCGTCTGCTTCGAGATCAGCGAGCATTCTTATCATCGCGTTACCAAAGTAGAGCGCGGTGTGCGCTATACCTTGAGATACGCGTTCTACGCGTCGACCCGGCGCACCAGCTAGGAGAAGTTGCGGCATGAGCTTCCTTAGACGAACCATTCTCGGTCGAGCACCTCGGACCGCACTTGCTGCGATCGTAGTCGCTGCCATGGGCATCGGGCTCTCGAGCGCCGCCATCCCGATCTTCTACTGTTTCTTTGCGAAGCCGAACTTCGGATCTCCCGCCGATAAGGCTTACTATCTCTATGAGATAAACACGACCGAAAGCGCCAGAAACCTCAAGGTCGCGTACCCCGCCCTTCGCGAGTGGGGCGAGCGAAGTACTTGCTTTGAGGAGTTCGCGATCGAGATGGCTGGACTCGTCAATCTCCGTATTGGCGATACGGTTCGAAGCTCTATGATCGGCATGGTGTCTCCCGGCTATGTTGATGTCCGCGGCGGCAGCATTCGAGTGGGCCGAGACCTCTTGGATTCAAAGAGCGGACCACCAGAATCCGAAGTCGTCGTCTCCCACCGTCTCTGGTCCAATATGGGCTCGTCCCTCGGGGTTGGAAGCCATCTGAACATTGGAGATCAACCGTTCGAGATCGTAGGGGTCGCATCGGAAAGCCTCGACACCGCTGGTTTGGAGGCCTGGATCGATGTTCGAAACCTACCGAAGATCTTTCCCATGGCGGCTGCCCTCCTGACGGATTGGGAGACGAGGGAGGCGCGCGGACTGATCCGTCTCAAGCCCAGTTGCACCGAAGACATGGTGGATGCGGATCTCAGAAGGGTGTCGAGTGGTCTCGAAAGCGTTTCATCCGCTACACACCGAGGGGTTCATGGACGGCTTGAGCCGCTGTACGAGAAGATGCTGCGCCGGGTTCGTAGCCCGATGCTCTCCTTTAACGTCGCAGCATTCTTGGGTCTGCTTCTTGCAACGTTCAATGTCGTGGTTCTCATACTCTACGAGTCGATCGCGAGCACACGCGACCGCGCCACGCGCATCGCATTGGGTGCGACACGTACCCGAATCGTCCGTTCTGGGCTACTGGACGTTCTACTCGTCGTCCTGCTGGGTAGTCTGATCGCGATACCTGTTGTCAATCGACTCGGGGCGGCACTTGCCTCACTGATCCCGAATAGCCTGGCCGCTGAACTGGGCCCCTCGGGGCCCGAACTGGGTTGGCTCAGCCTGGCGGTCTCGGCACTGCTTCTCACAGTCGTAGTGGGCCTCTTCCAGGCCGTTCATCTGCAGCGCGAAACAGGACGACCGACCGGCCAGCGGGGTTTCACCTCGCCACTACGAGTTCGCTGGATCAGTGGTGTGATCGTCTTCGCTCAGATCGCACTCGCCTCGGGATCCGTCCTTCTCGCTTCAAATCTGATGATCAGCTATCAGCATCTAAGCGATGTCGATCCCGGGTATGACTCGGGGGACTTGATTGCCGTCGGCGTCTCGCTGCCAGCAGACCGATTTGCAGATCCACCTGCCAGATTCGCCTACTTTGAGCGAGCCCGCGCGAAGCTCGCGGCTCTTCCGGGCGTACTCTCTGTTAGCGCAGGTCTTGACCTACCGTTGGAAGGCGTGTCGTGCTGGGAAGAAATTGCGTTGGTCGAACCCGATGCGCCAACGGGAGGGTCCAAGATCGGTTGTCAGCTCGTTGGCCCTGACTACTTCCAGACGCTCGGTGTCGAGGTCGTACAAGGCCAGAGCTGGAAGAGAGAGGAATTTCGCGACGGATCGGTCCGGCAGGTCCTCGTCAACGAGGACTTCGCTCGGCGGTTCCTCTCTGGCACGACTGTGGTCGGTTCACAACTCCGTTTGCGGGACGAGTCACTCGTCGAAGTGATCGGGGTCGTAGGGGACATCCATCAGAATCCTGTCGAAGAGTCGATCACACCACTTCTTTACATGCCCGGATTTGGTAACTTTTTGCAGATCTTCGTCCGGACCGGCGGCTCTACTGGAGCGAAGTTGATCAACGATGTGGAATATACCTTGACTGCGTCTGAGGACGGTGTCGCGATTTACTCTTCACGCATGGCGGACACGATCGTCGAAGAGGAGACGCGTCAAATACGTACTCTTGCACTCACAGTGGTTCTGACTGCTGTCTTGTCGATGATCGTCGGCCTCATTGGCGTATACGCAGTGGTGGCGCAGGCAATGCGCAGGCGCCGTCAGGAATTCCTGGTGAGGATGGCTTTCGGCGGAACGGCGTTCCACGTCACTCGGCGGCTCTTGACTCCCATCATCCTGGCGACGGGACTCGGACTCTGCGCGGGTGGATTTCTGTACTTCACAGCCATGCCTTTGTTTCAGCAGCTTCTCCACGGAATATCGGCCGAACAACCAGTGCTCATGGGGGCTGTGGTGGTATTCGCAGTGCTCGTGGCAGCGTTGGCATCCGGTGGCATCGCTGCTCTTGAGCTACGCCGCTATTCGCTCCGTGATGTCGCGAGGTTTGGTGTTTCCGATGGGTAGCTGGCAAGCCGTAGGTCGCCGCGGTCCGGAACTCGAAACGGGAATAGAGGAGATGCTCTAGTGTCCCATTCCCAGGCGAATGACTTTCTCACTGTGTTCCTCTTCCCTATCACACCTGAGGTCTTCCTAGACGAATACTGGGAGAAGAAGGCTGTGGTTCTAAGAGGGCGACCAAGCCGGTTCCAAGGCATTTTCTCGCGCGAGGATCTCGTCCAGTTGCTGGCAGACCGTACGCGACGTTCGCGGGCACTCGCCGACGTGGTGGGAGTCTTCCAAGATGCTCGAGGAGACCAGCATGAGTTCGCGATCTCCCCCACGGTAGCGGTCCCGCTTAGTGACGTCATGCCGGTGTGCCTTCAGGGCGTCGAGCGCGATTCGAAGCCATTGTCGCAGCTTGCTGAAGGTGTGAGACGGCAGCTCTGTCCGGCAGACGATGTGTCGGTGAATTGCTACATGGCACCTGTTGGTAGTGGCTATGGGATGCATTTCCGCGGCTTGCTTCGGCCGTGGGGGCGAAGGCGAACACTTGCCGCCCGTTGGCCTCAATACCGGCCAGGACCTCTTTCAACAGCGTTGTCTTGCCGGTGCCAGCCCCACCGCGAACGATCATGATGCGGTCGTGGCTCGAAAGTGTCTGCCGGATCGCCGCTTCCTGTTCCCGCGTATCGGTGTCCGGGTCGTGGAAGATGTCTCCTTGCAGCCGGTGGTCGTCCGGGGCCAACGGCATGCACGCGCCCTTCCCGGCGCGCGCCAGGTTGATCAGGCGGGATTCCTCCGCCAGAACGCGGCGGGTCGTGGCCATCACCTGGTCGTCTAGCGTTGCGGTCAGCAATGTCCCCTCGGCTTGCCGCTTCGCCATCTCTCTCCAGGCGTCGTCCACGCCCACCGCACCAAAGCCACGCCGCAGCGCAGACTCGGCTAGCTGACGCACCGACACCGCCGAGCGTCGCTCAAACAGATGCGCCGCTCCATGCTTCAGTGCCTCGGTCGCACTGATTGAGGGCGGTGCGCCCGAGCCATCGGCGTCACCATGTATCGCCTCGATCGCCTCGCGCTCCGGTGCGGTCAGCCGTTCGTTCCATTCGGCTTGTAGCTCTGAAAGGCTGACGGCCTCTCCCTTGGCTTCGCGGGTCTTCGCGCCCAGTTCGGCGAGCGCCTGCTCGTCGACGATGCCGAGTTCTTTCGCAGCCGCTTCAATCTCCTGCGTCCGGCGCGAGAACTTCGCCTTGACCGTCTCCGGAACGCCGGCAATGTCCCAGAACCCCTTTCCGTCGCGCTCCACCCGGTATCCCATCGCTGCCAGGCGGCCGGACAGCCGCGCATGAAACCCCGCCTCGAAATACCTAGTGTGCCGATTGACAAGTTCGTGCGACATTTGCGGTTCGCTCAAGGATT
>JALCBJ010000051.1 GCA_028066595.1 Thermoanaerobaculia bacterium
TTATTCCCTGAACTTGTCAATCGGCACACTAGGGAATCGGCGGCCGATCGGGATACGATCTTGGTCGGTCTACCGAGGATCTCGCTCTCATGTCGTCCCCCAACACTACGGTCAGCGTCGTCATCGTCGACGACCACGAGGTCGTGCGCCGCGGCCTACGTGCACTTCTCGCCGACTCAGATTCGGTGAAGGTCGTCGGCGCCGCAGCCAACGGTCAAGAGGCCGTGAACCTGGCCGCGGAGCTGCGGCCGGACGTCGTGCTGATGGACATCCTGATGCCCGGGAAAGACGGTATCGAGGCCACCCGGGAGATTCTGCAGCGCTTCGGCTCCGTACACGTGGTCGTGTTGAGCAGCTCCGACATCGATCAACACGTGCTCCCGGCCTTGCGGGCCGGCGCTCTCGGCTACGTCTCGAAGAACGCCAATACCAACGAGCTGCTGGAGGCCATTCATCAGGTGGCCGGCGGCAAGCCGTCGATGCCTGCGGAGCTGACTCGACAACTCCTCCTTCACCTCGACAAGACCGGCCCGGAGGAACCCCTGAGCCCGCGCGAAGAAGAGATCCTGGTGCAGGTCGCCAAAGGGCTCGGAAATCGCGAGATCGGCGAGCGATTGAACATCAGCGAGGGCACCGTGCGCACGCACGTCTCGAATATCCTAGGAAAGATCGGAGCCTCGAATCGCGTCGAGGCCACGCTCTTCGCTCTACAGCAAGGCATCACGAGCCTCGAAGAGAGTCTCCAGCGCTAGCGCACCGGTTTGTAGGGTTCGTTGACCCGCGGGCTTGCTCGCCGCGTCCGGCCGGCGTGCTCTCTCGGAATCGCTCGACTTCCTCGCCTCGGCGTCTTGGCAAGCGGACCGGGTGGCATCCGAGGCTCCAAGGAACGTATTCATGGACGCCAGCCCGACAGCTACGGGTGAGGTCAACGACGGGCGACGTCTTTGACGGCAAGAAGATGCCGACCCAGACCCTGTCGTCCAACGCCGGCCAAATGAACTCGCGAAATGTCGTGGGATCAGACTCCGTACACAATCTAGCCGCAGATCCGGACGATTGCATCGGCCGATGTATAGAAATCTTCTATGACGATCTACGTATGACTAGCCATTTGCAGCACGACCTTACCGATCACACGACGATCCGCCAGCATCTCGTAGGCATCCCGGTAGCGCTCCAGGGGCATCGCTGTGACACGCGGTTCGAGACGTCCCTGTTCGAACATGGTCTTGAGCTCGAGTTGACCGCGGACCGACGCCTCTGGCTCGCGTTGGGTCCAGGCGCCCCAGAATACGCCCACGATCTGAGCACTCTTGAGAAGCGCCAGGTTGAGCGGGATCTTGGAGATGTCACCTGCTGCAAAACCGACGACGAGGTGGCGTCCCTCCCATGCGATCGCTCGAAACGCCTGTTCGCTGAATGCACCGCCCACCGGATCGAAGATGACGTCGGCACCTTGGTGGTTCGTCAGCTCCTTGACCCGCTCCTTGAGCGGTTCTTCCGTGTAGAGGATTCGTAGATCGGCTCCCGCGGCTTCAGCCGCGGCAAGCTTCTCTTCGGTGCTGGCGGCGGCGATCACGGTCGCGCCCAGGGCCTTGCCCAACTCCACCGCGGCCAGGCCCACCCCGCCGGCTGCGCCGAGGACCAATAGCGTCTCGCCCGGTTGCAATTTGGCGCGATCCCGCAGTGCATAGTACGACGTCGCATATGTGATGGTGATTCCAGCAGCTCGATCGGTATCCATGCCATCGGGAATCGGCGTTGCGGCCGATTCCGGGACCACCATCTTCTCGGCGAAGGCTCCGGAAATCGCCGTCCCTACGACGCGATCGCCGATACGCAGGCGCTCTACGCCCTCGCCTACCGCTGCGACTCTGCCGGCGCACTCGCCCCCGGGTACAAAGGGAAGCTCGGGTCGGAACTGGTACTTGCCCTCGACGATCAGAAGATCGGGAAAGTTGAGCCCTGCGGCCTCGACGTCGATCAATATCTCACCAGGTCCCGGGGTCGGATCAGGAAAGTCACCGACCTCCAGATCCTGATAGCCGCTATAGCGTCTGCAGATCAGTGCTTTCATGGAGTCATGCCTCGTGCCGTGTCGTGACGACCTCGTCCTGAGAATGATACCCAGGGATTGGGGAATGCCGATGCAATCTCGCTCCCCTTGACATTCGACAAGAGAAGGCATACTTTCTTGTAGAACATCAAGGGGAGCTCAGTGCCAACATCGACAGAAGCCCGAAGAGCTCGACCCCAGTCCGATCTGCTGCTGACAACTTCCAATTCGCAGGAGGCTTGAGATGATCTGGAGAGAGCTGAGGAACCGGCTTCGGTCACTGGTCCGACCTGGTCGTCTCGAGGCCGACCTCGACGAGGAGCTGCGCAGTCACCTCGAGATGGAGATCGAGCACCGGATGGCGCGAGGCGAGACCCGCCGCCAGGCGGAGAGATCAGCACGCCTCGCGCTGGGCGGCGTCGAGGGCATCAAGGAGGGCTGTCGCGATTCGTGGGGCTCCCGCCTTCTCCAAGACCTGTGGCGCGACGTGGCCGGCGCCTGCCGCAGGCTCGTGCGATACCGGCGCTATTCGCTGGTGGTGATCTGCAGCCTCGGGCTGGGACTCGGTGCGGCCCTGGTGGTGTTCGCCATGGTCGACGCAGTGCTGTTGCGCCCGTTGCCGTTTCACGAGCCGGATCGTCTGGTTCGCTTGTGGGAGACGACACCGGAAGGTGATCGGTTCTCCACGTCGGACGCCAATATTGTCGACTTCCGAAAGCAGATCGCGAGTCTTTCGGATCTCGCTGCCGTCCAGTGGTCGCTCTCGAGGCCGGCCTTGCTCCGAGGCGACGAAAGGGTCGTTCTCGACGCCATGAGCGTGAGTCCGAGCTTCTTTCGCACTCTCGGTGTGACCGCAATCCTCGGTAGGACTTTCGGCGACGAAGAGTCCCGGCGCGACGCGGCACCTCGTTCAGTGATTTTGAGCCACGAGACCTGGCGCACGGTCTTCGCGGCCGAGCCCACCATCCTTGGCCGCGAGATCGACCTCGATGGACAGGTCTGGACGGTGGTCGGTGTGCTCCCTCAGGGGTTTCGCTACGGCGCCGAGAAACCGCAGATCTTCCTGCCGTTTCGCCTCGATCCGTTTCGGGAACGGGGTGATCACTGGCTGTCGGCGATCGGACGGCTGGCTCCCGGTGCAACGTTGGAGCGCGCTCGTCGCGAAGCCGTCACCACCGCGGCACGCCTCGCCGAGCAATATCCCGATTCGAACTCTGGCTGGGGAGTGATTCTAGAACCCCTGCCCGAATCGCTCTTGGGCCCAGGAGTCGGACGAACCCAGTGGATCTTGCTGTCCGCGGCGGGCTTGTTGCTGCTCCTGGCATGCGTCAACGTCACCAATCTGTTCATGGCACAGATGGCGGACCGGCAGAACGAGCTCAGACTTCGCCGCGTGCTCGGTTCGGGGCGCCTACGGATTCTTCAGCAGCTCCTCACCGAATCGGTGGTCTTGGCCTTCGCCGGCGCTGCGGCAGGCCTGGCTCTGGCCTTCGCAGCGGTCCCATGGATCCGCAGTCTCGAGGTGACGGTGCCTCGCATCGACGATATGGTGGTCGACGCTCGAGTGGCCGCCGCAGCCGCGTTGCTCGCCGTGATCTCGAGCGTCGTCTTCGGACTCTTGCCGGCCTGGGCCGCGACACGCTCGACCCGCGGTGTCCATTCCCAACGGATGGGGCAGCGAAGCGCCAACGCCGGGCGGGCTCGAGCCGCTCTGGTGGTCTGCGAAGTGGCGCTGGCGAGCGTGCTCACGTTGGGTGCCGGCCTCCTGCTTCGTAGCTTCGAGTCTCTGACGGCCGTGGACACCGGTTTCTCCGACCGCGGCGTCCTCCTCGCTCAAATCGATCTACCCGTCGAGCAGTACCAGGAGTCGAGCGACGACGTTCGACGGTTCTTCTCCGAGCTCGTCGAGAGGGCCGAGGCGCTCCCCGGAGTGGAGTCCGCGGGCGCCACGTCCACCAGCCCGTTTCGCGGGCCCGGACTCGCGAACTATGTCGCGACCGAGGTAGAAATGGAACAGCGCGAGTTCGTCCCGATACGTTGGCGCGCAGTGACGCCGGGTCTGTTCCGAACGCTGGGGATCCCGATACTCCGCGGATCTGAGACAAGAGGCGCAGGGCCCAGGCGGGAAACGGTGATCAGTGTCGATCTCGCAAATCGCCTGTGGCCGGGCGAAGATCCGATCGGACGTCGCCTGAGGTGGATCCGTCCAGGAGGGCGCCTCTACGAAGTGGTCGGCGTGGTGGGAGACGTCCAGGATCTCGAGGTCGGGGTGCCGCCGGAGCCGATGGTGTACCTACCGCAGGAACTTTTCCGCATGACGACGATGACCTTGGCGGTCCGCACCGGCGCGCCTTCGGGATTGATCGCTCCGATCCGAGAGATCGTCTCTGAACTGGATCACCGGTTGGGATCGCCGGTGTTCTCTCTGCTCGAGGAGCAAAAAGCGGAAGCGCTTTCTCAGCAGCAGCTCAGCCTGCAGGTGATGTCGTCCTTCTCACTCATGGCCTTGCTGCTGGCGGCGGTGGGCATCTACGGCGTGGTCGCCTACTCGGTGAGTCAGCGGCGACGAGATCTCGGCGTGCGACTGGCACTCGGCGCATCACCGGCAGGCTCGTGCGCGGCCTGACCGTCCGTAGCCTCGCACCGGTCGGCCTGGGTCTGCTGCTGGGTCTATTGGCGGCACTCGCTCTCGCCGGAACACTGAGTACGTTGCTCTACGAGACCTCGCCCTTCGAACCAGCGGTCGTTGTGGGTGTGGCTCTGTTATTGGCGCTGGTAGGTGCAGCTTCGGCGTGGCTGCCAGCGAGGCGTGCAGCCAAGCTCGATCCACAGGTGACGCTGCGGGAAGAGTAAGCGCGATGGGCCACCGGAGGTCTACGTCGAGTCCGAACGCGGAGTGAAGAGAGCGCGAAGTGAATCGGTCGGTGCGAACAGCTCGCGGAACTTCCGGCGCTGTTCACCCGTGCCGATGGCCAGGAGCTTGGAGCCGGTCGGCAAGGACAAGTCGGCTCCAGGATTGACCACGATTCCGTCAGCGGTCTCGACACCGACGACGTTGAGACCGGTACGACGACCTAGATCGCATTCCGCCAAGCTTCGTCCCGCCAGCGCTTCGGGTAGGTCCAGTGTGAGGAACTCCAGGCCTTCGCCGAGCAACACCAGCTCTTGCCCGCGCAGCAGGGAGAAAACGGTCTCGACACCGAGGTGGGCGTACGACAGCGCCAGATCCGCCCCGGCGCGATGGATGGCTTCGATGTTGCGCTCGTGGTTGATTCGGCTGACGATGCGCAGACCAGGCTGGAGGCGACGACAGTAGACCGCCAGATAGATGTTGGTGGCGTCGTTGTTGGTGGTCAGGATCACCGACGGCGCCTTGTCCAACCCGGCCTCGAGCAGCACCTCCCGATCGGCGGCGTCTCCGACGAAGACACAGCCCGGCAGCTCAGCCTCGATACGCGCCGCCACCACCGGATCCTTCTCCACCAGGTGCACCGCCATCCCCTTGTCGCGCAGCGCCCGAGCTGCGGCAGTCCCCACCTTGCCGCCACCGAGCACCAACACCGGGTTGAGATTCACGTCGTAGATGACCAGCAACGTGTCGAGCTCGAGCATCTGCTCCTGGGTACCCACCACCACCGGCACGCTGGAATCCGTGAGCTCGAGATCGGCGTGGGCAGGGAGCAGGCGTCCTCGTTCCCACACGGCCACCACGTTGATGCCCAGGACCTGGCGCAGCTTGGTCTCGCGGATGGTGCGCCCGGCCAGCGGCGTCTTGTGGACCGGGAACTCGGCGATCAGAAGGTTCTCGAAGCGGCCCACCAACTGGCTCTGGGCATGCCCCGCGCCCACTCGGTTCGCGAGTTGCTCTCCCAACCTGCGCTTCAACGGGATCACGTGATCCGCGCCAGCCAGTTCCAGCAAGTCGACCGAGTCATCCTCTTCGACCAGGCTGTACACCGGTACGTCGCCCGCGGTCTCCCGTACGGTGAGCGTGACGTTGGTATTGGTGGCATCGTCCAGATTGGTCAAGACCGCCCGGGCCCGCTCTACCTCCAAGGAACTGTAGGTGGCGACCGAATCGATCTCGCCGGCGACCACCGGCACTCCGTCGCCGTGCAACTCCGACGCCAGAGCCGGATCTCGTTCAAGGACGAAACAGGGTACGCCGAGGGGTGTCAGCTTGCGCAGCAGACCACGCGCGATGTCGTCGTAGCCGATGATGACCACATGATCTGACGTGCCCGAGGGCACCTCGCGCGGCGCCCGCAAGCGAATCTGCGCCTCGAGCCACGGCGCGTAGAAAAACCGGATGAAGGCGAAGGGAAGGACGATGAGCAGCAGCACGATGCCCGAGAGCAATACCAGCAAGCTGAACAACCGACCGATGTCGCTCGTGAAGGTGATGTCGCCGAACCCCAGGGTGCTCATCACCGTCAAGGTCCAGTAGACGCCGGTCACCCAGGAGAAGTCGCGGTCTTCCACGCGATCCATGATCACGTGGAACGCGATCGAATAGACCACGATCACCAGGGTGAGAAAGAGCAGGTACTTGAGCAGCGCCTTCAGATTGCGCCGCGTCTCCTTCTCCGTGAGCAGGTAGGTCAGCTGGCTGCTGAGGAACTTCATCGAATTACGCACCGAGGGCCCGGATCCGGCGGGCAGGCTACCACCCCGCGGTCCGGACTCTGCATGGTTCTACGAAGATACAAACAGATGTCGATCGGATTGCCTACGGCGCTGGCGTCTGGAGATGGCATAATTCCAGTCATGCGCATAAGAGAAACGCCATCTGAAAACCGGGAGACGGCGATCGATCCACGCAGTTCGCTCGCGTTGGTGGCTTCTCTTGTCTTCGCGTTCGTCGCACTGGCAGGCGAGACGGCACCGCAGCCCGAGGAGGAACCGGCTGCCGAGGAGACGCCGCTCAGCGCCGACGAGGAGCACGAGAAGCTGTTTCTGGAAAATCGTTTCCCCTCGGCCAACACCTGCGCCACCTGCCATCCGAGCCACTTCCGCGAATGGTCCGTGTCGCCCCACGCCTACGCTCAGATGAGTCCCGTGTTCAACGCCATGCACGGGACGATCCTGAAGCTAACCAACGGCACCAACGGTGACTTTTGCATCCGCTGCCATACGCCGGTCGGGATGAACCTGGGAGAACCGGAGTTCATGTCGAACATCGACCGGCATCCGACATCGCGGGAAGGTGTCACCTGTATCGTCTGCCATCGAGTCAATCAGGACTACGGCAAGCTGAGCGGACGTCTGGCCATCGTGGAGGGTGATCTCTTCGATCCGGTCTACGGCCCGTCCGGAAACGCGGAGCTGCAACGGGTGCTCGACAGCGGCGAGTATCGGGTCAACACAGAGCGCGGACGCGCAGGACGAGCCATCCACACCCGCGCCGAGTCCTTCTTCCAGCTGACCACGTCGGGCTTCTGTGGTACTTGCCATGACGTCAACCTGGTGAACGGATTCCGTTTGGAGGAGGCGTTCAGCGAGTTCAAGACGTCACCCGCGGCCGAACAGGGGATCTCTTGCCAGGACTGCCACATGGGAACAGAGCCCGGTGTGGATTCGGGTTACCGGCAGGAGCCAGCCGCCGTCGTCGGTGGCCGGCAGACCGAACCGCGCAAGCGCACCGACCACATGTTCGTCGGGCCCGACTACTCGGTGATCCACCCTGGCATCTTCCCCCACAACGTCGAGGCCGCCGAGTTGGCAACCATTCGCCAATGGCTCACCTTCGATGTGGAGGCAGGCTGGGGAACCGACGAGTTCGAGCTGTCGAAACCAGGCGACACCGAGTTCCCCGAGCGCTGGCAGGCGATCGACGATCGCTACGACGCAAGGGACATCCTCGAGGACAATCTGGCTCTACTGGCCGAGGCCGACGAGAAGCGGCTCCAGGTGCTCCGAGCCGGCTATCTCCTGTCGGACGTCCGATTGCTCGCGGCCGACGAGCGAGACGGTGTCGAGTTCGAAGTGGTGGTACGTAACGGCACGTCCGGCCACGGAGTGCCCACCGGCTTCGATGCCGAACGGTTGGTCTTCGTGCGGGTCACGGTGACCGACGCGGCCGGCGAGACCGTCTTCGTCTCTGGCGACCTCGATCCCAACGGCGACGTGCGCGACAGTCATTCGATCTACGTCCACAACGGCGAGCTGCCGCAGGATCCATTCCTCCTGTCGCTGCAATCGAAGTTCATCACGCGAATGGTGCGCGGTGGCGAGCGGGAGCAGGTGCTGGCGGTCAACTACTCGCCCGACCCACTACCGTTCCTGCGCCCTTCGACTTCATCCACGATCCTCACCGGCCGGCCTCGCGGAGCCCGTAAGCACAAGCAGGGCATCCCACCTGGCGGGCAACGTTTGGGTCGCTATGAGATCGAACCGGACGCCCTGACCGGCCGTGGGCCCTACAACGCTCGGGTTCAGCTGATCGCCGGCATGGTGCCGGTCAATCTGATCTACGAGATCCAGGGGGTCGGATTCGACTACGGCATGAGTGCACGGGAAGTCGCCGACCGGGTGGTGGAAGGTCATCAAGTGCTGTGGACGAAGGATCTCGAGATTCCACTGCATGGCAGCTTGGCGGAAGGACTGACCGCGCCGTGAGAGACCTCCGGGGCGTTGCCCGCACCGGGCTCGGTCTTGCAGCTCTCGCGCTGCTACTCCCCGCGACCGTCATGGCTGGCGGCAAGTCGAGCCGGCTGTCCGACGAGCCCCGCCCCCTCGACCTGGAAGGCGTGCCAGAGCGTCCGAAGCCGATTCTCGAACTGGGTGAGCCGTTCCTGGGAACCGGCACGCTTCGTCGTGGCTTCCGGCTGCCCACGGGTGCGGTATGGCAGCCGTCGGCACTACTTTTCGGATCCTGGCGGACGGCGGCTCAGACTTTCGAATCGGATGCAGGTACCGGCCGGGTCACGGAGCTAGCGACCCGACTCGACCTGTTTCTGAATCTCCAGCTCTCGGGCTCTGAGCGCCTCATGGTCGGCGTGCGAGCGCTCGATGGCGGCGGTCGCTTCACCAGCTATTTCTTCGAGCATCCCGACCCGAGTCTCGAGGACAGCTTCCGCGACGAAGTGGACGCCGACCTGGACGTCCTGTTCTTCGAGGGCGACTTCGGTGAGATCTTTCCCAACCTCGATCGAGAGGACTTCGGCACTCTCGACTACGGCTTTTCCATCGGCCGACAGAATCTTCTCTTCCAGGAAGGTCTGCTGATCAACGACACCATCGATGGCATAGGCGTCACGCGCAACACTCTCTTGCCAGGGAACTCGCCCAACTTCCGAGCGACTTTCTTCTATGGCTGGGGCGATGTGGACACCAGCGCCGGTGCCGAGCGAGAGGGCAACCTGTTCGCTTTGCTGACCTCGTCCGACATTCGCTGGTCGACCATCGACGCCGACATCGCCTACGTGACGGACGACGACGATGGAGACCTCCTGGCCGCCGGTGTCAGCGCGGTGCAGCGCCTCGGACGAACCAACAGCTCGTTTCGACTGTTGGGCTCGACGGCGTTGGACGACGTCTCGAATACAGCCACCGACGGATTTCTGTTGTTCAGCGAGCTGTCGTGGGTACCCCACGGGACCCACGATCTGATCTACGCCAACAACTTCTGGGCCATCGACCAATACAGCCCAGCTGCCCGCGGAGTGGGAGGCGCAGCCGGAGGCCCGCTGGGACGGGCCGGAATCAGCTTCGCGTCCGTCGACCTGGGTAGCTTCGACGCGCCGCTGTCCAGCCGTGCCCACGACGTATTCGGTGGAGCCGTGGGATACCAGCGCTTCCTGGACCACACTCGCAAACAGATCTTGGTGGAGCTGGGATATCGTTTCGGAACCGTCGACAGCGAACCCGACGCCTTGGCAGGAATCGTCCGTTTTCAGTCGGCCGCTGGGCGACGCTTCGTCTGGGTGGTCGATGCATTCGCCGGCTATCGCGAGCTGGTCGGCGGTGGAAATCAGGACCCGTACGGTGCCCGTGTCGAGCTGGTGGTGAAGTTCTGATGCAGCTCACACGGTCGCTGACGCTCGGCCTGCTGTGCCTGGCGGCGCCGTGGTTCGCACCGGAAGCAGCCGGCCTCGACCCAGCGAAGATCGTGTCGGCAGAGGCCTGCGGCGAGTGCCACGCTTCGACCTTTCAGGTTTGGGAAGCCACTCCCCACGCCACTGGGTTCGACACCCTTCATCGACAGCAAAACGCGTACGAGATCGCCGAACGAATGGGCTTTCGCCTGGTCAAGCGCGACAGTATGTGCCTCCAATGCCACTACACGCCGATACCCGAAGGGGATGGGCTGCGGGCCGTTTCCGGTGTCTCCTGTGAGTCGTGTCATGGAGCTGCACGGGACTATCTCGACGTTCACAACGACTACGGCGGCAAGGGGCCTGACGGAAAGGACCTCGATCACAAGACCGAGTCCCCAGAGCACCGCCGCCAGCGAATCGCCGCCAGTCGGGCAGCAGGCATGCTGCGTCCGTCGGATCTCTACGAGCTGGCGTCCACCTGTTACGGATGTCACACGGTGCCGAACGAGAAGCTGGTGGACGTCGGGCGTCACTCCCTCGGCAGCACCGATTTCGATCTGGTGGCTCGTACGGACCAGATCCGTCACAACTTCCTCGACTCATACCTCAACGGCGACGGCTCCGTGAACGCGGAACGGTCCGTGGCACATCGGCGTCGCCTCGCTGTCATTGGCCGCATGCTCACACTGGAGCATGCGCTCCGGGGACTGGCGGGAGCGACAGGGGACGGCGTCTATGCCAAGGCGGTGCAACGCAGACTGCGTCGGGCAACGACCGATCTCTACCAGGTCGCGCAGGCCGCTTCTCTCGACGAGGCGACCTCGATGGTGAACCTGGCGTTGGCGGTCGATGCGGCCTCTGGCGAGCGAGCGGGTTTCCTTCGAACGGCTGACGAGATCGGTGTGCTGGCCCGCAGCTTCCTCGCTGGGCACGACGGCACTAGCCTCGCCGCCCTCGATCCACTTCTCCGAGGCGAAGAGCTGCCTTTCGTCGAGCTTCCGTCGACCGAGCCCGACGAGCAAGAAGAGCGGATCGCCGACTCGGGAGCGCCCCCATTGCCTCCATCCGACGAGTCGGTTTCGACCTCCGATACCGGCTCACCACGAGTCCTGCCTGCTCGAGAAGCCATCGCGGCAGAAGGCGAAAAGCGGGACCGTATTCGTCCACGTCCCGGCCACGACACGTTGGAAGTCACCTCCTGTCAGAAGTGCCACGGCGACCAGAATGCCTGGTGGTTTCAGGACCGGCACTACGCGTCGATCGAGCCCTTTCTCGACCGTGCTCCGGACAACGTGAGGATCGCGCGTCTCTATGGGATATCGCCAGGGCAGATGGCCCGCGGCGACAGCCTGTGCATGGACTGCCATGGCACTGTGGCGACAGCGCGGGCAGCGCGGGAGGTAGAGGACGGTGTGAGCTGCCAGAGCTGTCACGGGGCCGCGGCAGACTACTTGGAAGTACACCAGGCCGAGGATGGCGAAGCGCTCGGCGCCGATCGCCCGGGCTACCGTCGCGCTCTCCAAGTCGGCATGAAGGACCTCAGGGACCTCGCTACCGCCGTAGAGAACTGCGCCTCGTGTCACTACGTCACCGACCACCGGCTGCTGTCGTCGGGACACCCTTCAGGGGAAGACTTCGACATCGTCTCGTCCATCTCCAAGATCAAGCACTGGCAAACCGCCATCCACCCCGACGCAGAGCTGCGACAGGCTTGGGCAGCTGTGCAGAGCCAGCGAGGTCCCGTACCTCGAGTGCGACAGGCACGGCTCGCCCTGCCTGCACGGACCGAGACGCCACGCTCGACAGCCACCCCCTCCGGGCCACAGGCAATCAGTCCCCCGACCGAAGGCGAGCGAGGCTCGGCAGCCGCAGGCGAGCCACCTCGAGCATCGCGGCAAAGGACCTCTCCCGGAGCGAACACCGAGTCGCTGGGGCTCCCCGAGCGCCCACAACTCGATGCCGCCATGCCGGTCGACGAAGTCCTCCGCGCTCTTCAACGGCGGCTCGAGGAGCTCTACCAGGCGGCCGCCGGTGCGTCGGGTCCAACCAACGACCCATCCGAGGAAGGGGACGGAGGATGAGCGACAAGTCGATCCCCACTCCGCGGGAGGCCGTGGACCTGGGCGAGCTGACCAAGACGTCCATTCGCCGCATGGAGCAGCACCGCGATCGGTGGAGCTCGTTCGGTGGCCAAACCGGCATCCGTGCCCTCTCCGACAAACCCTCGGCGGACACCCTGCGCGACATCGAGATCTTCCGAGGTCTCGACGACAGCTTCCTGGAGTCCATCAGCCCCGATATCTCGTTGGCCCATTGGGATGCCGGTTCGGTGCTCTTCGAACAAGGGACCTATCTCGATCTGGCCTTCTACGTCCTGGACGGCCAGATCGAGGTCTATTTCGGTTCGGGTGACGAAGCGACCCGTTCCCAGGCTTTGCCGATCTTCGACCACACGCGGACCGCGTTTCTCGACGCATCGAGCCTGGCAGAGGCCGCCAAGGTCAAGCCGGCTCAAAGAGGTCTCACGACGGTCTCGAAGATTCCGATGCCGGAGCGCAAGCCGGGCGAGGACACGCGCAAGATCTCGTTCCTCTCGACCTTCGACTTCGATCTCCAGCCCGGGGAAGGCGTCCAGCTCGGTCCGGGAGAGCTCCTCGGCGAGATCGGAGCCATGAGCGGCTGGCCTCAATCAGCCACGGCTCGTACCATGACCGAATGTCGCCTGGTACAGATCCGGGTACCGGCATTGCGCGCCCTCAAACGTAAGAGCCCACAGCTCAAGGAGCGACTGGATGCTCTGTACCGCCAGCGCGCTCTCCACGGACAGCTGAACTCCACTCCTCTCTTTCGTGAGCTGCCACCGGCCGTCATGGCCGAGCTGGAGTCCGACGTCGAGCTGATCTCCCTCGATCCGGACCAGGTGCTTGTTGCAGAGGGGCAGCAAGCCGATGCGCTATATCTCGTGCGTTCGGGTTTCCTCAAGCTCGGCCAGCGCTATGGCGAGGGCGAGTTGGTGGTGACCTACCTGTCCAAGGGAATGACGCTGGGCGAAGTGGAATTGATGGTCGACGGGATCGCCACCTACGAGGTGACGGCCACGTCGGTCGAGTATGCCGAGCTGGTGAGGCTGCCCTACGATCGGCTGCGCGGACTTTTGGAATCCCAGCCATCGGTGCAAAGGGCCCTGTGGAAAGCCACCGTGGGCCGCCTCAAAGAGCTCGGAGCCGGCCGCAACGATCCGGGGCGCTCCGACTTCATCGAGACGGCGTTGGAACAAGGTCTGGTCCAGGGCAACAGTATCTTTCTGATCGACCTCGATCGGTGCACCCGCTGTGATGACTGCGTCCGGGCTTGCGCCGCGACCCATGGTGGTCGCCCGCGCTTCGTTCGTGAAGGGGAGCGTCTCGACCGGTTTCTGGTTCCGAAATCGTGCTACCACTGTCGCGATCCGGTGTGTTTGGTGGGCTGCCCCACCGGCGCCATCCATCGGGCGGGTCTCCACGATTGGGTGTCGATCACCGACGAGATCTGCATCGGCTGCGGCACGTGTTCACGCAATTGCCCTTATGACGCCATCGTCATGCACGATACCGGGGAGACCTGGCCCGACGACATGGTGCCGACGCTATTGCGGGGGCGGCCTCGTCAGGTGGCGAGCAAGTGCGATCAATGCGGGCCCGCAGGGCACGACCCTGCCTGTGTATCGAATTGTCCTCAAGCTTGCGCGTACCGCGTCGGATCCATCGATGAGATTCGCAGCCTGATGGCGAACAAAGAAGGCGAGGGCTGATGGACTCCACCGTCATCTTCGGCATCCTCGCCACGCTTCTGCTCCTGATCTCCGCGGCGTATGGGATGCGCCGCCGGCTCATGGGACCCACCACGCGTCTGGGTTTGGGAAAAACACGCACCTGGCTACGCATTCACCTGTGGTGCGGCGGGCTCTTCTTGCTGGCCCTGGGCTTCCATGCGGGCTTCGATCTGCCTGGAGGCCTCCTGAACAAGGCTCTGTGGATGTTAGCTCTGTGGACGGTGGCTTCGGGTGTACTGGGCCTGGCCGTGCAGCGCATGGTGCCGCGAGTGCTGTCCGCCTCGGCCGCCGTGGAAGTGAACTACGAACGCATCCCTGAGCTCGTCGACGAAATCCGCGATCGCGCGGAGAGCCTCTCAGAGGAAGCGGAGATCCCGGTCCGCAACCTGTACCGCCGGAGTCTGGCTCCCATCCTGGCCGCACCCCAACGGAATCTCGCCGTCCTGCTCGACGCCGGGAGCCGGCGACGACCGCTGGACCCTGTCGATCGGCTCCAGACCTTGCTCCCGGAGGACCAGCGCCATCGTCTCGACGAGCTCGAAGCCTTGGTACGGACCAAGCTCGATCTCGACACCCACTACACACTGCAGCAGGTCTTGCGCGGCTGGCTGTGGCTCCACGTACCGACTTCGGGGCTGTTGATCGTCCTGGTCGGGGTACACGTGGTGGCCATGCTCTACTACTAGCTCGCACGGCGTCCGACATGTCTACAGGATCCAAGTCACCCAGAAAAGGCACCTTCGGCCGCTCGTCGGCAGGTGCCGCAGGCCGCCATCGCGACCGCGCCGACCTGTCGCTGTCAAAGCGCTATCTCGTACCTGGCCCGAGACGAACGATGATCCTCGGCGGGTTGGTTCTCGGCATCATCGCGGTGCTCTTGGTTTGGGCGGACCTCCGGTGGGCGGGCGGCGATGCTCTTTCGGGCGGCCCCCTGTCCTCGGCCCATGCGACGCTCGAGCAAACCTGCGCCTCGTGCCACGGCGGCGCACTCGGCGAGGTCGCGGATGCCGCGTGCTCGGAATGCCACGAGACAGGCGGGACCTCGGCCACGGCGGACGAAACTCAAATGGCGCTGTTCGCCTTTCAGGCCCATGCCGAGCTCCGCTCCGACGGGGCCGAGCCACGCGACATCGCCACCGAGCCAGCCTGCGCCGACTGCCACACCGAGCATCGAGGCCGTGACACGTCGCTCCGACGGGTATCGGACCGACAGTGCGCAAGCTGCCATCCTGCACACGACTTCGCGCGCGACCACCCGGACTTCGGTTTCACCCGCGAACCGGAGTCGGACGACGACTCTCTGCATTTCGCCCATGGCCAACATGTGAAAGAAGTGCTGAAGCGCACGGGCTGGACCGAGCCCGAACGGTCCTGCCTCACCTGTCATCGCCCCACCGAAGACGTCCGCGGGTTCGCAGCCATCGACTTCGACCTTCATTGTGCAGATTGCCACCTCGGACAGGGCTCCGCCACTGCCCGTCTGCCCATAGACGACGGCGATCTCGGTGCCGAAGATGGGCCGAGCGTTTGGACTCTGGAACGCATCCGCAACAGCGGTCTACCCGGCACGGACTGGTCTCGCTTCATGCCACCCACCGAGTTTCGCGGCGCAGGTCGCCGAGTCGCAAAGATCCATGTCGAACATGAAGATCCGTGGATCCTGTTCAACCTCCGCAAGCTGCGCCAGTTGCGCTACGGCGAAGGCGGAGTCGTCGATCTCTTGGCCACCGCTGACGCATCCGGGGAGGATCCCCGCTTGGCCTACGAAGAAGCGGCGGCTGCCCTGGCGGCTCAAGCCGACGCACTCCGCGGATCGGCAGATCCCGCGATGCAAGCCGAGCTGTCCTGGATCGAAGAGGAGCTCGGGCGCGTGCGTCGGTCTCTCGAGGATCCCTCCACCCATGTGAAGGCGTTGACGCTGCCCGCGGACGACAGTGGTTTCGCAGCTCCGGAGTCCTGGGACGAGCTGGTGGCGGACCTGGCCGCACCCTGTGCGACGTGCCATCGCCTGGATCGCGCCACCATCGTCCGCGTGGAAGACGATCAACGGGTTCTGACCCACGCGACATTCGACCACGCTCCGCACGTCATCGACCGCGGTTGTCTCGACTGCCACGCCACCCTGCCGATCAGGCAGGCGCTGGAGACCACGGACCTCGCATCTTTGGACGACCGTACCGAGATCCACAATCTTCCGGCTATCGCCACATGCCGCGAGTGTCACGGCACGGAGATCGTCGCGAGCGCCTGCGTCGACTGTCACACCTTCCATCCCGACACCGCGTCGAGACGCGCGGCGAAGCTCGTGCATCTGGGGAATGCCGACCTACGACAGTCTGCCGGATCCGGTACCGGAGGATCTCCATGAGGGGACGTCTCTACAGCCCTGTGGACGAGTTGCAGGTGGACCGACACTTCGGGGCGGAAGCCGTGATCGGTCGCAATCCGCAAAGTACCGTGGAAGTGCCGCTGTCGCTCGTTTCGGCACAACACGCGCGAATTTCCTGGGACCCCCAGCACGAGTACTACGTGCTGGAAGACTTGGGCAGCTCGAACGGCACGCGGCTCGACGGAGAGCCGGTCACCGAGCCTCGCCCGCTCGGTCACCTCCACGTCATCACCCTCTCCGAACACTACGACCTGGTGTTCCAGGATCTCGACCGATGCGTCGTCCGCCACGGCTCTGATCAGGCCGGCCGCGAGCCGACACTCCATACGTCCATCGAGGTCCTCGACCTGCCCCTACCCGGCGCACTCCAGCGGGGCAAGAGGTCGGAGGGCAAGAGACCGGAGAAGGAAAAGACCCTCTTCGGCCGATTCGACATCCCGTTGCCGGATCTACTCCGCAGTAGTTCTGCGGACGCGCGATCCGAGGACACTTCGACGGACCAAGTCCCGGAACCCGACCGGGAAGGAAACGACTCATGACCGCTTCTGAGACCAGCTCCGAACTCGTCGACCTCTTGATCGTGGGCGGTGGGCCCGCCGGAGTGGCCGCCGCCCTACGAGGCGTGGAGCTGGGAATTTCGGTCCGGATTCTCGAAGCCGACGACACGATGCGTCGAATTCGCGACTATTCGAAACACAAGCACATTCTGCCGAGTTTCGGTGGCGGCGATCGCCTTGCCTTCCCCGAAGGCGGCGAGTGGATCTCCAAGCTACCCTTCGAACCGATCGACAAGGACGACCTGGTCGCAGCCTGGAAGGAAGTCTGCCGCGAGGCCGGCGTGAAGGTCGAGTCCGGCATCGAGATGACCGGTCTGGCCGACGGGGACGACGGCACTCTGCACGTCGAAGGCTACGACCACCGCGACCGCCGCGATGTGCGGTTCGAGGCCCGCCACGTGGCACTGGCGGTCGGACGCGGCGTTCCTCGGCGATTCGACATACCCGGTGACACCGCGGGCATCGCTCGTCGGCTGGTCGACGCGGATCAGTTCGTCGGTGCACCTGTGTGCGTCATCGGCGGCGGTACGTCCGCCGCCGAGGCGGTCATCGCCATCTCTCAGGCCAAGGAGGCAGCGGGAGATCGTACTCCGGTCAACTGGTCCTATCGCGGCGATCGTTTGCCAAAGGTATCGAAGGCGCTGGCAGAGGCCTTCTTCGCCGCCTACGTCGGTAACGGCAACATCCGTTACCGGCCGCTCAGTGAGCCGCTCATGGTGCTTTCCGGCGAGGATCACAACGACTACCTGGCCATTCGAGTCGACCGGCGACACGTCGCAGATCGCCCGGTGGAGACCACGCTGCTGGAGTTTCCTGTCGAGCGATGTCTCGCCTGCGTCGGCGAAGACGTGCCAGAGGCCTTTCTCGCGACCCTCGACATCCCGATGGTGGTCGGTGGCGATCGCAACCGCAAGCGCATGGTGGTGACCCGGCTTCTCGAGAGCCGGAGACCACGCGTTTACTTGCTGGGCGACCTGCTCAGTCAGGCCTATCTCGAGACGTCCGGAGTCGACCCGGCCAGCTTCGACGCCGATCCGAGCACATTCCGTGAGGTACGTCATCGTGGGAACATCAAATCGGCGCTCCACGACGGTGTCCGGGTCGCCGAAGTCGTGCGGCAGCGACTGGACGGCGTCGCCGACGCGGAGATTCATCTACCGGAGATCGCCGAGACCGAGGCCGCACCAGCCCGCAAAGCCGCGGTTCCTGTGGCCACGGAAGCCGGATCCGACGAAGGTGGATCGGACGAAGCCGCATCGGACCAACCCGCGTGGCTGGTGCATCTCGTATCCGGTGGCGACGGTGACGAGCATCGTCTCGACACCGGCGCCGTGGTGACTCTGGGCAGCGGCGATTGCGATCTGTCCTTCCCGGCCGACCCGCTGATGGCTTCGCTTCACGCAACCGTCGTCCTCGAAGGTGAAACCGCCATGCTCCGCGACGGAGGAGCTCCCAACGGTATCTTCCTCCAGTTACCGGCACGTCGAAAGGTGTCGCTCCAGAAGGGCGACCTCCTGCGGGTCGGTCGTCAGTTCCTCCTCGTCGACCTCGACAGCGAAGGGTTCGCTGTCGTTCACTACCGATCCGACGGCTCCGAGGCCGGCCGTCATCGCCTGACAGAAGGCGCCACGGTCGTGGGCCGCAAAGCCGACCTCATTCTCGATCCCGAAGACGCCACGCTGTCGCGCCGCCAGCTGGCCTTCACAGCGGCGGACGGTCGCCTCCTGGTCAAAGACCTCCTCAGCGTCAACGGCACGTATCTCCGCATCGCCGATCAGCGGAGACTTCAGCACGGTGATCGATTCCTCGCCGGTCAGCAACACTTCGCGTTCAGCACCCAGCGCGACGCCGTCTTCGACCGCCAGGGGCCGGCACCGAAGACTGGCTCGTGGACGATCACTCAGGCCGACCTGAAGAAGGTCGGCAATGGGGCTCCCTCGGTCACGTTTCAACCTTCGGGCAAGGTCTGTCCGGTCGTACCCGGCCAGACCCTTCTCGACGTTGCCGAGGCCCACGGTATTCCGATCGCCGCCGAGTGCCGGGCCGGAGTCTGCGGCAGCGATCCTCTGCGCATCCTCTCCGGCAGGGAGAATCTAGAGGCCGAACCTCTCGACGGCGAGGCCGAAACCCTGGAGGATCTCTGCGGACTGGAAGCTGGACCCTGCCGGCTCGCCTGCATGGCGACCGTCAAGGGCGCCGTCGAAGTAGAGATCCTCGGATCGGGCTGAGCCTCTTCCGGGCCCGAGCCGTTCGACTCCGGGTCGGATCAGCGCGCGCTTCGGCCCGTCAGGACGTCGCGTACCGCGGGGCTAGCATCTTCGCGCAGCCTCTCGAGGTAGGCGTCGTCTTCGGATGCGCCCGGGTAGTGCAGCCTCGAACCGGCTTCGAGCAGTAAGCCCGCGATCTCCAAATAAGCGTCCTGTCGACTTTCGGCGCCTCCCGAATACCGGCTGCCGTGTACCGCCCAGCCGATCGGGGAGCTGTGATGGACCGCGTCGAAGACGTCGAGCGGCGCTCCGGCCCCGAGGAGCCGCCGGGCGTTGTCCGGTTGACCAAACCATGCGGCCTGATGCAGCGGCGTTCCGGAATCGAGCCCGGGTGCCGTCAGATCGGCACCGGCTGAGATCAGCAGGTCAACCGGTCGGATGTCGTTGCGGCCGGTAACATCCGCCAGCAGCCGATCTTCCTCGAGGTTTCCGGTCCTTGCGGAAGCAGGATGTGCCTTCAGAATCGCTCGTGCACTGTCCAGTTGCCCGTTCACGATGGCCACGGCGAGCCGGTCTGCTTCGTTCAACTCACGATCGGCTCCGTACCGTCGTAGGAGCTCTGCGACCTCGCCGAACCCGCGCCGCACGGCGTGCGCATAGGCGGTCTTTCCCCCGGCGGTTCTGGAATCGATATCGGCTCCCTGACCCAGAAGGATCTCCAGCGCGTCGGCCCGTCGTCGTCGCGTCGCGACGTGGAGAGGAGTCTCCGCCAGCTTTCCGTGCCGCTGATTCGGGTCGGCACCTGATCGCAGCAAGCGACGCAGCACCTCGTCTCCATCGGAGCCATATTCCCAGTCGAGGAGTTGGTGGAGGTTCATTTGCAGGTCCCGGTCGTTACGTCGGTCAGTGTACTCCTACGCGGGAGCACTCGAGAACCGCTCGGTCGCCCTAGTCCTAGTCGTAGCTGCATCCTCAGGTTGGTCGGCCCCACTGCTCTCCGTCAATACACTCCAAGGCGAAAGAACGAAGCCATCCGAGTTGCAGGAGGTCGAGGTAGGATGGTTCCAACAAACTAGCCGATCTCAGCGACGCGAACGTACGAAGGAGCCGGAATGGAGTATGAACTCGTCGTCAACGGAAAACGCCACTCGGTGGACGTCGACCCCGATACGCCATTGCTCTGGGTCTTGCGGGACGAGCTGGGCTTGGTGGGAACCAAGTTCGGCTGCGGCGTGGCTCAGTGCGGTGCTTGCACCATCCATTTGAACGGCCTGCCGGCGCGTTCGTGCGTGATGCCGATCTCTTCGATCCGTGATCAGCCCGTGACCACCATCGAAGGGTTGGAAGGGCCGGAAGCTGAAGCCGTGAAGGCCGCATGGGTGGGCGTCCAAGTTCCCCAGTGCGGATTCTGCCAATCGGGTCAGGTCATGACGGCTGTGTCGCTGTTGCAGCATGTGCCGTCGCCTGATGATCGGGAGATCGATCGTGCTCTCACCGGCAACATCTGTCGCTGCGCCACCTACCATCGCATTCGCGGTGCGGTGCACGAAGCAGCACAACGCTTGGCCGAGGAGACGTGACATGCTGCCGAGGAACCTCGACCCGAAGCAGGGGACATCGCAGGCGGAGACAGCTCGAACGGGTCCGGCACCAGGTCACGCCAGTCGACGGCAGGTATTGCTAGGTGGCCTGACGCTCGGCACCGGTCTCGTTCTCGGCTTCCGGCTGCCGCGCCCCGCCCGCGCGGAAACGATCGACGCCACTGCGAACGCGACCGGCACGCCGATCAACGCCTTCCTGCAGATCTCACCGGACAACGCCGTGACGGTCGTGTCGAAGCACATCGAGCTCGGCCAGGGTTCGTACAGCGGCCTCGCGACCATCCTCGCCGAGGAGCTCGACGCGGATTGGGATCAGGTACGGGTGATCTCGGCCCCGGCGGAAATCCCTACGTATGCCAATACGGCTCTCGGCGCCCAGGTGACCGGCGGCAGCACCGCAATGGCCAATTCCTGGGCCCAGCTACGGGAGGCAGGTGCTTCCGCGCGGGCCATGCTCATCGCTGCGGCCGCAGAGCGGTGGAGTGTCGAGGCATCGGAGTTCCGGACCGAGCGGGGCATGGTTCATCACCCGGGGAGCGGCCGCAAGGCGTCTTTCGGAGAGCTGGCGAACGAGGCGGCGGAGCAGCCCCCGCCAGAGAAGCCCCAGCTGAAGAATCCCAAGAATTTCGAGCTCATCGGCAAGAAGAAGCTGCCTCGCGTCGATGTGCCCGCGAAGACCGATGGGACGGCGACCTTCACCCTCGACCTGCCAGCGGAGATCACGGCGGTGCTAGCCCGACCTCCGCGCTTCGGTGGCCAGGTGAAGAGTTTCGATGCCAGCGGCACCAAGAAGGTCCGTGGCGTTGTCGACGTGATTCAGACCCCGGTCGGCGTCGCGGTACTGGCGAAGAGCTTCTGGGCCGCGAAGAAAGGGCGAGACGCTCTCGAAGTCGAGTGGGACGACAGTCAAGCCGAGATGCGGGGCAGCGAGGATCTATTCGGGGAGTTCGAGCCGATGCTCGCGAAGCCCGGAATGGCCGCACGCGAGGACGGCGATGTCGACAAGGCGCTGGCGGGGGCCACCAAGACCGTGGAAGCGAAGTACTTCACGCCCTATCTGGCGCACGCTCCCATGGAGACGATGGACTGCGTGATCCACTACACCGGCGACTCCTGCGCGCTCTCTTGCGGCTCGCAGGCGCAGACCATCGACCAGGGCGCTGTGGCGCAGGTCCTCGGCCTCGACCCGTCCAAGGTGTCGATCGCGACCCAATTGGCGGGCGGCAGCTTTGGGCGACGCGCGACGCTGAACGCCGACGTCGCGGTCGAGGCATCGCTGATCGCCAAGATCTCCGAGCGCAAAGTACCCATCAAGCTGGTGTGGACCCGGGAAGACGATCTCCGAGGTGGTCGCTATCGTCCCCTCTTCGTCCAGCGCCTGCGTGGCGGGCTCGATGCCAACGGCCAGATCGTCGCCTGGGACCACCGACTCGTGGGCCAGTCCTTCATACTCGGAACCCCTTTCGAGTCCGCCGTGGCACCAGACGGCTTGGATCGCACCTCAGTGGAGGGAGCCGCGACGCTACCGTACGGAATCGACAACCTACGGGTCGGTCTGCAATCGCCCAAGGTAGGGATCACGTCCCTTTGGTGGCGCTCCGTCGGCCATACCCACACGGCCTTCAGTACCGAGACCTTTCTCGACGATCTGGCACGCGAGTCGAACCGCGATCCCGTGGATCTGCGCGTCGAGCTTCTTGGCGATCGGCATCCGCGCCTGCGCAAGGTGCTCGAAGTCGCCGCAGACAAGGGCCGATGGGGCACACCCCTACCCGACGGTGTGGCACGTGGTATCGCGCTACACGAATCGTTCAGCACCTACGTCTGTCAGGTCGTCGAAGTCCGGCGCGGCCGACGCGGTCTCCCCGAGGTAGATCGCGTCACGTGCGCGGTCGACTGCGGCATCGCGATCAATCCCGACAACGTCAAGGCCCAGATGGAAGGCGGCATCGGCTTCGGGCTCGGAACCGCCCTCTACAATGAGGTGGTCGTCGAAAAAGGCATCCCGCAGGTGAGCAATTTCAACGACTACCGCGTCCTCCGGATCCACGAGATGCCGAAGGTCGACGTTCATGTGGTCTCATCGGGCGAGTCTCCTACCGGTGTCGGTGAACCTGGGGTTCCGCCCATTGCGCCGGCCGTCGCCAACGCGTGGAAGGCGCTCACGGGTCATTCGGTTCGACGCCTACCGTTCGCGCACCCATCGAACCAGAACGAGGCGTGAGGACGTGACGATGACAAAACGCGAATCCGTCCTACGATCGGTTCTGATCCTGCTCGCCTGCTTGGCTCTCGGTGCGATTGCAATCGGGGCGGCATCAGATCAGGAAACGACCGCTGCCGACTCGAACGAGTTGCGTCCCGTGACCAGCTTCGATTCGATCACCGATCCGACCGAGCGCTCCAAGGCGCTCTTCGTAGAGCTTTCCAAGGTGCTCCTGCATCCTCGGTGTGTCAACTGCCATCCAGCGGGCGACCAGCCGCTCCAGGGTCAACTCGAAATCCACGAGCCGCCGGTTTGGCGAGGGAAAGACGGAGAGGGAGCCGTCGGTATGCACTGCACTACATGCCATACCAAGGCCAACTACGACCCGGCCGGTGTCCCCGGCGCCCCACACTGGAGCCTGGCTCCGGCCTACACGGCCTGGGAAGGTAAGTCGGTGTCGTACATCTGCGCGCAGATCCAAGATCCAGAGCGGAACGGCGGCATGGACCACGAGGCTCTGATCCTGCACATGGAAGACGACCCGTTGGTGGGTTGGGCATGGCATCCGGGGGGCGACCGTGAGCCCGTGCCCGGCACCCAGGAGGATTTCAGCCAGCTGGTGAAGGCGTGGATCGCCACCGGCGCCGCCTGTCCTGACGGCTCCTGGGAGGGTCAGCTCGAGAGTCGGACCGCACTCCGACTCTCGTCGACTTCGTCTCAGATACCACTCTCCTGAGACGGATCGACAGCGCGGTGTGATGACTGCGTCACGAGGACCTCGTCACCCTCGCACGCGAAGACCGCTTCAGGTTCACGTGACCGAGTCGGTACGGGCTCCAGGGGGGGCAGCGCGAGAAAGACACTCGGCCTCGGAGGCCTGCAGCGCGTCACAGGAAACGAATCGAACGCTCGCCGGGCTGGTAGCGTGGCATCTCTCTATTGAACTTGTCTCTGGAGCTCTCGATGCCAACCAGGTCCCCCTCTGCCTTGTGTCTTCTTGTCTTCGTCTTTCTCTTTGCCGTGGAGAAAGTCGCAGCTGATCCCCGCTTCGACCTCGTAGCCGACGCACTGGATCCGCAGGCTTGCAACGGTTCCGGATGCTGGACGAACCACCTCAGGGTCACAGATCTCGACCTCGACGGCGATCTCGATCTGGTACTCGCCAACTACCCGGACTTCTTCTTCGGTAACAACTCGCCACAGCCACTCGTGATCTACGAGAACAACGGCGCGGGCATCTTCACCAACGTCTCCACCGGCGCGGTAGGCGATCTCACGGGCAATCTTCAACAGATCGCCATCGGCGACGTGGATGGCGACGGTTCGCCCGACATCTATGGTCCCAGCGGTGTCGGCGGCGCGCCGGTGCTACTGATCAACGACGGTGACGGCGTGTTCACCGACGAGGCGAGCACACGCCTACCGACGACCGATTTCCCGGCAGGTGCCGCCGCTCGCATGGGTGACGTCGACAACGACGGTGACCTCGACATCTTCTCCGCCGATGGCTACGCGGTCGCAGGGCCGCCTTTCGGACGGCTGTATCTCAACGATGGCACTGGCGTCTTCACGGAGTCGGTCGGTGCGATCCCGAGCTCGATCTCGGGCGTCGACATCGATGACGTGGAGTTCTTCGACGCCGACCGAGACTTCGATTTGGATCTCGTGGTGAATGCTCACAACGGCGGCACCGGCGCACTGTGGCTCAACGATGGTTCCGGTACGTTCGCTGCTGGTGGGTCGCTCGCACCTCCCGCAGGCGGCAGCAATCACTACAACGTGACTCCGTGTGACGTCGATGGCGATGGCGACCTCGATCTGTGGATCGACAACATCGGGCCCGGATTCACGGAACAGCTACTGATCAATGACGGATCCGCGGGCTTCACCGACGAAACCACAACACGTGTAACCGGCAATCCCGGCGTGGACGACAACGGCGTCATCTGCGTCGACATCGACAACGACGGTGACTTCGATGGCGTGGTCGTTTCCCTGGCCACCACAGAACGGCTACTTCTGAACGACGGCACAGGCAACTTCACCTTCGTCAGCGACGTGTTCGACCCTCCCGGGGACTGCAGCTTGTGGGGGGAGTTTGGAGATCTCGACGGCGATGGACGACTCGATCTCGTGACCGGTCAGGGCGAATGCAGCTCGTCCGACGAGGTATATCTCGGCAACACAAAGGTGCCCGTCGATTCCCGCGCGCCGGTGATCGTCGCCGTGGAGGAACTCGATACGGTCGACGCAGGCGTTGCCCCTCCGGTTCGTTTCGCCGTCAGCGACAGTCATGTCACCGACGAGGGCCCCAGACTGCAGCGCGCCTACGTGGAGATCGATCCAACGGGCTCCCCTGGGGTGGTCGAAGCCGACTTCATGGGCGGAGATCTGTTCCGAGCCGAGCTACCCGCGGAAGAGCCCGGCTCGATGTCATATCGAGTCTGCGCCGAAGATCTCAGGTCAAACGGCGTATGTTCACCTACCTTCAGCTATTCCGTCGTTCCTCAAGGAGAAATCTTCAGCGACGGTTTCGAGACGGGTAACACCAGTGCATGGAGCAACTGACAGCCGCAGCAGCCAACGCGTCATCGATGATCTCCGCTCTCGACGAGAACGGGCTCTCGTTCCTCTCACTAGAAACCAAGGCGTGGGACCATCAGCGGCTCGAGGGATCAGTTTCTGAAGGGTCACCGATTCGGGCTGCGAACCGAATAGGTCAGACGGTCGGTCTGCTTTCTACATCCCGTCAGCTCTGAGAAGAGCTTCCGCTATTGCCAAGGGAGAGACGATGAACGCTCCGCTCCAACGAAAACTCGCTCTGACCGTGGTAGCACTGAGCGCGTACCAGTTGTGCTTCTATGTGCTTCTTCCTACTGTGACGCCGAGTGCTCGGCAGATGCTGGAGCATGCGCAGGACATCCATCTCAGCGGACTCTCCATTCTTGCTCTGGGGATCACACCCTTCGTTTCTGGCTATTTCTTGGTCGAGATTTTCTCGCTGGTCTTTGGGCCGGGACGAAGGGTCCGTGCAGGAGGACTCGAGGGACGAAGGAAACTGAACAGGTGGGCTCTCCACCTGTCCCTTGTGCTGGCCGTGCTCCAAGCCTTTGGGATGACCTTGGCTTTCGAGAGACCCCGCGCAGCCGGCAGTGTCCCCATGCTGGACGGTGCAACGGCATCCCAATTCGTGACCGTCGCGAGCCTGGTCGCCGGATCAGCGAGTGCTTACCTGCTCTGTCGCCTGATCACCGAAATCGGCTTCGGCAATGGATTCTGCCTTCTCCTGATTGCCGACTTCGTCTTTGCCTTCAGCGTCGGCTGGTTCCGGCCGAACAACTCCATTTCTCACATGAGCGAGAGCACGCCCTTTCATCTGCTCGCCACGGCCGTCGCCTTGCTGATCTTTGTTCATCTTTTCCGGCGGGCTGACACGTATGAGGTCTCCGACGGGAGCGGACTCACCTCTGACATGAAGCTGCCCAGCCTTCCACAGAGTCTCGTCCCAGTCACTTGGACACTCGCGATCCTGAACGAGGTTCCCGTAGTAGTCGGGCTTTGGTCCGGAACAGATACTGCCCTCCGCTTGCGCACCTTTTTGCTAGGCCTCGTCGTTCTGGTGCCGCTGCTCAGCTTCCTCGCCGTGCATCTCTTCTCGACGAAACGACGGGTCGAAGCGAACGTTCCGGCGGCTCTGGTGCCGGAGGGTTTCGAGGCGACGTTGAGCAAACGCCTCAAGAAGACGACGGCCATTCTGACCGTTCTAGCCGCGGCCGGGGCAGCTCTAGGTACCTACAACACCTCGAGCTTCGCCATCACCTCGGGCTACCTGTTCGATGTCGTCCAGATCGCGGTGATTGCCGCCGTGGGTACGGACCTATTCGAGGAATGGAAGTTCCGTACTCGACACCCTTCCTCGGCCCGGCTCGTGCAACTCGACAACGTACATCTCGCGATCTATCTCAGAGCCGTATTCCGAGAACAAGGGATCGACTCACTGGCACAAGCACTTCACTTCCGGAGCCTCTTCTTTTTCTTCAACCCCTTGTACAAGATCACCATTCTCGTACCAGTCGATTGCCTGGAGATGGCCCGGGAACGGCTAGAGGGCCTCGATGTGAGGATCTACTGATGCACCGAAGGGCCGATCCAGCAGAGCTGCCAGGTTCCGCCGGTACAGCTGGTTTTCAGGTTGCAAACGCAGCGCCTCTCGCTGCGCCTGCACGGCGAGGAAGATGTCTCCATCCATCGCTGCCAGATTCGCGATGTACTGGTAGACGAGAGGAGAACGAGCGCCGCTGCGGCGCGACGCCGCTGTGAGGAGCTCCTTTGCCCGGTCCTCGTCGCCATCTTGTGCGGCTCGGGCCGCTTGCCGGGCCAGAGCTTCTGCTTCCGCCCGAGCCTCGGGGTCGAAAGGATCCGCCGGCACGCTGCGCCAGCGTTCGATCACGAGATCGAGGAAACGATCCACGTCGCGATCGGCGGCCCCGATGAGCGACCAAAGGTCGTCCGGATCGTCGCGACGCTCGAACCAGACCATGTGCACATCGGCTGCTCGAGCCACCGTGAACCGAAGGACGCCCCCGTAGCGCACCGCTTCGAAGGACGCACCGAGCTCGGGACTCTGCGATGGCGTATTCGAGTCGGTACCCTCGCCATCTCCGTGGAACGGCCAGCCGATGAAGCGATCCAGTTCCTCGCCCTCCTCTTCCCCGTCGATCCTGCTGACCAGACCTCGGCGCTGGTAGAAGAAGCGAAAGAATGGGTCGTCGGCGAGCTGATGGTCGCCGAGATAGTGCGGCTCCGCCAAACCAGCCGAGTTGTACCAGAGCACCGCTTTCGGACGCCGCGAGACGACATATTCACCCCAACCGCGACGGTGCCCTGCCCAGCCCGTAGACACGACGAAGACAGGATGGCGAGCGATGGCCGAGTCGGTGAGGCCGAGCATGTCGATGGTCGGCATGCGGGCTGCGAAGGGCAAGCTGCCGGCTGTGTTGACCGCCAGCAGATCGTCGGGTTCGTAGAGGTCGGCCAACGTCTTCCCCACCAAGGAACCGACGACAGAGGTTCGATGGGCGACGAAGGCCCTCTCCGGCTGATCGTTCCAGAGACCTGTGATGGCCTGCAGTGCGAAGACCGCGCACAAGGCGACCATTCGTGATCGGCCAGACGGCAGCAGGCCCAGAAGGCGAGCTGTCAGCAATGCAAAAAAGGGAGCCAAAGGCAGGAAGAAACGGAAGAACGGCATGAAATCACCACCCACCGACACCACGTAGGCCGAGTACGCCGAGCAGAGGCCCCATAGAGCGAGGGTTCGTCGGTCGCCCCAGATCTCACGTCGTGTCCGCGGAATGGCGGCGAGAAGCGGCACGGCAAGGAGTGCCAGCCCGAAGGCCGGGTGGGCAAATGCCCAATCGGCGAGCGATCTCAAACCGGTCATCCACTGCTCCGCTCCACCGGTGACCTTTGCGTAGTAGGTGTTCGGAAAGAGCTCGCCGTAGTAGGAATACCGCCAGACGAAGTACGCGCCATAGCTGACAACGAAGCCAGCGGAGTCGATCAGATGACGTCGCAGCGCGCGGACGTCGAAACCCTCTGCGGCCCACACAAGCCCATGGCAGAGTGCGAAGAGCGGCACACCCTCGGGCCGCGTCAGTGCCAATAGTAGGAAGACGAACGAGGAGCCACGAATCCACCTCGGGGGAACCGCCGTCGACTCTCGCCACAGCAGCGCCCAGGCCAGGAAGAGCAGAGAGGCGAAGAACATCGACTCCATTCCTGTGACGGACCAGAAGGCCACCGCTGGCAGACTCGAGACCAGGACTGCAGCCGCCCGATCAGTTCGCCAAATCAAGACAAAGAGCCCGACGGCAGCCATGGCCGAAAGTGCGCGCATGGCCAGCAAAGCATCGATGTCGATGCGAAAAGCTCCGGCCGCCAACATGACCCACAAGAAGTTGGTATAGCCCTCGACCCGTTCCCCGGGGTTGAAGACGAGACCGTGCCCCTCTGCCAGATTGCGAGCGTAGCGCAAGCTGATGAAGGTGTCGTCGATCTGATGTCCGGACCAGTACGCCGCGGCGACCAAGAACCATCCACCGGCGAGCCACCAGAGCCAGGTGGGAGGTGGCAATCTGATCGCGCTCACCCCCTCAGCCTGCGCTCCAACGAACTTTGCCCGCGGGACACTAGTCCGCGTCGCCACCACGCAGGATGCCGACGATGCGACGCAGCCACGGGCGATCCTCCCGATCACTGTCCGGGTACACCCGCCGCCGCCATCGCGGATCGTCGTCGGCGCACAACGCTCCTGGCAGGTAGTCGCTGAGAAAGTACTCGACCCGGCGCTCCGAGCAGGCATAGTGAGCGAGCCCGCCCGTGCGCGGGTCGATGTGTGCCAACGAAACGCCGTCGGGAACGCGGAAGTCAGAATAGCCGGCGGCCGGCCGCACAGCGGCCGTGAAGCGCGCCCAGATCGGCAACGCGGCGCGAGCTCCCGACAGCCGGGTGGTGGAGTTGTCGTCGTATCCCACCCACACCAACGACACCCGCTCGGGAGAATAGCCCGCAAACCAGCTGTCGCGGCGGTCGTTGGTAGTTCCGGTCTTGCCGGCCAGCGGATCCTTCAAGCCGTCGCGACGCGCCCCCCGCCCGGTGCCGTGGTCGAGAACGCCTTGCAGCACACGGGTGACGACGAAGGCGACGTCTTCCCCGAGCACCCTGCGCGGCGTCTGCAGATCCCGGCCCGATACCGTTTGACCCTGCCGATCATAGACCGCCACGAGACCATGGGGCTCGTGGCGCACTCCACCAGCCGCCAAGGTTGCGTAGACCGTCGCCAGCTCGAGGGGCGTCACTTCCATGGCGCCAAGAGCCAAAGCCGGATAGCTCTGGAGAGCGCTGCGGACACCCAGCCGGCGCGACATCTCGATGACGTGATCTAAACCGACCTGCCCGGCGAGGCGAGCGGTCGGGACGTTCAGGCTACGCTCCAAAGCCGAACGCGCCGACACCCAACCGTGGTACTCGCCGTCAGAGTTTTTTGGCGACCAGGGTCCACTCGCCAGCTCCACCGTGTAGGGACGATCCTCCAAGAACGAGGCCGGATGGGCGACACGCCGTTCGAACGCGGTGGCGTAGACGATCGGCTTGAAGGAGCTACCCGCCTGGCGTCGGGCGTCGCGCACACGGTCGAACTGACTAGTGCGGTAGTCGCGTCCTCCCACCCAGGCACGCACTGAACCATCGGCGGGATCGAGAGAGACGAGAGCCGCTTGCAGCGGATCCGTCACCTTGCGCCCCTTCTCCCAGCCGTCCTCGAGCGCTTCCAGCCCCCAAGCCATGGCACTCTCGGCCGCCTTCTGTTCGACCAGATCGAGAGTCGAATGGAGCACGAAGCCGGCGTCGTCCAGGTTGGCGACGCCGAATCTCGCGCGTGCCTCCTCGGCCATCGCGTCGGCAAAATAGGGTGCACGCTTGGCCACCAACGACTCAGCTCGCGCCTGCATGGGCTGCGCGACCGCCTGCTCTAGACGATCTTTGGGTAGCCAGTTCAGCTGTGCGAGCCGGGCTAGCACCTCGTCGCGACGCTGCTTGGCGGCTTCCGGGCGCGTCCGTGGGTCGCGGTTCGCCGGACTCTGGATCATGCCCGCCAGCGTCGCGCACTCGGCCAACGTCAGCTGCTTGGGTTGCTTGCCGAAATAGGCCCAGGCCGCCGCGCCCACACCCATGACGTCGACGCTCCCAGAACGGCCCCAGTAGATCTCGTTGAGATATGCCTGCAGAATCTCTCGCTTCGTGTAGCGAATCTCTAACAGCAACGATAGGAGAGCTTCCCGTATCTTGCGCTCGAAGCGACGCTCATGGGTGAGGTACAGGTTCTTGACCAGCTGCTGCGTGAGGGTCGATCCTCCTTGGACCACCCCACCGGCCCGCAGATTGACCCAGGCGGCGCGCAGAATGCCTCCGAGGGACAAACCCTTGTGCTTGAGGAACCTGGCGTCTTCCGCCGCCAAGACTGAGAGGATGAGGTCTTCGGGAAGATCATCCAGGGTCACCGGCCGGCGATCGGCCAGCGCGTCACCGTAGTAGGAAGCGATCAACGGCGGATCGAGCCACACGCCCGCCAGCTCTTTGCCGTCGCGAAGGACCCGTTCGATCCGCGATCCGGTGAATCGGATCTGGATGAGGTCACCGCCGACGAGACCCCGGGGGCTGGAGAAGACGCGCCGGTAGACGTCCAAAGCGCCCACCTCGCGGCGGAAGAAGCCAGGTTGAGCCGGATCCGACTCGACTTGCGTATAGCCCTGCAATCGCAGGTGCTCGACCACGTCGTCGAGTCGCAAGTCGGCATCGGCTTCCAAGACCGGCGGAGCTCCGTAGAGCCGGGACGGTTGTTGAACCGGATGCGTTCCGAACTGCCCGGAAAGCTGCCAGAACGGACGGAACAGCCAGACACCCAGAGCTACCGAGGCTGCTCCGATCACGACGGCACCCCAGCGCACACGGCGCCGCCAGTTGGCAGCTGTTCCCGAGCCCTTGGCTCGCAACGTTCTTCGACGTTTGCTACGAGAAGATCGAACCGGCTCGGCAGCTGGATGTCGGGTCTTGCGGGTCATGGTGAGGCAGCGGCTCGGCAGCGTCCGGGCCTACCGGTGGCGCCGACCGGCTGGAAAGAGTCTAACTCGTCTGGAGTCAAACAGTTAGCGGCAATCAGGTCAAGGCACCTCAACCGCCACCAGCGGCCTCGGCAAACCGACGGACGATGTCGCCGGCCGGCTCGATGCTGTGCACTCCAGCGACGCTCTTGCCCGCCTGCCAGAAGTCCCTCGACGAATAACCTTTTCGTTTCATGGAGCGCTTGAGCGACCACAAGGAACGCAAGGAGTACAGGGTTCGCATCCAGTGTTTCGTCTTGCGTCCACGTAGCATCCACCGCGCAATCGGACCCGCGTCGGTGCCAATGCGTTGTACGTGTGGCGTATTGATGACGGCCACAGGCACGCCGGTGAGTCGAACGGTATGCACGATGTCGGCTTCCCCGGCATCGATCAAGGCCTGCTTGTACGTGTCGGGGGAGTTGCATTCCTCGGTCGCGATGAATCGAGTGCCCATCTGAACCCCCGCGTAGCCCAACTTCAGTACCCGCACGAAGTCTTCTTGGTCACCGATGCCGCCTGCGCAGATCACCGGAGCCCCGAGGTCGGCCAGTTCTTCGAACAGCTCGTCTTCACCACGGCCACCTGCATGCCCACCGGCACGGCGGTTGACCGCGATCAATCCATCGACACGACTGTCGAGAGCCTTCTGTGCCCACTTGCGCTCCGTCACGTCGTGGTACACCCAGCCGTCCACTGCATGGGCCTTGTCGACCACCCACTTCGGGTTGCCCAGGGAGGTGACGAAGAACCGCACACCTTCTTCGATGGCGAGGTCGACGTACTCCTTCATACGATCCTGGTACTTCTTCACCGACTTTTCGACGATGACATTCAGTCCCACGGGCCGGTCGGTCAGCGAACGGATGAACTGGAGTCCTTGTCGAAAGTCGTAGCCATGGACGTAGACGAGCGACAACGGCTGCACGATTCCCATCCCGCCGGCCGCCGACACCGCCGCCACGAGCTCCGGGTTGGAGCACGGATACATGGCACCGCAGAGCAGGGGCACTTCGATGCCGGCCGCACGCGTCAAAGGTGTATCGAGAAGTTGTGAAGTCAAAAGCTGTAGCTCCGTGTGGATCCCGGCGATCGATACACGTCCAGGCCGGCAAAAGCCGCTTGGAGGCGGGAGCATATCCGAGGTTGCCACTCCCCGGGGCGCGCAAGGTTCGGACGAGCCTGCGCTTCCTTTGTCTGGGCTGACTCCCTGACAGCGGAGGATGCCGACGCCTCAGTAGCGCTGGGCTGGACTCTGAGGTACCGAAGTGCCTGCCCCAACAGGCTGCAGGCGTGTTCCTCGCCGAACTGTGCACGACGGAGGAAGGGCGCAATGGCAATGGCCCAAACAAGTTGTGTGGCATGACCGTTTCGCCGATGGATGCTTCGATGGTGCCGGCGGAGAGCCCCTTCAGGAGAGGGGACCGGACCTCCTACCGAACCAGCCACCTGCGTTTTCGCACTCACGGTACACCTTGCTATTCTAGGCAAATAACTCGAACGATCCGACCTGGGATGTGTCGAGGCAACGGCCCATCAGTGTATCAACGCCCTTCTAGGAGAACAGGACATGTCGACCTTTCTATTCGAGCGCAATCACTCCGGATGTCACCAGTCATTCCGTTTCGACCGAGGCTTCAGGATCATTCTCACTGTCCTTCTGACCCTCACCCCTCTGCTGGTTTCCACACATGTACTTGCCGACGGTCCGGCTGTCGGTAAGAGCCACACTCCCCCATGGGCGGACGGTGCGGGGTTCGACCTCGACGCAGACCCCGCCATCCCCTACTTTGCGCAACTCGGGCTTCTCGAATGGTTGGACGATCCAAGCAGCGTGCCGAATGTCGATCTCGATGCCTATCACACCCTCGATCACTTCATTCCACTCGGCGACGGTAGGGCCATACACGCGATCGAAACATTCACTCTACGTGCCTGGCTCAAATTCTGGCCCCGCGGTGTCCTGTTGCTCAACGGCAGCGCATTTGTCGCCAACCATTGGAGTATTCCGGTCCAGGGCTACCACGGAGCTCAAATCCTGGCCGATGAGAAGTACCACGTCTTCGCTGTCGATTTCCTCGGCACGGGTCAGAGCTCACGCCCACCCCACGGGCAGGACGCCGAGTACGAGGACAACCGCGAGGCCATGAAAACGGTCCTCCGCTATATCCGGTTCTTCCGTGGAGTCCATCGCGTCGACCTCATCGGAGCCGGGTATGGCGGCGCCATGGGGATGGAGCTGGCGCGAGACCGCCGTCGAGTTCGGTCGGTCGCGACATCGGCGATGATCTACAGGGAGGTCCAGGGCGGCCCCCTCACGGATCCCGGATTCATCGCTTTCCTGCAGTCCCTGCCCAGCGGTTACGCGCCGCTCCAAGGCAACGGCAGTTTCATCTTCATGGCCGGGGCACCTCAAGCTGCAAGGGACTTCGTTGCAGTGACGCAAGGCGGGCTCTTCCCGGTGGACAATTTCCTCGTCGCCGCCCAGCGTCCGTTCTTCGACCCGAAGGTCGGGCGGGCTCCAGCTCTGATCCTCTACGGAGGCCTCGACTTCATCGCCGTGCGATCGGACATCGAGCAATTGGCGGAGGACTACGGCCGGTACGGGGCCAGCGCACGATTCAAGGTCAACGAGGCCGCGGGACACGCACCCCGCACGGGCTCTCCCGAGGAAGCCGCCTGGTACTGGCGGAAGATCGTCGACTTCCTCCGCTTTCCTTGGGCCGGGTAGCGCCGACCGGCCCCGCAAACAAGGTGGCCTGCTAGGCGACGGGCTTCGGCCCGTTGCCTTTTTCATTTGGGGCCCCATCTGACTTGGACACGAGTCCGTATATGGTGTGAGTATGTTTTCCGGTCCTTCACGATTCCTTTGCAGCCTCGTCTCGATGTGCCTCGTCTGTGTGCTGGCATCTTCGGATCCCGCCTACGCAGTGGTCGACGTTCGAGGCTACCTTTCGGCCGGAGGCGCCCGGACCGACGCGTCGGCATCGTGGCGCAGCGGCCAGGGATTCGGGGTCCTCGATCTGGGCTACGAGTCACCAGGCCACGAGGTCGAAGAAGGTCGTAGCGATCTGCTCCTGGTAATCGACGCGTCGAAAGACATTGGGCAACGCACCACGTTGGGCGCGTTCCTCCACCTGGCCGCCAGGGAAGAGCCCGACGTCATACTCGGCGAGGACGTCGGTGTCGTCGAGGCCTACCTCGAGGCGAGCTGGCGTTTGCGTTCTTCGGATGCTCTGCGCATCCAACTCGGTCACTTCTTGTTGCCCACATCCCGAGAGAACGTCTCCTGGGCCTGGTCGTCTCCGTACACTCTGACGCTCTCGGCCCTCAACTCTTGGATCGCCGAAGAAGTTCGCCCGACGGGTTTGGCCCTCGAATACCGGGCCGCCTTGGGCCAGATCGACGAGTTGCGCTTCGGTGCGTCCGCCTTCGGGGGCAACGACACCTCCGGCGCTCTGCTGGCCTGGCGCGGCTGGGCGATGCACGATCGCATCACTTTGTGGGACGAGGTCGCGCCGCTTCCACCTGCACCGTCTCTGGAGACAGGAAACGCATTCGGCACACAACGCGAAGATGGAACTCTGCCGATCGGTAGCGATCTCGACGACCGCGTGGGCTATGCGGCCTGGCTTGCCTGGCATCGCGGCGAGACGTCCGTAGGCCAGATCTC
This sequence comes from Thermoanaerobaculia bacterium, assembly GCA_028066595.1. Classification (GTDB taxonomy): domain Bacteria; phylum Acidobacteriota; class Thermoanaerobaculia; order Multivoradales; family J023; genus JAUIJL01. The sequence continues at coordinate 35,200 of JALCBJ010000051.1, forward strand.
CTACTACGACAACCGGGCGGATCGTGCGCTCTGGCGAAGCGGGGACGGTTTCGAGTACGCCTGGCACACCTGGTTTTGGCACGCCGCCTGGGAGGCGCATTTCGGGCCTCTGACCCTGGCTTCCGAATGGATGGAAGGCGAGACCGGCATGGGCTTTCCGGGAACCCCCCACGTCGACGTGGAGTTCGAAACCGCCTATGTTCTCGCCTCGGTCGAAACCAGTCCCTGGCTTGGAGGGACCTGGCGGTTCACTGCTCGCTACGACGACTTCGAGACGATCGACCTCGACGGCATCTCCCCCATTTTTCGCGACGACAACGACAGCGCGGGAGACGCCGTCACCGCAGCGGTTTTTTGGGAGTGGCAGCGTCGTCCATTACGGCTCGGCCTCGAGTATCTCGACGTCGACGCGACACGAGATCAAGCGCTCGATGCCGGGTTCCCGTCACAGGTTGGAGGGCAACAGATCCGGTTCGAGCTGAGGTACTTCCTGAGCCGCTAGCGTCGGCGACAAGAGCGTTCCGCTCGAGCGTCAACCTTCTCCACGACACCCTCGATTCAGGCGTTCCAGATCACTCTCGGTGGGGTCATAGAGCACCGGAGAACCCATGGCAGTCGACCCGATTCGCGAAGGTTTCCACACCGTCACGCCATATCTCTTCATGGAGGGCGTGGACCGCCTGATCGACTTCGCGGTCGCGGGTTTGGACGCCGAAGTCATCGTTCGCGATACACAGCCGGACGGAACGCTCATGCAGGCCGAAATACGCCTCAGCTCGGAAACGTGACGACGATCACGGTGCGGTCGTCGTCCGCCGCGACCCCATTCCAATCGTGGACCGCGTCAAAGATCGCGTCGACCACGAATCGGGCCGTCTCACCCTGGTGCCGTAGCGCCACCTGTCGAAGCCGCTCGACCCCGAACTCTTCGCCGTGCTCGTCCGGTCCATCGGCAGCGCCGGCAGGTACTCGGGTAGCTTCCGTGAGGCCGTCTGTGTAGAGCACCAGCATGTCGCCGGGACGCATCTTGACGACCCCGCGATCGTACGTCGCACGCGCCAAGGGACCGAGAATCGGCCCACCCTCCGCCAGATCGGTGACGGTGCCATTGGCAGCGACGTGAAAGGGCGCCGGGTGTCCGGCATTGACGTAGATGAAGAGGCCGTTGGCTTCCAACTCGCCGTAGAACATGGACACGAAGCGGCTGGTCAGGGTGGAGGTGTGGATGATCTGGTTGAGCCGCTCGACGGTGCGTACGATCTTGAGGTCGCGCGCCATACCCATTCGCAGGCCCATGTAGATGTCGCGGACCTGCAGGGCTGCCGGAAAACCGTGGCCCGATGCGTCCGCGATGGCCAAGCCCATGATCTTGTCGGTGATCGGCAGGAAGTCGAATAGATCGCCGCCGACGCTGTCGAGCGCATCGGAACGCCCCGCGATGTCGTATCCGCCGAATTCTGGAGCCGCCGTCGGCAGAATCGAGGCTTGGATCTGTTTGGCCTGGCGGAAGATCGACTCCACGTTCTCCTGGCGGATCTTCTGGTTCACCGCGTGCCGCAGCACCCCCAACGAGAAGAGAATGTCCTCGCGATTGTGACCCGGCGCCACGTCGAAACCGATGACGTAGCGCTCCGAGCCAACCTCGACTGCAGCGAACTCGGTCACGCCGAGAGCCGCCTCGATCTCTGGGTCGACGGCCGGGTCGTCGGCCGCCATGTACACAGTGCCGTTGAGCAGACACATCTCGATCGGAGGGTAGCGGTCGGAAATGCGAAAGACCTGGTCGACTGGGACAGCGCCCGGGAATGTCACCTTCAGAAAATAGTCGTCGCCGGAGCGCTCGTACAGCCGCCCCCCGAAGATCCCGAGATCCTCGCGCAACTCCTCGATGATGGCGTCGACCATGGCATGGATCGGCACCGGCTCGTCGTGGGTGCGGTCGATCTGCGTGACCAGCTCCTCCACCTTGCGGAGGAGTGCACGTTGCTCGTTGCGGGATGTATCCGACATCACGATAGGCCTCAGATCCTTTCGACGAGGGCCGACAAACCCAGCCCTCCCGATACACATAGAGTCGCCACACCGTATCGACCTTCGCGCCGGGCCAGTCCGTGGAGCAGAGTGACCAGGATCCGGGCGCCGGTGGCGCCGATGGGATGGCCCAGCGCGATGGCGCCACCGTCCGGATTGACGCGTTCCTCGTCGAACGGGAGATCCCGCATACAGGCCACGACCTGACAAGCGAAGGCTTCGTTCAGCTCCACCTGGTCGATCTCGGAGAAGTCGAGTCCGTTGCGTTCGAGCAGCGCCTGGGTGGCTGGCACCGGTCCGATACCCATGATCCGGGGCTCGACACCTACGACCTGCCAATCGACGAGCCGACCGACCACGGGCAAGTCATGACGCTCGGCAGCTGCCTCCGTCGCGACAAGAAGAGCCGCGGCACCGTCGGTGATACCCGACGCATTGCCCGGCGTCACACGACCTCTATCTCGGAAAACGCTGGGTAGCTTGGCCAGTTGCTCACGCGTCACACCGTCACGGGGATGCTCGTCGGCATCGACCACGACATCACCTCGGCGCCCCGGTACGGTCACCGAGACGACTTCCTGCTCGAAGCGTCCCGACTCGCGAGCAACCTGGCAACGCGTCTGGGACGTCAACGCCCACTCGTCTGACGTCTCGCGGCTGATCCCATAGTCTTCTGCGAGCTCCTCCGCGGTCTCGCCCATCGCCAGCCCGGACAGAGGATCGTTGAAGCCATCCCGGTACATTCCATCGGTGAGCTCGGCGTGGCCGAGCCGATAGCCCCACCGGGCCCGGGGCAACATGTAGGGCGTGTTCGACATGCTCTCGGTGCCGCCCGCGAGCACCACCTCCGCCTCTCCCAGCAACAGATGCCGGGCGGCGGAGAGGACGGACTGCAGGCCGGAGCCGCAAGCCTGGTTGATCGTGAAGGCCGGCTTCTCGACCGGCACTCCTGCCCGATCAGATACCTGACGCGCCGTATTGGGGCCACCACCCGCTTGGCGTCCATGACCGAACAACGTCTGATCGACCACTGCCGGATCGAGTCCCGCACGCTCGAGACAAGCAGAAGCTGCAGCGGCACCCAAATCGGCAGCAGACAAGACCGACAGAGTCCCACCGAACTTACCGATAGGCGTCCGGACAGGCGCGGCGAGGACGATGGGCTCCGTAGCCCGAGGCTTCCTTTGACTCATGTGGTCCTTCGTGTCGCGGGGGTTGTACCAGGCAATCGTGAAGAATGGAGAGAATCAGATCGGCACTTCCCGGAACACGAACGGCGGATTCGAGAACCCGCCATTCGCCCTTCGATCTCCAACCCGGGTTCGCAGAACCTACTTGCTCTGGAACTGCGGCTTTCTCTTCTCGATGTATGCAGCGAGGCCTTCCTTGGCATCTTCACTCTCGAAGAGGCGTTGCTGCAGCTCCCGCTCGATGGCGAGACCCGACTCGAAGGGAAGCTCCCAACCACTCTGCACGGCACGCTTGATGTGGCCGGCAGCCTTCGATGCGGTCGTGGGTGGCGCAAAGCGTTTGGCGTACTCGCGCACCTGGGCCATGAAATCGTCGCCAGACTCGGCCTCATAGATGTGATTCACCAACCCCAGCTCGGCTGCATCCTCGAAGGACAAGAGGTCCGCCTGCACCATCAGCTCGATGGACTTCGACTTACCGATCATGCGCGAGAGACGCTGCGTGCCACCCGTTCCAGGCAACACACCCAAGTTGATCTCCGGCAGACCCACCTTGCCGGCACCCTTCCGCGCGATGCGCAGGTCGGCTGCCATGGCGATCTCGAGCCCGCCGCCGACCGTGTGGCCGTTGAGCGCGGCGATCACCAGCTTCGGTGTGTGCTCCAGACGATTCAGTGTCTCGTTCGCGTGCAAGCAGAAGTTGTACTTGAAGTACGGATCCGAAGACTTGAGCATGGCGATGTTGGCGCCGGCACAAAAGAACTTCTCCCCCAGGCCTGTGACGACGATGACGTGAACCTCCTCGGCGAAACGTACCCTGAGAACGGCATCGTCGAGCTGCCGCATCATCTCGTGGGTGTAGGTGTTGGCCGGTGGATCGTCGAGGGTGAGGTAGCAGACACCGTCCTCGACTTCATAGCGAATGAGGGTCTTGTCGTCACTCATGTTGGCTGGACTCCTGGGGGTGAACCGTCGCGAGGATGCGAACGGTAGATATCGTTGGACGTGTTGGTGAAATCTGCCGAGACAAGCAAAAACCCCCACCGGAGCTCTTCACGGCGGGGGCATCGGGATCCCTAGGGAATCGCTGGGACGATAGGCATCGCCCCACTGTCTCTACTCGGCGGGCTCGACGTGGACGAACTTGCCGTGACGCCCCCGGTTCTGAAACTGGACGGTACCGTCGGTCAGAGCGAAGAGCGTATCGTCACCACCACGACCGACGTTGCGGCCCGGCTTGAACTTGGTACCGCGCTGCCGGACGATGATGGTGCCGCCGGTGACGGCTTGGCCACCGTAGCGCTTGACGCCGAGGAATTTCGGATTCGAGTCGCGACCATTGCGGCTGGAACCCTGTCCTTTCTTGTGAGCCATCGTTGGGTCCTTTCGTCGGCCTCAGGCCTCGATGTTCTCGATACGGATACGGTGGAGGTCTTGGCGGTGACCGGTCTTGCGCCGGTACTGCTTGCGCCGTTTCATCTTGAAGACGGTGATCTTCGGCCCGCGTACCTCGGCGAGAAGCTTGGCGGTGACCTTGGCGCCGTCGACGTTGGGCGCGCCGACCTTGACATCGTCGCCACCGACCATCAGAACATGGTCAAAGGTGACGTCGGGCGAGTCGGTGGAGACACCGGAGAGGCGCTCGACATCGACGACGTCGCCTTCCGTGACGCGGTACTGCTTGCCGCCGGTTTGAATGACTGCATACATAGTGGAAGCTCCGGGAGCGTCGCCCTAGCATCCCGGGATGGAACGAGGGCGTCGAGATCTTGAGAATTCAGATTCGAAAGCGTCTGTGCGGTACCGCCAATCTAGACGGGACACGCCGACGATCGAAGCGCACCCCAGAAGGCGTTCGGGTTGGGCTCGACAGTGGGAAGAGGCGCACCTGGGCCGAACGCCTCGCGGCGGGCCCTGAAGAGTAGCAGTCACGAGATCTGGCGTCAATCGGCGGAAGGCCCATCGACCGACCCTCTGCTCAGAAGCCCATCGGCTCCCGCGCCCCTGGACCGCATACCGATCTTCGGGTGCCCACCGGAACACATGTTCCCACTCGGTCAGCCCCGGCGGCAGCGCCGTTTTCCTCGACTCCGCCATCGCAGTAGGCTTGCCATGCCATGCGCGACTTCTCATCCGACGCTACGGTCACTTCCGTCTCCCGCAAGCCCACCCACTCTCCCTCCAAGAGCATCTGCGACGAGATCCGGTTGATCGAGGGTTTGGGAGTGGAAGGTGACGCCCACTGCGGGCAGAAGGTCAAGCACCGCTCGCGGGTACGTCAGAACCCGGACCAACCCAATCTCCGACAAGTTCACCTGATCCACTCCGAGCTTCACGACGAGCTGCGGGCCAGAGGCTTCGAAGTCACGGCTGGAATCATGGGCGAGAACGTCACCACACGCGGAGTCGATCTTCTGTCGCTACCAAGAGGCACCAGGCTTCAACTCGGCAACACAGCCGTGATCGAGCTCACCGGTCTGCGCAACCCGTGCTCGCAGCTCGATTCGATTCAGACCGGACTGATGGAGGCCGTGCTCGATCGCGACGAAGAGGGTCGCTTGGTGCGCAAGTCCGGGGTCATGGGGGTGGTCGTTTCCGGAGGCGTGGTGCGAGCGGGCGACCGAATCGAGGTCCGGCTGCCGACTCCTCCCTACCGGCGACTCGACCGCGTTTGACTACGACATCCGCGCAGCGGGCGTCCGGACGTCCTAGGCCCCCACGGCCAACTGCAGGAAGACGTCCTCGAACGGCACCTCGGGCATCGAAGCCTGTAGACGAACCTCTTCGGCGCTGCCCCAAGCCACCAGCTTGCCCTGGCGCAGAATTGCCATCCGATCGCAGATCCGCTCGACGAACGCCATGACGTGGGAGGAGAGGATGATCGTCGAGCCTTCGCGCGCCATTTCTTCGAGCCGTAGCCGCAGCTTCTGCATGCTCAAGGTGTCGAGGCCGTTGAGCGGTTCGTCGAGGAGCACGAGGGGTGGCCGACCCATGAGTGCGGCACACAGTCCGATCTTCTTGCGCATGCCGAGCGAGTACTCCGCTACCAAAGTGTCGCGCTGCGGCGCCAGGTCAAAATATTCGAGCCACTCCGTCCTCTGATCCTCGGTGCCGCGGGCGGCGAGTCCCGACACCAGGTCGAGCAGCTCCCAGCCGGTGAGTCGATCGTAGAGGCGCAGCTCCTCGGGCAAGTATCCGATGCGGCCTCGCGCATCGACGCCCTCACGGCGAACGTGAAATCCATGGACGCGGATCTCACCGGCATCGAGATCCACGAGGTCGAGAATGGCCCGGTACAACGTAGATTTGCCGGCTCCATTGGCTCCGAGCAAGCCGAAGATCCCGCCGTCGACGACCAAGCTCACGTCGTCGACGGCGCGGAGCTCACCGTACGTCTTGGTCACTCCTTCTATTTCGAGGGCCGGGGACTGCTGCGGGCTTTCGGTAGACATGGTCAATGGTTCACGAGACGTCATCTGGGGATGTCGGTGAAGCGTACTCGCCGAGCACTGCGCTTCACCATCTCGCCCACGGCCCAGCCGGCACCGGCCAGCCAAAGGACAGAGGCGACAGGATAGAGGAGGATGAGACAGGCGAGGGCCAAAGCCGGGAAAGCTGCGAGAATCAGCCCGAGCCTTGGTTCCTCCGCGATCTCGAATACGGAGGCGCCGACCATGGCGGCCACGACGAGGCCGCTGCACACGAACTGGAGAACCGCCAGCCAGGACTCCGACAGCGGCAGCGACAATATGAGCAACGCGCTACCGAAAGTCAGTGGCAGGAGCGACAGCAGCCCCGATAGGAGTGCCTTGCCCCACCAGACTTGTTGTGGCGACACGCCGGTCGATCGCTCGATCCAAAGCTGCGGTAGCTGATCGGCAAGCAGGAAGGGCACGATCGCCACGATCGCCAGGAGCGCCAAGACAAACCCCGCCACCAGCAGCTCCGCACGCCACTCCGCCACCACGGTTCCGTCCAGGGCAAGACGCATCGCCAGGGCCGACGTCACGCCGGCCACCGCCAGAGCCAGGGGAACCACGGGCGAGAAGCGTCGCAAGATGAGGCGGAGGTCGCGGCGCAACGACGCGCTGACGGCGCCTCCCAGCCTGGCCTCGATCCGCCGTTCGAACGCAGTGGGGAGTGGTAGGCGGGTGAGGCGACGGCGGGATCTGGCGACGTGGGCGACCCGTTCCAGATCGCGGCGCCTGTATCGGAGCGATAGCGCACCCGCCAGTCCCAGGAGAATCAAGATCTCGCACACTCCCGCCCCGTAGGTCCAGCTCGGCATCGACGCAGGAACGCCCAAGCTACGGGCCAGGACCGATTCCACGAGACGCGCCGGCAACCAGAGTGGCGCCAGTAGGACACGGAGACCGGGTACCGAGGCCGCGACGACGACGGTACCTGCCAACGCCAGCAGCCGCCCTCCGGAAAGCCAACCGGCTCGGGCCAATAGATGAGCCACAGCCAGATCGAGACAGGCTACGATCGCGCCTGCCAGCCCCAGCTCGGCACCCCAACGCAACGCGTCGACTCCGGACCGCGCGGCGTGCATGGAGACGGCGGCCGCCAGGAGCAGCGCGACGGGAGCCACCGCCCGCACCTGCACGACCGCCAAGGTAGCTGTGAAACGCACCCGTTCCGCGACCGGCAGAGCATCCAGCAGGTCCTCACCGGGACGAGCACCGAACGCCTCCCTCAAGCTGACGGGCCAGAGGGTCAAGGCCAAGATCAACGCCAGTGACCATCCGACGACGCCGGGAGCCGACGCCGCGTCCGCAGCTAGGCGGCTCGCCAGCAGGGTTCGCCCCGTATGGAGATACTGCTCCGACGTCCAGAGGACCACTCCCACCAAGATGGGACCGAGTACGAAGAGGATGAACGCATGCTCCGCGATCCAACGGCGACCCAGGGTACTTCGCGCGAGGAGGATGCGTCGAACAGAGCCGGCCCAGCCCGGTCGGACACCGGATGGGACCATCAAGCCAAGCCTCGGGTCAACCGGTTCCTCCCGACGACATCTGGCTGGCCGGCGGATCAGATTCAACCTCCCGCACCGGCAGGCTCTCCCCGGACCAATGGAGCTCCTGTTGGAGCGCCAGCTCGGACAACGAGGTGGCAGCGGACTCCGCATCGGGGCGGTCCGCCGGATTCAGCGACATCAACTCGGTCACCAACCGATTCAGCTCGTCCGGTAGCTTCAAGAACTCATGCAGGGGTCGAAATCGCCCGTGCAAGGTGTTGAGAATGGTGTCTCGCAGAGACTTGCCCGCGAGAGGATGCTCACCCGCGACGGCCTCGTAGATCAGAGCACCGAGTGCGAAGCAATCCCCTCTCTGGGTGTAGCCCTTCTGACTCAAGACCTCGGGTGGAACATAGCCCGGGGTCCCGGACAACTCCGTCGTGTCTTCGACGACCGACGAGACGACAGCCGCAAGCCCGAAGTCCGACACCTTGACCGCCCCGTCACGCCCGAGCAAGACGTTGCCAGGCTTCACGTCGCGATGCGCGACTCCACGCGCATGGCTCTGCGCGAGTCCGGAGGCGATCTCGCGCGCGACCGGTACCAGATCCTGTACCGGCATGGAGCCGCGGATCTTCAGATAGTCGGAGAGCGACATGCCGTCGACCAGCTCCATGGCGATGTAGGCCGTGTCGGGGGTATCGCCCATGTCGTAGACGGCGACGACGTTCGGATGCGACAACCGGGCGATGGTCACCGCTTCGTTGCGCAGGCGCTCGAGGAGCTCGGTACGCCGATCCTCGTCGGAGGTGGGATCGAGGCGAATGGTCTTGAGCGCCACCTCGCGTCCCAACCGCGGGTCGTAGCCACGATAGACGGTACCCATCGCTCCGCGGCCGAGACGTGCGAGCACCTCATAGCGGCCGAAACGCTGGACGTCGTCGTTGGTGGGCCAGGGAGCATCGTCGCGAGAGCGTAGAGTCGCCAGGCGCTCCACGCGGAGCACGAGTTCGTCGGGCTCGAAGGGTTTCACCAGATAGTCGTCGGCACCCTCCGACAAACCGCGCACGCGGTCGGGTCCACCTCCCAGCCCCGAGAGAAAGAGAACCGGTGTCGTGGCGCTGAACGGATCGTCTCGTAGTTTGGACAGGATCTCGAAGCCGGACACCGGCATGTCGACGTCGAGAACGACCACGTCGGGGCGATGGACTGCCGTCCACTCCGGCACGCTGCCGGCGTCGGACGTGACCAAGACCGAATGGCCCGCCGACTCGAGGATCAGCTTCACCAGCTGCAGAATCTGGGTGTCGTCATCGCTGACGAGGATCTTGGCCAAACTGGACTCGTATCGGGCTTGAGGATTCGGCGAGGATGATGGGGTCGGAACGAAGACCCGAAAGCGTCATCTTAGCCGATGTGGCCCGAGCCCTCCTGCGCTCCACCCCGGACCTTCGGCTATGATTCCGGACCTTCAGCTATCATTGAGAAGCGCCTCCGCTTCGCCCAATTTCCCGCAGATCACGGCACTTCCGCCGGAGAGAGAACCTAGAGTGCCCAGCAAACCCACCCTGCGCGTCGTGCTCGTCAACGACGGCCGGGCCGTCAAGTTACTTCTCCACCGAGAGCTGCCAGACACGGGACGTCTCGCGCTGGCCGTTCGCGCTGGCGAGGAGGCCGAAGAATTGGCGGCCGAACAAGACTTCGATGTCAGCCAGGTGGATTTCGAGCTTCCAGGAATCGGTCGTGTGGAAACGAGACGCCGGCAGAGGCCTGGCGCAGAGGACGACGAAGCGCTCTTGGTCATCGACTGCGAAGCTCAGGCCCAGCCGTCCCTGCCGAAGGAAATGGAGACGGAGGACCTCCTCGCCGAGCAGATTCTAGAGGCATTGGGAGATCCCGAGGAATCTGGCGAGTTTCTCACCAAGCCGATGACCCGCGCTGTGCTCGACAAGCTCCTGGAGAACGTGCCGGACAAGGTGCGGCACGGGAGGGTCAGGCGCGTGCGCCGCGGCAGCGACACGGGCTCCGCACCGATCCTCGGCGATAGCGAGGCCATGGAGCGGGTGCTAGGGGTCGTCGAGCGAATCGCCGCGGGCTCCGCTTCCGTCCTGGTCCATGGCGAGACCGGTACCGGCAAGACGATGGTGGCTCGCCGCATCCACGAGCTGTCCCCTCGAGCCGACCAACGATTCGTCGCCATCAACTGCTCGGCCTTTCAGGAACAGCTCTTGGAGAGCGAGCTTTTCGGCTACGAAAAGGGAGCGTTTACCGGGGCCGTCACGGCGAAGAACGGCCTGGTGGAAGTCTCCAGCGGAGGCTCACTCTTTCTCGACGAGATCGGTGACATGTCGAGCGCCATGCAGGCCAAGCTGCTGCAGGTTCTCGACGATGGCGAGTACCGACGGGTCGGTGGCACCGAGATCCGCAAGGTGAATGTCCGCATCATCGCGGCGACGAACAAGGATCTCCAGTACGAAGTGAAACAGGGCCGGTTCCGTGAAGATTTGCTCTTCCGCTTGAACGTGATTCACCTGAAGATGCCGCCGCTGAGGGACCGCCGCGACGATATCCCCATCCTCATCGAGCATTTCTTGGAGCGCTACCGTTTGCAGGGCCAACCACGCAAACAGGTCTCTCCGGAAGCACTACAGCTCCTCATGTCGTATTCCTGGCCCGGCAACGTTCGAGAGCTCGCCAACGCCATCGAGGGATTGGTGCTTCTCGCGCTCGGGGATGAGATCACGGCCGGCGACCTTCCACCGGCTCTTCGACCGAAGTCCGACTTCGAGCTACCCGATTCCGAGTCGCCACTGCCGATGAAAGAAATCGAGCGGCTCCACATCCAGCGAACGTTGCGCTACACAGAGGGCAAGAAGGCGCCCGCGGCACGTTTGCTGGGAGTCGACATCAAGACCCTGAATTCCAAGATCGACCGATACGAAATCGAGCTCTGAGCCCAACACGCCTTCGACCGTATCGTGACGACGGTCCGCACCTCGACTCGGCGGGTCAGGCGGGCCTGATCACCACTCCACCGCCAGGGCGACCCGGAGAGCGTCGTCGAATTCGCGCATCTTCGGGGGCGACAGCGAACCCAGATAGTCCGTCAATACGGCCTTGGGCAGGCTCGCGAGAGCGTCACAGAGAATACTGGATTCGTGGCGGAGCCCCTCCTCGGGACCCACCAACACTTCCGTCGCGAGACCTCTCCATCGTGAATAGATGGGAGCGCAGACGACGGTCGAGAATCGCGACCGAATCAGCGCCTCGCGGCTGGCGACGACGAAGATTCGTCGCTGTTTGGGATCTCCACCGCCGGGTCTTCGGACCCGAAAGAGGTCACCCCGCCTCACAGTTCGGCTTGGTAGGCGAGGATGTCTTTCGTTTCCTCGTTTAGCTCCTCAGCCGCCAGATTCAGAATCTCTAGATCTCGGGCATCCCTTCTTGTACGCCGATGGCGCTCGACGAACTCCAGAACTGCCATCTCGATGACCCGAGATCGGTTCGACGTCTCGCCTGCAATCTCATCGACCGCGGAAAGTGTCGTAGGACTGAACGTTACGGAAGTCTTCACCTTCATACCCCAAAGATACTCCCAGAATACTCCGAGATCAAATCGACTCGGCAGCTCGGTCTCGGCCGTGCTCGATCCGACGTGACTCTCGAAACCGTGTTGCCAGATGCGCACTAGAGGTCCGGCCGGCAACCGGCGTGAATGCGGCGTAG
>JALCBJ010000200.1 GCA_028066595.1 Thermoanaerobaculia bacterium
TTGCTGAGGCCATTCTCTCAAGTCATAGGTGGTCCGAAATTCTCAGAGCAGGCCCTAGCCACTCAGCTTTTCTACAGTGAACGATCCCTGGCTCTTTTGGATAGGGGTTTGAGAACGGCTAGTCCCACCTTGAGTAGAAACCTCCATCGAGAATACTTGTGCCGATAGTACAGCTTAGAGAACTCTTCAGAGTATTCCTCGGCAACAGCTTCTCGGTTCTTTGGGATGGAACGCGATGAGTGGATATGATGACCGACCTCGTGATATAAAACCGGCACTAGGTGAGTAGCCTTGACTCCTGGAGCATAGAGCAGAATCCTTTTCACTCCGCGAAAGATGTTGTCTATGTAGAGTTCTATTTGAGCGCCAGCCTCTTTGTTGGCGTGAATGTAGACTCCCCGTGTTCGAGATCTTGGACCTCTTCTCCGGCCCCTGCCGAGCGACTGTTTTGCTTTCGAAGGCCTCAAGCTTGAGGAGTCTCGCAGAAGTATCAACTCGAGGCCTGCCAGATACCGCTCGGGCACCAAGGCCATTGCTTCCCCGATCATTTTTGGAAGCCCTCTTGGGGGCTTGTAGTCTCCGAAGGCACAGACGACTTTGACCCTCAAAAAGCATCTCCAAGCTTGTCTGTAATCTCGCCCCAGGCTTCGACCAGACCTTCCACGAGAGTCTTCTCTTTCTTGGACTTCGGTATCTCGTCTTCGGTAGGTGTAGGGTCCGCGTCCGGTTCGGCCTGCACGAGGGGAGGCGGAGGGGTTACACGGGGTCGCGCGCCAGGAATCGCGGTGGGCGGCGGAGGCCTATTGCCTGCTGGGCAGTAGTGCCGACTGCTCTCAGCCGGAGCCAATGGCTCCAAGATACCACCTGTGAAGATGAGAATCGCATCAGACAGCGCGTCGGAAACGGGATCCCAGGTTAGCGCCTCGCTGACGCCGGGAATCTGATTGACCCCCCAGCCTATTGCGCCACCGCCCAGGATTGCGACACCCAAACCGGCACCGGCACCTATCGTGACACCTCCAGAAAGCGTTCCCCCGAACCCACCCCCGCCCCAGAAGAGAGGCAGCGTTTCGACTCCTGCTAGAGCGGTTCTTCCCGTAGTGTCAACCAATGACACGGGGCTCTGTTTGGCGTACCGGTATAGGCTGGCTTCGCCGCTTTCAAATCGAATGGGGTCAGCCGCTGTCCATCGGCCAGTTTCCGGGTCGTAGTCCCGAGCGCCGAACCGTACGAGGCCCGTCTGCGAATCGTACAGACCGCCCGCAAATCCGAACGGCTGGAACCCAGGGCTGGTGTTCAGGGTCACCCGACCGAATTCGTCGTAGCGGAGTTCTTGCGCGATGGCGCCAGTGGCGATATCGATGACCAGTCGTACGCTACCTAGGTGATCTGCGATCATGCGGTAGGTGACGCCCCCCTTCAGCATGTAATCGGGAGCATTTGAGCGCGTCGCATACACGAACCGGCTGACGACGTTTCCTGAACCGTCAAGTTCGGCGATCGGGTTCAGCGCATCTTGGTAGAGGAAGCCTTGGACCAACACACCGTCGATCTTCTTGCCGATTCGGCGGTTCGCGCCGTCGGTGACGTATTCAATCTCGGTGCCGCCCGGTAGATCGACGGTGCGAAGGTTTCCGAATACGTCGTAGTGGTAGTCGATGGTCTGTCCGGCCTGCGTCTTCGTCAGCAACTCGCCGGCGTCGGTGTAGGTGAAGTTCAGATCGTCGTAGGCAAGGAGACGGTCGCGCGCGTCAATGGTGACGTCGGCAGCAAGCACGGCTCCGAACTGGCCATCGTAGCTCGTGCGGTTCGAGTTCGCGTCGTAGCCGTAGGTCGACTCCAGCACGGTGTCAATGTGGACCGTCTCAAGCCGGCCGCGTAGGTCGTAGCCGAAGCTCCAGTCGTGTGTGCCGCTGTTCTGCGTCCGCTCGATCGCGGTGATCCAGCCGCGGTCGTCGTAGTCGAGGTCCTCCGCGTAGATCGTGCTGCCGTTGTACTGCACGATGTAAGTGTCGGGTTCGCCGAATGGTGTGTAGGTGCGCGTCGTTGTGACGTTGCCGAGGGTCGTCGTGTCTTCCCTTCCGGTATCTGTCTCTCTCGTGATCGTCAACGCACCCGCTGACGTGACCAGGCTGTCCTCGTCGTAGCCGTAGCTGACGGAGTCGGCGCCGTTGACCGACACGGTGTCGGGACGAAAACTCGTATCGTAGGTCCACTCGACAGAGCCGTTGATCTCGCCCGTCCAACCCATCGTATCGAGAAGTTCACCGTTCCAGGTGAATGAGAGAACCTCTCCGCCGGGCTCGATGACGGAAGTCACCTGGTCGGTTGGCTCGGTATAGACGAAGTCCGTGATGCCACGCGGTGTGGTGACTTTTTCGAGTTGCGACTCTCCGTCCCAGTCGAAGGAGAGGACGCGACCATCGGCCCGCTCGATCTCCACCAGCCGCTGATCGAAGTCGTATCTGCGGATCTCGGTCGATGTGCCAGAACCGGCATCCGGCAGGATGTAGTTCTCCGGTAGATTTCGTGTCGTGTAGGTGAAGACATGGGCCGGGCGTCCGGGTGGCGTGACGGACGTTACATTGCCGTTGTCGTCATAGCCAATCCCCACAGTCTCGCCGTCAGGCAAGGTGGTTTGCGTGACTCGGTTGGCGTCGTCGTAGGTGAACGAAACGGTGCGTAGGAGGGGATCGGTCATCGTGTCGAGGCGCTCGAGCGTGTCGTAGGCGAAGGACGTCGTGCGGGCCCCGACTCCCTCTCCGACCGTCATCGTGTCGACCGTCCCGGAGCTACGATAGGCGATGGCCAGCGGCTCGAGCTGGGGAGATTCGACGCGGGTGGTGCGTCCGAGCTCGTCGATCTCGGTGGTGGCTTGCCGGCCTTCTGCACTCGTGGAGGTAAAGGTCCTCGTAGCGGTGTCGAACGCCGTAGCGAAAGTTCGTCCGTTGACGGTGGTCTCCGCGGTCAGGGTCTCCAGCGTGGTGAAGTCGCCCGGTGTGGTGAACGTTGCGTCTCGGGTGGTCGTGGTCTCCGAGGTGAGTCCCGAGGGCATGCGGGTCGTGGTCTCTCCGGAGAATCCCGCCTGGATACCGAACCGTGGATCGGGCGCGGTCTGTCCTGTCGTCACCATGTCGGAGGGGAAGAGGGTTCTGGATCGTCCGTTGCTTCGGTCCGAGATGGTCTCCACCGCCTCGCCGTTGGGAAGTCTTCGGATCCTCTGCTCCTGTCCGCCGAGCCACTTGCCGACCCGATAGCGGCTCTTGGTGACCTCCGCGGTTTGCCGCGTGACGGTGTAGGACTGGTCTCGCTCGTTGCGGAACCTGCGGAAGGTCTGTTGCCCGCCGCCTCCGTCGCGGGCGCGTGTGAGCCGCCCCTTCTCGTCGTAGTCGTACTCCTTGACCCGACCCTCCGGTTCCTCGGCCACGATCATCAAGCCGAAGCCATAGTCGTATTGGTAGCTCTCGTCGGCCGGATTGGTCAGGGTCTCCACGTAGCCGTCGTCGTCGAACAGCAGAGACGTGGCCTGGCCGAAGGGGCTGGTGAGGGTGGCGTCTGCCGTATCGCCTTTCTCTGCAGATCTGGCGATGGTGGTCACCAGTCCGTCGCCGTCGGTCACGGTTTCGAGCAAGCCCTCCGGGGTGTAGCCGAATGTCAGGAGCGTGGCGCCGGTCAGGCCGTGAACGGTGCGGAGGTGTCGGCCCTGCGCATCGAACTCGTAGTAGACGCTACCGTCGGCCTCGGCGATGCGGTAGCCCTCCTCGTCGTAGCCGCCGAAGGCGCCGGACACGGAGAAGATCCGGTTCTGGGCCGGATCGGCGAAGTGGAAGCTACCGTCCTGGGTCTGGACGAGGCCCCGTGGCGCGACCATGGCGGCGCTCTGAATGGGAGCTCCCACCGCCGTGGTGCCGACGACTCCGTTGCCGGCTAATGTTTGGAGCGTTCCGTCCACTTCGATGTAACGGATCTTGCTCGCGCGCCGCTCGGCAAAGAACACGCGGCCGTCTTCGGTCGGCACGAGGCCCTGCGGCATGTCCACCGAGCTGTCGGCGGCGATCGAGCCGTCGGGCGACTCGCTCGCCTCGTCGTACCCCGCGATCTTCTGCCAGGTACCGTCTGGAGTCAGGCGATGGATGTAGGCCTCCGAAGAGATCCACAAGCTGTGGTCGGGGCCCAT
>JALCBJ010000052.1 GCA_028066595.1 Thermoanaerobaculia bacterium
CTAGCTACGGAGGCGGAAGCACCCGACCGCTGCTGAGAACCGGCACGTCGAACGGCGCGATCACGTTCGGTGGTGGGGGCTCGCCGCCGCGCATCGACTATGTGGCGATCATAGGTATCCATTTTTGGGCCCACACGCATGACGGAACCGTCAATAACTTCCATGCCATGCACTTCCTCATGCCCGGCGAGGGTTTGCTGATCGAAGACTGCAAGGTCGAACAATACGGCTCCGGCATCGTCTTCACACCTCCGGAGGACGACCCTCTGAACGCTGTCGAGCTCCGGCGCAACGTAGTCGTCGACTCGTTCACGACTCTCGACTTCCACGCCCAGGGAATGTTCGCGTCGTCGATCGAGGGCCTCCTGTTGGAAGAGAACGTCTTCGACTACAACGGCTGGAACGCCGACATCCCCGGTGCTTCGGCCAACATCTTTCGCCACAACATCTACCTGTCCGGTAACAACTCCAACGACGTGCAGGTGGTGGGCAACATCATCACGCGTGGCGCGTCGCACGGTATTCAGGCGAGGACTGGGGGCTGGGTCTTCGACAATCTCTTCGCCCGCAACTCGATCAGCGTACTGATCTCGGACGGTGTCGAACAAGGCTTCTCGGCGCTCGTCGAGGAGAACGTCATCCTCGATGGCAAGAACATCTCCGGAACCGAGCTCCGTGGTTGGGGAATCAATGCAAACAATGCCGACTCGACGATCGTTCACCGCAACATCGTGGCGAACAACGTCGACGGCGACTTCCCTCGGCCGATGGACTTCGGAGCCAACGCTGGAGATCCGGTTCTCGATCTAGAGTTCACCGACAACATCTTCTACAACTGGGGTGGCTCCGTTCGTTTCGACGGAGCCGCGGATGGTTTCCACAGCGTCCACTTGGCGCGAAATCACATACAAAGCGACCGAGCCCAGGCGGTTCTGGATCATGCGCAGCTTCCGACGACCTTTACTTCCGCCGACAACCGGCTGTGGAGCGAAGCTAATCCGTTGGAGTTCATCCGCATGAATGGAGCCATGGTCGATCTCGCCACGTGGCAGGCGCAGGTCGCGGACGTCGGATCGACGCGGGAGATGATCACCTACCCCGATCCGAGCCGCTCGATCGCTCGCTACAACGCGGAAGTGTTGGGTGGAAGCGCGAGTTTCGAGGCATTCACGGACCAGGTGCGGCTCCAGTCGAAAGACTTCTGGCGTGCGGAATACACGGCAAAGCAAGTGAACGACTGGATCCGAGCCGGTTTCGGACGGGAGTTGTCGCACATCTTCGTCGACGGATTCGAGAGCGGCAGCGTCTCCGCCTGGAGCAGCACAAGCCCCTGAGCAACCTCTGCGCCCTATCCGGCAGGGGCCCGGCCTGTGCCCAGGATCGCTTCGGCCTGTTCGGCGAAGAAGAGCAAACCAGCGGCGCGCGCTTCGGTTTCCAGAACCCGAAGACGGCCGAGCACTTCGCCGCGCCGTTTTGTCGGCCGGCGGATCGCAAAGTCTGCCTGCTGCAGTCGGATTCGCATGGTCAGCGGCCGCAGGCCGAACTCCGCCGACCGCAGGGCCAAGGCATCAAAAGCATCCAGTACATCTCCGATCTCGGAAGGGGAAGCAGGATCGGGGAGCGTTGCAGCCTCCAACCTGACGCGAGCAAGATCCAGTTCGATCCTGACTCCGATGCGTTCCACATCATCCCAGGAACCGACCTCGTCAGACACACGCTGTGCTTCCTCCAAACGGTGGTCACCCATCAGAGCTTCGATCAAGAATGCGGTCGCCTGGGCCGTTTCCGCACGGCGGCCCTCCGCCAGGGCGTCTTCGCGAACTTCGCGGGCCAAGAGCTCGGCCCGGGCCGGCAGTCCGCTGTCGAGATCCAACCTGACGAGGGCTAGTCGGCTGGCCAGCGCGGCCGCTTCGCGGCCCTGATCCTGGTGCTGGTCGAGGGCCGACTCGTGCGTAACTCCTGCCGCTTCGAGCTCTCCGCGGAGTGTCGTTAGGCGCCCCCGCTGGTAGAGCAAGTCGGCATCGATGGCGGGGTCGCCGACCTGGTCGGCCAGGGCTTCCGCCTGTGTGAGCTGGCTGTCGGCCTGGCGTATCTCGCCCAGATCCAGCGACAGAGCCGCCAGACCGACGAGCGATGTCAACTGGTCCTTCGCAAGGCCAGATTCGGCCTGCAGGCGGAGTGCTTGGCTACGCTGTTCCTGTGCCGTTCGTAGGTCGCCTCGCAGGACGGCCATCAAGGCTGCTCGTTCGAGGGCGGCCGGGTCCTGCGATGAATCGGATGTCGAGGTGAGAGTCGGTTCCAGGAGAGCGACGGCTTCGCCGAGACGGTCGCGTTGTATCAGCACCACGATCAGAGCGCTGAGCGTGTCGGCGAGTCCCTGCTGATCGTTGAGCTCCCGGTGAATGGCTGTCTTCAGTTTCAGGGTCTCTTGGGCTGTCCCAAGATCCCCCTGTTGTTCGAGCAGATCGGCCAGAAATGCCAAACTTGCCGCCGTACCGCTGCGATCACCCATGGCTCGATAGAGACGTAGAGCGTCATCGTAGGCTTCACGAGCTTTCTCGGGGTCACCGAGCTCGATTTCGGCATGGGCCACGCATAGCGCTGCTGCGGCTTGCCCTTCACGATGTCCGAGCTCTTCGAAGACCTGGTAGGCAGAGCGAGCAGTTCGAACTGCGTCTCCGGGTCGGCCGAGACGACGCTGAGCCTCACTTGCCGTCAATTGAGCACGCGCAACGAATAGATCGGCGCCGAGACGTCGGGCAGCCGTTGCGGCTCGTTCCGCCGCTTCACTCTGCAGTTGAGAGCGCTCGCCACGGGCCGCGGCACGGGCCTCCATCAGATCGATGCGCGGATCGGAGGATAGCGTCTCGGGTAGGCGGCGAAGCTCGTCGAGTTGGGCCAGTGCCTCGTCGACCGCTCCCGCACCGATCCGCGCCTCCACACCGCCAAGACCGTAGTCCAGATTGTCCGGGAAGGTATCCCAGAGTCGGTCGTAGATCGCGCGGGCTGCAGGCCAGTCGCCGGAAAGTGTGCGGTACCTCGCCTCCATCGACAACCGATCTCTTTCGGGGAGCTGCTCCGATAGCTCGAAAGCCCGGCTCATCTCCTCGACCGCTAGGGTGGAGAAGCCCAGGTCCTGCCAGGCTTCTGCGAGGGTCGAACGCAGCAGTGGGTTGTCGGGCTCGATGGTGACGGCTTCTTGCAAGTGGTCACGAGCCCGTTCTCGACGGAATTCGCGCCGGTCGTCGAGCGCCAAGGCATAGAGCCGGTTGGCCTCGGGATCGGAGGGAAGCAGGCTCGAGAGCTCGTTTTCCGTCGCACCGACGCCGAGAGCGTCGCGCAGCCCCTCGCCGACGCGTCGGATCACCGTTTGCAACCGGGCGGCATCACCTTCCTCGTTGATGGCGACCACCGTCGTGCCTTCACCCGTATCCTGCAGCTTGACCTCGAACTGCAGTCGTCCGTTGCTCCGGTCGCCCACCTGACTGATGAACGATCCGGATACGACCAGGTCGCTGCCGAGGAGGTTGTGTAGCCGTGTGAGCTCCTCGCCTTTGAGTTGGTCCAGTGGTCCCAGGCGTGCTTGCTTGCGTGCGAGATGTGCCTGCATGCCGTCGACGATGCGTAGAGTCGCGCTCTTCGACAGCTCCTGGGTGACCATTTCTCCCAGGGCGACGGACAACCAATCAGCCTCCGCTCGACCGGAGGCGTTCTCGAATCCCACCACCGCAACCGACCTGCGGAGCTTGATACGGCTCGGGTCTCGTTCTTTTCCTGCGCTGAGCCAGAGGAATCCGCCGAGACCGCCTGCGAGCAGGGCGAGAGCGACGAGAAACCAGGAGAGTTTGCGACCCAAAGGACCGATACGTCCTTTCTCCGTGCCCATCACGAAGCCACCGTGGAGAGTGCCATCGGTCAGATTGTTGGAGGTGTCGTCGCCGGTACCGTCCGCCGTCGGTGAAGCCGTCGAGCTCCCGACCGGCGATCCCGACGAGGGCCGAGCCTGAGCGGTCCCTACGCTCGTGGCTCGGGAATGGTCTTGAGCGGAGGTCGAGCCTCCGGAACCCGTCCGCCGATCACCTTGCGGTGAGTGTACGAGCGTCGATCGTGTGGGCTTGTGTAGAGCTTGGGCCACCGCCATGACGTCGGGAAATCGATCGTCGGGACGCCGCTCCAGGCATCGGAGAATCGCCCGTTCCCACCATGCCGGTAGATCGGGGACGTGGACGTGGGGCGGCGGCGGCGCTTGTCTGAGGCGTTGTACGGCCGTCGTGAGCGGGCTTTCTGCCTCGAAAGGCAAACAGCCGGTGACCATCTCGTAGATCACGATGCCGAGCGAGTAGATATCGGCCTTCGCAGTGATGACCTTGTTCTCTACCTGCTCCGGCGCCATGTAGGCCGGTGTGCCCACGATTCCCAGGCCGGTCACCTGGGAAGCGAAGCGGTCGCCGGCGTCCGTACCCCGGGCGACTCCGAAGTCGGTGAGCACGACGCGGCTGCCAGCGAGGTCGGAGCCCTCCGAGGCATTTTCCAGGAAGACGTTCTCGCTCTTCAGATCGCGGTGGACGACGCGCGCCCGATGCGCCGCGTCGAGCCCGGCACACATCTGTTCGATCAAGGGAAGAGCTTCTGAGGTGGAGAGCCGATGCCGACGCCGGAGCATCTCGGAGAGAGTCTCGCCGCGCAACAGCTCCATCGTCAGGAAGTTGACCGGCTGGTCTCCGGCCCGATGACTACCGAGATCGAAGATGCGGCAAACGTTGGGGTGGGTTACGGTGCGTGCCAGTGCGATCTCGCGCTTGAAGCGATCGAGGACGCCCGATTCTTCACCCATCCGGGGCGAGATGGTCTTTAGAGCCACCTCTTGCAACAGCTCCACATCTTCGGCCTCGTAGACCTCGCCCATGCCTCCCTGAGCAAGGAAGCGGATGACGCGGTAGCGATCGGCCACGACCTGACCAGGTTCGAAGATCGGCCGGGTCGGTGAATCGGCGGCTCTGGGAGCCTCCGTCTCGGTTGCGACAGGGTCGGGCTGTGTGGTGTCCCGTAGAGGGCGCAGTCGGAAGCGAGCAGAGCAGCTGGGGCATGTGACCCGTGGCTGCTCCTCCGACAGTACCTCCTCAGGCACCTCGATCTGTTCGCCGCATGTCTTGCACTGGAGATTCAAGAGACTCTCTGCCTTGCCGCGCCGTGGAACCTCGCTTATCTTACCTGTGGACGCCCGACGACTCACGACCCGGAGAGCTTGATTTGGTATCCCGACGACCGCTGGCAGGCCCGGATCTCGCCGCCATGCCCGCCCGTCCCGTGGAGGTGGAGCTGGCGCTCTTCACCCATCGTTTTGCCGCCATCGCTGCCGAGATGGGCGAGATGTTGCAGCGTACCGCGCTCTCCACCAACGTGCGGGACCGTCTCGACTTCTCCTGCGCGCTTCTCGATCGGGAAGGTAGGCTTGTCGTGAACGCGCCTCACATCCCGGTCCATCTCGGTGCCCTTGGCCTCTGTGTGCGCAAAGTCGCCGCCCACCTCGAGATGAGACCCGGCGACACGGTAGTCACCAACCATCCGGGTTTCGGCGGATCCCATCTACCCGACATCACCGTGATCACGCCGGTCTTCCAGTTTCCAGAAGGGGGAGAGCTCCTCGGATACGTCGCCAACCGCTGCCATCATGCGGAGATCGGAGGTATCCGTTCGGGCTCCATGCCGCCTTCGGCACGGTTCCTGGTAGAAGAGGGAGTGGTGCTCGAACCCTTGCACCTCGTGCGCGGTGGTGAGGCCAGGTGGGAGGACGTGCGCGAACGGCTCACGTCGGGCCCCTGGCCTTCGCGTACGCCGGACGAGAACCTGGCAGATCTGCACGCTGCCCTGGCGGCCAATCTGCGTGGCGTCGAGGGTTTGCGGCAACTCGCCGCGCAGCACGGCCTGGAATCGGTCCATCACTACATGGATGCGCTTCGTCGCGATGCCACGCGCAAGATTTCGATGGCGCTATCGGGACTCCGCGGCTCCTTCTGCGCCGAGCAGTGTCTCGACGACGGTACGCTCCTGCGCCTGGCGGTGGAATGTGGAGAAGATCAGGATGGCCCTCGGTGCGTGATCGACTTCGAGGGCAGCGGCGATGTCCATCCCGGAAATCTCAACGCTACGCCCGCCATCGTACGTAGCGCTGTCTTGTACGTCCTCCGGCTGCTCGTGGCGCGTCGCTCGCCCGATGCGGACGTTCCCCTCAACGAGGGGCTCTTCGAGCCCGTCGAGCTTCGACTGCCAGGGTCTAGTCTGCTCTCGCCCGACTTCTCGGGTCCTGCAGAAGGCTTGCCCGCCGTGGTGGGCGGCAATGTGGAAACCAGTCAACGCGTCGTCGATACGTTGCTGCACGCGTTCGACCTGGGCGCTTGTAGTCAGGGCACCATGAACAACGTGTTGTTCGGCGACGACACGTTCGGCTACTACGAAACGGTGTGCGGCGGCACAGGTGCTGGGGACGGCTTCGACGGTACCAGCGCGGTCCATAGCCATATGACCAATACGCGGATCACCGATCCGGAGATCCTCGAACAACGGTATCCGGTTCGTTTGGAGGAGTTCGCTATCCGGCATGGCTCTGGCGGGGACGGCCATCACCGAGGTGGCGACGGCGTCGTTCGGCGCCTGCGCTTTCTGCGCGACGTCGAGCTGTCGATTCTCAGCCAACATCGGGTCGAACAACCCTACGGACTGCACGGCGGTGGACCAGGTACGAAGGGACGCCAGATCCTGGTTCATCCAGATGGGAGCGAGACTCGATTGGCAGGGATCTCCCAAGCCGACGTCCGAGCGGGTGATCTGTTGGTGCTCGAAACACCGGGTGGTGGTGGATGGGGCCGGAGCTCACGACACGACGAGAGGGTGCGATGAACGGCAAGGGCAATGACGGTGAAGGTCGTTGGAAAGAGCGGTGGTGGGCTACTCTGGCAGGCGCAGTCTTGGCCGCCGCATTCCTCGGTCCCGGAACGATCACGACGGCATCGCGTGCCGGCGCGTCGCACGGAGCCGCTCTTCTTTGGACCCTGCTGCTGGCGACGCTGGCCTGTTTCGTGCTCCAAGACGCAGCGGCCAGGCTGACGATCGGATCCGGGATGCCGTTGGGGGCAGCGCTGCGTCGTCGGTTTGGTCTCCGCGCTGCTGCCGTCGTAGCCTTGGCGGTGGTCATCGGCTGCGCTGCGTACGAGGCGGGCAACATTCTCGGTGGCGTGGCGGGGGCACGGATGGTCCTCGACTTCGGTATCGTACCGCTGACGGTCGCGTCTTCGACGTTGGCGTTCGCTCTGCTGTGGGTCGGACGAACCGGGGTGGTGACCACGGTGCTTTCTGCCCTGGTCGCCACGATGGGTTTGGCATTCCTGGTGACGGCGGTTGGGCTGCGGCCAGAGCTCGGTGAGCTTCTGCGAGGCCTGGCCGTTCCGACCATGCCCGCGGGCGCAGGCCTTCTTCTGCTCGGTCTCGTCGGTACCACCGTGGTGCCCTACAACCTCTTCCTGGGGTCTGGGCTAGCGCAGGAGCGCGAGGGCTCGGCGTCGCGTTTTGGGCTGGCCGTGGCGATCGGGCTCGGTGGACTGGTGTCCATGGCCGTTCTGGTGGTGGGCACAGCGGTGGTCGGGGACTTTGGTTTCGACGCATTGGCCGAGGTCCTGGCCGATCGCCTCGGCGGTTGGGCAGTGACGTTCTTCGGATTGGGCCTCTTCGCAGCCGGCTTCACCTCCGCCGTCACAGCACCATTGGCTGCAGCCTGGACGGCGCAGGGGTTGTTCTCGGACGAGGAGACGAAACAGGCTTGGTCGCTACGTGGCCGCTGGTTCCGTGTCGTGTGGATCGTGGTGCTCCTCACCGGGACGCTGTTTGGCGTCCTCGGTGTCCAGCCCATTCCCGTGATCATCCTGGCGCAGGCTGCGAATGCACTGGTGCTGCCCTTCGTCTCCGTCTTTCTCTGGGCCGTCACCGCGGACCGTGAGCTGGTCGGCGAGCAAGCCCACGGCCCCGTCGGGCGTGGTCTGTTGGCGGCTGTCGTTTTGCTGACCGTAGCGCTGGGCGCGCGCGGTGCCTGGGGAGCCATCGTCAGCCTGCTGGGCTGAGGAGATCTCAGGCTGCCGACGAAGAAGCCAGCTCGCCGTCTAATGCCTTGCGGATCTGCTGAGCCAATTGCTCGGGAGAGAAGGGTTTGCGGATCAAGACCGTGTCGCCGGTGCGCAGCCGCTCCCCGAGCACCTCTTCTTCGTTGTAGCCCGACATGAACACCACCTTGATCCCAGGTCGCCGTTCGTACAGGTGGTCCGCCAGGTCGGGACCCTTCACATGGGGCATCATCACGTCGGTGAGGAGCAGGTCGATCGCACCATCGTAGTGTTCTGCCATCTCCAAGGCGGTCTTCCCGTCCTCCGCCGACAGAACCGTATAGCCGCGGGAGCGTAGGATCTCGCGTACCACACGGCGGACGCTCTGTTCGTCTTCCACCAGTAGGATCGTTTCCGGACCCGACGCTGCGAGCCGCTCGGTCGCGGGGAGCGGATCCGGCACGGGTTCGGAGTGGGCGAGCGGCAGGTAGAGGGAAAAGGTGGTGCCGAGGCCCTGCGCGGAATCGACGGTGATGTGGCCGCGGCTCTGGTTCACGATGCCGTACACCATGGCCAGCCCGAGCCCGGTTCCCTGTCCGGGTACCTTGGTAGTGAAGAAGGGCTCGAAGATCCGGTCTCTCACTTCGGGATCGATGCCGGTGCCGTCGTCCGTCACCGACAGGGTCACGTATTCACCCGGCGGTACGTCTGGGTGACAAGGTGCCGACTCGCTGGACGTCGCGAGGCCAGTGGCGATCATCAGTCTGCCGCCGTCACCCATGGCATCGCATGCGTTGACCACCAGGTTGAGTAGAACCTGTTCCATCTGGCCCGGATCGATGCGCACGAAGAGCTCCTTGCGATGGAATTCGGTGCTCAGCTCGATGTCTTCCTCGATCACTCGGCGCAGCAAGTTCTCCAGCTGAACGACGACCTCGTTGAGATCCACGACGCGTGCTGTCATCACTTGCTGCCGGCTGAACGCAAGGAGCTGTGCCGTCAACGAGGCTGCCTTGTCGCCGGCCTCTTTGATTCCTTCGACGAACTTGCGCTGGGCTCCCAGAGCCTCGGGTTTGCCGGTCAGGAGGAGATCGCTGTAACCCAAGATCGCCGACAGGAGATTGTTGAAGTCGTGGGCTACGCCAGCAGAAAGGCGTCCGATGGCTTCCATCTTCTGGCTCTGGATCAGCTGATCCTGGAGCCGACGTCGCCGTTCGATTTCCGTTTTGGCGCGCACAACAGCGGTGATCTGATTGGCCAAGCTTCGCAGGACCTCGATGTCGGAGCGGGGGTAGGCGTCTTCAGGGTCGCGCCGACCCAAAAGCCATACCCCGATCTGATCTGTGCGCGACTGCAAAGGCAGGACGAGGCGGATCCAGCGAAGCTCCGATCGGTCGTCGCGTGGTGCCTTTCGCGGCCGACCCGCGGTCGCCAAGAGCTCGTCGATCGCGTTTCGAGAGCCGGGGACTTGATCGTCGTCCAGCGATTGGGAATAGAGCGGCTCGATGTCCTCTCCCTCGAAGAGAAGGAGGGCCGATTGCCGAATCAACAGCGACGGTAGGATCTCTTCGACCAGAATCCTTCGCAGCTCGTACCGCTCGAATGCCGCGGGAATGCGGCTGGCGAACTCAAGGGGCAGGCGCTCTGCGGCGACGTGGATTCCGAACAGACGGCGATCGATCCACGTCTGGAAGCGCGAACGAAGCCACGGTGCGCAGGCCACGAAGCAGACGGAGACCAGCAGACCGGCGAGCAGTGTGTTGTTGCCGAACCAGGCCGACAGGGAGGTCAGGATCAGGAAACACGAGACATAGGCCGCCAAGTAGATACACCAGAAGCCATAGCCGCCCAACGCACGATTGGCACGGACTTCGATTCTCCCCAAGTCGGCTCGGTAGATTGCCCACAGATAGGACGTCGGCCAGAGGGGAAGGAACACCAGCACCAGAACCGTGTTCAACAGCTGCTCGACGGGCTCTCCCAGCTCGGGATAGAGACCGAGGCTTTGCATCGCGATGATCAGCAGGAGCGGCAGGATCCCGAGACACCAGCCGGCGAGCATCAGTTTCTCGGCGGCCCGAACCTGGCCGGGCGCCTTGCGTAGGAAGCGAGCGCCGAAAAGTACGGCTGAAAGCACGAGGGTAGCGGCGAGCAGCGCCCGCATCGGGTGAGCAGGAAACCCCCGCATGACGTCGATTGCCAGGAACACGATGGCCACCAGCCACAGTGTGGGGACGAGAAAACGCGTGATGCGCGGAAAGGCGCGACTGGGCAGGATCAGATGCAGGTGCACCGACAGAGGCAGGAGCAGAGCGACCGCGACGTGGACCAAATAGACGGAATAGAGCTGATGGAGCGCACTGATCAAGCCGGCCGCGACGAACACCGACGTCACGTAGTAGAAGGCCGTCAGGATCAGCCTGCGCACGTCCCTTGGGCGAACGAATACCACGGTGAGGGTGCCGAGGACCCAGAGCACCATCGGCAGCACCGCCATGAAGATCGCTTCGATTTCGAGCGCGAAGGGCTCTTGATGCCAGTCGAAGGAGGTATGTAGGAGCCGATCGCCACGAACGAACGCTACGTCGACGGTCTTGTCTCGGCCGCTCGCGGGAAAAATCGTCACCGAAGGGGAACTGGTGAACTCCTCCAACGTGACGCCGCCGACCGATGTGACTTGATCACCGGCTTGTAGGCAAATCTCTTGTCCGCACTGCGGATGGCCGACGGCGACCTTCCAATCGGCGCTTTGCCAGGGAACGGTCTTCGGTAGATGGAGTCCGGCTACGCCGTACGTAATACAGACGGCCAACACCAGAATCGAGGCGCCGAGCAACCAGGGTTCGACCCAGCTCAGCTCGCGTGACGAGTGCCTGGACATGTGGACTCGGGGAAGAAAGACGAGGCGCTATCGGGAGCCGGTAAGGCGATGGCAACGCACAGCGAAAGAACTCGGGACCATGTCCCTTGCTTCGCGTTTCTTGACTTTCAGGCGGTTCGGCCGGAGCCGACGCCTGGTTCGGAAGTCCCCTGATCTTACCACTTACCCGGCTCGTTGATCCGGGAGCCCGACATTATCTGTTACGAGAACTCACGATTCTCAAGAGCTCGGGGCCGTACTTTTTGTTTACCGTCGGTCCGACGCCGCGGACCGCGAGTAGCTCCGCTTCGTTGGTGGGGCGGCTCGCCGCAATCGCCGTCAGCGTCTTGTTGGTCAGAATGCGGAATGCCGGAATCCTGCGTCGCTTCGCTTCGTGGAGTCGCCATTCCTTCAACGCACTCACCAGATGCTCTCCAGCGGCATCCAGCTGCAGGTCGACCCGCGGTTTCGTGGTCCCGCTCGTTGTTTTCTTTCGTCCTCGCCGACGCGTCTTTCCTCGTTGGCTCTTCGCACTCTGTTGTCGCGCAAGCACGACCGGCAGGCGGACCTTGGCAGCCAGGTCGGAAGTCCCGCCACGCCTTGCCGCGGGTCCCAATGACGCGCGCTGGTAGTGAATCGTGCGACCGTTTTTTTCGAAGGAGTGGGCCTCGGTGGCCACGAACTCGGCGAGGGTCAAGCCGGTCAACAGACGCTCGAACGACTTGCGATCGAGACCGATCCGCTCCCCGGAATCGCGAAACAACTGGCCCGTGCTCTGATCGTCGCGACGGCGTAGTGATCGCAGAATCTCATGCAGGGCAGTCGTCTCTTCCGAGGTCGGAGGATCGAAGGCACGCACCAGGCAGCGGTCCGGGGAACAGATGTCGCAGACTCCACAGGGGTTGCCGGAATCCTCCAAGTCTCCGAAATGATCGACCAGCGTCAGCATCCGACAGTTGGAGCCTTGGGCGAACCGGCAGATCTCTTCCAGCTGCGCCAGCTTGTGCTGCCGTTGTCCGAGATAGGGGTGTCGCCAATCGGGACGTCCACGTCGCAGGTTCTCTTCCGGGTCGATGAGCACACCGCCATGGGTCCAGAGCTTCTCCAGCGCCTTCTCGAACACATCCTCTTCCAGCCCCAGCTTCGCCTCGATCGACTCCCTGGGTGCATCGCGACTCGACAGCCGATCGTAGAGGCCCTGCAAGATCTCGGCATCGGGATAGTCACGGCCATGGAAGAACTCGTGCGTTCTTCGGTCTGCCCAAGAGTAGAGAAGGACGGCGCGCGACGGTTTACCGTCTCGCCCGGCACGGCCGATCTCCTGGTAGTAGCCCTCCAGCGAGCCCGGTAGACCGGTGTGAATCACGGTTCGGACGTCGGCCTTGTCGATGCCCATGCCGAACGCGATCGTGGCGACGATGACCTCCAGTTTCCCAGACAAAAAGGCCGTCTGAACCCTGTCGCGGTCGGCGGCGGTGAGCCCGGCATGATAGGTGGCCGAGGGCATGTGCTGACGCAGTTCGTCTCCCAGATCCTCGGCCACCTTGCGGGTGGGGGCGTAGACGATGGCCGGTCGTTGTGAGGCGTCCTGGAGCACGCCGAGCACCGCTTGTGTACGCTGAGAGGGCCGCATCTCGACGACTTCGACGGCGATGTTGGAGCGGCGAAAACCGTGGATGGATCGTTCGGCATCCGGTACACCCAGCTGTTGACAGATGTCTTTCTGCACGACCGGCGTCGCCGTCGCGGTAAGAGCCAGCACCGGTGCCGGACGAAGTATGGGTAGGCGCTCACCCAGACGCCGGTAGTCCGGACGGAAGTCGTGTCCCCATTGGGAGATGCAGTGCGCTTCGTCGATGGTCACGAGAGTTGGAGGATGACGGGCCAGGAGCTCCGGGAATCCGGGAATTCCGAGTCTCTCGGGGGCCAGGAAGAGAAAGTCCAGCTCTCCATGAGCGTAGAGATCCAACACCTTCCGGGCGTCGGCGCGTCCGCGCCCAGAGTGGATCCTCTCGGCGGCGAATCCTTGGTCCTGTAGCTTGGCGACCTGGTCTTCCATCAGCGCGATCAGAGGCGAGATCACCAGTGTCGTGCCACCACGGGCGATTCCAGGCAACTGATAGCAGAGCGACTTGCCGGCGCCGGTGGGCATCACGAGCAGCACGTCTCGCCCTGCACACACCGCGCGGCAAGCGTCTTCCTGAAATGGCCGGAACGAGTCGAAGCCGAAACGACTCTTCAACAGCTCGCCGAGATGTTCTGGCGCCACAGGATCTCTTCGTAGGAGCGGAGTAGTGACTATGTGCTGGCTGCCAGCCTGCGGGCCCGTTCCAGGCACGGTCGCGGGTCGCCTCTCGCGAGTTACCGGGAGCCTTTCAGGCTCTGTAAGGCCCAGGATCCAGCCATCGACGTCTTCGTCCGGCTCGGACGTCGAGATCATGTTCTCGAATCGGTCGTCGGGTGGCTCGTCGGCTTCGATGTTCGGTCCTTCAGCCGATCGAGCCGCTGGCTCAGCGGCTCGATCGAACATTCCGGCGACGATCTCCGAGACGAAGGTCTCGATCTCCGACATGAATGCATCCAGACGACCCTCACCGCGCTGTACTCGCTTCAACTCGGCTTCCCAGCGTCCGGTCAGCTCCGGGCTCTTCACCTGAGGGTGGACCCGTTCGATCAAACGTATTCCCCGGTCGGCGGCGTGGAACGATTTGCCACGGCGTTCGAGGTAGCCACGGGCCAGCAACGTCTCGATGATCTGGGCTCGCGTCGCCGGTGTGCCCAGGCCCGAATCCTTCATCGCTGCCGACAACTCGTCATCATCCAGCTGTTTTCCAGCGGTCTCCATAGCGGTGAGCAGCGTGGCTTCGGTGAATCGCCGGGGAGGACGGGTCTGTTTTCCTAGGGCATCGGCTTCGCGCACGACCCGCTCGTCGTCCTGCTTCAGGCCTTTGGGAAGACGCTGCTCGTCCGGCGGGTCGGCGTCTCCATCTCTAGCCTTGTCGCGTTGCCGGTTTCCTTCACTTGGAGCCTTGGGATTCGCTGGGTCATAGCCAAGGTCCAGTACTTTCCAGCCGTCGTGCACCACGAGCTTGCCCTGGCTGTGGAATCGATCGGGCTCGTCGATGCCCTCGTGGACCACGACCGTGACGACGTTCGTTACCGCCCATCGGTGGTCGTCGTGCCACGCCATCAACAGGCGCCGACAGACCAGATCGAAGAGTTTCGCCTCGTCCGCTGTCAGCGATGTCGTAGATGGATCTACGCCCGTGGGGATGATGGCGTGGTGATCGCCCACCTTGGCGTCGTCGACGTGGCGCTTGTTCAGCCCCACCGTGCCGGTGCCCGCCGCGAGCGCCTCTTCGTACGATGGCGCGATGACCTCGACGACCTCGGGAAGGCTCGCCGCCACGTCGGTCGAGAGGTGGCGTGAATCCGTGCGCGGGTAGCTCAGCAGCTTCTTCTGCTCGTAGAGCCCCTGCGCGGTGTCGAGTGTTTTCTTGGCACTCCAGCCCCACAGGCGGTTGGCGTGCCGCTGGAGCTCGGTGAGATCGTAGAGCAATGGCGGGCGTAGCCGCTTTTCCTGCGAACGTAAAGACTCCACGTGGGCCGGGCGCCCTTCGACGCGAGTCACGATTTCGTGTGCCAGCTTTCCGTCGGCCGGTAGCCGCTTGGTGTCACGGTTCGGAGGATGCTGGCGGAACCAGGTGCCGCGGTAGGTGCTCTGCGCTGAAGCGTCGTCAATCGAATCGAAGCGAGCGACGACCTCGAAATAGAGCTCCGGTACGAAGTCGCGAATCGCCAGCTCGCGTTCGACCATCATTGCCAGAGTCGGGGTCTGAACCCGTCCTACCGAGAGAGTCTCGTCACGCTGTCGTCCCCAGGCCAGCGTGCACGCTCGCGAGAGGTTCATGCCCACCAGCCAGTCGGCCTGAGAGCGGCCGCGAGCTGCATCCGCCAGCGAGTCGTAGTCCGTGCCCGGCCGCAAAGACTCGAGCCCTCGACGAATCGACGATGGCGTCAACGAGGAGATCCACAGTCGTTGCACCGGTTTGGTGCAACCGGTCGCCTCGTAGATATAGCGGAAGATCAGCTCGCCTTCGCGCCCGGCATCGGTAGCGCACACGACGCGGGTGACCTTGGGAGAGCCGAGGATCCGCCGTACCAGATCGAACTGGTGTTTCTGTTGCTCGCGCACCGTCAGCGGCCAGCGCTCGGGCAGCATGGGAAGCTCCTCGGCCCGCCACGAGGCCCATCTCGGGTTCATCTCCTGAGGACTCGCCAGCCCGACCAGATGACCGAGAGCCCACGTAACGACCCACTCGGAGTTGTAGAGACAACCCTCCATGCGACGTGTCGCTCCGAGCACGCGGGCGATGTCGCGGGCCACCGAGGGTTTCTCTGCGACGACGGCGGTGGTCATGCGGCGGCAGGATACCGGATGATCGTATGGTTCCGGATCACGGTGGTGTCTTTGCGTTCACCCTCCGGACGCGACTTGTGAACCATGACGAGTATCCTGAGATCGTCAGAGTTCCTCGAGCGGACTTTCGCGGTGCTGAAGGGCTCGACGTCGATGTGCTTCCAAGAGCGCAGTGCAGGTGTTTCGGACTCCCGGAGAAGCCCGAGTCGCTCACGGCCGGTGGCGCGGATAACTCTTCGTGAGCCCTGAGAAATATCGCTTCTTGGTTGAATGTACGAAAAGTACTTCAGGCGGCAGCTGGCATGTCAGCGGTCCAACAGCGTTTCGCCGGCAACGTCGAACGCCCGTAACGAAAGCGAAGTCGACGGCGAGTTCGAGTAGTCGTCCGCGAACAGCGTCCAGATCATGGTGTCACCGACCGAACCCTCTGTGTCGACGTGTCGCCGTCGAAGCGTGGTCTCGTGTGTGAACCCCAGATTCCGAGCCACGGCCCAGCTGGCCTTGTTCCGGGGATCGCAGTGGATCTCGATGCGATCCACCGCCTCGGTGTCGATCGGATCCGCGGTTTCGAACGCCAAGCGCACCATCATCTTCGACGCCTCGCTCGCGTAGCCGAGACCGCCATGGTCTCGGTGAATCCAGTAGCCCACCTCTCGTCCCCGTGGACCGACCCTCCGGAACAGGCAGATCGAGCCGATCAGCGTCCGTTCGTCCCGCGTGAAGAGACCGTACCTATAGGCGACGTCCCTGTCGAAATCGGCTCGCTGCTCCCTGAGCCACTCTGCGGTCTCGCGCAGGCTGCGTGGCTCGTCGGACATAAAGGGAATCCAGGGTCGTAGATGATCGTCGTTGTCGTCGATGGCGCGCCGGAGATCCGGCGCATCGTCGGTCGACCAACAGCGGGCGATCAGGCGATCGGTCTCGATTCGATAGGCAGGGCCGACGAGAGTAGTGGACATGCGGGCAGTCTACTGAATCGGATCGCATCCAGAATCTGTTCCGCAGCCCATCGATACCATGACGGATCGGACCTCAGCGGACCCTCCACCGCCACAAAAGACGTAGGTGCAGGAGGTCGTCACTCTCCACCTGTTCACCAGAGCGCCGTACGTCCAGTGGAGAGTAGAAGATCTCGCCGCCCAGACTACCCTTGGATCCGATCTGCCAGGTGGCGCCGGCAGCGAAACCCATTGCGTCGCCATCGGCTCGCAAAAGCGAACGGTCACGAAAGCCGAAGGTCTCGGCGTCTACCTGGAATTCCATGTCGAGGTGATTGAAGGAGATGCCACCATGGATTTCGGGCGTACGACCGTTCTTGCCGCCAAGCGGGGAGTAGGTGACCACGAGCTCAGCGCCGAGGTAGTCCATGGTGATCTGGTCACTCGATGGCGATTCGCAGCCGAAGGGGTTCTCGGGCGAACCGGGAGGGAAGAGCTCGTCTCCTCCCTCCGTGCATGTGAAGTCACCCTGCACGTCACCGGTCTGGCCGTAGGCGCGGAGTCCGAGTCCCCACCGGTCGCCTCGCCAGAGGACCTTCTCCAGACCGAGAGACCAGAGATCCGCCTCTACGCCGTCCACCTTGACCGGCGGCACCCAACCCACGACCAGACCCCAGCCTGAGCCGAGCCCGATCTCGCCACGAAGCCTGGCCCAGGCAGGAGTGCGGTTGAGATCCTCCTCTTTGAAGCCGCCGAACCCTACGGTGCGCTGCTCCCTGTCGAGGTGAGGAACGGAGAGGACCTCCAGACCCAAGGCGACTTCGCCACCCGTATGCTCCGTTGCGGAGCCGATCCCAGTGAGGAGGCTCACGGAGGTGAAGAACTTCATCGCCCAGGCTTCGGGGTCGTCGAAGTCGAGATCCTCGATCGGGTCGAGGACATCGATCTCTTGCGCCTTGATCGGGTGGGCCACGCCACCCATGACGAAGCACACCAGTAGCGCGAGGATCCAGAGGCTCCTGCTCCGTTCCCGCCGGCTCATGGGCAGGTGGCGAATGCCGACGTGTCGGTCACGGCGGCTGCCTGCTCACCGAGCGGATTGAAATAGGTCTTGGAGACGTCTTCCTTCGTATCCGTCACGGTGATGGTGTACTCCACGTTGGTAGTGGCCGCCGCGAAGAACCAGAATCGGTCGTTGAAAGTGCAGGCGTCCAGCACCTTGAGTAGGATCTCCGCATTGTCGGGTCCGAAGAAGTAGAAGAGTCCGGAGTCGGCGGGGTCGAACGGGATCACTTTGCCCGGTCCGGTGTTGTCTTCGAAATCCCTCCACGTCACGCTCACGCGAAAGCGGTTGTCGGCGCGGACGCAGAGTGTCGTTTCGTCTTCGACACAGTTGCCCGTCCGGTCGTCGTCATCGATTTCCAGAGTGGCAGTCGATGTCCCGAGTGATGCGCCTCCGGTGGGGTTCGACAGGGCCAGATTCACCGTCTCGTCGTTCTCCTCCAATTCGTCATCGACGATCGGGACCTGGAAGCTCTTGGTGCCGCCTTCGCCGTTGCTCCAGGTCAGAGTCCCCGAGGCGGCCGTGTAGTCGACCCCCTCGTTCGCCGAGCCGTCGCTAGTGCCGAAGTCGACGGAGACATTGCCCTCCGTACCGTTGGTTCGCTGCACCGTCACGGTCGCGGATCCGCTCGTCTCGTCCGCGGTGAACTGGCTGGAGACGAAGCTGAGCGTTCCGGGCTGGGGCGTTGGGTCGTCGTCGTCCAGAATCATCAGAGTGGCGTTCGACGGGCTCGCCAGACCTGCACCTCCCGTGGGATTCGACAACGCCACGTTGATCGTCTCGTTGGGCTCGTCGTTTCCATCGTCGAGGATCGGCACCTGGAACGTGCGGGGGTCATCGTTGCCGTCCGGCCACGACAGGCTGCCGCTCGCAGGCGTGTAGTCGACGCCGGCCTGGGCGGAGCCGTCGGAGGTCGAGTAGGTCACGCCCACGGCGCCGTCGTCTCCATTCACGCGGTCGACTTGCACGGTGAAGCTGCCTGCACCTTCGGAGCGGTTGATGGAGGACACCGAGAACCTTAGATCGCCGGGCTCGTCCTGCGGCGCCGCTTGCACGGTGATCGATCCCGTCATGCCCAGCCCTACGTGGACCTCGCAGAAGTAGTTGATGGTGCCAGGATCGTTGAAGGTCAAGGTGAAGCTCCAGGCGCTGGACGAAGGATTTCCATCGCCGCCCTGACCGTCACAACCCTGGGCGCACCGGAAGCTGCCGTCGTTCGCCTCGACGTTGTGAAAGCCGCCGGCGTTCTGGAACGTCACGGTGTCGCCTGCCTGGATCGTCAGATTGCTGGGAGAGAATGTGTTGTTCGGCCTGGCCTCGACCGTGTGGTTGGCGGCGGAAGCGGATGCCGCCAAGCAGAGGCTGGCCACCGCAACCACCACGGCAACGAGAGTTGTCCTTATGGCATCGAGGCAGCTCGGTTTCGGTTGGCGAGAGTATGGTGTAGGCATGGGATCCCCTTGTGGATTGCGAAGTTGTGTGCGTCCAGTCCGTGCTCCTCGGAATCCACCAGGTTCAATCTTTCTCGGTTTTGAACCTCCGATGCCCGTTCCGACACGTACCTTCCGGAGAGAGACGATGAATTGGCGAGTGTTCACATCGAGTCGTACGTCGAGCGCGGGTGGTAGGCAGGCGGATCGTTTGCCGGCCGACGTGGACTTGGTGCACCGCATCGCAGAGCAAGATCGGCAAGCGTTCGAGACGCTGTACCGGCGCTACTACCGCCGGCTATTCGGGTTCCTCGCCCGCTGGATCGATCAGTCCGATGTGGTCGAAGAAGTGCTCGACGACGTCTTGTTCACCGTCTGGACCGACGCGGCGAAGTTCGAAGGACGCTCCAGGGTGTCGACGTGGATCTTCGGTATTGCCTACCGTCAGGCGCTGGCGCGTCTGCGCCGCACCCGTGCCGAGGCATCTCTGGACGAAGCGCCCGAGCCGTGGGCCGACGACATCGCGGTCGAGCGATGGGAGCTGCGTTCCTCGTTGGCCGAGGCGTTGGAGTCCCTGTCGGCCGATCATCGAGCGGTCTTGGAGATGACTTACTACGACGGGCTCTCTTACCGAGAGATCGCTCGTGTGCTGGGCTGTCCGGAAAACACGGTGAAAACGCGTATGTTCTACGCACGGCGCCACCTGCGCAGCGTTCTGCCCGACTTCGGATGGAAGTCTCGCGCCCGAGCTGGCTCGGAGGCCGTGTAGATGGCGCACACCCCGACCGGCGGCTCCTCCGGAGATCCGACATCGATCGAGCTGGACGTTTGGCGCTTGCTACCGTGGCTGGCCAACGGCACGTTGGAGGGTCAGGAGCTCGAGCGGGTACTGGACCACCTGAAACGGTCACCACGATGCCGGGAGGAGCTGTTGTTCCTCTCCGAGTTACGCCATGCGGTGGAGCTTGCGGCGCCGCAGTATCTGGATGTCCCAGACGAACGGCTGGCCGGTCTGATCGATCGGATCGATGCCTACGAACGGAAGCGAGAGCCGAACCCAGGTTCCAAGCGCGCTGCAACGACCCTGCATTGGCTGCCGCAGGCCGCACTCGTCGCACTACTGGCGGGTCTGGTTTGGTGGGCGATGGTGGGACGAGCAGGACCCGACACGGTGCCGCAGACTCGGGAACCCTCTTTTCAGACGCTTTCGTGGGGGGATACCGGATCCACCGACACCCAGCCCGGAATCAGCGCCAGAGTCCGCCTGATTCCAAAGGCCGGATTGTCGGAGGAAGAACTCAGGCGTCTGGTGCTCGGCGTCGGTGCAGAGATCGTTGCGGGTCCGACCACGGCCGGCGTCTACACCTTGGGTTGGCGCCAGATCGACGACGAAAGCCCGTCGTCGGAACGGATCGCGGCGGAACTTCGTGCAGACGCCAGGGTCGCTCTGGCCGAGCCGGTGCGAGGACCGTGATCTCTGGGCGTGGGAGCGACCTTCTGTCGCGGTGGCTGCCGTTCGGGATCTCGGTGGGCCTGCTCTCTTTGACGATGTTCGGCTGCGCCACTAGCTCGGTGGACGCACCTGGGCGGAGTTCCTCGGGCGTCTCGTCCGATCTGTTCGAGCGGCAGGTGATGGTGACGTTTCCCACCACGTCACATTTCCTGGTACGTCGTTCGATCCAGGAACTGTCCGTCACGTTCGAGTTGCGCATGGTCGCTTCGTGGACGATGGAGTCCCTGGGACAGCAATGCGTGGTCTTCGAGGTTCCGGAGATCGTCGCGAAGCGCGCCGATGCCATGGATCGGCTCGTCCAATCCCTTTCGCGTGACCACCGCATCGAGCTGGCGCAACGGGTGCAACGATTCTCGACCCGCAACACTTTGGGCGCGAAGACCGCCACAAACGACGGCGAGCGTAGCTCGTATCGCCGGTTTCAACACGCGGCAGATCTCCTGCGACTCGACGCGGCACATTCGTTGGCCACTGGCCGCGGCGTGCGTGTTGCGGTCATCGACACGGGAATGGACCTCGGCCATCCGGAATATGGTCGTCGCATTGTCGAAGCACGTGATTTCGTCGGCCGAGACCAGGACAGCTTCACCAACGATCTCCACGGCACGGCGGTGGCCGGCCTCATCGCGGCCAGACACGATGACGGTGTCGGCATCGTCGGTGTCGCTCCCGAGGCCGATCTCGTCGCGATCAAGGCCTGCTGGCCCGAACCGGCAGGTGGTCGGCGCGCGGTCTGCAACAGCTACACCCTTGCCCTGGCCCTCGACTACGCCGTCAGCTCCGAGGCCGAGGTGATCAACCTCAGCCTCGGTGGCCCCGACGATCCGATTCTGCGTCGTCTGGTGGAAGCAGGCCTGCAGCGCCATACCGTGGTGGTGGCGGCCAACGGTGGTGACGGCGCCGACTTCCCGGCCATCGTTCCCGGCGTGCTGGATGTTCGGGCGCTGCCACGGCCCGATGAGCCACGGGAGGAAACAGCCGATCTCGAAACCACCTGGTTGTCGGCACCAGGCCACGAGATCTTGACCACGGTGCCGGGTGGCTATGACTTTTGGAACGGATCGTCGATGGCCGCTGCGCAGGTCAGCGGGGTTGCGGCTCTTCTACTCGAGCATCGTCCGGACATGACGCCCGAGGAGGTCACCATTTTGTTGCGAGATTCGTCCCGAGACAACCCCGGCCATGGAGTCGTCGACGCCTGTGCTGCAGTCTCGGTGGTCGCCGGCAGGGCTTGTGGACAATCGGGCAACTGAGACGGCCACTGATACCGTCCGAGCACCGAACGAACCTGACCGGAGATCGATGTGTTGCGCCTTTTCGCCATGTTCTTCGTCCTGCAGTCGGTTGCTCCACTCGCTGCCGCCTGGGACCTCGATCGCAAGGCTTCAGTGTTCGCGGTCGTCACCCACAAGGAGGGTTTGGCCGCCGGCCTTGCGCACGAGCACTTCGTCGTCGCGAACGACTACGAGGCAACGATTGATGTCGCTGGCCTCTTCTCGGACGATGTTGAATCCGCTGCGCGATTCGAGTTCGAGGTGGCAGTGAACGACCTACGCGTCGACGATCCGGAGCAGTCGGCGAGGTGGCAGGAGCGTCTTCTCCAGCTAGAGCTCCTCGGCAAACCCTTCGCCGAACTGTCGGAAAAGGACCGCAAGAAGATCCGCAAGAGCATGCTCGGCAAGAAGCAGCTGAACGCCGCCTTGCATCCGCAGATCTCGGCGAGACTCGAGGAGATTCGATCGGACGGTGATGGTTCCTACTTTGGGACCCTACATCTGACCGTCGCCGACCACTCCGTATCGAAGGAGATCTCGTTCGTGCTGGATGGCACGGAGCGGGGAGTCCTGCGGGCAGAAGTGACCGCTACCTTCGATTTCACCGACTTCGGCATCAAACCCTACTCGGCGATGCTCGGATCGATCCGGGTGGCGAATACGTTCCATATCTTCGTCGTGCTGGTCGTGAATCCGCCTGTGAGCTGACCAGCGTCTGGCGCTGCGCTGTGCCAGCTTCTCTGCGTGCGGCTACGTCGATCCGCTGGAGGCATAGCGTCAGGAGTCAGCGCGCCAAAGTCTGTGGAAGACTATCGGCGTCGAGTGCGGCACCGATGCGGCACTGGTGGATCTTCTATGTGTGGAATTGCAGGTCTCATCCATCCCCTGGCCGGAACCCCGGACGCGCCGGCGTTTCCTGCCGAGTGGATTCGCACCATGACGGAGCGGCTCGCCCACAGAGGCCCTGACGGCGAAGGGTACTTCGAGGCCCCCGGTGTCGCCCTGGGGCATCGTCGGCTGGCGGTGGTCGATCTCGAGACCGGCGATCAACCGATGGCCTCGGCCGACGGCTCGCTCCAGCTGATCTTCAACGGTGAAATCTACAACCACCTTGGGATCCGTGCCGAGTTGGAGGACCTGGGATATGCGTTCCGAACACAGTGCGACACCGAAGTGCTGGTGCACGGGTTCCGGGCGTGGGGTGCGTCGCTGGTGGGGCGGTTGGAAGGACAGTTTGCGTTCGCCATCTGGGACGCGACAGAGCCTGCGTTGTGGATATTCCGCGATCGGATGGGCCAGAAACCACTGTTCTACGCACGGCTCGGGGACGGCAGTTTTGCCTTTGCTTCCGAGGCGAAGGCCCTGGTCTCCCATCCGGACCTCCTCCCTGCGGCCGTCGACGTGGCGGCCCTGGCGTCTTATCTGACGTACGAGTACTTTCCGGACGACCTTTGCATCTTCCAAGGCGTCACGAAGTTGCCGGCCGGCCACAGCCTGTGCTTCCGTACAGGAGGCGACGACGCGAGCGTCGACATCGCCCGATACTGGGACCTACCGGTGACCGAGGTACCCATTCCCTGGGACGATGCCGTGGGAAGGTTCACCGAGCTGTTCGACCGTGCGGTCGAACGACGTCTGATGGCCGATGTCCCCTTGGGAATCTTCCTTTCAGGCGGCCTAGATTCGAGCGCTGTCGCAGCTTCGGTGGTGCGCTGCCGCCCACCCGAGTCGGTGGATACCTTCAGTATCGGGTTCGACGATCCGAGCTTTGACGAGTCGATGCATGCTCGGCAGGTGGCGGAGCACCTCGGCACCCGCCACCACGAGCAGAGTTTCGCGGTCAGAACGCTTCGCGAGGTGCTCCCGAGAGTGGTCGAAGGTCTCGACGAGCCCTTCGGCGACGCCAGCTTGCTGCCGACCTTTCTGCTCAGCGAGTTCACTCGCAGTCATGTGACGGTGGCCCTGGGTGGAGACGGAGGCGACGAGCTGCTGCTGGGCTATCCGACCTTTCAAGCGGAGCGGGCGGCAGGTCTGTTCCGGATGCTGCCGCGGCCAGTGCGCAGTGGCCTGGCGGCTGTTGTGCGCAGGCTCCCGGTGAGCACCCGCAATTTCAGCTTCGACTTTGTGGCGAAGAGCTTTCTACGCGGCGTGGAATACGACACGGCGCAACGCCACGCCCTGTGGCTGGGCAGTGTGATTCCGGGTTCAGAGGACGATCCGCTCCATCCAGAAGTACGTAGCCGATTTGGACTCGACGCGGTCCTTCGGCCAGTGCGAGACGCGTGGGAAACCGGTCGAACGTCATCGGATCCGCTGAGTGCGCTCTCGTATCTGTATTGCAAGACCTACTTGGCAGAGGACATCTTGCACAAGGTCGATCGTGCCAGCATGGCTGTGTCGCTCGAAGCACGTTCGCCGTTTCTCGATCGCGACTTGGTGGAGTTTCTGGCGCAGCTTCCTCGCCGTCACAAGATGCGCGGCATGACCACGAAGTACATCCTCAAGCGTGCCTTCGCTCACCGACTACCCAAGGCAGTGCCGAAGCGAAAGAAGAAGGGGTTCGGCATTCCTGTGGCTCGCTGGTTTCAGGGGCCACTCCGGCCGCTTCTCGAAGAGATGCTGGGGCCCAGCCGCTTGGCGGCTTCTGGCTTCTTCCGGCCCGATGTCGTAGAGCGTTTGGTCCGCGAGCACGTCGCGGGCCGCCACGATCACCGCAAGATCCTGTGGACACTGCTGAGTTTCGAGCTATGGCGCGATCGCTATGGCATCGACTCCAGAAGCTGATCGAATCACCAGCAGCTGATCGAATCAGTCGGCGCGGCGACGACCGCCGAACTTCCAGGAGTTGCCGTTGCGGAAGATCAGGTACGTGGTGGCCGGATCCACCCGCGAGTCGCGAAGCCATTTCAACACCTGAGCCTGCGATAGAAAAGTAGTCTGCGGTGTCACCAGCTGGTCGAAGGCGACGTGGTGGAAGAAGGCAAACCTACGTCGGGCAATCCACAGGCTGTACTCGTACAGTGGCAAGGACTTCGCCAGGCGGCTGAGTCCGCCGGTGCCTTTGGACAGCTTCGACAACGCCTTGGCATAGAGAAAGTAAGGAAAGACGAGGGGAAGGGCCAGGCCGTACTTGGTGAACCACCAGGGTAGACGACAAGCCACGCGGCGGATGGGCTCCACGATGGACCGGACCACGAGGTTTCCTTCGCGAGCGTAGACCCAGCAATGAAAGCGTTGCCCGGGCGCGGTATGCCGAAGGACCGCGTCGAATCCCGCGGACGGGTCGTCCAGGTGGTGCAGGACGCCGATGCAATACACGAGGTCGAACCGGCCGAGATCGACCGTCAGCAGATCCCCTTGCTGGAGCTCCAGCTGCGTTTTCTCGGCGACCGCAGCCAGGTTTGCGCGTGTCTGCTCGAGGGTGTCGCCGAGCTCTACGCCAACCAGGCGCGCCGGCGAGCAGGTGGCCATGTGGTAGAGCAGGGAGCCATTGCCGAAGCCCAGCTCCAGAACCTCTTGCTTCTCGAACTCTCCGGGATCGAGCGGGCGAAACCACTCATCGAACTGTTCGCGTGTGTACACGGTGCCGACGCGGTTCCACGAGGACGCGAAGGCGTCGGCCGTCCGCTGGTCGGTCGGCTGGTCGTCGAGAGGCGGAGCAGTCATCGGTTCATGGCGCCTCGGCCACGGCGAATAGCTGCGCGCCGCGGCGGTTGGAATTGAATCGAAAGAGCTGGCGCAGTGTCCAACAGACGGCCCGCTCGGACCAGCCGTAGCCTTGCTCGCCGAATCGCTGCATCGAGCCTTCGGGATTGCGGTTGGCCCACCATTTCGATAGATCGTGAAAGGGCCAGCCCGCATTCCAGACTCGGACGGGGTTCCAACCAGCCTCACGCAACAGCTCGCTCATCTCGTCGGTGGAGAAATGTCGACGATGTCCCACTCGTAGCTCCGTGTGCCGAACCGGTCCACTTTGGGTCGACAGAATCAGTCGACATCCCGTCGAAGCCAATCGCCGCGCCGAGGTCAACAGCCGTTTGGGATGATCCAGATGCTCCACCAGCTCCGCTGCAATGATCGCGTTTGCAGCACCTTCGAGCTCCGAAGGGATCACCGGAGCATCCGTGTCGAGGTCCACCACGTGCCAGCTCGCGGACGGATCGGCGGCTCGGGCGATATCCAGCTGACGAGGTGCGATGTCGATCCCGACTCGCAGCGCGTGGGGGAGCCTTTCAGCCACCTTGGTCAAGAGGAGGCCGGTGCCACACCCCAGGTCCACGACGCATCTGGGTTCCGAACCACCAAGAAGATGGAGGATGGTCTCCATCCGAAAGCGGGGAGCGGCCATGAAACGCCAGTAGTCGCGGTACCCCCTGGGCAATCGATCATAGACCTCCTCGTTCAGCGCGGCAGCGGCGGATCTAGAGCTGATGTCTGGGCTCGGTTCGCCGCTCGGCGGGTGGAGCGAAGAAATCTCCTTCATGCGAGCAGCATACTCGACGACGGGCAAGGACCGAAGGGGCTGATTGGTATCATCCAGACACACGTTCTACACCGCCCGTTCCGAACTTCCTAGAGAGAACCCGTCGAAGAATGTTGCGAGTCTCGGTCGTACTCCCGGTCTACAACGAGGAAGGAAGTCTGCATTCCCTCGACGCCGAGCTACGCGCGGTTCTGGGCCACATGGGTGACGGTCACGAGATCATCTATGTCGACGATCGCTCCACCGACAACTCCTACGACATCCTCTCGGAGTTGATGTCGGTTCATCGCGATCATGGCGTGACCACCCGTGTCGTGCGGCTTCGACGTAACTTCGGGCAGACGGCGGCGATGGCCGCAGGGTTCCACCTGGCTACGGGTGACGTGGTGGTGCCGATGGATGCCGACGGGCAGAACAATCCCGCCGATATCCCGAAGCTACTGGGGCGTATCGAAGAGGGCTTCGACGTCGTCAGCGGTTGGCGGAGACAGCGTCGCGATCGAGTCGATCGCGTCATCCTCAGCCGTGCCGCCAACTGGTTGATCGCACAGGTCAGCGGCGTCCAGCTACACGACACCGGCTGCAGCCTCAAGGCCTACCGGCGGGAGCTACTCGAAGAGATCCACCTCTACGGGGAAATGCACCGGTTCATTCCGGTCTATCTGGCGCGGCAGGGTGCCAGGGTCACGGAGATCGAGGTCGATCACAGGCCACGGACCGAGGGCGTCAGTAAGTACGGCAGCGAGCGGATCTTCAAGGTGGTACTCGATCTGATCCTCCTGCTCT
Source organism: Thermoanaerobaculia bacterium (assembly GCA_028066595.1). Taxonomy (GTDB): domain Bacteria; phylum Acidobacteriota; class Thermoanaerobaculia; order Multivoradales; family J023; genus JAUIJL01. The sequence goes on from JALCBJ010000052.1 coordinate 26,858, forward strand.
ACGTCAGTAGGTATTTTGCCCGTCCGATGCATTTTTTCGGTCAGGTTGCATTCTTCTTCGGGATCTCTGCCACCGCCGTCTTCAGCTTGATGGTGATCTTCAAGTTCGGCTGGCTGGACCTCGTCGGCCTTCCTTATCAGGCCGACTTCATCGAGACGCCGCTGCCCTCGATGGCGGGGACCTTCTTCGCCACGGCGGTGACGGCATTGTTGCTTGGGGTCCTCGGTGAGCTGCTGGTTCGGATCTACTTCGAAACCGAGGGGCATCAGCCCTTTGCCGTGGATCGGATCGATGGGAAGTCGTCACGATCCTCCAAAGAGTGAGTGGCGTCCGCCCAGCCCCTGGTCACGTGCTCATCACCCAGGATCGGTTGTGTCCGGAGAACGGGCCGGGGGCGAGTGTCCGAGACGCGATGGGCTGCGTTGTGGCGAATCGGCTCTGGTCCAAAGCCACCAACCGCCCGCAGCTCTGGCCAGCGGAGCCAAAGGTGCGCGAAGACTGTGGACGAACTCCGGGGTGTCGCTCGCCCCGCGAAGGAGGACCAGGTCGTACCTCTCGCCGCCGTCGCGGTGCCAGTCGAAGTGGCGAGGTCTCCATTCGATCGACATCGGCAGATTCGGCGTCTGGTCGGGAAGGTACCGATAGCGATTGGGAAACATCTCCGCGAAGGAGTAGTCGACGAGTCCTCCTCGCTCTACCTGATACCAGAGTCCGGAGTGGAGATAGACCGGGTACGGGATGAGCTCGCTGTCGCGCTCCAGCGCTAGATAGAGAAGGTGCCCATGCTCGGGAGCACCCTCGAGCAGCTTGCCGAGGGAGCCCACTTCGGCATCATAGAGCCGGAACAGGTTGCCGAGATGGACTAGCCAGGCGAGCGACACCGCCGCGATGAGGAGACCGCCTCGCCGAGCCCGTCGAGGCGTCCGTAGATCGGCTCGCCAGTCCAGCGCGAAGAGTAGCGCCGGCAGTACGAACACGACGAACCGGGAATACAGATATGCGGTTCCGAATAGTCCGCCAGGAGCGAACAGGTAGAGAACTACGCTGATGCCGAGGGGCAACCACCGGGCGATGTCGCGGCTGGGTCGTCCGCCGGTGACCAATGGTACGGCTAGGAGCAAGCAGCCTGCGATCCATGGTCTGGCATCTAGGGGGAATCCGACGACGAGGGAAGGCAACATTGGCAGCCGTTCCCAGGTAAACGCGCCCCAATAGGCTCCAGTATGGGTCGAAGTGTCGATTTGGAACGTCACGACCACCCAAGTCAGAGGCAAAACTGCAGCGGCAAGCAGCGGGACCCAATTGAGCAAAGTGGCGCGCCATCCTGGAGAACGCAGCGCTGTCAGCAGCGCGGCTGTCAACCCGGCCCAGCCGAAGGCCAGGACGTGAGTGAAGAAGAGCACCTGGAGCAGGCCGAAGAGAACCCAGCCGCGCCTCCGTGTGGGGTCTTCTGCGTAGCGCCAAGACACCAAAAGGACCAGGAGAGCCAGGGGTGTGGCGAGAGCGAACGCGACGAAACCCATGAAGAACGAGAAGCTGTAACCGAGGGGAAGAGTGGCGAGGGCCCACCACCGGTTGCCACCCGTTTCTCGGAGCAAGGCCAGGGTCACACAGGGCAGACCGACGAGGGCGATCGAGATCACGAGCTTGAAGGCTGTCAGCACCGGGACAACGAAGGAGAGGATGTACGAGAGGGCGTTCGCCACTACGTAGGGTGTGGCCCAGTTGATCCAGTAGTACTGGGAGTAGTCGAAGTCGGTGCCACCCCATCGGTGCCAGGTGGCCACCTGCGCCGCATGTTGGGAGAGGTCCACCATCGGAGGGTACTGGACCAACCACAGGGGAACGAGAGAGGCGACGCAGCTCAGCGCGAACGCCAGCCCAAAGATGCGATCCGACCAGGGATTGGGCGGTTCAACGGCGGATTCTCGTGACATCACCGCGGATTCTCGACATAGGTGGCGTCCCGTCTTTGCTCGTAGAGCCACCAGCCGCCAGTCGCAGTGGCGACCGGAGTCACGGGTGCTCGAGCCTGGCGGAAGAAGGGCTCGGGGTCTCGGCCCGAGCGCACCAGGAAGTAGTCATATCGCTCACCGTCGTGCTCTTGCCAGCTGAATCGGTTGGGCTGCCACCCGTCGTTCGAACTCAGCTTCGGCTCGGCCTCCGGATGGTACCGATAACGGTTAGGGAAAAGCTGGGCGAACGAGTAGTCGACGATCCCACCCTTTTCTACTTGATACCAAGATCCGAAATGCAGATACGCAGGGTACGGTACCTCCTGGCTCCGAAAGTCTAGAGGAAGATAGAGAACGAGTCGATTCGACTCCATCGAGTCGAGCAGTGAACCGAAGGCACCGGTCTCGACACGAAACGCAAAGCACTGCACCTGAACGAACGTCAGCCATGCCGCCGCGGGAAGCGCCAGCAACCAGGTGCGAGCTCTTTGCGATGTCGTTTGCCGCAAGTCGAGTGCGAAGAGCAAGCTCGGCATCAGGAACGCAGCAAATCGTTGGTATAGGTAGGCAGTGCCGAACAGGAACCTCGGTGTCAACAGGAAGAACAGTACCGTGGCTCCGCACGGGATCCAGCGCACTGGGTTGCGTGAAGCTCGTCCTCCGGTGACGAAGGGTAGGGCTAGGATGATCGCTCCGAGGATCAAACCCAGGTCGTGAACCGGGAGGCCAACCGTGAAGGAAAGCAGCTCCAATCCTCGCTTGGGATCGAGAATCGTCCCGCCGTCTTTCGCCAAGCGAAGATGTTCACTCTTCCAGGTCGACAGCAGCCAGGAAGCCGGTATGACGAGTGCCAGCAAGAACGGCCACCAACGGCGCAGCGCCGATCTCACGTCAGGCGCCTTTGCGGCCACCATGGCCGCTCCCGTGATACCAGCCCAGCCGAACGCTATGGTGTGAGTGAGGAAAAGCACCTGGCTCGAGATGAGCAGAACGACTGCGGGCCGCAGTCGCGGCTCATGCGCGTAGCGCCACGACAATAGGACGAAGAGTAACGCCCAAGGTACGGCGAAGAGGAAGGCCACAAAGCCCATGTAGAACGCGAAGCTATAGCCTGCAGGGACTACCAGCAGCGCCCAAAGCGGATTTCCACCAGATTCATGTATCAGTGCCCTTGTAGCCAGCAATAGGGCGACGAAAGCCAAGGAGATCAGTAGCTTGAACGCCACGCCCACGGGTACCACTTCGGAAAGGGCAAAGGCCAGGGCGTTGGTGACCAGGTAGGGTGTTTTTAGGTTCACCCAGAAATGGTTGGTGTAATCGAAGCCAGGATCGTTCCAGCGCTGCCAAGTAGCGACTTGGGCCGCATGCTGTGCCAGATCGACCATCGGAGGGTATGTGGCGGTCCACAGCGGGACGAGACCGAGGCCGCAGGCGGCGAACAGCCAGGGGTTCCAGCGACGGCTCATGGCAGTGAGGTTTCCGACGATGGTGCTTCGGTCATCGCCGTCGGGAGAACGCCGCTACCGTGTCGAGCGAAGAGCCACCAGTTCCCCGATGCGGTGGCGAGTAAGACCACGGGTGCCTGATCCTTCCGGAAGAGAGGTGACGGGTCTCGCTGGGAGCGGACGAGAAAATAGTCGTAGCGCGGGCCGTCGTGCTCTCGCCAGCGGAAGGTCCAGGGTCGGAACTCGAAGCCGGAGGGCAGCGGAGGCCGGCGTTCGGGGTGGTAGCGAAAGCGATTGGGGAAGTAGCTTGCAAACGAGAAGTCCACGAGTCCACCGGACTGGGCTTGGTACCAGGATCCGAAGTGGAGGAACACGGGAAACGGCAGGAACTCGCTCTGGGCGTCGAGCGGCAGATAGAGGACGTGTCGATTTTCCTCCATATGGCCGAGGATCTCGTCGAAGGCACCGACTTCCGCCCGATATCCCAGGCTCTGGATCAGCACGAATGCCGTCCACAGGGCCGCCGGTGCCAGCAGGAAGAAGCGAATGCGCCGCGTCCGTACACCCTCTCGTGGGTCGAGTGCGAAGAGCAGGGTCGGTAGGAGGAACGCACCGAAGCGTTGGTGGATGTAGTTGGTCCCCAGCAGTAACTGCGGCGTGACCAGGAAGAGACCGAGCGTCGTCAGAACAGGAATCCACCGGGTTCGCTGGGGGGAGAACCGTCCACCTCCCAAGAACGGTGCAGCCAGTACCACGACACCCAAGACCAACGCCAAGTCGTGGATGGGCAGACCTACTGTGAAGGCCGGGATCTGAAGCAGGCGGCTCAGTCCGTGGCTCTGGGCGGCGGGTACGAGTGTGTCGCGCGAGACGGTCAGAAGGAGCCACGCTATGGGCAATGTGAGAGCCGCGAGGTAGGGGATCCATCGGTGTACCGCCGACCTCAGGTTGGGGGCGCGGGCTGCCGTCAACAACGCTCCGATCAAGCCGGCCCAGCCGAAAGCCAGCGGGTGGGTGAAGAACAGGAGCTGAAGAAAACCGAAGATCAACCATGCACCTCGCCTGGAGGGCCGCTCTGCCTGCCGCCAGGCGAGGAGCAGAAAGAAGAAGGAGAGGGCGGTGGCGAGGGTGAATGCAACGAAGCCGAGGTAGAAGGAGAAGCTGTAGGCAGCCGGGATCGCCAGGTAGGCCGACAGTGGATTGCCGCCCACTTCGCGTAGCAGGGCCAGGGTCGCCAGCGGCACGCCCAGGAGCGCCAGGGAGATCACAACCTTGAACGCGCTCGCCACGGGCATGAGGTGCGACAGACCCGTGGCCAGGGTGTTGGCTACGAGATACGGCGTCCGCCAGTTGATCCACAGGTAGTCGGAGTAGGGAAACCCGCCCTCGCTCCACCTAAGCCAGGTGCCGACCTGAGCAGCATGCTGGGGTAGGTCCACCATCGGCGGATACTCGACCATCCACAGCGGCACCAGACTCAGGCCACAGCATGCCGCGAATAGGGCGAGAAACCCGCGGCGAAGTGGCGCCGCGCCGGGCTCTGGCGCTGCGTCCCCAGGCGCCGTGCTCGGCGGAGTCGGATCTTCGGAGATGGGATGGGTGATGGTCGGTTGCCTGTCGATGTGGGCGAGTCTATCTGTGGGCTAGTGCCAGTCGTGACTCGGCACCCGTAGGAAGGATGTCTCGCCCTGACCGTCGGGCGCCGGTCTCGGATCTGATCTGCGATCCGGCTCTTTGCCGGCTTCCTCGTCCAGATGGTCGATGGGCCAGACGCTTTCCGCCTTGATGCTCATGGACCCATCTCTTCGCTGCAGCCTGCCCTGGATCACCAGCCCGGCGGCGCCGACGATGACGTCGCGGTACTTGGCCAAGAGGTCCGGTGTCACCATGGCCTGGGCCATGCCCGTCTCGTCTTCCAGGGTGACGAAGAGCATGCCCTTGGCAGTACCGGGGCGTTGACGTACGACCACCGAGCCCGCATAGCGCACGATACGTCCGGCGGGAACTCGCTCCAATTCGGCGCAGGTCACGACGCCTTGACGACGCAATCGGGCACGGGCGTAGACCATGGGATGGTGACCCACCGTGAGGCTGGTGCCTTGGAAGTCGGCGACGGTGTTCTCAAGTGCCGTCATGGGTCGGAGCGGCGCGCCTCGTTCACCGGATTGCCACCGGAAGAGCGGACCCGGGTCGCGGGCGACGCGTGCCACCTGCCATGCCGCTTCGCGTCGCTCCATCCCCAGCCCGGCGAGCGCTCCGGCCCAGGCCAGGCGGTCGAGCTGATCCTTGTCCAGACAGCAGCGCAGGGCGAGGTCGTCGAGGTCTCGGAACGGGCGCTTCCGGCGCTCCTCTTCGATTTGCCGCCCGGTGTCTTCCTCCAAACCCCGGACGTAGCGCAAACCGATCCGTACCGAGCCTGCAGGCGGCGTGCGAGGCGACTTCTCGTGGGTCCGGCGATCGATGAGCGGGGCGCGTCGGTCGTCGCCGGTTTCTAGCTCCGATCCGCGCGGCTCCCAGGTGCACCGCCAGTCCGACTTCGTCACGTCCACGGGACGTACTTTGACGCCGTGCCGCTGGGAATCCTTCACCAGGGTTGCGGGGTGATAGAAGCCCATGGGCCAGGCGTTGAGCAGCGATAGGAGGAACGCGGTGGGGTGGTGCGCCTTGAGCCAGGCAGAGGCATAGGCGATCAGGGCGAAGCTGGCTGCGTGAGATTCAGGGAAACCATAGAGTGCAAAGGACGTGATCGACTGCACGACCTGGTCCTGCACCGGGCCGGTGATGCCCCGCTCGTCCATGCCGGCGCGCAGCCGTTCCTCGATCGATCCCATGCGCTCCATGGAACGCTTGAAACCCATGGCCCGCCGCAACTCCTCAGCCTCGCCGCCGGAGAAGCCCGCCGCCACCATGGCCATGCGCAGGAGCTGCTCCTGGAAGAGGGGCACGCCGAGGGTACGCTTCAGGATCGGTTCCAGGCTCGGGTGTAGATACTCCACGGACTGTCGCCCCTGCCGGCGCTCGAAGTAGGGATGCACCATGCCGCCCACGATGGGTCCCGGACGGATGATGGCCACCTGGATGACCAGGTCGTAGAACCGCTCCGGTCGGTTGCGCGGCAGGGACGCCATCTGGGCTCGGCTCTCCACCTGGAAGACGCCCACGGTGTCGGCTTTCTGTAGCAGGTCATAGACCACCGGATCGTCTTGGGGCAGGTGGGCGTAGTCCACGTGCTTGTTCTCGTGCTGCTCGATGACGGGTGCTGCTTCTTCGAGCACGTTGAGCATCCCGAGACCCAATAGATCGACCTTGATGATGCCGAGGTCGGCACAGTCGTCCTTGTCCCACTGCACCACGACACGCCCTTCCATGGACGCCGGTTCCAGTGGCACCACCTCGTCGAGGCGCCCCTGGCACATCACCATACCGCCGGAGTGCTGACCCAGATGGCGCGGCAGGTTCTTGATGCGGGCCCATAGCTCTACGAAGTGTCGGACCCGCATCTCCTCGGGATCGAAGCCTGCTGCCCGGAGCTCCTCGTGCAGGTCGCGGTCGTCACCACGGGAAGTGTCGTAGCGCATACGTCCCAGGCGTTTCGATAGCTGGTTCACCTGCTCGGTCGAGTAACCGAGAGCCTTGCCCACCTCGCGTGCCGCCAGCTTGTCGCGATAGGTGATGACGTTGGCGGTCATGGCGGCACCGTGGGGACCGTAGCGTCGGTAGACGTACTGGATCACTTTCTCCCGCGGATCGCCCGACGGCAGATCGAGGTCGATGTCGGGCCATTCGCCGCGCTCCTCGGAGAGGAAACGCTCGAACAACAGCTCCATCTTCACCGGATCTATCGCGGTGATCGACAGTGCGTAGCACACGGCGCTGTTGGCCGCCGAGCCACGGCCCTGCACCATGATGTCCTCACGCTTGCAGAACTGCACGATGTCCCACACGATGAGGAAGTAGCCTGCCAGGTCGAGCTTCTCGATGATGTCGAGCTCTTTTTCGATCTGACGCTGGGCGCGGGCGGTGAGCGGACGGAAGCGTACCCGTGCCTCGTTCCAGGTGATCTGGCGCAGGAACGATGCGTCGGTCTCGCCCTCGGGTAGGGGATAGTCGGGGAACTGGTAACCGAGGTCGGCGAGGGTGAAGTCGAGCTGCTGCGCCAGGGCCAGGCTCTCTTCGACCGCCCAGGGAATGTCGGCGAAGAGACGCTCCATCTCCTCCGAGCTCTTCAGGTGGCGTTCACGCTGAGCAGCGAGCTTGCGCCCCGCGGCATCGATGTGGGTGTAGTGACGGGTGCAGGTGAGCACGTCGTGGAGCGGCTTGTCCCCTGGAGTTGCATAGCGCACGCCATTGGTGGCCACCAGTGGCAGGCGCAGCGACGTCGCCAGCTCCGCCAGCGCTCGGTTGCGCTGTTCCTCCGAGCGTAGCCGGTGGCGTTGCAACTCCACGTGCACGTGTCCGGAGAACAACCGGCGGAGGTGCTTTAGCAGCTTGCGCGCACCATCCATACCCCGGGTGGCCAGGCGATGAGCCACGAGACCCTCGTCGCCACCCGTCAGACAGTGCAAGCCCGCCACGTGCTCCTGCAGCAACCGGTAGTCGACCCGGGCGTCGCCCTTGGGCCGTCCCCGCGCCGCCGCCGTCAACAGCTTGCACAGGTTCCTGTAGCCTTCACGGCTGCGCACCAGAAGCGTCAAACGTCGCCCTTCCAGAGCCCGCGCCGCGGCTTCGCGACGTGTCGTCTTGGACTTCTTCCCGGTCGGAGGCCCCCCACGATCCGCAAGTACCACTTCGGCACCCACGAGGGCGCGGATCCCAGCTTCCCTCGCCGCCTTGTAGAAGCGGGGCGCACCGTACACACCCGACCGATCTACCAGCGCCACCGCCGGCAATCCCAGGGCGGCAGCTCGCGCCACCAGATCTTCCGGTTGCGACGCCCCGTCGAGAAACGAAAAAGCCGAGGCCACATGCAGCTCCGCATACCGCCCCGATCGTTTCGCCGCCCGGTACGTCCGCTGTCGAGCCTTCTCCTTGCGTGCTCCAGGCGACGTCTTCAGATACTCCAGCGTGTAGCCGAAGTCACGTGGCGGTGTAGGGCTGGCATCGTCGGACATCAGGAGATTTTAGCGTAAGTAAAGCGTAAGTCGAGTGAAAACCTCACACAGCACCATGGGCGCCTCTGGCGCCCATTCAAGTGAGTGTCGGAGCCACTGATCTTCGGATCAGTCCAGGCTTCAGGTCCGCCGCCCCGATACAAGGGATCGACGACCCCGAACCTCCGTCAGAAGTCGATGTTGACGACCAGCTTCTTCGCTACCTCGAGCCCGTATCTAGAGGTGGAGATGGCAGCGGTCATCTCGTCGCGCTCCCCTTCGTCCATATCTTCCTCGCCTCGGTACCCGTCGATCTCTCGGCCCTCAGAGTCGACCCACACGATATCTAGCAGGGCTTCGACGTCGTTGGATCCACGGTTGGAATACTCGACCTGGATCTGGACGTCGGTGACGAACTCGGTCTTGTTGGCGCGGAAGATGGTCGATTTGAAGTTGCCCTTGATCGACTTCACACGTACCCGCTTCACCGAGATGGAGCCCTCGTCATAACCGATGTCGAACCATGTATCGACCTCGAAGGGGAACTCGAGCTCGATGGTGTCCGCGGTGACAGGGGACGCGAAGGCGAAGAGCAAGGCGAAGCCGAGGAGGGAAAGGCCGAGGCTTCGTGCGGCGAATCGATGTCGAACATGGGGACAAGACATGGAATTCCTCCAGGTGTCAGTCGGATCCGATTCGATCTCGGATCCGTTGCGGACTACATCCGGTTCCTGCGCGGTACCCGATGGAAACTAACATGAGCCGATCGGATACAGTGGTGTGCCCCCTCGGATCAGATACGGCCTTCCGTTTTTTGGAAAGGAGATCTCCATGTGTCGAGCTTGCTGCTCCGTTCGAACCGTGCTCTACCTCGCCTGCCTGGCCCTGATCGTCTCGCTTGCCGGACCAGCCATGGCCGGTACCCAAGACTTCACCCTGGTGAACCAGACCGGCGTCGAGATTTACCGCCTGTTCATCTCCGAGACGGCGAACGAGAACTGGGAAGAGGACGTCCTCGGCGACAGTGTGTTGCCCGACGGGTCTCGCATCAACGTCGACTTCTATGGTCGCGACGCATGCCTAATGGGACCTGATGGTGACCGATGAGGAAGACAATTCGGTGGAATGGTCCGGGATCAATCTTTGTGAGGCCTCCGTGGTGGTGCTCCTGTGCGATGAGGAGGAGTGCTGGGCTGAGTGGGAATAGTCTCGGTACAGTACGAAGTCCGGTAGGCCGGCGACACCTAGTGTCGAGGCTGATGAACGAAAGCTCGCGCGTGCTGTAACCACCGTGCATCGGATGGGTAGATCCTCTCAGGAGGCGAGCTTGATCAGATCTGCCGCAGCCGCTGCACCACTCGAGTCGAAGGTAGACCGAGCACCGAAACCACTCCGATCCGTGCGATCCGATGCAAACCAGGATGAACTCTTTTGGCGATCGGCTTATGAAGCCCATGCGTCGGTCTTGCTGGGGTTCCTTCGGCGGCGTGTCGGCTCGCCGAGCGAGGCGGAGGATCTGCTGCAGGAGCTCTTCGTGCGCGCCATGCGTGCCGATACGTTCCGTCGCGACGCGGCGATCAAGCCGTACCTCTATTCGATCGCGCGCAACCTATTGGCTAGCCGCTTCCGTCGCCCCAAGCTTCGGCTCGTCACCTCGTCGCCGGAAGAGGTGGACGAACGAGATCCATTGGATCGTGTCGAAGGTGACGACCTGGGGCAACATGAACGCCTGGAATGGTCCGAATTCGACCGTGCCTTGATCGAGGCCCTGAACGAGCTCAGCGACGATCACCGCTTGGCATTTCGCCTCGGGGTTCTGGAGGAAACTCCATATTCCGAAATCGCGGCTCGACAGGGGTGGACGCTTTCCCGCGTCAAGGTCAACGTCCACCGTGCCCGCCGAAAGATCATCGAAGCCTTGGCTGATCGGATCCCTAGCCGATCCACGGATCTGATCGCGACTGCGTCCGAAGGGCCGCCATGACTGCGCCCACCCACAACCCAAACGGGACCCAACCCATGAATAGTTGCGAACACTACGAAGCCGATCTGTCCGCCATCCTCGACGGGGAGGTGGAGATGGTCGACCTGAAGCGTACTCTCGATCACCTCGTCGCGTGTCCTCGATGTGCGGAGTTCTATCGACGGAGTCGTGACTTGGGCCAGGCTGTGGCATCTTCGAGAGAGACGTCGAAGTATCCTGAGGAATCCGACGCGAGCGAGCTGATGATCGATCCTCCTCCAGAATTGTGGCAGCGCATCGCCGAACGTGCACCCTGGAACGAGACCGAGTCCCACCCTCGGTCCGCGATCACACCGGCTTCGCGCTCACGGCGCCGTGCGCTCATGGAATGGGCGCCGCGACTGGCGGCGGCGTTCGTCCTGGTGCTCGGCCTCTGGATGATGCAGCTGGTGGTCCGCGAGTCGGGCTCCGCCGGGTTCTTCCGCGAGACCTCCGAAGCCTCGACGGACCATCTGGCCAAGGACGAGCTCACCGAGAGCCGTATCGGGGAAAGTCTTCCAGAGATGAGCGACGAGCGATTTGTCGAGCTGGCAACCGAAGTATTGGAAGCGGATCCCAGGTATCACTACGAGATGCTGGCGGTCATGAAAACGGCTACACGGGGTATCGACCGCGAGGGCACCGTCGACCATCGAAAAGAGGACGAGGGCTTCGGGCTGTTTGGCTCTCGCAGCGAGATGGGCGGTACCTCGGACGCTCGGATCTGGCGGTAGGGGCCGGTTCGTCGCCGAGCTTTTGCTTCCCGTCCAGCGCGGTGCAGGTTCCTGTAACCGGAGGGCCTAGGCGGAGTAATCAAAGTCGAAGGAACGAATCGAACTCCCCTTCCAAGACTGATTGGAGACCCGATATGCGACACATCCCGACTGTTCTTATCTTGAGCTTCGGCTCCGCACTGGCTCTGGGCCTGCTGATGGCGGCGCCTTCTGATGCCGCTGCGGGCACCGAGGGCTTCCTCTATGGCGAAGTCGAGACCCGGAGTGGTAACACCTACAAAGGGCGACTTCGGTGGGGCGACGAAGAGGCGTTCTGGGGTGATTTCTTCAACTCGTCGAAGGACGAGCGGCCATGGGCCGAAGAAGCCCCGCGCAGATTCCGAGGCCGGCGTGAAGCGATCGAGATCTTCGGTGTCGAGATCGGCAGCAGGTGGGAGGACTGGGACGGTGGTCGGCAGTTCATCGCTCCTTTCGGTGCCATCGAGGAGTTGCGGATTCGAGGGCGTGGAGAGTTGACGGCGCGGATGAAGGGCGACTTCGAGATCCGGCTCGATGGTGGCTCGAACGACATCGGTGCGAAAGTCCATGTCTGGGACGGCTCGTTGGGTGAGATCGCCTTGGAGTGGAGGGAAATCGAGCGCATACGCTTTCTGCCAGCTCCCGACGACCTCGACGTCGGAAACGTGACCCGGCTGTATGGCACCCTCCACGCTCACGACGGGCGGATATTCAAGGGGTGGATTCAGTGGGATCAGGACGAATGCTTGTCGACCGATGAGCTCGACGGCGAGACCCGAGACGGGGATGTGGAGATCGAGATGGGGCGCATCCGTTCGATCGAGCGTCGCAGTCGCTGGGGTTCCAACGTCGTGCTGCGAGACGGGAGGTCGATGGTGCTCGAAGGTACCAACGACGTCGACGACGACAACCGCGGAATCTATGTCGAAGATCCGAAGTGGGGCCGCGTCCTGGTGAAGTGGGACGCCTTCGATCGCCTCGACTTCGAGTCGCCGCAGAGCTCCGGACCGGCCTACGGCGACTATCCACCGGGCAAGCCGCTACGTGGCACGGTCGAGACCCGGGGTGGCGACAAGCTCAGCGGCCGCATCGTCTTCGACCTCGACGAGTCGGAGAGCTGGGAATACTTGAACGGCGACTATCGCGATGTCGAATACAGCATCCCGTTCTACAAGATCGAGAGCATCAAGCCCAGAGGCTCCCGGGCGAGCCTGGTGACACTGAGGAACGGTGAGGAGATCGAGCTCGATGATTCTGCCGACGTCGACGATGGCAATGATGGGATCGCTATCGTATCCAGCGGCGACACCGACTACATCCGCTGGCGCGATGTGGAGGAGATCCGCTTCGACTGACGGATCTCTTTACCGGTAGCGCTGCACCGCAGGCGCAGCGAGGCCCGCCCCACCGACTCAGGTCAGGTGGAGCGGGCCGTTTCGTTTTGACGCTAAGTGGCGCGGCAAGAGGCCACTGGAAGCGCGAGCGGTCCGAGACGATCACGATTCCGAGAGCAGGCCGTAGGCGGGATGTCAACAGCCTCCCGCGGATGGCATACTTGAGCTTCGAAACCGATCCCGAAATCCGTCTAGCTCATTTCGGGACCACCGCCGAGGAACGTCCGAGGAGAGTTCCCATGCTTGCCACTCCACCGATCGCGAAGAGCTGTCGAGGGCTCGACGAGCTGACCCGTCGCCTCGACGAATCTGTCTGTAGAAGCTGCAACGAGGAAGTCACGGAAGGAGTGCAGGACGCACTGTCGGACGTCATCAAGACGGGCGGCCTTTCCCTCGCCGACGAGCTGTTGGAGCCGTCCGCCGACGGTTATGCGAGGCGCCTCGTCTATGTCAGCGAAGACCATGGCTACGTGGTCATCGCGATGATCTGGGGGCCGGGGCAGGGAACCGCTCTCCACGATCACAGCGGAGTTTGGTGCGTGGAGGGAGTGATTCAGGGCGAGATCGCGGTCACTCAGTATCAGCCCCTGGAATGGACTCACGATGGGCGATGGCGTTTCGAGCCGTCCAAGACGGTTCGCGCAGGAGTCGGCTCGTCGGGCAGCCTGATCCCGCCGTTCGAGTACCACACGATCGCCAATGCTCTCGATGGCGGCGACTGCGCCGTGACCCTACACGTCTACGCTCAGGAGTTGGAACGAGCCAACATCTTCCAGCCCCTCGACGGCCAACCGGGCTGGTACCAGCGTACGACGAAGGAGTTGGGCTACTCGCACTGACATCCGTTCCCGGTAGCGGATCGATGCAGATCCGGCTGAAGGACGATTGCGCAACGCGCCGTCGGACGATCCTGCGTCGCGATACCGACGCAAGTCGGAGTCTCCGGCCGGCCTCCGAGCCGTACGAACCGCCGAGTTACGGCTCCGGGCCTTCTGGTCTGTTAGTCTGGAGACACTCTTTCCTGTTTTGCAAAGGAACTGTCAGTTCCATGTCTCCTTGGCCCAGACGACTCGGGGACGAACTCGATGCGCCAGCGAAATATCACTCTCGGTCTATTCACAGTGCTCTGGGCATCCGCCCTAGGCCTGGGTTCGATCCTGGCTAGCCCCGTGCCTGCGGCTGGCCAATCGGTCTCCATCGTTCGGCTGACACCGCCGTCACCTGCAAGCCTGGCTGCAGGGGAGCAGGTCAAGATCGACTTCCGATACGACGTCCGTGCCCAGGCGGGTTACCGCATCTTCATACGTCCGATGTCGGGAAGCGGGCTGGCGGCGCGCTACTCAGCGTCCGGCTCCCCATTGTTCTCCTCGGGATCGGGTACCGGCTCCGCGCATTTCACGCTGCGCGAAGCCGGCAGAGTGGATCGACTTAGGATCGTCGTGTCCGAGGAGGGCACGGGCCGGCACCTCCATCGAAGCTACTTCGATGTCGATTATCGGTTCGGTCTGCCACTCCAGGTGCAGCCGGGACAGATTCTTGAGCCCGCAGGGGGCGCAGTCGTCGAATCGGCCAGGGAGTGGGCGACGGTCCATCGACGGCTCCAGCTGTCGGAGCAGACCCTCGAGCGACTCGGTACCTACCAGCCGCCGGTCTGGCGACCCCTACCGGATGCGGTATCGCCGGAGCCGCCGAATGACGACATGCCGCAGTGTTTCGCGGTGGGGATCGAGCCCAAGCCGTGTGAGCAAGTGGCGGGCCGCCGAGTAACCGCCGATGGAGTCGTCATACTCGATTGCGTCGACGGCAGCACGTGGAGGACGACGGCGGAAGGCGACGTCTTCACCACACCGGACGGCCGGAGCTGCCGCCACGCGGTGATGGCCTATCGCATGGGCACCGCTCTACCGCCGGCAGAGCCGCCTGACGGTGTCAGTGCAGCCCAATGGGCGGCGGAGCTGAACGCCTGGCTCGATCAGAGCGTGGCGAGCAATCTGCTGTTCCGCATCGAGCTGCTGCTGGGCGACGAGTACTTCGCCAACTACCAACAGCTCGAGCTGGCGGCCACGGACAACCTATATCAACAGATCGACTATCGATTGGCGTTTCTCGACAAGCTGATGGAGGGGCAGTAGAGATGAGGGCTCTGGTCGTTGGTATAGGGCTCTGCCTCCTGCTCTCGGTCTGTCCGGTCCTCGCCCTCGACGAAGGCGAACCGGCCCGGCCGCAGCTTTCGGAAGACACCATCCTCCAGGCGCTGGAAGACCAGAAGTCCGAGGGAGGCTCGGCGTCCGGGCCGATTCCGCCGGCCACTCCGGTGCCACTGACCATCGAGAGCCTCGACGAAGCGAGTCGGGAAGCGCTGTTCGAGCGCTACCGGCGCTACCAGCAGCACCACATCTCGATGTTGGAGCACCGGGAAAGACTCTTTCGCTGGCAGCTAACGGCCAACCAGATCAGCTTCTGGATGGTCCTGGTTCTGGTCTTCTCGGGTCTGGTCTTCGCCGGCATTCAGTTCCGGACCTCGATGCTTGCCGCCAAGGAAACCGGCGGCTCCTCCGACGTCATGCAAGAGCTGACGCTGGGAGCACAGGGCATCACCATCCGATCGTCGGTCATCGGCCTCGTCATCTTGGGTTTGTCGCTGGGCTTCTTCTATCTCTACTTGGTCTACGTCTTCCCGCTGGACGAGCTGGAAGGCGGTGGAGCAGGGAAGGCTGCCGCGACTGAGTCGGCGGATCGGGCGGAGTAGGACACACCTCGCGGCGGGAGGGACTCTCAGCGCTGACGCATTCAGGTCGTTTCGTAGGCCACTGTGATCGGCGCTCGCGCGAGCCATTCCCGCACGTCCTCTCCAAGTGGACATGGAATCGGAAGTGACCTTCGTGGCTCCCGACAATGCATGGGAGCGGGGACGCGGTCGATGATGTCGGGAGCTTGAGGGCGGACTTCCAGCCAGTTCGAGAAACGACACGTTACGTAGCGGATGTAGCGCAAGAGAGGGCGGATGATCCACCTCCGCCTTTGCCGTCGATCGCTGCGAAAGCCCCCATGCATCAAGACCCCCCAGAGGGAACTTCCTGCTCGTGCAGATGGCCGACCGGCCGGTTGCTGGGTTTTGTGTCGATCGCCTGCGGAGGCGAGAAGGCCTGTCGCCTCCTTGTCGTCTCGAAGACGCGTTGGTCCAACTCCCAAGATTGTTCGGGAACCGATCTACACACAGCCATTCGGAGATCGAAAATGGAACGAAGCACTTGGAAAGCAAAGCTAGGCAGCCTGATGCTGGGTCTGTTGTTGATGGCAGGATCCGGGCTTTCGAGCCCGTCCGAAGCGACGACTTTGAAACGCATGAGTGTCGAGAAACTCGCGGCCACGAATACGAGCGTAACGATCGGGACCGTAGTCGAGTCCCGCTCCTACTGGAACGAGGGCGGAACCTTCATCCTCACCGATGTGGTGATCGAGCCAGATGCGGTGCTCAAGGGCCAAGCGGTGCGGGGTAGCCGTATGGTGTTGACACTGATGGGTGGACAGGTGGACGACCTAGCCACAGTCATCGTCGGCGGAGCGAGCTTTGAGCTCGGCAAGTCCTACGTCATTTTTTCCTCGGTCTCCGATCTACCCGGTGCGCCTTCGGTTTCTACCGTGCGCGATCACAGCCAGGGCGTGTTCGAGTTGATCCAGTCTGCCGATGGCCACCTCAGGGCGGTCAGCCAAGCAAGCGATCAGCACCTCATCGCCGATGACAGAGGTCAGAAGTCGGCTCCCGGCGGGGAACGAGGTATGGACTTCGATGGGTTGCTGCGATCGATCGAGCGCGGTGTTTCTACGGACAAGAACGGCCAGGGAGTGAGCCAATGAAACGCAGCCGGATCAGCGCTCTTGTCCTGGCTACCGTTCTCGGCCTTTGGTTGGCCGCTTTACCCCTGCAGGCCTACACAATGCTCCAGGTCTCCCAGTCCGGGCGAGTGACGTCTGGCGCGCGCGTTGCCTGCGAACATCCAGGGGGATTCGCGCATTGGAATCCTGCTCGGAACTCGAATATCCAATGGTGGATGAACCACTTCAATCAGGGGCTCGGAAAGATCGATGCTGTGCGAGGAGCGGCAGCTGCATGGACGAACGTTCCCAACGCCGATCACAGGCCTGTTTTTGCCGGCTACAGTCCGTTCGGGTGGGCTACCGATGGTCGCAATACGATCATCTTTGCCAACGGCAACGGATGCACCGGTAGCTGTCTTGCGCTGACCGCGCTCGTGACTCAGAACGACCAGGAGATCATCGAGTCGGACATCACATTCAACAACGCGGTCAACTGGCAAACGAACGGTACCGACATCGACACCCAAGCCGTATTGACCCACGAGTTCGGTCACTCCTTGGGTATTCACCACAGCAGCGTGCCCCGCGCAACCATGGAACCTTTCTACAGCGGTCCCGGTGGGCGTACGCTCGCGGTAGACGACCATAGCGCCTTGCAATGCTCGCAGAATCGCTATGGGTATCTTCGAGTCAGAGTTCACGGGCCGACCTCGATAGGACCGAACGAAACCGGAACCTGGATCTGCGCCGCCAGCGGCGGCGGGCCGCCGTACACGCACAGCTGGCTCAAGACCTCCGTCCACGGCATCACCCGTCTCGGATTCGGAATGAGAGCCGAAACGAGCGACAGCGTGAGCTTCAACATCGTGTGCGACGTGATCGACAGGGACGGTCGAATCGGTACCGGCCACCGATTCGTCACTGTCAGTGGCCACCCGGATCACCCGTTCTGAGGCCTCGCCCACGTTACTGAAAGGTTCGATGGGCTCGGGCCCATCGTCGGATGGCCGGATGTCGCAGTCGAGACCGCCAAGCATCTCCAGTTAGACACCGAGGTCACTACAACGAGAGCCGGCCCGGGGCCAGGGAACCATCGCGGCCGGAACGCTCGATGCAATGGGCCAATCATCGTCTACCGTGGAGATCTCCTGAGGGCTTTTCCGAGCCGATGGCGTGCAGATGAGTAGGAGGCCATTTCCAGGCCTCCCCGTCCGGTTCCCGCTCGTTGCGTGGAACCCAAGTTCACGCCTCAAATCGGAGATTCCATTGGAGCGAAGCATCTGGATACGTATCTAACTACCCGTATCCCGACTTCGGCCCCCCAGCGAATCGCGGAAACCATGGAGATGTTTTCATGCGAAGAGTCCTCGTCACTACTCTCTGTTTCCTTCTAGCCATGATGGTGCCACCTCCATCCAATGCGGGAGAGAACCAACCTTCACCCGACCCCGACCCACCCACGGCCACGACCAGTGGTGGCCTCACAGGCCTGGCGAAGAACCTCGCCAACACGGATTCAACGGGTCTCGTAGACGATCTCGGCTCAGGTAAGGCGCTGGTCAGTGGTGCCGGAGGTCGGGAGCTGATCATCCGCGCTGCCTACGCCAACCTAGAGGACTACAGTCGGCTGGCCGAACCCAGCTTCTCGCTGGTAGTCGATGACTTTTATCATCTCGAGCCGGAGGATTTCGCCACGACCTTTTGGAGCGACATCGTCAGCCCGTCCGAGGGCCTGCTGATCGATATGCATCGCGAGACGAAGCACAACACGGGTCTGGGGGTCTCGCGGTCCGAGTACCAACCCAGCTTCCGTTACGTTGGTGGCCAGCAATCCGGTAAATCGGCCAGGTTGACGACGATGACGATCGCCGAGGTTCTAGGCGAAGTGGTGGCCGCAGACTCCGAGAGCAACTTGGCCGAGGTTGCCGCCATGACATCGTTTCAGGTGCGCGCCACGATCGGAGAGAACTCGAGGGTGTACCGAGCTTCCTTCGCCTGGGTGCCCGCAATGGCCAAGATGACAGAACAGACGGCGCTCGTGGTTCTCGACCAGGTGACCCAAGGAGTCGAAGAGGCCGCCGTCGATCGGTATGCTCCACTCCGTGACCGTTCCTTCTTGCGGAGGAAACCGAACTAAGGGATCGCAGTACAGAAGGGTGTGGTAGGGGAGTGCAGCCCATTCAGCAACACGCAAACCGTAAGCTACGCCGACAGCGACAACGCTGACCATAACTGGGGTCACCACTCTTCGAGTGTCACCTTTGCGATTACTTGTAGCTGCGACTCGGACTGCAACAGCAGCTGCATTCCCTCGATTACCAGCAAGACTTGCGCAGACAGTGGAATGCCAACCACGTATTGTCACAAGATGCAAGGCAAGGGTGCGGTCAGGGCGAGAACCACCCACATGCAAGGGGCGAGCTGTAGTGCAGGCTACATCTGTGGACAGAAGTCATGTCTGTTCTGCACCTGTGGACTGACTGTCGGTGTGACAATCACTGGTGTGAACGTTTCCTTTTCTAGCGGGGGTGCCTCCTGGTCCTCAATGGAGGAGTACTCTCGTGCATGCCCACCATGCGAAGACGCAGCATCGCCGCCCGGCGATGATGGTGGCGGTGGGAATGGTGGTGGCGGAGGTGGCGGCGGCTGGGACGGCGATGACGGTGGAGGCGGGTGTTCAGCGACAATTGCTTCTGTGCATTGACGACAGTTAGATTTGTGCACAG
>JALCBJ010000201.1 GCA_028066595.1 Thermoanaerobaculia bacterium
TAAAGCGGTACGTGAGCTGGGTTTAGAACGTCGTGAGACAGTTCGGTCCCTATCTCATGTGGGCGCAGGAGACTTGAAGAGATCTGTCCCTAGTACGAGAGGAC
This sequence comes from Thermoanaerobaculia bacterium, assembly GCA_028066595.1. Classification (GTDB taxonomy): domain Bacteria; phylum Acidobacteriota; class Thermoanaerobaculia; order Multivoradales; family J023; genus JAUIJL01. Next base: position 105 of record JALCBJ010000201.1, read on the forward strand.
CGGGATGGACGAACCTCTGGTGTACCAGTTGTCGCGCCAGCGGCACGGCTGGGTAGCTAAGTTCGGAAAGGATAACCGCTGAAAGCATCTAAGCGGGAAGCCCGCTCTGAGATGAGGTCTCCCTCGAGACTCGTGGTAGACCACCACGTTGATAGGCAGGAAGTGTAAGCGCTGTGAGGCGTTGAGCTGACCTGTACTAATAAGTCGATCGGCTTGACCATTGTTTCAATTCGCAAACCAAGACGAGTGCCTATCTCGAGCGAATTGCATCGCCCTGACTCGATTCGGTTCGTCCCGGCAGACCCTGCCTGGACATCCAAAAGAATGAGATCTGAGAACAGATCTTTCAAATCAAGTTTTCCGGTGGCTCTAGCGAAAGGGAAACACCCGTTCCCATTCCGAACACGGCAGTTAAGCCTTTCAGCGCCGATGGTACTGCATGGGAGACCGTGTGGGAGAGTAGGTCGCCGCCGGGAATAATTCTTAGAAAAGCCCTCCTTTGTGAGGGCTTTTCGCTGTTTGGCGCTTCGTGGCCGATCCTACAAGTACCGGCTGCGAAGAGCGTCGGGCTCGTCGGGCCCGCCTCCTTGACACCCCGGAGGGCCCATGGGTACGCTCGGGCCCCTCTTGGCCGGGGGGCGCACGATCTGGAGTACCCGGCGTCAAACCGTCTCTCGGAGCGAATGGAATTACATGGCAGATAACGGCAAGAGTCTGGTCATCGTCGAGTCGCCGGCAAAGGCGGAGACCATCGGTAGGTTTCTAGGGCCCGAGTATCAGGTCGAGGCGAGCTTCGGGCACGTACGCGATCTACCGCAGAACGCCAAAGAGATTCCTGCGAAGGTACGAGGCGAATCGTGGGCTCGGCTCGGCGTCAACGTCGAGGACGACTTCGAACCCGTTTATGTCGTTCCTTCCGAGAAGAAGAAGTACGTCAAGAAGCTGAAGGACGCACTCAAACAAGCCGATCGCCTGCTGCTCGCCACCGATGAAGATCGGGAAGGCGAGAGTATCTCCTGGCACGTACTCCAGATCCTCAAGCCGAAGAAGGGGCTGCCCGTAGAGCGCATCGTCTTTCACGAGGTGACTCCCGAGGCCATCGAGCATGCACTGAGCTCGCCGCGCGATGTCGACGAGAATCTCGTGCGCGCTCAGGAAGCCCGCAGGGTGCTCGACCGCCTCTACGGCTATTCCCTGTCTCCGTTTCTGTGGAAGCGGGTCAGGCCGGGCCTGTCGGCAGGAAGGGTTCAGAGCGTCGCGGTACGCCTCCTGGTAGAACGTGAGCGAGACCGCATCGCCTTCGTCTCATCCGACTATTGGGACCTCAAGGCCCGGCTCGGAACCAACGGGGCCAGTTTCGATGCTCGGCTGGCGCGTATCGACGGTAGCCGTCTCGCCGATGGCAAGAGCTTCGATGCCGAGACCGGCAAACTCGTGCGACAAGAGCACCGGCACCTCGAAGAGGGCGAAGCCAACACGTTGGCTCGGGCGGCGGCTTCAGCGGAGCCCTGGAAGGTCACTTCCCTCGAGACCAAGCCGGGCCAACAGAAGCCAGCCCCGCCGTTCATCACTTCTACATTGCAGCAGGAAGGCAATCGCAAGCTTCGCTACAGCTCGCGTCGGACGATGAGTGTTGCCCAGCAGCTATACGAGGGCATCGAGCTGGGTGGCGAACGCGTGGGCCTCATCACCTACATGCGTACGGATTCCGTGACGCTGTCCGACCGGGCCTTGGCACAGGCCCGAGAGGTCATCGCCGACGCATACGGCCGCGACTACCTTCCCGAAAAGCCGATTCTCTACAAGACCAAGGCGAAGCGAGCTCAGGAAGCCCACGAGGCCATCCGTCCGACCGACCTGGCGCGCCGCCCCCAGGACGTCGCGAAGTTTCTCAATGCGGACCAGCTGAAGCTCTACGAGCTGATCTGGAAACGCACGCTTGCCTGCCAGATGGTTCCGGCTCGCTTCGAGAGGACTCAGCTCGAGGTGTCGGTCGATGTGCCTGGGGCGGATGGAAACGAAACCCTTTCGTTTACGGCGAGCGGTAAGCGCATCGTCTTTCCTGGGTTTCTCCGCGCCTATGTCGAGGGATCGGATGACCCCGAAGCCGAGCTCGGTGACCAAGAGACCATTCTACCGGCCCTTTCAAAGGGGCAAACCCTGACGGCAGAACAGGTCGACGCCGAGGGACATTCCACCAAGCCTCCCTATCGCTACACCGAAGCGAGCTTGGTGAAGAAATTAGAAGAAGAGGGTATCGGCCGACCCAGTACCTATGCCTCGATCATCTCCACGGTGCAAGATCGCGGCTACGTGATGAAGAAGGGCAACGAGCTGATCCCCACGTTTACGGCATTTTGTGTCACGGAGCTGTTGGAGAATCAGTTCTCCGATCTGGTGGACACGAGCTTCACCGCCCAGATGGAGGACGATCTCGACGAGATCGCCGACGGCAACATCCCTTGGGACGCACTGGTGCGTGGCTTTTATTTCGGGGGCGAAGCTGGACCGGGCAAGGATAGTGGGCTCGCCGAGCGAGTAGAGAAAGGCGAAGTCATCTATCCAGCCATCCACCTCGGTGCCGATCCCGAAACGGGAGAACCGATCGTCGCCAAGGTCGGGCGCTATGGTCCCTACGTCCGTCGCGGGGAGGGTGGCAGTGACAACGCCGCGACGATTCCGGAAGACGTCGCTCCCGACGAGCTGACCCTAGAAAAGGCCCTCAAGCTTCTGCAGGCCAAGAGCGGCGAGGCCGAGCCGGTGGCTCACGACCCTGACACCGGCCGCCCGGTGTTCCTCCAGGTCGGACGATTCGGTCCCTATCTCGAGCTGGCGCAAACCGAAGAAGAGCAAGAGTCGAAGAAGAAGCCCAAGCGTGTCTCCCTACCCAAAGGCCTTGCGATCGACGACCTGACGGTAGAGATCGCCGAGAAACTGATCTCTTTGCCGCGAACAGTGGGAGCGGATCCCGAGACCGGCGAGCCGATCACCACCGCGATCGGCCGCTACGGTCCCTACGTCAAACGAGAAAAAGACTTCCGAAGTCTCAAGGACTGGGTCCACGCCACCGAAATCCAGCTCGACGAGGCGCTGAAGATTCTGGCCGAGCCGAAGAAAGGCCGCGGACGTGGTGCAGCCAAGACCGTTCTCAAAGAGATCGGCGAGGTCGAGGGCGCAGTCGGTCCGGTCCAGGTACTCGACGGTCGCTATGGGCCCTATGTGACCGACGGCAAGACCAATGCGTCCCTACCTCGCGGCTCCGATCCTACGGCCGTGACCGTGGAGAAGGCCAAGGAGCTGCTCGATGCCCGCCGCAACGCACCGAAAAAGAAGCGCGGTCGGCGCAAGAAGTAGCGGAATGCGCCTTAGCGGCCAGGCGATCTGACGTACATCTGGTACCCCCCAGAACCGTACGGCTCAGTTGATCCGCGTCCCCCACAAGTCGCTGTCCACGTCCGGCTCGTTCGCCTTGCGGCCACACAGTGTGTCGACGGCGTCGCGTAGGCCGTCAAGGGTCAGCTCGTACATCGGGAAGACCGAGCGGACGATTCGAATGGACGGAGCTTGCCAGATGCGTGGGGGCTCCGGGTTCAGCCACACGGAGCGAGGGCATCGCTGTCGAAGCCGCCGCAGCCATTCGATGCCCGGTACCCGGTTGTCATGAAAGAGATCGATGGCCCCGCCGACGTGTGTCAGCTCGTATGGGCTCATCCAGGCATCCCCAACGAAGACGATCGACCAGGTGGCGTCGAGCCGCTTGAGCACTTCGGCGGTGGGTTCGCCCTTGCGCTGTTGCATGTTCGTGAACAGGTGTTCGTACGGGCAGTTGTGAAACATGCGGCTTTCGAACGCCTTGAAATGAGTGGCGGCGTGGGCTGCCGAGAAGAGTCTCTCGCAGAGACGCGTATGTGGATCCATCGATCCGCCGACGTCCATCAGCAGCAGCAGCTTGACCCGGTTCTTTCGTTCCGGTCCAAAGACGAGATCGATGTCGCCTCCGTTGCGCGCCG
>JALCBJ010000053.1:0-36952 GCA_028066595.1 Thermoanaerobaculia bacterium
GCGCGTTTATCCCTTTGTTTTCAACGGAAATCGCGTTTCTGGATGCGATCTAGCTGGACTTCAAGTCCCTCGAAAGAAACGCCGACGAAGGGCTCAGCCCAGCCCTCGTCCTCGAGCACCCATGCAGCGCAACGACGTTTGGGCCTATGATTTCCTCTTCGATCAGCGTTTGAAGTGCCTGACGGTCATCGATGAATGGACCCGTGAGTGCCTCGCCATTGAAGTCGCGGGGAGCCTCCGCTCGCAGCAGGTGATCGCCACGTTGGAACGACTCTTCGTGCAGCACGGGACACCGAAGTACTTGCGATCCGACAACGGACCTGAGTTTGTATCGCAAGCCGTCCGACGCTGGCTCGCTCCACGCGCCGTCGCGCCCAGCTTCATCGAGCCCGGGAAGCCCTGGCAGAATGGCACGAACGAGAGCTTTAACGGGAAGTTCCGAGACGAATGTCTGAACCTGGAGTGGTTCAGAAGTCGAGCAGAAGCCAAGGTCGTCATCGAATCATGGCGCCGTCACTTCAACGAAGTCCGCCCCCACTCGAGTCTCGGCTACCGAACGCCGAACGAGCACAAACAATCTAGACACTAAACCACGGGCCATACTCAAGTAGCGAGTGGTCCGAAGGAATCAGGCAGCTCTCAGCCCCTGCGCTACCGTAGACTCTTGCCCCGTGCTTACTTCCGACCTGGTCCAGGCGCGTCTGTACAAGAAAAAGGTCCGGCCGCGTTACGTGAATCCGCGCGACCCGGACCTGCTCGAGATGGCGCGGCGGTTGATCGACACCTTTGGTGAGCACGTCGGCAAACGTCGCGGGGAGCTCGATGTCGAGCTGAAGGAGGTGCTCGGCAACGACACCGATTTCCAGCTGCACAAGGCCTTGGCCAAGCTGCTGCTAGACCGCTGCCTGTTCGAAGAAGTGTCGCCACTGGAGCCGGAGATGCTTCGGGAAACCGTGTTCGACCTCGCGGCGGAGGCTTGGCGTGCGAATCGTCGGCCGGCCGATGCGGGAGAAGAGAGTCCGAGAGACGATGAGGAGATCGATTTCCGGCGTCATCGTTTCGATCGCAACGGAGTTCTCGGGAAGGCTGCCGAGGTGCTGAGGTCCCAGGTCGACGGTTCGGTCGACTCGCAGGTAGTGGAAGCGGGGCTCTACGCAGATCTCAAGCACGAGCAGGTGTTGCAGGAATGGCAGCGGTGTAGGGCCGACTGGCTGCTCCATCGCTACAACGTCGCCCTCGCCCAGGGTGTGCTGCTGCGCGCTACCGAGATGGAGATTCGTCTCGGCGAAGCCAGCGTCGCGAAACACCGGGCGCTCTTCCGCAAGATCAAGTTCTTCCAGCTGATGCACCGCATTCGTCGCGCGCCAGATGGAGGCTGGCGCATCGTGCTCGACGGCCCGGCGTCGCTGTTTCAGTCGAGTAGCAAGTACGGCCTGCAGATGGCGTCGTTTCTACCGACGCTGCTGCATTTCGAAGATTGGAGCGTCGAAGCCCAAGTCTCCTGGGGGCCCAGACGCCGCCGAGCGACCTTCGAGCTCGACCCGAGCCACGGCTTGCGCTCCCACACCAAGCTCACCGGCCAGTGGCAGCCCGAGGAGCTCCGCTGGCTACCGAAGCAACTGGCCGAGCTCGAGACCGACTGGCAAGTATCCACCGACGGCGATCTCCTGAACCTCGGCGGAGAGGGCGTGCTGGTACCCGACTATGTGTTCACTCACGGCCCCAGTGGAACCCAGGTCTTCATGGAAGTCTTCGGCTTCTGGAACCGAGGTGCCATCGATCGCCGCCTCCGGCTGTTGGGACGCCATGGGCCGAAGAACCTCATCCTCGCCGTATCGTCGCAGCTGGCCACCAGCAAGGAAGGCCTGGACGACGCTGGTGCCGAGATCTACATCTTCCGGACTCATCCCATCGCCCGCAAGGTGCTGAAGCGACTCGAGGCACAGCTCGAGTCCTGAGGTCGGGGCCCTCACGAGGTGGAGGTCGGGATACGAGTCCGGCGTCCGCAGCCCTGGCCGACGACTCCGGGCGCTGCGATGACGTGCCCTACAAGGCCCGTGAGGGTGCGGCTGTCGACTTGATCGCCACACCGACCAACTTTCTGTTGTGTACCTCGGGCGAGTACGCGCTGTGCTACTACTCGGGTGCCGACCCGTTGCCATGTACCGTAGACGAGAGCCGCGCGAACGCTGGTTGCGTTTGTCAGGTGTTCGCGGCCAGCGAGGCGAAACCGATGTATGTGGACATCAACTCGATTCTCGACGAATGCGCCTACGACGAGGCGATCGAGCAGTGTGGTGAAGACGGCAGTGGGTGCCTCAACATCTGCTCTCAGCCGGCTGCGAAGAAGGCATGCGGCGGCGTCAGCTCCTCGTCGGACTTACCTGAGGCTTACGTTTGCGGCTACATTGCTTCGGACCAGTTCGACGAATCCGCGGACTATGTTTCGACCTTCAGCTTCGCCACCGTGGCGGTGCCGAAGTCTGGGGCCGAGTTCGCTCCGCCGACCTGCAATCGTGGACTCGGCCAGTACGCGGGCTGCATGACAGCGTCCTGTACCGGGAGTCGAAGCGACGACAACGGCAACACCTACACGAGCTGCGCTTGTCCACTGTGGCCTACCGACGGCAGCCAGCACCGGTACCAGTATGGGCGCGTGTGTGTCGACGGTAGCGATCGAATGTCGCCGGCGAACTGCACACTGAGCGATGGGCAGGCTTGGTCAGCCGCGTTCAATCCCTTGGGATGCGGTCCACCAGACGGCGATCCGGGTAGCTGATGGAGCTGTCCTGGCAGGGCTAATGCCGCGCAGCGGCGACGGCGTAGATCCGCTATCCTTGGGAGCCGAGCGGTACATGGAAGCTGCTCGGCCATCCGACCATGTCATCCTATCCCGCCACTCGTCTCGCCGGCACGGACGCTTCGTCTTCCGAGCTGCCCGACATCCTCGTGCGCATCGTCAGAAAGCGTGCCGAGGTGGTGGCTGTCGCGCGGGGTAAGGAAACCTATACAGAGCCGCCTCGTCGCGAAGTCTTCCAGGATGCGCGCGAGAACCGGTTCACCAGGGCCCTTGCGGAGAAGGCAGGTCGAGCGATCATCGCCGAGGTGAAGATGGGTTCACCGAGCCTCGGTTCCCTCGAAGGTACTTTCGACTCACTCGAGCAGGCACGGGCCTACGGCGATACCGGTGCTGCCGCCTTGTCGGTGGTAGTGGAGCCAGATTTCTTCCACGGTTCCTATGAGCTGCTGGCCCGCTGCGTGCGCGCTTCGGGCCTGCCCGCCATCGCCAAGGACTTCGTGATCGATCCGTTGCAGCTGCGTTGGGCTCGTCGTGCCGGCGCGTCCGCGGTGTTGTTGATCGCGGCCCTCTACACGGCTCAGGAGCTTCGAGCATACGCTCGTCTCGCCAGGCGGCATCGGCTCGTGCCCTTGATCGAAACCCACGACGAGGCGGACGTCGCCAAGCTCGCTGGCATGGAGTGGGAGGTGGTTGGGGTCAACAATCGCGACTTGCGTACGTTCGACGTCAGCCTGAACACTTCCGAATCGCTGGTCAGTCGACTGCCGGAGGACGCCATGAAGGTGGCGGAGAGCGGTATACACAGCGCCGATGACCGTCGTCGCCTGGCGGACGTAGGCTACGACGCGTTCTTGATCGGCGAGGCGCTCGTCAAGTCGGGCGATCCTCGTGCCAAGTTGCGCGAGCTACTGGATTGAGGCCGTGTCTACGCCCACCACCACCGCGGCACCGCCCACCTCGAGGGCCGCGAATCGTGCCGATGTCCGTCCTCCCGCACGTACCAAGATCTGCGGTGTGACCACCACACGAGACGCCCTCGCTGCTCTCGATGCGGGCGCCGAGCTGATCGGACTCAACTTCTACCCACCCAGCCCGCGCTATCTGACGCCCGAAGCTGCTGGCGATCTGGTGCGAGAGGTACGGCGGCTGCGCCCGGCTGCGGCCGAGGACGTCCTGTGGGTAGGCGTCTTTGTGGACGAGAGCGCGGAGCACATGGCAGACGTAGCCGAGGTCGCCGATCTCGACCTTTTGCAGTTGCATGGTGAGGAAGACCCAGCCGACATGGCGGCCCTGGCTACGAGGATCATCAAGGTGTTCCGGGTTCGCGCTGCGACCGGCGACGAAGAGCTGCGGACGGAGGTGATGCGTCGGATGGAGCCTTGGCGCTCTCTCGGTGTCTGGGGCTTCCTCGTCGACACCCATCACCCCGCTCTTTACGGCGGAACGGGCGAGAGCTGGAACTTCTCCGCCTTGCGATATCTCGCGGAAGATATTGGGGACCGGATCCTATTGGCCGGCGGGCTGTCCCCCGACAATGTGGGCGCTGCACTCAGAGCCTGCAAGCCGTGGGGTATCGACCTTTGCTCCGGCGTCGAGTCGGAGCCAGGCCGCAAGGATTCTGACCTCTTGAGACGCCTCTTCGAGGAGATTCACGATGGCACGACCCGTCCCGCGACCTGACGCTCGCGGTCATTTCGGACCGTACGGTGGCCGCTATGTGCCCGAGACGCTGATGGCGCCTCTCGGCGAGCTGGCCAAGGCGTACGACAAATACAGTCGCAAGCGCGCCTTTCGCAACGAGCTCCGCGACTTGCTGACCCACTACGCTGGTCGCCCGACGCCGCTCTACTTTGCCGAGCGGTTGACACAAGAGTTGGGCGGTGCACGCATCTACTTGAAGCGCGAAGATCTGCTTCATACAGGCGCCCACAAGCTCAACAACGCCTTGGGTCAAGCCCTCCTTGCCAAGACCATGGGGAAGGAACGTGTGGTCGCAGAGACCGGCGCGGGACAGCACGGCGTAGCGTCCGCCACCGCGTCGGCCCTGCTGGGCCTGCAATGCCGTGTCTATATGGGTGAGGAAGATTGCGAGCGCCAGCGCCTGAACGTCTATCGCATGCGTTTGCTGGGCGCCGAAGTGATCCCGGTCACGACCGGAACACGCACTCTCAAGGACGCTACGAACGAGAGTCTCCGCGACTGGGCGACCACGGTCCGAAACACCCACTACATCCTCGGTTCCGTTCTGGGACCGGATCCCTATCCGCGTATGGTGCGGGATTTTCACCGCGTGATCGGCGAAGAGGCGCGGCGGCAGATGAAGAAGCAGGCCGGTACCTACTCTCCCGACGTGGCGGTGGCCAGCGTCGGTGGCGGTTCGAACGCCCTGGGTCTTTTCACCGCCTTCCTCGACGACAAGAAAGTGCGTCTCATCGGCATCGAAGCCGGAGGTACTGGGGACGCCTTGGGTGAGCACGCGGCGCGCTTCTCCGGCGGCAAGCTCGGTGTACTCCACGGGACCCGCACGTGGATCTTGCAGGACGACGACGGCCAGATCGCGACCACCCACTCGGTGTCGGCCGGGCTGGATTACCCGGCGGTCGGACCCGAGCATGCACTGCTCAAGGACCAGGGACGGGTGGAGTTCGCTCGCGCGTCGGACGCGGAGGCGGTGGCAGCGTTTCACCGCCTGTCGGCCACCGAAGGCATTCTTCCAGCCCTCGAATCGGCCCATGCCTTGGCTCATCTCGAAAAGTTGGCGCCACGCATGGGCAAGAGGGCAACCATCTTGGTCAACCTCTCGGGACGAGGTGACAAGGACGTGGAGTCGGTCCTCCGGTGGATGGAACAGCATGCACCCGATGGTGCGGTCACCCACGGAAACAGTGCCGCCACCCACCCGGCAGCGCGCAAGTGGGCTGCACCGAAGACCGGTCCCGAGAACGAGGACGGGGCCGACCGATGAGCGCCATAGCGAGAGTCTTCGATCGCTGCCGAGACGAAAAACGGGCGGCATTCATCCCCTTTCTCACGGCCGGCGATCCCGACTTGCGCAAGACTGCCGATCTCATGCAGGCATTCGTTGATGGTGGTGCCGACATCATCGAGCTCGGCGTGCCGTTCAGCGATCCGGTCGCCGACGGTCCTGTGATCCAAGAAGCCTCGCAGCGCGCCCTGTCCTCGGGCACTACGCTGTCGGCGATTTTGCGCTTGGTGGCCCGCCAACGAGATCGGCTCGGCGTTCCGATCGTCCTGTTCACCTACTTCAATCCGATCCACGCGCGGGGGGTAGAGAACTTCGCCGAGCAGGCCGCCGCGTCCGGGGTCGACGCCGTGCTGTGCGTCGACCTGCCGCCCGACGAGGCCACGGAAGATGTGGTTCCAATGTTGCGCAAGCAGGGTCTCGACACCGTATTCCTCGTAGCGCCCACCAGCGATAAGCAGAGGATCAAGACGGTGAACGCCATGTCGTCGGGTTTCGTGTACTACGTATCTCGTACGGGAGTCACCGGAGCTCGCCGAGAGCTGCCGAAGGAGTTGATCAGGGAGGTCAAGAAGCTTCGTCGCCGGATCGATCTGCCGCTGGCCGTGGGATTCGGTATTTCCACGCCCGAGCAGGTGGAGCAAGTAGCGAGAGTGGCCGAGGGTGTAGTGGTTGGATCAGCGCTGGTAAAGCTGATCGGCGACCATGCCGAGGCGCCGGACTTGGCGAAGAAGGTAGAGTCGAAAATCCGTGAACTGGTGACGCCGCTGGGCCGATGAGGATCGAGGAATGACGCAGATTCGAATTGCCATGGCGCAACTGTCTTCGAGCGAAGACCGCGCCGCGAACTTGACCCGCTGCCTCGAAGCCGTCGACCAAGCCGCGGCTGGAGGTGCCCACCTGGTCTGTTTTCCCGAGGTGGTCCTCGACCGTTTCTTTCCGGCCGAGCCGGGAACGCCCACGTGCAAGCTGGCAGCCCATGAGCTGTCGGAGCCTGTTCCCGGACCGGTGACCGAGCAGCTCTGCGCCCGGGCAAAAGAGCATGGCATCGCCATCGTCTTCAATCTCTACGAAGTCGATGGGTCGGCTGGTGGCGTGGTGTCCAGCGAACGTCGCTATTTCGACACCTCACCGGTCATCGATTCGGACGGCACACTCCTCGGCGTCACCCGGATGATTCACATCACCGACTACGACGGCTTCCACGAGCAGGACTACTACGATCCGGGTGACACCGGTGCCCCTGTTTATGAAGTCGACCTCGGTGGCAGGCCGGTGAAAGTAGGTGTCGCCATCTGCTATGACCGTCACTATCCGGAATACATGCGTGGCTTGGCCGTAGCAGGTGCCGAGCTGGTGGTGATCCCGCAGGCAGGCACTCTCGGCGAATGGCCCGAAGGGCTGTACGAGGCGGAGATCCGCACCGCGGCGTTCCAGAACGGGTACTTTGCCGCATTGTGTAACCGCGTCGGCGTGGAGAAGACGCTGACCTTCGCCGGCGAGAGCTTCGTCAGCGATCCGGAGGGAATCGTCCTTGCTCGCGGCAAGTCCCTCGAGGACGATCTCGTCTTCGCCGATCTCGACCTGTCTCGCTGTGCGGAATCCAACGCTCGCCAGCTCTTCTTTCGCGATCGGCGACCCGAGCTCTATTCCGACTGGTTGACGTCTTCACCCGCATCGGAAGAGAAGGACTCCGAAGAGAAGGTGTCGCCTCGTGTCGAGGCCCTGGCATCTTGTGAAGTATAGGGCCAGGGTCATGCGTTTTTTTTGCTACGGCGGAGCCTCCCGTCGCATCCTTGATCAGAGTGCCGGCGGAGGCCGAGCGGCGGGAGATGGTCTTCATGAGTGAAGCCGAGGCACCCGACCGAGACGAGGTCCAGATCAGGCACCAGCAGACGCAGGTGCAGGGGCGTTATCTCGTCTGGCGTGGTCCCGAAGCGTCGAATCGACCGCCTCTGCTCGTCGCCACACACGGTTACGGAGAGGATGCCGGCTCGATCCTGCGCGAGGTCCGCAAGATCCCGAGCGTCGATGGCTGGCTGGTGGTATCGGTCGATGCACCCCACCCGTTCTACACCAAGAAGGGTGACGTGGTGCGCTGTTGGATGACCAAAATCGACCGCGAGCAGGCCATCGCTCACAACACCGCCTATGTCACGGATGTCGTCGAAGCCGTCCGGCAGTCGGAGAACACGAGCGACATCCTTGTCTTCGCCGGGTTTTCCCAGGGTGTCGCCATGGCTTGGCGGGGCCTCGCGGGTTGCCTGCGCCGGGGCATGGAGGCTCATGGTCTCCTCGCCCTGGCAGCCGACGTGCCACCGGATATCGCGGCAGATCCACCCCCCGGTATTCCCCCAGTACTCTTGGGCCGGGGAACGAGAGACGAGTGGTACTCGGCCAAGAAGATGGAGCAGGATCTCCACGTACTCGAAGAGCTAGAGGTCGACGTCACGCCTTGCGTCTTCGAAGACGGCCACCTCTGGGCCACTGAGTACCTGGCGGCAGCCGACGTCTTCCTGCGGCGGGTCTCGGATCAAGCCTAGGGATTCCGACGGATGGCGAAGACTCGAGCCACAGACCAAGTTGAAGAATCGGCGGTCATTGCTCCAGATCCTCCGTGCTAGTCTGCAGCCGAGGATTCTGATGAAGCAGGCCACCATTCAATATCCAGATGGACTTCCCCGGGCACTGAAGCTTTCGGACAGGGAATTCAGCGAGGAGCTGGGTTTCCTGGCTGCAGCGAAGCTCTATGAACTGGGCCGCGTGACAGCCGGGCAGGCAGCCGACCTAGCCGGCTTGCCTAGGCTTGTCTTTCTAGAGCGACTCGAGCAGATCGGAGTACCGGCGATCAATCTGCGAAACGAGGAAATCGAGGCGGAGATTCGTGCGGCCCTAGAGCTCGCCTCTTGAGTGTTTGGGTTACGAATGCCAGCCCCCTGATTTTTCTCGCCAAGTTGGGACGGCTAGATTTACTGAACCATTCTGCGGGTCGGGTTCTCGTGCCGTCTGCCGTGTTGACGGAAATCGGGCAGTACGATGATGCTGCGGCTTCCCAGGTCGCACGAGCGACCGAGAACTGGCTCCATCGAAGAGATGTGAGACAGAGCCGGTTACTAGGCCTGTTTCAGGCTGAGCTTGGTGCTGGCGAGGCGGCGACCCTTGCACTCGCATCGGAGGTTCGGGCTGCACGAGTGGTGCTAGACGACCTCGATGGCCGCCGATGGGCCAGGAAGCTGGACCTAGAGGTGATCGGGACGCTCGGCCTGTTGTTGGGTGCCAAGCTCCGCGGTGACGTAACGTCACTTCGAACGAGCATCGATGAATTGAAATCTCATGGATTTAGGGCCAGCCAGCTTCTGATCGAGGCCGTTTTGGAACAGGCCGGGGAACTAACGAGCTAAGTCACCTCGACTTCTCGTTCCTCGTTTCCAGCGGGAAGCGAATCTGGCGGCACCCGTCGGACGAGGAGGCCCACTGCACTCGCGCGTAGTAGGTGCGGATCACGAGTGATGAACGGTTGGGAGCTCAGTTGGCCGGGTCCTTCAAGCTTACCCTCGCCCTCACGTTCTTCTGCAGCCCTCGAACTCGCAGCTCTCGGGCGGGCCGATGGCGGATCCACGGCCATCGGACTCGGAGCTCTTCGGGAGTTGCTTCGCCGAGTCCGTAGTGGACGGTGAGTGGGTTCTGGCTCAAGTAGGAGGACGCGGTTCGCACCTCCCGCAACTGAGTGAGGGAGCCGGTCCGGACGTACACCTTGGCGCCGATGCCCTGGCGGTTTCCAGGTAGATCGGTGCGTATGTCGACCTGAAGCCAGCCTCCGGCGTCGGCGAGATTCTCGTAGACCTCGGCATCGTCGTTGCTGTTGGTGACCACGAGGTCGAGATCACCGTCCGCGTCGAGGTCGCCGGTGGCGAGTCCGCGACTGGAGCGAACCAGGTCGACGCCCGAGCTCTGCACCCTCAGGTATTTACCGCCTTCGTTCTCGAACAGCTGGTTCTCCTGCTTGTAGGTGGTGCCGGTTCCCCACTCCTCGACGTTGTGGACGATGTGGCCGTTGGCCACCGCCAGATCGAGGTCGCCGTCATTGTCCAGGTCTGCGAAGTCCGTTCCGAAACCGACCTTCAGCATCGAGGCTTCCGCGACTCCGGTGACGAATCGGCGGTCGACGAAGAGCCCGCCGCCCAAGTTGCCGTAGAAAGCGTTGGTCTGCAGGTCTAGGTGGGTGACGAAGAGATCGAGATGGCCATCGGAGTCGAAGTCGGCGGCGTCGACTCCCATGCCAGCCTCTTCGTGGCCGAGATGGCTTACCGCCGTTCCCACGAGGACCGCGATTTCTTCGAAGGCACCGTCGCCGAGATTGGAGAAATGAAAGTTCGGCGTCATGTCGTTGGCAACGTAGACGTCCGGGGCCCCGTTGCCGTCGAGATCGCTCCAAACCACGCCCAAACCCTTGCCAAGGCGAGCCTGTCCGTCCTCGAAGTGTGTAATGCCAGCTTGTTCGGACGCGCCTTCGAATGTGCCGTCTCCGCGGCCGCGAAACAGGTGATCGGGCATCCCGGCGTAGACGTCGGGATGACAATAGGAACGGCGCCCCTTCTCACGTACACCGCAGACCGGGTTGTTGTCCCAGGAGAAGTCGACGTAATCGGTGACGTAGAGATCGAGGTCGCCGTCACCATCCGCATCGGCGAAACCGGCGGATGCGCTCCAGGTCGGTACTGCGACGCCGGCGCGGACACTGGCGTCCACGAAGGTGCCGTCACCCTGGTTTAGAAACAGGTGATTTGGGCCCCAGGCGGTGACGTAGAGATCGAGATCGCCGTCGCCGTCCACGTCGCCCGCGGTAGCACCCATGCCGTACGACGTGACCACGATTCCTGAGACTTCCGTCACGTCGACGAAAGTCTGCACCGTTCGGCCGCCGAGGGCTTGGATTCCGTCGTTGCGCAGCAAACGCGTTCGCGGCTCGTCCCCCTGGTATCCCGGTACGGTGCCGCTGTCGACGTAGAGCAGGTCGGGGTCTCCGTCACCGTCGTAGTCGAAGAGCACGACGCCCGAACCCAGCGTCTCGATCATGTAGAAGTCGCCTGCTGCGCCGGAGTGATGGCGGAACTGCGCGTTCCAATCGGCGGAAACTTCGCGGAAGCGGATCGAGCCCTGGCTATCGGCCGCGCAGGGCGATTCTTGCCACGCCACGACGGAGGCAAGCAGAAGAGAAAGGACCGTTCGGCGACCGGCCGAGAAGATGCGGTTCACGTGCAGGGCTCGAAGGTACGAACTCGGGACTGGCTCGCCGAGGGCCTCGCTCAGCGGTCGACGACAAAAGGCAGGCTACGCACCGAGGCGCGGCCGGTAAGAGGGTCGGTCACCTCGATCTGCAGAGAATGTACCCCAGCCTGGAGGTCGTCGGGAGAGAAACGAGCGCGCAGCTTCTCGACGCCCTCGATTCCGCTGACGGTCCGCTCGACGCCGTGGAGCACGTTGCGGGCCACGATCTCACCGTCCTGGTTGCGCACCACGCTACCCACCATCGGGCTGGTAGCGGGGAGGTTGTATGCGATGAGCACGACACCGGCCGATTCTCCTGGGCGCATGGCGGGGCGGGCCGAAGGCACGATGGGCTCGCCGTCGACCACGAACGGGTAGACCACGGACGTTGCACCCTCTGGAGGTTTCTCCCGAGCCAACACCCAAGGTCGAGGCTCATCGTAGAACACCGGGAAGACTTGCAGATCGTCGCTTTCGAAGTCGGGGACGACGACTCGGTTGGTGCTCACCCCGGTGAGACCCGAACCCACCTCTCGTACCAAGATCCGCAACAGATAGTCGCCCTGCGGTAGGAGCATGTGGCCATAGAACTTGAACCCGTTCTGCGCCAACGGATTCTCGGAGTCTGCGCTGTCGAGCTCCAGGCGCTGAGAGAAGAAGTCCTTCATCGAACCCTCGGCGTCGGAGGCGTAGGCGAAGAGCTCGACATCGACTTTTCCCACTCCGTTGTCCGGCAGGATGTCGGTACCGTCCACCTGGACGACGACGGGTACGTAGGCCTCCTCGACACCGGACCGGAACGGTGTTGCCATTACCTCGATACCGATATCGTCCCGCGTCTCCGCCGCAGCGATGGCGTCGGCGGCCAGGAGGTTCCTCTCGAGAGCAGGAACCTGCTGAAACGGGCGAGGTGCGTAGTATCCGGACCGGTGGGAGACTTCCAGTGTCCTGCTTCTCACGCCCTGGATCTCACGGCCCTTGAGTGACACCTTCAAGGGGTGAAACGAACCGTCCCATTCGACGTCGGGTCGGATCGACAGCACATAGGTGATCTTGGAGCGTTTCAGGACGTCGTTCAGCCGTTCGCCGAACCGGTTGGTGTCTTCGATCAGCGTGCCACCGGTCTCGTTCGCTAGAAAGAAGAGGGCGTCGTCGGATCCAGTGGGCACCGCGGAGGCATCTAGGGTCTCGGCAGTTCCCACCTGCAGGCCGGCGATATCGAGGGAGTGGAGCACGGAATCGGAGCGCTTGAACTCCTGGAGCATTTCCTGCACCCGCGCTTGCAGCGTGGAATTGCCATAGGACTCGTCGGTATCGACGAGCCACAGATTCCCCGCGAGGCGATCCTGAGCCGACTGATCGCGATCTTGATCCATCGGGGCGCGGCCGAAGAAGAGAGATCCGTCGAACCCTTCCGAGAACAGAATCACCTGCTTCCGGCCACGAACGCTGTCGAGACTGCGGGCCAAGCGGCTGAGCGCCGCCGCCCAGCTTTCGATACGCCCCACCACGTAGGCGCGTTGACCTCGCTGCATGTAAGTACCGATGGCCCGGAAACTCTCGAATCCGGACTCTTCGAGCGCCTGACGGATCGTCGACCGTTCGCCGGAGAAATCACCTGCGCCCGTGGAGTCGGTGAGGCCGGGGTCGTCGATGAAGAAGCGAAGCGGATCGATCTGTCCGGGGCGGCGGAGGAGACCGAGCCCGTCGATGCCTCGAGCGAGCTGCGCTCGGTCCTCCGTGAACGTGACGAGGAGCTTGGGGCCGTACTCCACCGAGAAGGTGGCGATGGCGGCTAGGTCGTCGGGGCGAAGCCCGTCGAGCACGAATTCCCGGGCCGCCCGGCGCGCCTTCTCGAGCGCCACGGGTGTGGAGAACGTCAGATCGAACAGAAGCAAGAACCGTCTGCGAGCCAAGGAAGGAGGCTCGGTGGGATCGGTCGCCGGGGCAGCAGGGACAGCCAGCTCCGTGTCGTAGACCTCGAAATCGGCGATCGGGCGGACGACCTTTCCGTCTCTGACCTCGAAGTCGTCGGCGGTGAGGCCAGCGACGGACTCGCCGTCGCGATTGAAGACGAAGACCGGGATCTCGACTTCGAATACCCGACTGACGCCGCCGTAGACCCGATCGCCTGTCGACTCGTCTGTCTGCGCGAATCCCGCTACGGTCCCGAGGGTGAGAAGGAGCAGGGCCGAGACTACGAAGTGGGCACCTGCCGACAAGAGTCGCCGAGTCGACACGATCGTCATCGATCCGTCCCGGTGGAAGTATCCCCACCTTCGCCCCGTGAGGCTTGGTCCAGTGCCTCTGCCAAGCGGCGCGCCTCGCGGTGAGTGGCGTCGAGGCGCAGGGCACGGTCGACATGGTGGCGGGCCTTGTCCAGGTCGCCTACGTCGAGGAAGTAGTTTGCCAGGCCTACGTGTACTTCTGGCACCTCGGAGTCGACCCGAAGCGCGCGCCGCAGGTAGTCGAGTGCGCGATCGAGATTGCCGTCGAAGCGTGAACGCTCGGCCTGGAACAGATAGAAGTAAGGGTTGGTGGTCTTGAGCTCTTCGATACCCGCCAGGATCTCGTGAGCCTCGTCTTCGTTTCCCATCGTCTGATAGAGGCGAGCCAGGTTGGAACGCAGCGCCACATCTTGCGGAGAGATCTCGAGTCCCGATCGGTAGGCAGCCAGCGCAGCCTCGAAGTCGCCGCGACGGGCGAGGATGACGCCACGATTGTTGATGGCTTTTTCGAATCTCGGGGCGAGGGAAACAGCCATCTCTACCAACCGCAACGCTTCGTCGAGATCTCCGTCCATCATCGCCTCGGCCGCGAGGTTGTTGTAGAAGTGAGCAGCTGCGTTAACGTCGTCGATCGGAGCGAAGTTGCGGTACGACTTGGCCCGATACGGAAGGAAGTCGAACGTCTGCAACTCGCCGTTGACGTGCATGCCCGCCACCATGTGCCCCTGGCTCAGCACCAGACCGTCGGAGTGTCGCCAGCGTTGGTGGTCGCGTACCTCCACATAGAAGGGGTTCATCCGGTAGTGGCGGCCCACTCCGACGAACAGGTTGACGAACGACAGGCAGTTTCCCTCGGCACTGGCGAAGGTATCGCCGGCGTCGCGCGTCGGCCGGAGGGAATAGCGGAGTCCCACGTCGTCGAAAATGAAATCGAGCACCTGTTGGGTACGGATCGTTTCGCGCACCGCTGGCTTGGCGCGGGTCTCCAGCCTCTGGAGGATTTCGGGCGTCAGACGGTAGGGAACCACGAAACGCGCCGACTGCTCGGAAGAGAGGCGGGCTTCGGCCTCGGTCCGTGTGTGTGCCACCGAATCAAAGCTAGCAGGCTGACTGGCGCACGCCGCGAGGTAGAGCAGCGATCCGGAGAGCACCGGGAATAGCGCTGGGTGAGGTCGTCGTGGGCGCGGGTTCAGCATGATCTCCTTCGCGATACGTCCACGAGGCAGAGAGGATTGTCCCTCGACATTAGCGACTTTGACGAGATTCCGAGAAGCAAGAAGTGACGAGTTGCTGCCGAACGGACGTCGAGCCGGGGTTTCGACGACTCTGTATTTCCGGACCCTCTACTCTAGCACCTCCGGTTCCGCCGCCCGATCTGCGGTTGCCAGTTGGGAGAGGTAACCAGGTCTTGGCTCGGTCTTCGTGACAATCTGCGCCCCGGTTGATTGTGATTGGTCCCTGGGACCAAAATCGGCAGCTCGGGTTCAATGGCTTGGATCACATGATCAATCCATTGAAGAATCAAGTGTTTCCGCCGTTCCGCCCCGTGGCGTGGTGATCTATTGCGACTTGGGATCGTCCCGCATACAATGCCAGTCGTCCCAAGGTTTAATGAACCCCTCAGGTATTCCGATCCAGCTCTCCAAGCTGTCTCGCTATCCACGACTTCGCTCTGGCAGCTCTTTTGCAGTCCGTCGAGCGAATGCATCCACAGCCGTGACCAGTTCTATTCCGCCTACGACCCGTCCAGATGATTCCGACATCCGGACGGCGAGGCGACTGGAATCTGAAGCGGCGACGCAGCGGGGCCGACGTGGTCTCCGCAGCGATCTTCAACCGAACGGAGGAAAGAACGAATGCATCGATCCACCCTACGCCTGATCGCGATGAGCGCGATCCTGGTGTTGCTGACTGCCGGCGTGGCTTATGGCCAGGCCCAGAACGGCAACCTCTATGGCACGACCGCCACCAGTGACGGCTCGGCTCTGCCGGGCGTCACCGTCACGGTGACCGGGCCCTCAACCCAGGTTCAGGTCACGGACGCCAGCGGTGACTTCCGCTTCCTCGGCCTGTCTCCAGGAACCTACTCGCTGACGGCGGAGCTAGACGGCTTCTCCAAGGTCGAGTACCCGAACGTCCAGATCAGTGTCGGCCGCAACACGTCGCTTAGCGTCTCGCTGAGCGAGGCTGTGGAGGAGACCATCACGGTGACCTCCGAGAGCCCCTTACTGGACAGCCGCAAGATCACTACCGGCTCGACGGTCAACGCCCTCGAGCTAGAGAAGATCCCGACCTCCCGTGATCCTTGGGCCATCTTGCAGACGGTCCCTGGCGTGCAGGTCGACCGCATCAACGTGGGCGGTAACGAGAGCGGCCAGCAGGCCCAGTACGTCGGGCCTGGCTCGAGCGGCGACGATGCCGTGTGGGCCGTGGACGGCGTGGTCATCACCGACATGGGCGCCATCGGCTCTTCGCCGACCTACTACAACTTCGACGCGTTCCAGGAAATGCAGGCTGCCACCGGCGGTTCCGACGCGACCCTGGCCACCGCCGGCGTGACGCTGAACATGGTGACCAAGCGCGGTGGCAACGAGTGGAAGGGCTCCGGGCGCTTTGTGACGGCTGATGATTCCTGGCAGTCCGACCTCGACTTCGATGCCAACGATCTCGGTCAGGACTTCGACGGTCCTGGCGGCACGGAAGCCCAAGATGAGTTCAAGCAGGGCAACCGGATCACCAGCATCGAGGACTACGGTATCGAGGCCGGTGGACCCATCGTCCAGGACAAGCTGTGGATCTGGGCCAACTATGGCGTCCAGGAGATCGATCTGCTGACCATCAGCGACTTCTCCGACTTCACGAAGCTTGAGAGCTACGGCGCCAAGATCAACGCCCAGCCGACGGCCTCCAACTCCTTGGTCGGCTTTTACAACTACGGCGACAAGATCAAGAATGGCCGTAACGCCGGTCCGACCCGTCCGCAGCCGACCACCTGGAACCAGACCGGCCCGACCGACATCTACAAACTGGAAGACACGCACGTGTTCTCCTCCAGCTTCTTCCTGACCGGCCTCGCTTCCTACGTCGGCGGTGGCTTCCAGCTCACGCCGCAAGGCGGGCTCGACGGCCCCGACACCATTCTCGACTCGGACTTCGTCTGGCAGAGTAACTTTCTGCACCACGAGACGGAACGGCCGCAGGAGCAGCTCAAGCTCGACGCTTCCTACTTCTTCGACACCGGGTCCGTGGGTCACGAGTTGAAGTTCGGCGTCGGTTACCGAACCGCCGAGCTAACGTCCATGTCCGAATGGCCTGGTGACGCGCTGCGTCTCAACTACAACATCTCCAACTACGACACGCCGTACGAGGTCGTGGCGATCGTCCGGCCCCGCTCGGAGGATCTGGATACGGAGTACACCTCGCTCTACGTTCAGGACACCCTCACTACGGGCAACCTGACGGCGAATGTCGGTCTCCGTTACGACGCGCAGGACGGCAAGCTGAACTCCGTGAGCGTACGCTCGGTACCGGGCTTCGAGGCCCTCCCAGACGGTTCGCCGCTGTTCCCTGCCGCCACGTCGGTGGCGAAGGACCAAGGCTTCGAGTGGGAAGACATCACCCCGCGTCTGGGCCTGACCTACGCCCTCGGCGCCGAGCGCAAGACTCTCTTGCGCGCCAGCCTGTCGCAGTTCGCTCAGCAGATGGGCCAGGGCAACACGACGATCCTGTCGACGGCGACCTACTCCTACGCCTACTTCTACTACGACGACCTCAACGGTGATGGTCGGACGACCGTGGACGAGATCATCGATTTCGGCGACGGTCCGCTATTCGACGACAACTTCGATCCGCTGTACCAGACGGTCAACGACCGTGTCGATCCGGATTTCGAGGCGCAGATCACCGAGGAGCTGATCCTCGGAATCGAGCACGCGGTCCGTCCCGAGCTGGTCATCGGCTTGAATGCGACTATCCGTAACATCGACGGATTCACCGCGAGCCGTCACCTGGTGTGCGGCAACGGGACGTCCTGTGACAACCCGCGGCTCGCTACGGCCGCCGACTACACGGAGATCGATCGGGACGAGGACACACCGGGTACCCAAGGCGATTTCGTCACCCGGCCGGACGGCTCGACTCTCGAGGTTCCGTACTTCGGTCTCGTCGACGGCCTCGACGATGTCGGTACGTTTTTCACCAACGGCAACCGGGAACAGGACTACGTCGGCTTCACTCTGTCGATCAACAAGCGCCTGGCCAATCGCTGGATGTTGCGCGGTAACTTCACCATTTCCGACTGGGAGTGGGATGTACCTTCCAACCGCACCGACCCGGATCCGAACCTCTATCTCGGCGGTGGCGTGCGTGACGGTGACGTCGTGCTCCAAGGCTCCGGCTCCGGTTCCGGCTCCAAGGGTGGCGTGTACGTGAACTCGTCTTGGTCCTACAGTCTGACTGGTATGTACCAGGTCGCTCCCGATCGTGGCTGGGGCTTCAACGTCGCCGCCAGCCTGAACGGCCGTGAAGGCTACGCGGTCCCTTACTTCGTACGCGGACCTCGGCCCTTCAGCACCCAGGGCAGCATCAATGCCTACGCGGTGACTTCGGCGGACGAGTTCCGTCTGGACGACATCCACGTTCTCGATCTCCGCGTCGAGAAAGAGTTCAACATCAGCGACTTCTCCTTCACGGTGGGCGCAGAGCTCTTCAACGCGTTCAACGAGTCGACCGTTATTCAGCGGTCGCATCGTTTGGGTCGTTCCAACACGGATCACGTAACCGAGATCCTTAGCCCGCGTGTCGCGCGCGTCTCGGTTCGATTCACCTTCTGATCGAACCTGCGTGATCTAGCGTGACTCGGCCTTCGGGCCGAGCGCGCCCGATAGGAAGCCGCCGGATTCGTCCGGCGGCTTTTCTTTTGGCTCGTCGTCCGTGAATCGGCCTGCTGTCTCCAACTTTCTGAATCCTCACCCAAGTCCTTGGAGCGATTCCACGCGGTGGGGAGTTGACCCCGGTTGGTCGTCGTCAAATTGCCGTCGCAACGAATCGACTCGTCGTCGCGATTTCGAGTCAGCTCGTCCCGGTGCGGCTACCGGATCGCACTGTTCGTCCCTGGGACCAGATGAGTGGCCGCGCCCTTGCAGTTCGAGGCGTCCAGTCATCATGCCCGGATCCGACCCGTACCAAGTCATCAGTCGTCGTGTTCGGGCACCTCGAAACTCCTGAAGGAGGAGACACCGAATGCTTCGATTCAACCTACGCACGATCGCCTTGACCGCGATCCTGTTGCTGTTGACTGCCGGCGTGGCCTATGGCCAGGCGCAGTCCGGCAACCTGTACGGACAGGTACTGGCCAACGATGGCTCGACCCTGCCCGGCGTCACCATCGCGGTCACCGGTGCCGCGACTCAGGTTCAGGTCACCAACTCCCAGGGCGAGTTCCGGTTCCTCGGCCTGGCTCCAGGCTCCTACACCTTGCGGGCCGAGCTCGAGAGCTTTTCGACCCTCGAGTACGAGAACATCCAGATCAACGTCGGCCGCAACACGACTCTGCAGCTCGACATGACGCAGGCCGTAGAGGAGACCATCACGGTGACCTCCGAGAGCCCCTTGCTGGACAGCCGCAAGATCACCACCGGCTCGACGGTCAATGCCCTCGAGCTAGAGAAGATCCCGACCTCACGCGATCCTTGGGCCATCCTGCAGACGGTCCCCGGTGTGCAGGTCGACCGCATCAACGTCGGTGGCAACGAGAGCGGCCAGCAGTCCAGCTACGTGGGTCCCGGCTCGAGCGGTGACGACGCCGTGTGGGCCGTGGACGGTGTGGTCATCACGGACATGGGCGCCATCGGCGCTTCGCCGAGCTACTACAACTTCGACGCGTTTCAGGAAATGAATGCTGCCACCGGCGGTTCCGACGCGACCCTGGCCACCGGCGGCGTGACGCTGAACATGGTGACCAAGCGCGGCGGCAACGAGTGGAAGGGCTCCGGCCGGTTCGTGCGGGCCGACGATGCCTGGCAGTCAGACCTCGACTTCGATGCCAACGAGCTCGGTCAGGACTTCGACGGCGACGGAGACACCGAAGCGCAGGATGCTTTCGCGCAGGGTAACCGCATCGTATCCGTAGACGACTACGGTCTCGAGGTCGGTGGCCCGATCGTCGAAGACAAGCTGTGGATCTGGGCCAACTATGGCGTTCAGGACGTCAAGCTGTTGACCGTAGCTGACGTGTCCGACGACACCGAGCTCGAGACCTACGGTGCCAAGATCAACGCGCAGCCGTCGCAATCGAACTCCCTGGTGGGTTTCTACAACTTCGGTGACAAGGTGAAGAATGGCCGCAACGCCGGTCCGACCCGTCCGCAGCCGACCACCTGGAACCAGACCGGCCCGACCGACATCTACAAGCTGGAAGACACTCACGTGTTCTCGTCGAGCTTCTTCCTCTCGGGCCTCGCCTCCTACGTCGGTGGTGGCTTTCAGCTCACGCCGCAGGGCGGTCTCGACGGACCGGAATCGGTTCTCGATCCTGACTTCGTGTGGCAGACCAACTTCCTGCACCACGAGACGGATCGGCCGCAAGAGCAGCTCAAGCTGGACGCTTCCTACTTCTTCGACACGGGCTCCGTGGGCCATGAGTTGAAGTTCGGCGTCGGCTACCGTGCGGTGGAGCTGACTTCGTTCTCCGTCTGGCCAGGCAACGGCATCCGTTTCGACTACAACATCGCCAACTACGACACGCCCTACGAGATCGTGCAGATCACTCGGCCCCGCGCCGAGGACCTGGAGACCGACTACACCTCGATCTACGTTCAAGACACGATCACCACTGGCAACCTGACGGCGAACATCGGCATCCGCTATGACAAGCAGGACGGACAACTGAACTCGGCTGATATTCCGGCGCTGCCGGGATTCGAGACCTTCCCGGATGGCCGGCCCCTGTTCCCGGCCGCCCCGACGGTCGCCGGCGACCAGGGTTTCGAGTGGGAGGACATCACGCCTCGGCTGGGTCTCACCTACGCCGTAGGACCGGAGCGCAAGACTCTGTTGCGGGCCAGCCTGTCGCAGTTCGCTCAGCAGCTCGGCCAGGGTTTCACCACCCAGTTGTCGACGGCGACCTACTCCTACGCGTACTTCTACTACGAAGACACGAACGGTGACGGCATCACCCAGCCGAACGAGATCATCGACTTCAACGATGGCTTCTTGTTCTCGAACCGCTTCGATCCGTTCAACTCTCGGATCTTCAACCAGGTCGATCCCGACTTCGAGGCGCAGCTCACCGACGAGCTGATCCTCGGCGTCGAGCACGCGATCCGTCCCGAGCTGGTGGTCGGTCTGACCGCCACCATGCGCAACATCGACAAGATCTCGCAGCAGGATCGTCTGGTGTGTGACGTGGCGCTAGGGACCGTAGACGACGAAGACAACTGCGATGGCCTCGCTCTGCGGGACGACGTGCGTAGCGACTACGTTGCGACGACCCGGACGGTAACCCGCCCCGACGGCTCGACCTACGAGCTGCCGATTTGGGACACCCGCGACGGAGTGCGTGACGACGGGGGCTTCTTGTTGAAGAACGGCGACCGTGAGCAGGACTATCTTGGCTTCACGGTGTCGGTGAACAAGCGCCTCGCCAACCGTTGGATGTTGCGCGGCAACTTCACGATCGCCGACTGGGAGTGGGACGTGCCCGCTGGCGCGCTCGACGATCCGAACAACTATCTCGGTGCCGGAACACGCGACGGAGACGTAGTGCTCCAGGGCTCCGGTACAGGCTCCGGTTCCAAGGGCGGTGTCTACATCAACTCCAACTGGTCCTACAGCCTGACCACCATGTACCAGGTCGCCCCCGACCGCTCGTGGGGCTTCAACGTGGCCGGTAGCCTCAATGGCCGTGAGGGCTACGCGGTGCCGTACTTCTCGCGTGAGTTCGGTGTGTTCAACGACGCATCCTCGGTTCGCCTGGAGGCGGTCAACAGCGCGGACGAGTTCCGCTTGGACGACATCCATGTGCTCGACCTGCGTGTGGAGAAGGAGTTCAGCGTGAACGACTTCGCCTTCACGGTCGGCGCCGAGCTGTTCAACGTGTTCAACGAGTCGACGGTGCTACAGCGTCAGCATCGCTTGCGTCAGACCAACAGCGACCACGTGCAGGAGATCCTGAGCCCACGCGTGGCCCGTCTGTCGGTGCGTTTCACCTTCTGATCCAACAGATCTAGAAGGTAGGGGATGCCCCCTTTGTGGGGCCGAACGAGCCGCCGGTACGCCGGCGGCTCGTTTCGTTTCGAATAGCGGTTCGTAGGAGGGGCGGGTGGCGTCGGGCCAGGGCGCAGGCGCGATGCGATGGTCATCTCGACTGCTAGAGTCTAAGGCCGTGCCGCGTCCCGAGGGCGGCCGGAACGAGTCCCCGACCCAGAAGCTTCCGATGCACGAGACGCTACGCTCCCTCCTCCGCAGCCGCCAGTGGATCGTGTTTGGTCTCGTCGCCATCGCCCTCGCGGTTTGGTGGGCAGAGGCGCCCGTAGCCGAAAGCAAGCCTTCGGCGAAGGAGGCAGTCCCTACTGGGGAACGACCCGACGTCGTGTTGATCACACTCGACACGCTGCGTGCCGACACGTTGGGGTTCGCCGGTCATCCTGGAGTCGAGACGCCGTTGCTCGATCGGCTGGCTCGGGAGGGTGCGGTGTTCCGGAGGGCTTACGCCCACAACGTGGTGACGCTGCCTTCCCATTCCAACATCCTGACTGGCCTGTATCCGCATCAGCACGGAGTGCGCGAAAACAGCGGGTTCGTGCTCGGCGAGAAGTTTCCGACGCTGGCGACCCGTCTGCGTGATGCCGGCTATGCCACAGGGGCATTCATCGGCGCCTATCCGCTGGATTCCCGCTTCGGGCTGGATCGTGGTTTCGATATCTACGACGATAGCTACAGCGTCGGGTTGGATCCGCGAAATCCTTCGTTCCCCGAGCGTCGGGGCGACGAGGTGGTGGCGTCGGCCTTGCGCTGGTGGCGGCAGGCGCAAGGCGCGCCGCGGTTTCTGTGGCTACATCTCTACGACCCCCATGCACCGTACGACCCACCGGAGCCGTGGCGATCGAAATACCGGAACAGGCCGTATCTCGGTGAGGTAGCTGCCACCGACGCGTTTCTCCGGCCGCTCGTCGAACCGATTCTCGATCGGGCCGCGGCGAGTTCGAAAGGCTCCGGAGCCGGCGCGCTGGTGGTGGTCACGTCGGACCATGGCGAGGGACTCGGAGAGCACGGCGAGACAACCCACGGGCTGTTCGTCTACGAGCCGACCTTGCGGGTGCCGCTGATCCTGTGGGGCGCAGGTGTCGAGCGCAGGGTGAGCGACTCTTGGGTCGGCCACATCGACATCGCGCCGACGATCTACGAGAGCGTGGGCTTGGTAGCACGAGAGCTTCCGGGCCGCTCGCTGCTGCGTGCTGTGAAGGACGCTCAGTCTCGCAGGCTCTACTTCGAAGCGCTCTCGGCCTTCTTCAATCGCGGCTGGGCTCCGCTGCGGGGCCTGGTCGGGGGTCGGTCGGATCGCGGCGAGAAGGCGATCGAGTTGCCGATCCCCGAGCTCTACGACCTACTCGGAGACCCGGGCGAGGCGAACAACCTCGCCGCTCCGGCAAGCGCTCGCTACCGAGAGATCGTAGGGATGTTGCCCACAGAGTCGTGGCCACCCACCCGAGGTGAGCTCGATCGCGAAGAGATCGAGGCTCTGCGCGCGCTCGGCTACGTCACGGAGGAGGCGCCGCGTCGCGAGGCCTATACCGAGGCGGACGATCCCAAGCGTCTCATTCACCTGGATCGCAAGTACCACGAGTCGGTCGATGCCTACCATCGCCGCGATCTCCAACGGGCAGAATCACTGACTCGGCAGATCCTCGCAGAGCGACCCGACATGACCAATGCCTATGGCATCTTGGTGATGACGCTGCGGGAAGCGGGGCGCCCCGGAGAGGCCGTCGCGTTGCTGGAAGCTGCGGTGGCGGAGGGCCGCGCCAACGACGAGATGTTGCTGCACTTGGGCTCCACGTACGCCGAGCTGGGTCGGTCGCGGAAGGCGATCGAGGTTCTGGAGCCGTTGGCCCACGACGGACATCCGGCGATCCTCGCTACGCTCGGCATCGCGCACTCCGATGCTGGCGACCATCAGACCGGTAAGCGCATCCTGGAAGATCTGCTTGCGGACTCGCCGGACGACACGCAAGCACACGAGAAGTACGGCGTGGTGCTCCTGCGCTTGCGCCAGCCGGCCGCGGCGCAGACGCATTTCGAACGTGCGCTGGAGCTGAATGACGGGCTGTCCTTCAGCTGGAACAACTTGGGTGTGGCGCGGGCCTGGCAGGGTGACGAACGGGGTGCGCTGGTGGCGTGGCAGCGAGCGATCGCCCTCGACCCGAAACTCTTCGACGCGCTCTACAACCTGGGGATGACGGCCGCCAAGCTGGGGGAGAACGAGGTCGCGCGCAGCGCCCTCGCTCAGTACGTGGAATCTGCTCCGGTGGAACGGTTCGGGCCCGACGTGCAGCGGGCCCAGAGTATCTTGGACGCGCTGCCGTGACGCGGTGTCGCCGGCTGGCAGCGGTCGTGCGGATTGCTGGGCCTGTCGCGCTGGGGTGGAGCTTGCTTTCCTGTGCATCGGAGTCCGGATCCGGCCGGGTGGAAGATGCGTCCCACACGACTCCCCCACCCGTGGTGGTGATCTCCATCGACACGTTGCGGTCCGATCGACTGCCGGTCTATGGCTATGAGGGAGTCGAGACTCCGGCGCTCGACGAGTTCGCGCGTGATGCGGTGGTCTTCGAACGGGCCTATGCTCACTATCCGCTCACTCTGCCATCCCATGTCGCTTTGTTCTCCGGACGACTCCCCGCTGCTGCCGGAGTTCGCGACAACTCGCGGTATCGATTGCACGAGAGCGTGCGACCCTTTCTACCCGAGCTTTTGTCCGGGGCCGGATACGCCACGGCAGGCGCCGTATCGAGCTTCGTTTTGCGGGCCGATAGCGGAATGGCCCGCGGCTTCGACAGTTACTCCGATGTGCCGCTCCGAGCCCGATCGAACGAGGACGAGGCTCCGGTGAGTGGCGCGAATCAGCTGCCGGTCGGTGAGCGGTCGGGCGAAGAGACCTTGGCTCAGATCCTGCCCTGGCTACGGGAAAGAGACGACGAGCCGTTCTTCCTCTTCTTTCACATCTACGAGCCGCATCTTCCGCACACCCCTCCGGAACCGTTCCGCGAACGGTGGGGCGATACGTACGAAGGTGAGATTGCAGTCGCCGATTCGGTGATCGGACGCCTGCTCGACGAGCTGCGCCAGCGCGGGGTCTACGAGGGCGCTTTGATCTTCGTGCTCTCGGATCATGGCGAGGAGTTTGGCGAGCACGGCGAAGAGGGCCATGGTCTGCTGCTCTATCGACAGTCCCTGCAAGTGCCGCTTCTGATGAAGCTACCCGCCGATGCAGGCAGTCAGCTCGCGGGTCGTAGACATCCTCATCCGGTGCAACTCGCCGATGTCTTGCCCACCGTCCTCGACGTCGTCGGCCTGGAGGGCGGGAACGACTTGGAAGGCGAGTCGCTACGGCGGATGGCGGATGGCTCCGTCGATCCGGCCGTGCTGGCGGATCGTCCGATCTTCAGCGAGACGCTGTACCCGAGGATCCACTATGGCTGGCACGAACTGACGTCGGTGGTCCAGGGCGATCTTCACCTGGTGGCTGGCCTTCGTGCCGAGCTGTTTCGCATCACGTCGGATCCGGAGGAAAAACAGGACATCTTGGCGAACGAGCGTCGCGCGTATCGCGCCCTCGAGGAGCAGCGAATGCGACTGGCGACGCCCTTTGAGCCACCTGGCGGCGAGGAAGACGAGGAAACCCGCCGCCAGCTCGAGTCGTTGGGCTACCTGTCCTCTGCGGGTGGGCGATCAGGAGAACCGACCCGCGATCCTCGCGATGTAGTACCCGAAGTGGCTCCACGGCTGAAGCGGGCCGACGACGCGCTCAAGGCCGATAGCTTCGAAGAGGCCGAAGCTCTCTATCAGGAGCTACTGCAATTCGATGACGCGATGCCCGCGACCTGGAAGAACCTCGGCATCGCCCGCATGTCGCTGCGCGAGTTCGAGTCAGCGTTCGACGCACTCGCGCGGTCGCTGCAACTGGTGCACGATCCGCAGGTAGCGCGGATGGCGGGCAAGTGTCTGATCCAGCTAGGTCGTCTCGATGAGGCGGAGGAGCACCTGCGCTTGGCATGGTCCAGCGAAGGGGGCGCGGATTCCGACAGTGGATTCGATGGGGGCAGCGAGGAGACCCGGGATCTCCTGGTCGCTTTGAGCCTGGCTCGCGAGCGTCCGGACGAGGCTCTTTCCTGGGCCCGCGGGGGAGAGGGGCTGGAGGCCTTGCCCCCCGAAACCTTGCTGCAGCTGTCGAAGCAGTTGGGTGGAAACGAGGAGGTCACGGCGCTCGAGGTTCTGAGCATCTTGCACCGTACGGCACCCTCCGCCGCAGCCTGGAACGAGACGGCGAGATGGCACCTTTCGGCCGGGGATAAGGGTCCAGCGTCGGAGGCGTTGCAACAGGCGATGAAGCTGGAGCCGCGCAACGCGGAGTCGCTGGAGTGGTTGGGCTTACTCGCACTCGAGCAGGGCCGAGCCGACGAGGCACGCCAGCTGCTGACGGAGAGTGTGGGCAAAGACTCGGGCCGCGACAACGCCTGGAATCTGTTGGCAGTCGCGCGATTCCAGGGCGGAGACACTCCGGGTGCCCTGGAGGCCTGGCAGCAGGCAGTGGAGCGCAATCCAGCTCACCTCGACGCGCTCTTCAATCTTGGTCTGACGGCAGCCCGCGTCGGTCGCCGGGACCTGGCTCTCCGTTCGCTTCGTGGTTTCGCCCGGGCCGCGGAAGCTGATCCGGCGCGTGCCGGGGACCTCGCGCGGGTCCAAGAAATGATCCGAGGACTCGGTGGATGAAGAGCCGACGAGACGGAAAGATCGAGCGGACGAACGCGCTCCCGATCCGGGCCTTGACCGCTACCCTTGTGTTGGCACTTGCTTCGACAGGCTGCGGCACTGAGCGAACAGGCGAGTCAGATATCGAGGTAGAGCTCACAGGTCGCTATGCCGGAGCGCCGGTCGTCCTCATCTCGTTGGATACGCTGCGTTCCGACTACCTGCCGGTCTACGGCTATGACGGTATCGAGACCCCCGCCCTGGATCGTCTGGCGAAGGACGGTCTCGTTTTCGACAGCGCCTGGTCGCACTACCCGCTGACCGTGCCATCCCATGCGTCTATCCTGACGGGTGCGCTGCCGACGGAGCACGGTGTGCGGGACAACGTCGGCTATCCGCTGCGCAGCGATGAGTTTCACTATCTCCCGCGGCTGCTCCGGGAAGCCGGATATCGCACCGCGGGTGCGGTCTCGACGTTTCTCTTGGCGGGCGACGCGGGCTTCGGCGATGGCTTCGAGCTCTATGACGACCAGATCGCCCGAGATCTCGAGAGATCGCTGGCGGCGAGTCAACGCTCAGGAGATGAGACTCTCGATCGCCTTCTACCCTGGCTGGCGGAAGCGCACGACGAACCGTTCTTCCTGTTCTTCCATCTCTACGAGCCCCACACGCCCTACGACCCGCCCGAACCCTTCGCCTCTCGTTACGACGATCCCTACGCCGGCGAGGTCGCGCACGCGGACGCCATCGTCGGTCGCCTGCTGGCGGAGCTGGACCGTTTGGGCGTCTACGACCGCAGCCTGATCGTGGCATTGTCGGATCATGGCGAGGGCCTGGGAGACCATGGGGAAGCGGAGCACGGCGTCTTGCTCTACCGGGAAGCGCTCCAGATACCTTTGATCGTGAAGCTACCGGCAGATGATGGCGTCCGAACGGGGGAAAGGGTGGCCAAGCCTGCGCAACTGATCGACGTGGCACCGACGATCCGAGCACTGGTCGGAGTCGAGCCACCGCAGGACGGATCGGTCCCGCTGCTCGACCTGCGTCGTCCGGATGCACCCAACCGACGGATCTACGCCGAGACGTACTATCCGCGCCTACGCCTCGGTTGGAGCGAGCTGACTTCGGCCATCGAGGATCGGTTCTACCTGATCGACGGCCCGGATCCCGAGCTCTTCGACCTCACTACGGACCCAGGTCAGACGCGGAACGTCTTGCTCGACAACCGTCGCGACTATGCGGCCTTGGACAGCTGGCTGGAACAACAGGTCGCCGACCTGACCGCACCTTCTGCGGTCGACGAAGAGACCCAGAGTCGGCTCGCCTCCCTCGGCTACCTCTCCTCGTCCGCGGCGGTGGGCGATGGCCCGCTGCCGGATCCAAAGAGCCGCATTCATGTCCTCACCGATCTGGCGGAAGCCTTCCAGTTGCAAGGTCGCGGGCGCCATGCCGAAGCCGTAGAGTCCTTCCGACGCGTCGTCAACGACAACGCGGGGCTCGCGGACGGCCTCGAAGGCATGGCCACCTCGCTTCACGCCCTGGGTCGCCTGGACGAAGCGATCGACGCCTATCAGCAGGCCATGACGGCCAGCGGTGGAGCCGATCGCGTGGCACTCAACCTGGCCCGTGTGTTCCTCGAAGCCGGGCGGCTGGACGATGCCGTGGCCCATGCCGAGCTCGCCCTGCCCACGCGTCCCCCGGAAGCCAACCTGATCCTGGCTCGTGTGGCGTTGAGGGACGAACGCCCCGAGGGCGCGATAGAGCTCGGTCGAACGGCCCTGGCTTCCCGACCCGGAGACGTGTCAGCGCACATTCTGCTGGCGGAGGCGCTCATCCTGACCGGGGATCTCGATGCCGCATCTCGGGAAGTCACCGCCGCGAATGCAGCTCGAGACGCTCAGTCGGGCGATGTCACGCCCACCGATTTCTTCTTCGTGCAGGGTGAGTTGGCCGCGCAGCAGGGTCAAGGGGAGGATGCCGTGCGATTCTTCCTACAAGAGATCCAGAAGAATCCTGGCAACCTCCGCGCCTACACCCGACTGGCCTTCCTCTATGCCTTCTTCGACCAACCCGCCCAAGCTACCGCGGCTCTGCGCCAGATGGTCGATGCCAACCCTCGTCCGTCGGCCTACGGAGCTGCGGTCGAGGCACTCCGCGCACTGGGCGACGAAGGCCAAGCTTCGCGGCTTCTGGACTACGCACGGCGACAGTTTCCACAAGATGTGACTCTGCAGGAGCTCTGACGTTCTCCGGCGGCTCAGTCCTGCCGCGACTGCAGATACGACTCGTAGATGGTCTTCGAGTTGCCCGCGAACGACAGAAAACGGATACCCACTCCGCCGATCTCTTCCTGGCGGCTCGTATGCCGTACCACCTCTCCGATGCCGACGACCGGACGGTTGGCACCGGGCATTTCGAAACGGAAGTAGAGTCGGCTGCCTTTCGCGGGCCGCTGCTCGGTTTCCAAGAGCGCTCCCGACATCGACGAGTTGCGAACCCTGCACGGCACTGTCCCGTCGGGCTCTGCATTTTCGAGTCGGAATTGAGCAGGAAAGGAAACCATGCGCCTCGGCGCCACGAAGATGACGCCCATCACCGCTTCGAGCAGAGTTTCCGCATCGGTGTCGAGGGCGACCACGCGGCTGATACCGTTGTCGATGAACTCTTCTGCCGAGGCGCGAAACTCCTCGCGGGTCATCAGAACCACGGGTGTGTTGCGACTCGTGTGACCCGGTCGGCGAAGGGTCCTGAGGAAGTCTTCGAGAGGCATTTCCTCGAGCGGAAAGTTCACGAGGAGCGCATCGAGGGTCAGGGTATCCAGGAGCTCCAGCGCTCCGGCGAC
Source organism: Thermoanaerobaculia bacterium (assembly GCA_028066595.1). Taxonomy (GTDB): domain Bacteria; phylum Acidobacteriota; class Thermoanaerobaculia; order Multivoradales; family J023; genus JAUIJL01. The sequence goes on from JALCBJ010000053.1 coordinate 29,088, forward strand.
CGATGGGAACCGATCGACTTCGAGACCTCCCGGTGAGAGGAACTCGTCGACGATATGGAATTCGAACGACCCGAGGCCGATGGCTAGGATTTTTCTATGGCGTACCGGCATGGGTAATCAGGCGGAAGGTGGTGAGCCGCGTCTCGCAAGAAGCAGAGAGCTTATCAGCGGTGTACGGGGACCCTTGATAGAATTTCTTCGCTCGTACGCCGGGCCGTTTCGAACGTCGGCACCTCGGAATGCACCTGTCACCCACCGCTTTCGATACACGACATAGAACGATGTTTCGAGTCGTCTTTCTCTGTACCGAGAACTCCAACCGCTCCCAGATGGCCGAGGGGTTCGCACGCCATCACGGTAGCGACGTGCTCGAAGCTCATAGCGCCGGCTCGAAGGCTTCGGGGCGTGTCAATCCACGTGCAATCGAAGCCATGGCGGAGAAAGGTATCGACTTGGGAGCACATGACTCCAAGTCCACCGATCGATTGCCGGGCGGCAAGTTCGACGTGGTGATCACCATGGGCTGCGGCGATCAGTGTCCTTGGGTGGCGGGCGAGCTGCGGGAAGACTGGGGGCTATCCGATCCCGGCCCGATGTCTTACGAAGGATTGCTCCAAGTACGCGATGAGATCGAGGGAAAGGTTCTGGACCTATTGTCGCGACTACGCGACAAGACGCCCTAGATCCGAAGTCGATCGACGGATCCCGATGGTTACCAGTTCGCTCCCTGGGTCGCGCCGTAGATCAGGAGGACGAAGATGGCCAAGGGACACACATAGCGCACAAGGAAGCCCCAAACCGGAACCGCTGGCATCTTGTGACCGCCGTGTTCAATCGCGGCGACGGCCGCCTTGATGCCCCACTTCCAGCCAACGAAGATACAGATCAACATGGCGCCAAACGTGAGGAAGTAGGTTCCACAGAGCATATCCACGATGTCGAGGAAGCCCTTCTTTTCGGTGATCCTAGAGAGGGAAGCACTGGCGCCGAGAGACAAGGCACTGGGAACCGCCAGCGCAAAGCAGGAACTCGCGACGGCCCAAGTCGCCCTCTCACGTCGCCATCCCCGCTCATCGACGAGGTAGGCTACGATGACTTCCAGCAGGCTGATGGTCGACGTTAGAGCGGCGATCGACAGCAGGCCGTAGAAGATGAACGCCATTAGGTTGCTGGCCGGCATTGCGTCGAAGATGCCGCCCATGACCACGAAGATCAGCCCAGGTCCTTTGTCAGGCTCAGCGCCTACGAGAAATAGGGCCGGAAAGATGACGAGTCCAGCCAGGATGGCGATGCAAGTGTCGAAGACGGCGATCGTCATGGCCGACGCCGGCAAATTCTCTTCCTTCGGCAAGTAGGAACCGTAGGTGATCATAGCGCCCATGCCGAGGGAAAGGCTGAAGAGCGCCTGGCCAAGTGCCGACACGATCCCCTGGAAAGAGATTTCGTCGAGCTGGGGCTTGAACATGAAGGCCAGGCCCTCACCCGCCGTCGGCAAAGTAAGCGCGCGGGCTACCAAAATCAACAGGAAGACGAAGAGGATCGGCATGAGCCATGTTGCCGCCTTCTCGATGCCGCCTCCGATGCCCTTGCGCACGACCAGTGCGGTCACGAGCAGGAAGCCGAACGATACTCCGATCATCCATACTGGACTGGCGACGATCTGGCCGAAGATCTCGCCGCTTTGCGCAATGTCGATTCCTCCGAACTTGCCTCCGATGGCAAAACCAGCGTACATCGCGGTGAGGCCGGCGATCACCGAGTAGAACGACAGTATGCCAAAGCCGGTAAGCACGCCGAGTCCGCCGAGTGCTGGCCACCAGGAGTTAGGAACCAGCTTCTTGAATGCCGTTACCGGACTCGTCTGCGTACTGTTGCCGATGGACAGCTCTGCGAAAAGCACCGGCACACCAATGAGGAACACGAAGCCGATGTACATGATGACCCAGGCGCCACCCCCATGAGTGCCGGCGGTATAGGGGAATCGCCAAATATTGCCGAGGCCGATGGCGGAGCCGGCGGCGGCCAGGATGAAGCCGAAACGGGAATTGAACTTGCCGCGATCGAGAGTGGACATTGCAAGGTCTCCTGGCGTTGGGACGCGCGGAGAGCTGTTCGGGGGGCCCTGAGAGCGCGTTTTGGCGGGAATCATTGCCGAAAGAAGTGTCGGTATCGTACACCAGGCTCCTGGTCGCAGAGCTTGGGCCGGAGCCTGCTACACTCGCCGAGCCGGCAAGCTCCGCGTCACGTGTTGCGACCGCGCCCCGCTCGGCAGCCTCGGAGAGCCCGCGGGTCGCACGCCGAAATTCGTGATGTGTCGAGGGGTCGGTTTCATCCCGAAGAACGCATCTTCACGTACCGGCTCTGCCCGAATCCGCCCGGCAGCCGAAGCCGAGAGGTTCTATGAGTTCCAAGTCCCGATCCCAGGCCTGTCCGGAGGAGTCGGACGGTACCCGCCGTCTCGCCCTCCGCGTGCATCCCGGAGCCTATGCCGTCTGTCGCATGCACCCGCGTGCGCGTATTCCTAAGTGGATTCACGACGCAGCTGTCTACAGCGCCACTCGTACGCATGACGAGCTGACCCTTGTGGCGCCCCACGAGCTCGTACCCAACGGTGTCCACCACGAGGGTGGTCGCCGGATGGTGCAGGTTGTAGGTGAGTTCGATTTCGAAGAGATCGGCGTACTCGCTTCGATCGCTTCGCCGCTCGCCGAAGCCGAGATCAGTATCTATGTACTGTCCACCTTCGCAACCGACTACTTGTTCTTGCTGGAGGATGATCTCGATGACGCGCTCGATGTGCTGGAGGATGCGGGTCACTTGATCCTCGAGGAGGATGAGCCCGCGGAATCCGCAGGCGACCGACCATCCGAAGACGACCTCTTCGCAGAAGCCGAGCGCAGGGAAGCCGATAGTCCCGATGACCGCCAGCAAGGCGACGAGCCTGGAGAGCGTCTCGAGGGACCTCAAGACGAAGAGGAGACGGTTCGTCTCACCGCCCATGCCGCCGTCTCGACCGATCAGACGTTCGAGAGCTTGATGCGCACCGCGGTCGACGACGAGGACGACAGTTGGGGCGAAGAGGACGACGCCGAGGTTTCGCCGGAGCGTGAAATGCCTCCCGAGCCCGATGCTTTGCCCGCCGACGAGCACGAGGAGTTCGACCGCGGCGAAGAGGACGGCGCCGAAGCTTCGCCGGAGAGCGAACCGCCTTCCGAGCTCGATGCTCTGCCCGCCGACGAGCGGGAAGAGTTCGACGAGAACGACCTGGAAGAGGGTATGTTCACCGGCGCCATTCCTCAGGTCGGGCTCGAGGTCATCGAAGACACTTGGCAGAGTCTCGGACTGTCCGCGGCCATCATCGACACCATCGAAGGTCTGGGCTTCAGTCATCCGACGTCGATTCAGGCAGCGGTGATTCCCATCGCGCTCGAAGGTACGGACATCATCGGTCTGGCGCAAACGGGTTCGGGAAAGACCGCGGCCTTCTGTTTGCCTCTGGCCGAACGCCTGACCCACGGTCGCGGGGTGCGCGGGCTGATCCTCTGTCCCACGCGTGAGATTGCGCTGCAGACCAAGGCGTTTCTCGATTCCTTCGGCCGCGACCACGAGCTGGAGACCGCCGTTATCATCGGTGGCGTCAAGTTTGGTCCACAGATTCAGGCGCTGCGGCGCAAGCCCGACATCCTCGTGGCCACTCCTGGTCGCTTGGCGGATCACATGCGGCGACGGAACGTCCACCTTCGGGACGTCGAGGAACTGGTGCTCGACGAGGCCGATCACATGTTGGACCTCGGCTTCCTGCCGCAGATCCAGGAGATCTTGACTCAGGTTCCGGAGGATCGGCGCACCATGATGTTCTCGGCCACCATGCCGCCACCGATCGAGCGCCTCGCTCAGCGCTTCATGGACGATCCCTACCTGGTCGACCAGCGTCCGGTGGACAAGGTTGCTTCGGGGATCGAGCATCGTCTGTATCTGGTGACGCAGGACAGCGACAAGAAAGAGGCGCTCGTGCAGTTGCTGAAGGAGGTCGAAGGCTCGACGCTGGTCTTCGCGCGCCGCAAGATCGATGTCGAGTGGCTCGCACGACAGCTACAGAACGCTGGCGTCGAGGCCGAGCGCATTCATTCCGACCGAACGCAGGCCCAGCGCGTCCGGGCGCTCAAGGGCTTCCGCCAAGGCAGCACGAGGATTCTCGCCGCCACCGATGTCGCAGCACGAGGTATCGACGTCCCGCGGCTTCAGCACGTGGTCAACTACGAGTTGCCCGATACCGTCGAGGACTACGTTCATCGAGCCGGACGCACGGCCCGTGGTCAGGCCGTCGGCATCGTCTCGACCATCGGTACATGGCAAGACAAAGTCATGATCGGCGACATCGAGCGGGTCATCGGTAGGACCATTCCGCGCCACGAGCTCGAGGGTATCGAGCACTACAAGGAACTGAAAAAGAAGCGGGGCGGCTTGCGGCGCCGACGTCTTCTCTGAGGTGGGTCATGCCTGCGTCGCTGCAGAGATCCGAAGATCTTGCCGAGTTCAAGAGGCGTATCGCCGGGCTGGAGCCCGACACTCGTGGGCTTTGGGGCACCATGGATGCCCACCAGATGCTTTGCCACGTGTCGGATCAGATACGCGTGGCGCTCGGAGATCTGCCGACAAAAGACCGCTCGTCACTGTTCACCCGAACCGTCCTGCCCTTCCTCATCATCCGCCTCGGAATGGAGCCGCCCAAGGGCAAAGTGAAGACCGCGCCGGAGATGAAGACCACCGGGGCGACGGACTGGGAGGCAGATCGGGAGGCGCTCTACGGGCTGATGGATCGTATGGCCGTAGCCACCGAAACGACGCGTCATCCGATGTTTGGTTTGCTTTCGGCGGAGACTTGGGGGCTTCTCAGTGCGCGCCACCTCGACTACCACTTACGGCAGTTCGGGGCATGAAGCGATGGAGGAAGGCCACGACCTTCGCCCTCGCAGGTCCTCCACGGGATCGGAGTCGAACCTAGCTCGACTCCGACGGCTCCCCTTAGCGGCTCATGACGAGATTGACGGTCGTCGATCCGTCCGCCGGTACTGTGACCTCACTCTCGACCCTGCCGAGCTTCTCGTGCCAGGCAGCCGCCGTGTAGGTACCGGCAGGAACGCCTTCGATGCGAAAGACGCCATCGGGGCCCGTGGTCGCAAAGTAGGGGTGCTCCAGAACAGCGACCCAGGCTTTCATCCAGGGATGGAGATCGCATTTCACTGGGAACGCCGGCTCGGGCTTCGCGAAGTCCACCTTCACTTGTTTCAGGAACGGCGGCATGGCGAGGTTCTTCTCCTCGTTCTGCTTCGGCAGAAAGTGGACGTTGTGCATGAGGCCGTCCGAGTTACGCACTTCGAGGCTCTGGCCCAGCTGCACGCCGACGAGGCGGGGCTCGTAGAGGCAACCGACCTGGTCGATGACGACGGTACCGCTCGCTGGTGGGCTCGCGGGGAGCCGACCGGTGATCTGGACGAGTACGTTGCCAAGGGTCCGGCCACCATTCGCCTCGCTTCCGAGCACGAGAACCGATGAGGTGACGGTGCCATCGTGGCGCGCGGCGCACTGCGGATCGGCATTCATGTCCACGGTCGGCAGCTTGGGCACGGCGCCGCGGTAAACGACCGTACCTTCCAGAGTTCCGGCGAGCACGAGAGTCGGTGTCGTGAGGCACAAGACGAGGGCGAGCAGGATTCCCTGAGAGCGGATCGTAAGGCTTTGCATGGCGAGTCTCCTTGAAGAGTTCTTGTCGTCGAACGGCGCGGCCCGCCGTTGTCTATCATCGGCGTCGTGACGACGGCAAAGACATCCGATCCGAGGGGGCCCTCCCCCGGCTTGTTGGCGCTGGGATTCGCCGTATCGTCGGCTTGTTTCGTGCTCCTCGCGTTTGTCGCGGTGCTTCTCATTCGTCAGCAACTGGCGGAACCGACACGCCCGGTACCCGGATTGAGCTGGTTGTTCGGATCCGAGCGCGCACCCGAAGGGCACATGTTGCCCGAGCTCTACAACCAGTTGGGAGCGGTCCACGGCACGATGATGGTGTTCTTCGGCGTGGTGCCGCTGGCGCTCTCCGGACTCGGTACCTGGTTGGTGCCGGCGATGATCGGCAGCCGGCGCCTCGCGTTTGCTCGGCTTCATGCCGCGGGGCTCGTACTGCATGTGTTGGGAGGACTGCTGCTGTTCGCGAGCCTGTGGGCGCCGGGCGGAGCTGCGCAGGCCGGCTGGACCTCTTACCCGCCGCTGTCGACCCTCGGAACCGATGGCCAGAGCTGGTGGCTCGTGGCGCTCGTCCTCGCAGCGATGTCAGCGCTGTTCGTCTCGGTCAGTCTGCTGGTCACCGTCGTGCAATGTCGGCGCGAAGGCTTGACGCTGTGGGCCATGCCTTTCGCCGTCTGGACGATGGTCGTGGCGGCGTTCTTGGAGCTGCTGGCATTGCCGCCGTTTGCCGCCGGCGCCCTGCTCCAGCTTTCCGATCGACACCTGGGCACCAGTTTTTTCGTGCCGGCGGATCTCGTGGTGGCGGGGCAGGTGCAGACGATCGCAGGACCCGGCGGCAGTCCGGTTCTCTGGCAGCACCTCTTCTGGTTCCTCGCCCATCCGGAGGTCTACGTACTGGTGCTGCCGGCCCTCGGCGTGGTGGCGCAGCTGTACAAAGTCCACGCCCGAACGCGGCTGTGGGGTCGTGACATGGCGTTGCGCTCGATCTTGTTCTTGGGCGTCGTCTCCTTTCTCGTGTGGGCGCACCATATGTTTCTCACGGGTATGGGTCCGGAGATGGCGGCGTTCTTCCAGGTGACGACGATGATCGTGTCGATTCCCTCTGTCGTGGTGGGTACCTCACTTCTCTTAACCCTGTGGGGTGGCTCGATCCGTTTCACACCACCGATGTTGTTTGCCCTCGCGTTCCTTCCGCTCTTCGCGCTGGGCGGGTTGACTGGACTGCCGCTGGGCATGGCAGCGTCGGACGTGCACCTGCACGACACGGTCTACGTCGTGGGGCACTTTCATCTGCTGGTCGGTCCAGGAACGCTCTTCGCGCTCTTCGCCGCGTTCTACCACTGGCTACCGCGCTGGACAGGGAGGGTGCCCAACCGCCGGCTGGCCCACTTGCATTTCTGGCCGAGTCTGATCGGCATGATCAGCCTCTTCACCCATATGCTCGTCCAGGGACTTTCCGGCATGCCACGCCGCTACTGGGACGGCGGTGCGCTCTTTGCCCGTTGGCAGGATCAGATGGGTCTTCACGACGCCACCACGCATGGCGCCTGGATTCTCGCGATCGGCCAACTGCCGTTCCTGATCAACGTGGTGTGGACCCTGCGGCGCGGGCCGAGGTCGGACGACCCTTGGGGTGCTGCGGCGCACGGAGGGTCGCCGGAATGGTGGACAGGTTCCGGCTCCCACGTGCTCGATGGGCCGAGACAGACGACGTCGTTCTCCGAAAAGGAGCTCGGTCTGGCCCTCGGTGCCGCTGCGCTGGTGATGTTCCTGGCAGCGCTCGGATCGGCCTGGATCTTTCTGCGCATCGCTGGGGGCGGCCGGTGAGAAGGGCGTTCGTCGCGCTCCTGAGCGCGCTTGTCTGGTTACTCCTGGTCGATCCGACCGCAGCCTGTCCTCTCTGTTACGGCGGCGACGATCCGGAGACGGGTCGCGCAGCGTTGTGGGCTGCCAGCTTCCTTGTGGCCACGGTCTACGTCGTGTTGTCGGGCGGTGCCTGGTGGGCGTGGCGCCGCGTTCGGATCTCTCGCCAGAAGGAACCGTCATGACGTCGGGCTGGTTGCTACCGCCGGTGGCGTCGGATCACGGTGGCGGTCTCGATCGAGTGACGATCTGGGTCCATGTCC
>JALCBJ010000053.1:37052-45772 GCA_028066595.1 Thermoanaerobaculia bacterium
GTGGCGTCGGATCACGGTGGCGGTCTCGATCGAGTGACGATCTGGGTCCATGTCCTCGCCGGGCTCTTGTTCCTGGCTTGGAGCGCGGTCTTCTTCTATTCGTTGTGGAGGTTCCGGGCGACTCGTCAAGAGAGCTCGGAGAACCAGGAAGAATCGCTGAAACATCGCTGGCCCATGTGGGTAGAGGTGACCGTCGTCGCGGCGGAAGCAGTCATACTCATCGGCCTCTCGATCCCGCTCTTCTCGGCTCGCCTCGGGGAGACGATCGAGGACGATGCGGTCGAAGTCCGCATCGTCGCCCAGCAGTACGCCTGGAATGTCCACTACCCGGGACCAGACGGAGAGTTCGGAACCACTGAGCCCTCGCTGGTGGACGAGGAGATCAATCCGGTCGGCCTCGACCGGAACGATCCCCGGGCGGCCGACGATCTGGTGTTGGTGAACCAGCTACATCTACCTGTCGACCGTGTCGCCGTTCTCAGGATGTCCTCCAAGGACGTGATCCACGGGTTCTCGATCGTCGAAATGCGGGTGAAGCGCGACGTCGTTCCTGGCAGCATAACCACCATTGCGTTCCGGCCCACGGTCACCAGCGAGGAGATGGGTCGGCGCCTCGGACTCGACGATCCTTCGACCTACGTCTACGAGATCGCTTGCGCCCAGCTCTGTGGGCTCGGACACTCGCGAATGCGGGGATTCTTGGTGGTCCACGACCAGGAATCCTTCGAGGCTTGGAAGTCTGCGGAGCAAGAGAAACAGGGCGAGCCGGTGGACGACTTCTGGCAGTAGCGGCCGGATCGTCGCCCTCGCCGTCCATCGTCACTCGCCTGTCGTCGGTGGCGCGGCTCTCCGTTGTATTTTCGTGAACTGGCGACGACTGAGCCGGAAACGAAAGCGAGGCTTCTGAAGATGTTAACTCAAGACGTTATTTCACCAGTGGAGTTACGTCGAAGATAGAATCTCTTAACGTATATCTATCAATATTCAACGACGTTTTCAGCGGATTCGCTGTTCCAGACTGGAAGATCGAAGCCAAGGTGGATGCTTTCTTTTGTCAATGAATTTTAGATGAGGATTGCCGTCAGGGTTGCAGTTGGGTGGCCGATGATAGTAAAATTGCGGCGCTCTTTCTTAGGCAGTCTTTGTCGTAAGTGCTTCCTTTGTTGTAAGTAATGTTCTACCTGGCGCTTGGAATCTTCGTGGGGGTCCCTTATGTTTCGCATCTCTTGGCGATCTCATCGCCTCTGTCATCTGTTGGTTCTACTTGCTGTTCTGTTTTCTCACCCAGTCTTGGGTGCGCCCACCGAGAGCGAGATCGCAGCCAGCGATTTCGGAAACGAAGCTACGCCATGGAGTCGCGATGTGGGGAACTTCCCGATGCGCGGCGAGGTGAAATCTGAACCGGTCGGCCCCGTTCGATCGAAGGAATCCGCGACCGATCCAGCAGGCGACATCTTCGGCAACGGCGCCTACGACATTCTGGGTCTCGACGCCGTCCTGGGCGACGATCTACTGCGAGTGACGTTGTCTTTCGACGGATCCGTGGTTCCCTCGGACGAGGCGAAAAACCCGGTGAACGACGAAGACTCCGCCGGAGAGATCCGCAGGGTGCTTCGCGGCGGCGCGTACGTGCTCGAGATCGAAGATCTCCGGAGTGCCTTGCGTTATCGACTCTCAGAACGAGATCGAACGCCCTACATTGGTTTTCGAACCGTTGTGCCCGGGGTGCAGGAGGACTCCTAGCACAGCCAGCAATCCGTCAGACTCCGCTCAGTCTGGTCCGCGCTCCTTTCGATCCGTTGACGTATCTAGCGGCTCTGGCGCTCGGCGTCGGTCTTGGGTTGCTACTCGTAGCGCAAAGCTTCCAGGGGATGGATCCGGGCCGCCTGCTGCGCCGGTACCAGGCAGCCGAAAAGCACGGCCAGCAGGAGAATAGAGGGGATCAGCGAAAAGACCCAAGGGTCGAGAGGGCTGATGCCGGGGAGAAAACCCCGCAGTAGCTGGGCGATTCCCAGCGACAGTAACCAACCGGCGGCGATGCCCGCCATGGCTAGGCGAAGCCCCTCACCGAGCACTAGCCGCAGTACGTCGCGACCGGTGGCGCCCAGCGCCCTACGCACGCCCATCTCCCTGGTGCGCTGCACCACGGCAAAAGCAGTGATGCCGTAGATACCGACGGCGACCAGCAACAAACCAACCAAGCCAGCGAACGACAATACGGCGGAGGCGATGCGTTGGGGCAGCAGGGAGATCGCGATGAAGTCCGACACCGCGACTGCGGCCGTGACCGGCATGTCGGGGTCGAGGGCGCGGATCTCCTCCCTCACTGCGCTGGCGATCCGGTCGCCCGGCATGTCGGGATCGTGCTGCACGAGGAGCGTCATCTCGGATTCGTAGTAGTGCTTCATCGGTAGATAGAGATAGAAGCGTGGCTCCTCGCCGAGGCTGCGATAGCTCGCGGTGCCAGCGACGCCGACGATCTCCGCTGTCGGCGCCGTGCGATCACCCAAGTGGATGCGCTGGCCGAGAGGGCTCCGGCCCGGCCAGAAGCGCTGCGCAACGGCCTCGTTGACGATCACCACGCCGTCGCGATCGTGCGCCCCGAAGCCCCGTCCCGCGAGCAGCGGCACGCCCAACGTCTCGAAATAGCCGTCGTCGATCACTGTGTAGTCGGTGCCATAGGACGTGTTGCCGGGCGGCGGCTCGTGTCCTTCGGGTAAGAAGTCAGTGGTCATATTGCCGAGGCCCAGGTGCATCAATCGTAGATAGCCGGCGCTGGTCACACCTGGCCGAGCTTCGATCCGATCGTGAAGCTGTTGGTACAAGTCGAGACCGGCCTCTTTCGAATAGCCGTGCACCGAGAGGTCGAGCTGTGCCATCTGGACGTTGGCTGGCTCGAATCCGGGATCCATGTGGTTGGCTGCGACCAGAGCGCGCAGAAAGAGACCTGAGACGGTCAGCAGCATCATCGCCGCAGCGATCTGGGCCGCTACCAGGAACCTGCGGCCTCGCAGTCGGGTCCCGCCACGGGCAGCGCCGTCCTTGAGATGAGACCGGAGATCGAGGCGGGATCCGTAGAACGCGGGTGTCATGCCAAAGAGCACTCCCACCAGCAGTGTGACGCCAAAGCAATAGAGAGAGACGGTGGTGTCGACTCGGAAGTCAACCGCCAGATCGACGGGAAGAGGCAGTTGGACCTGGGCTAGCAAGCGGGTGGCCCAATGGGCTAGAAGCAGGCCGGCACTGCCACCGAGCGCGAACAACAAGAGATTCTCCGTCACCATCTGCTGCGCCAGCCGGATTCGCCCGGCGCCGAGCGCCAGGCGGACCGCAAATTCCCGCTGCCGCTCCGCCGCTCGCGACAGCAACATGCCAGCGACGTCGAAGCATGTGAGTAGCAGTAGCAAGCTGACCGCTGCGAGCAAAATACCGAGGAAAACCTTCATGGGACCCCTCGCCTGTCCCGGCACCTGGCCGAGCGGCGTGAGGTGAACGCCGGTCTCGACGACCTGGCCGTTCACGGGGCCGCCCTCGCCGGCGGCGCGGAGCTCGGCGAGCTGTGCATAGCGAGCGTCGAGCAATGCCTCCGCTTGGGATTCGGAGACGCCGTCCCGAAGACGGACTACCATCTCGAGCCAGACGGAACCTCGTTGTGCAAGATCCAGACTGGGCTCGATCAGCGGTTGCAGCTCCAGAGGCATCCAAAGCTCGGTCTCGACAAGCCCGATGGGCCCGGTGAGCCCTTTCGGTGCGATACCGACGACGGTCAGAGGCCGTTGGTTCACCCGGACCGTGCTGCCGATCGCATCCTCACCGAGCGCTTCGCCGAGGCGGTGGCCAACCACCACGACATCTGAGTTCTCGGCGACCGAATCGGCGTTGAAGTAGCGTCCCGCGGCCGGGGGCACGCCGAACACATCGAAATATCGGTGGCCGACGAGTTGGCTCGCGGTGATCCTTGGCTCCGTTGGCTCCAAGGCGGTCGGTGTGCTCAAACTCACCATACTCAATGACCAGGGTGCCACCAGTACGGTCTCTTCGTCGTGCCCCATATCGACCGCGTCGAGGTAGGAGAACCCGTGGAAACCCGAGCCGTCGGCGGCCTCCGCGTGGACGTTGAGGATGCGTTCCGGTACGTCTGCCAGTGGAGTTTGCAGCAGCAGGCCGTTAGCGACGCTGAACAGGGTCACGTCGGCGCCGATGCCGACGGCGAGAACGAGCGCAGCTGCGACGGTGAATCCGGATCGTTTTCGTAGGGCGCGCCACCCGTGATGCAGGTCGTGGAGCAGGGATGTCATGCAAAGTCTCCGGGTCGGGGGAGGTTGGCCTAGCCACCGGGCAAAGGCCAAACGGTTCGTCGGAGCAGCAGACGGAAATTCGTTCCGCCGGGTTCCATCACCGTCTGCTAGAGATTGGACGAACGGCCGGACTGATGTAGTCTCCCGGTGTCAGCCGCATCGTCTCCGACCCCCCGCCGACGCAACGACTCCCAGCCAGCCCGCAAAGGATCCACCGACTCGCCATGTGTGGCATCTTCGGCATCGAGTCGCATTCCGACGCCGCCAACCTGACCTATCTCGGCCTCTACGCCCTGCAGCACCGCGGGCAGGAAAGCGCAGGTTTGGCATCCTGGGATGGCCGCCAGATGCGTGTCGAGCGAGGAATGGGTGAAGTCCGTGAGATCTTCCCTCCCCGCGTACTGACGGCACTGCAGGGTGAGCGCGCCATCGGTCATACGCGCTACTCCACGGCCGGCCGGAGCATGATTGCCGACGCCCAGCCGGTGGTCGTGATGACCGCTATGGGGCCGCTGGCCATCGTGCACAACGGGAATCTGGCCAACGCCATGGATCTTCGGCACCGATTGGAACAAGAGGGGTCGATCTTCCAGACCAGCTCGGATACCGAGGTCATCCTCCACCTGATGGCGAAGAATCCGCGCGAGGACGTCGTCGATTCGCTGATGCTGGCGCTGTCGCAGATCCGCGGGGCCTACTCACTCCTGCTGCTGACGCGCGATGCCGTCATCGCGGCGCGGGATCCATGGGGTTTTCGCCCGCTGATCGAAGGTGAGCTGACATCCGAGGGTGCGGGCCTGGGCCAGAATCGAAGTAGCGCCGCCTGCTTCGCGTCGGAGACCTGTGCCCTGGATCTCCTAGGGGCCCGCAAGGTGGGTGAGCTGCAGCCCGGAGAGGTCGTGGTCGCCCGAGAGGGGAACGTCGAACGCCGTAAACTTCGAAACGTTGCGGAGGCCCAGGCCAGTCGATGTGCGTTCGAGCACGTCTATTTCGCGCGACCCGACAGTGAGATCTTCGGCGACCCGGTGTCGGAGGTGCGCACGGAGATGGGGCGTGTGCTGGCCAGGGAACAGCCCGTCGAAGCCGATTTGGTCTCCCCAGTACCCGACAGCGGTCTTTTTCCGGCGCTCGGCTTCGCAGATCAGTCAGGCATCCCGTTCGAGATGGGTCTGATCCGAAATCACTACGTCGGCCGCACCTTCATCCAGCCCAAGCAGGAGATTCGCGACTTCGGCGTGCGAGTCAAGCTCAACCCGGTCCGCCGCCTGATCGAGGGTCAGCGGGTGGTCTTGGTGGATGACTCGATCGTCCGAGGTACCACCTCCCGCAAGATCGTCCGGATGGTGCGAGAGGCGGGCGCCCGCGAAGTCCATCTACGCATCAGCTCGCCGCCCACTCAGTGGCCGTGTCACTACGGCATCGACACGCCGCGGCGTAAGGAATTGATCGCAGCACAGAAAGACGTGGACGAGATCTGTGCCTATGTCGAGGCCGACAGTCTGGGCTATATGACGGTGGACGGCATGCTCTCCTGCTTGTCGGGGCCGCCCGAGAGCTACTGTACCGCCTGCTGGTCCGGCGGCTATCGAGTGCCGGTCAGCGCGGCGGGAGCAAAGCAGGGCAACCTCTTTCCCATCCTCACCGAAGCCAAGAGCTGATCACCTAGAGAGGTTCCATGTCGAAAGAACAGCAGAGTGCCTATCGAGACGCGGGGGTCGACATCGACGCCCAGGACGAGGCACTTCACCGAGTCAAGGACTTGGTGCGCGCTACGACCACGCCCGGCGTGCTGTCGGAGCTGGGCTCGTTCGGCGGTCTGTTTCGCCCGAGCTTCGAGGGGCTCGAGGAACCGGTGCTCGTGTCATCGGCCGACGGCGTCGGAACGAAGCTGCGGGTGGCCGGACTGGTGGGAGACTATTCGACCGTCGGTCGCGACCTCGTGAACCACTGCGTGAACGACATCCTGGTGCAAGGCGCGGAACCGCTGCTCTTTCTCGACTACGTTGGCGCCGGCGTATTAGAGTCAGGGTCGGTGGTTCAGCTGGTCGAAGGTGTGTCCTCGGCTTGCCGCGAGAACGGCTGTGCTCTTCTCGGTGGCGAGACCGCAGAAATGCCGGGCTTCTACCAGCCAGGCGACTACGAGCTGGTGGGATTCGTCGTCGGCTTGGTGGATCGACCCAAGATCCTCGATGGCTCCAAGGTGAGTGTCGGCGACGTCCTGGTCGGGTTGCCGTCGAGCGGACTACACACCAACGGATACTCCCTCGCACGTCATGTTCTCTTCGAGCGCCAGGGTCTCACGGTGGACGATCCGATTCCAGATGTGGAACCACGACGTACCGTAGGCGAATGGCTACTCGACGTGCACAAGAGCTATCTCCGTGCTGTTCGCCCGCTGCTCGGCCGCGACGAGCTTCGAGCTCTGGCACACATCACCGGTGGCGGCCTCGTCGACAACCTGCCACGCTCTTTGCCCGCAGGATGCCGCGCCGTAGTGCATACCGACAGCTGGGAAGTGCCCGAACCGTTCCGAGCCATCGAGCGCCTCGGTGGAATCGAGCGGCAGGAGATGTTCCGGGTCTTCAACATGGGCGTCGGCATGGCGTTGGTGGTTCGTCGGGAAGGCCTGGAAACGGTACTCGCGGAGTTACGAGATCACGGAGAAGAGCCGTTCGTTTTCGGTGAGGTCGTGGCCGGAGATCGTGGCGTCGAGCTCTCCGGAGAGGGAGCGGAAGGGTCTTGACTCGAACCGCACGTCTGGGAATCCTGCTGTCCGGCCGGGGCAGCAATTTCCAGGCGTTGCAGCGTGCCGTCGCCAGCGGCGATATCGAGGCGGAGATCGCGTTGGTCGTATCGAACGTCGAGGGTGCGCCTGGTATCGAGACAGCCAGATCACTCGGGCTGGCGACGGTGGCGATCCCACATGAAGGACGGAAGCGTCGGGAGCACGATCTCCTGGTCGTCGAAGCGCTGCGCGAGGCCGAGGTCGACTGGATTTGCCTGGCTGGCTACATGCGAATCCTCAGCCCTGCCTTCGTCGAGGCCTTTCCCGAACGGATCGTCAACATCCATCCCAGCTTGTTGCCCTCATTTCCGGGCCTCCATGCACAAGAGCAGGCCTGGGACTACGGAGTGCGGGTTTCCGGCTGCACCGTCCACTTGGTGGACGACGGCCTGGACTCGGGACCGATCGTTGCGCAAGCCACCGTGCCGGTGGATGGATGCGCGGACGCCGAAGAGCTCTCGGCACGGATCTTGAGCCAGGAGCACGTCCTGTACCCTCGGGCGATGGGTCGGCTCCTTTCCGAGCGCTGGCGAGTCGCTGGGCGACGCGTCGTTTTCGGTTGAAAAACGGCGGGATATCGAGGCCCGGCCAAGAATCGCGACAGAAATCCCGACACTGGGGTTGACACCACTCGGGAGGCCACCTATAGTTCGCCTCCCGCGGCGGAAACAGGTGCTCGGCACCGTCCTCGCCGGGGGGCGCAGCGGCCTCTCGGCCGCCCCTTTCCCGGCCCTCGTTGGCCGTCCTGAACTCCGCAGAGAAGAGGGACGAAAGGGTTGACAGGCTTCCGATCGGTAGCTACAATGCGCAGCCCGCGGCGGGCAACCGCCGTACGTTCTTTCAAGCGTCCTGCTGACCACCGCCAAGCCACCGGCTCCTCTCCGGAACGGCAGAGTGGATACGAACGAAAACGATCTTGACAGCCTGGGACGGTCGTCGTATGATGCGCCGCCCGGGTCGACGTGTCGCAACTCAAGTTGCTACGTCATGTCGGCTGCCAGCCGCCTAAAGCGGAGCGCCCGTTTATTGTCGAGTCGGGCCGGTCGTATCTTCTTGACGCACTTGCGCGGTGAAGGTAGGATCACAGGTCGCAGCTCTCGATGCGGGAGCGGCGCCGGTTCTTTGAAAACTGAATAGAGAGATGCCAACGACGATTCTAGAGAGTGACTCGCTTCGGCGAATCACACTCTTGCGACAACGTACGTTCAGTACGAACAAACGCGAAAAAACAGCGCCGACTTCGGTCGGACGCTTGTCAGGTTAAAACTGGAGAGTTTGATCCTGGCTCAGAATGAACGCTGGCGGCGTGCCTAACACATGCAAGTCGAGCGCGAAAGCGACTTCGGTCGTGAGTAGAGCGGCGAACGGGTGAGTAACACGTGGACAACCTGCCCAGTAGTGGGGGACAACTTGGGGAAACCTAAGCTAATACCGCATACGTTCCATCGGCCTCGGTCGGTGGAGGAAAGATCGCCTATCCTTGGAAGCGATCGCTATTGGAGGGGTCCGCGGCTGATTAGCTAGTTGGTGAGGTAACGGCTCACCAAGGCGACGATCAGTAGCCGGCCTGAGAGGGCGATCGGCCACACTGGAACTGAGACACGGTCCAGACTCCTACGGGAGGCAGCAGTGGGGAA